>JBEKGJ010000009.1:0-99805 GCA_050012855.1 Verrucomicrobiota bacterium | reverse complement strand
AACAAACGCCAAGCGACCCTTCAGGGCTTTTACGATTTCATGGCTGCCCGAAACGCCCGCAAGGCCTTCTCCCTCGTATCCGCCTCCAAATCCTCCTGGTTACCTCAATGAGAAATCCGCGCTAGTGGATTTGGCGGTGGGTGGTTTGTTGCTTGACAGCGGGTGCCGGCCTTATGGCATTCTTTCGTAAGATTTCCTAAGTATATTATGGTTGTCGTTCCAGCCAAGATGGGTCATCTGAACAAGCGCAGTCTGCTGGCCCGCTTGCAGCGCCTTGGTCTGGCCTCCCGGGCGGATCTGGCCAAGTCCCTCGGCATGAGCCAGCCCACCGCCGGCAAGATTGCCGACGAATTCCTGCGTCTGGGTGTGCTCGAGGAGGTGGACAGCACCCACACCGACCGCCACGTCGCCCCCGCCAACGGCACGCCGCGGCTGGGCCGGCCCGGGCGAATGTTGCGCCTGGACCGCACCCACCCGCGTTTTCTGGCCGTGCAACTGGGTGTCTCGGCCACGCGCCTGACCCCAATGCCGGTGGGGGCGGAAAACGACGATCATTGGACGGTCGAATTTGCCACGCCCGGCTCGGCGGATGAATGGGTTGCCAGTCTAAGCAGGGCGGCGGTCCCGCTGCCATCCCGCGGCCTTTGGGGCTTGCTGGTCAGCATGCCGGGAATCGTGGATGAGCCCGCCGGACGCGTGCTGTTTTCCCCCAATCTCCATTGGACCGAGAATCGCGACCTGCCCGGGTTGATCCGTCAGGTCTGGGACGTCCCTGTGATCCTGGTCCAGGAGGAGCGGGCGCTGGCACTTGGCCATCAATATGCGAACCCGGACGAGGATGACTTCCTGCTCGTGGACATGGGGGAGGGCGTGGGCGGGGCGGTGATCCTGAACGGGACCGTGTACGTGCCGCGGCTCCCGATCAGCGGCGAATTGGGGCATACCCCCGTCCCCGGCAACCGGCGTTCCTGCGGTTGCGGTGGCATCGGTTGCGTCGAAACCCTGATCTCGACGCGCGGGTTGTTGCAGAGCCTGGCAAGCGCTCACCCACGGACTGCGCCTTCCTGGGCCGCGTTGGTGCGCCGTCTCCAGGAGCGCGGCATGGAACGCTGGCTGGCCACGGCCTTGGACGCCGCCGCCGCCGTCATTTCCTGTTCGCTCAATGTCCTCGGTCTGCGGCGTGTCGTGATCACCGGGAGCCCGAGCGAACTGCCGCCGCTGGTCTTTCGCCATCTTGCGGACTCGATCATCCGGGGTTCACTCTGGGGCCGGTTCGGCCAGGTGGATTGCGTCATGGCGCCACGCCGGCGCACCGCGGGCCTGGTGGCCGCGGCCATTGACCGCCTCGTTGTTCCATTGGCCGAAGAGGACGGGCGCGCGTCCCACTTGCGGCTGGCCGGGGACGAGGTAACGAAGCGGAATTCCCTCAACCCTGGTTCCGCCTTGCCCTAATGCGGCCTGCAAACCAATCTTGAACCACCCATGACCATGCGTTGCTTTCCTCTCACGTTGGCCCTGCTGACCTGTAGCTGGCTGGCGGGCGCTCGCGCGGCGACCGAGCTGGTCATTCAAACGGACCAACCGGGGGCCCGGATCAGTCCCAGCATGTGGGGCATCTTTTTCGAGGACATTAATCTCGGGGCGGACGGCGGCCTTTATGCCGAGCTGGTCAAAAACCGTTCCTTTGAGTTTCCCGATCCGCTCATGGGTTGGCAGGCGTTGAGCAACCCAGCCGGTGCGGGGACGATCGAAGTGCGGGAGGACAATCCTCTCACCCCTGCCAACCCGCACTATCTGCGTCTGAGGGTAACCGAACCGGGCCAGGGCTGGGGCGTGGCTAATGAGGGCTTTCGTGGCATGGGCCTGCGGCGGGGGGCGAACTACCGCTTTTCCATCCAGGCAAGACAGGCAGGTGGAGGCTCGCCACGATTGAGAATTGAGCTGGCCAGCGCTACGGGCAGTCGGCTCGCGGTCAGCATCCTCGACCACTTCGGCAACACCTGGCAAACACGCACCGCGCTGCTCCGGGCCGGCGCCACCGACGCGAAGGCGCAGTTGCGGCTCGTGATGGAAGGCACGGGAACGCTGGATCTGGACATGGTGTCGTTGTTTCCCGAGCACACCTGGAAGGACCGTCCCAACGGGCTGCGGGCCGACCTGGTCCAGTTGCTGGCGGAGCTCAAGCCGGGCTTTGTGCGCTTCCCGGGCGGCTGCATCGTGGAGGGACACTGGCTTACGAATCGTTATCAGTGGAAGACCACCATCGGCCCGGTGGCCGAGAGGAAACTCATCATGAACCGCTGGAACGACGAGTTCAAACACCGTCCAACCCCGGACTACTATCAATCGTTTGGCCTGGGGTTCTTTGAGTTCTTTCAATTGTGCGAAGACATCGGCGCCGCGCCGCTGCCCATTCTCAACTGCGGCATGGCCTGCCAGTTCAACTCCGGCGAACTGGCGCCGGTGGACCAGCTCGAACCTTACATTCAAGACGCGCTGGATTTGATCGAATTCGCCAACGGCCCGGCCAGCAGTCGTTGGGGGGCGCCGCGGGCGGCGATGGGGCATCCGCAACCCTTCCATCTCACAATGCTGGGCGTGGGCAACGAACAATGGGGCTCCCAATATTTTGAGCGCTATGAACGCTTCGCCACCGCCCTCCGGGCGCAGCACCCGGAGATCAAGCTGGTTGCCGGCGCGGGGCCCAGCCCGGCCGACGAGCGTTTCAACCTTGCCTGGGCGCGGTTGCGGGAGTTGAAGGCGGACATCGTGGACGAGCACTGCTACGACAAGCCCGCCTGGTTCCTGGACCATGCGAACCGGTATGATCAGTATGACCGGAACGGCCCCAAGGTCTTCATGGGGGAATACGCCGCGCAGAGCGTGCAGACGGTCAGCCCCGACAATCGCAACGACTGGGGCTGCGCCCTGGCTGAGGCGGCGTACATGACCGGGCTGGAACGCAACGCCGACGTGGTGGTCATGTCCTCCTATGCACCGCTGCTGGCACACGTGGACGGCTGGCAGTGGACGCCCGATCTCATCTGGTTCGACAACCGGCGCGCCTTCGCCTCGCCCAGCTATTATGTGCAACAACTCTTCAGCCGGAACCGGGGGGACTTCGTCCTGCCAACCCGCCTGACGGGCGTCGGAGCAACGCCGCGTCTCTACGCCAGCGCCAGCCGCGACCAAGCCCATGGCGAGATCATTCTTAAATTCGTCAATGCCACCGGGGAAGACCAGCGAGTCAACGTCAACCTGGCCGGCACGGGCCGCGTCACAGGAAAGGCGCGGGTGACGGTGCTGACGGCGGCGGAACTGGGCCAGGAGAATACGCTCGACCACCCCTTGCGCGTCGCACCGCAGACCCGGACGGTCAAACCGGAGGGTCCCCAATTCGAGCAGACGTTCCTTCGCTATTCGGTGACGGTCCTGCGCATCAAAGCGCCGTAGGCGGGCACCCATGAAACTTTCATGATGATGAAATTACTGATTGGCTTGTTAGGCCTCGCGGCCGGGAGTGTGTTGGGATTCGCCGGCGACGCTGCCTTGGTCAAGTTGCAGGCCGTACCTTTCACTGACGTGCAGATCCGCGACGGATTCTGGCGGCCCCGGCAGGAAACCAACCGGCTGGCATCCATCCCCGTCAACTTGGATAACCTTGAGAAGGCCGGCAATCTGGAGAACTTCCGGCTGGCAGCCAGGGGCGCGACCAACGGTTTCCAGGGACCGGTGTTCATGGATTCGGACGTTTACAAGGCCCTTGAGGCCGCCTCCTACTCGCTCGCAACTCACCCGAATCCCGTGTTCGAGCGCAGGCTCGACGACCTCATTGCCACCATCGCCGCCGCCCAGCAACCGGACGGCTACCTGGATACTTATTATATCGTGAAGGAACCTGGCCACCGCTGGACCAATCTGCGCGACAACCACGAACTTTATTGTGCCGGGCATCTGCTCGAGGCCGCCGTGGCGCATTTTCAGGCGACGGGAAAACGGACGTTTTTGAATGTGGCTACAAAGCTGGCGGATCACATTGACTCGGTGTTTGGCCCCCCGCCCAAACGACTGGGCTATCCCGGCCACCCGGAGATTGAACTGGCGCTGGTCAAGTTGTGGCGCGTGACGGGGGAGCGGCGTTACTTCGAACTCGCCCGGTTCTTCGTTCAGAATCGCGGCAAACATTACTTTGCCACCGAACATCACACGCCTGAAGACCAGTATGACGGCACTTACTGGCAGGATGACGTGCCGATCAGCGAACACCGCAACATCAAGGGTCATGCCGTCCGGGCTGCTTATCTGCTCAGCGGCGCCACCGACGTCGCGGCGGAAACCGGCGACGCGGCGCTGTTGAAAATGCTGAACCGCGTCTGGCGCAACACGACCGAACGCAACATGTATATCACCGGCGGCATCGGTCCGAGCGCCAGCAATGAAGGATTCACCGACGACTATGACCTGCCGAACCTTACCGCCTATCAGGAAACCTGCGCGTCGGTCGCCCTGGCCCAGTGGAATCACCGGCTCGCCTTGCTCTACGGCGATGCGCGGTTCGCCGACGTTTATGAGCGATCTCTCTACAACGGTGTGCTCTCGGGCGTATCGCTCGACGGCACTCGTTTTTTCTATGTCAATCCACTCGCCAGTGCGGGCGGGCACCATCGGTCGCCCTGGTTTGGCTGCGCCTGTTGTCCGCCCAATGCCGCCCGCACCATCGCGGCGGTGGGGGGCTACGCCTATGCGACAAGTCCGGACGCCCTGTGGGTGAATCTGTACATTCAGAGCACCGTCAAGACAACCGTGAAAGGGCGACCGGTGTCGCTTGAGGTGACCACGGACTACCCGTGGGACGGCAAGGTGCGGCTGAAGATGGCGCTCTCCAAGGAGGCCGATTTTGGGGTTCGCCTGCGTGTTCCCGGCTGGTGCGAGGGCGCCTCGGCGTCAGTCAATGGCACGCCGGCGGCATCCCCAGACAAAGATCACGGCTACCTGATTCTTAGCCGGACCTGGAAGGACGGTGACCTGGTCCAACTCGACCTGCCCATGCCCGTCCGTCGCGTTGCCGCGAATCCGCGCACGAAAGCCGACGCCGGTTTGCTGGCAGTGCAGCGCGGTCCCTTGGTTTATTGCTGGGAGGCCTGCGACCAACCTGAGCCACTAGCATCCCTCTATCTGCCGGCGGAAACCGAGCTCAGCACTGCTCGGGAAGAAAATCTCCTCGGGGGCGTTGTTAGTATTAGCGGTCAAGCCCGGACGGCGGCGGAGCCCGATTGGTCGCACCGGCTCTATCAAGCCGTCTCGCTGCCGCACCCGGTGACGGTCAAAGCGATACCTTATTTCGCCTGGGACAACCGCACCGCCGGCGAAATGCGGGTCTGGCTGCCGACGGCGCCGACGGTGGCGCGGGTTCATGGACTGGAAGGAGCGGCGACGGTGTCGCTTTCCTTCGTGAGCGGCAACTGCCAGCCCTCGGGCATCAATGACGGCGTTGAGCCCAAGAGTTCCGGCGAACAGCCGGCGGCGCTGTGCCATTGGTGGCCGCACAAGGGCGGCAAGGAGTGGGCTCAGTACACGTGGAAACAGCCGGTTACCGTGAGCGGGGCCAAGGTCTTCTGGTTCGACGACACCGGTCGTGGTGAATGCCGGCTGCCCGCCGCCTGGCGGGTCGAATACCTCGAAGGACAGGAGTGGAAGGCGGTCGCGGCGCGATCGGACTACACCGTGACTGCTGACAAGTGGTGCGAGACGAGCTTTGCCCCGATCACGACCACGGCGTTGCGCCTGGTGCTGGAGATGAAACCGGGCTGGGCCGCCGGCGTGCATGAGTGGCGGGTCGTGCAGGCCGATGACGAATAGGCAGACGATGAAGCCCGTGCGTTGCTTAAACCTGGATGCCGTTCTCGCGTTGCTCTTCGCCGGGTGGGGGACAGGCCTGGCGGCCGACTCGTCGGCAAGGGCGACGAACGCCCTGCCGGTGCGCCAGCTCATGTCAACCCCCCTGCGCGATCCCTCCGTCTGCCGGGGACCGGACGGCACCTGGTATCTCACCGGAACCGTGGAACCCTTCTGGAATTATAACGAGGGCATTAAAGTCTGGCATTCAAACAATCTGACCAACTGGGAAGCCCTGGGCTTTGTCTGGAAGTACGGTGCCAGCCCGTGGCACGAAAAATACAGGAAGGCGAAAAAACCGCTGTGGGCGCCGGAAATCCACTACCTCAAGGGCACGTTCTGGCTGACGTACAGCCTCCCCGGCTGGGACGGCACGGGGAAGACTTCCGGCTGCGGCCTGCTGAAGAGCACGACCGGTCGGGCCGAAGGTCCTTATGCGGATGTCCAGCCCGGCGAACGCCTGGGCGACGAGATCGATGCGTCACTCTTCCAGGATGATGACGGCAAGGTGTACTTCCTCTGGCACAGCGGCAAAATCGCGCGGATGAAACCGGATATGTCCGGACTCGCCGAGCCCTATCACTGGTTGCGCACGACGACGACCGACCCGAACCTCCGGCACCATTCCGGCCTGTGCGCGGGCATCTTTGGCACGAACTCCTTCGATCATGTCGGCTTCGAGGGGATGTTTGTCTTCAAGGCAAACGGTCGCTACTATCTCGACTGTTCCGATGAATGCGACGGCCGCTACAGTTGTTTTATTGCCACCGCCACCAACATTTACGGTCCCTATGGTGAGCGCTATGAGGCCATTCCGCATGGCGGACACAACATGTTCTTCCGTGACGAAAAGGGGCATTGGTGGTCCACCTTCTTTGGAAGCGATGACGGGGCACCCTGGCGGGAACGCCCGGGATTGTTGCCGGTGGTCTTTGACTCCCAGGGGAAGGTGCGCCCTCAATATTCGACGCGTCCACCCGGGAGCCCCCAATGAGAGCAACCAATGAGCCATGTTTCCACTGCTTGTTCCCTGTGACCCACGGTTGACCCAAACAAAACCATGAGCGCCCAATACACCATCGGCCTGGATTACGGCACGAACTCCGTTCGCGCCCTCATTGTCAACGTCGCCAACGGCCAGGAAGTCGGCACCGCCGTCTGGGGTTATGCCCACGGCACCGCCGGCGTCATTCTCGGCCGTGATCCGAACCTCGCCCGGCAGCACCCCACCGACTACCTCCACGGCGCGGAGATCGCGATGCGCGAGGCCCTCGCCAATGCGCGTGACCAGGTTCGGGGGTTCAAACCCGAACAGGTCATCGGCATCGGCGTGGACACCACGGGCAGCACGCCGTTGCCGGTGGACGCCGACGGCCGGCCGCTTGCGTTCCAAAAGAAGTTCGCCAACCACCCGGCGGCGATGGCGTGGCTCTGGAAGGACCACACCGGCGTCGAGGAGGCCGGCGAAATCACCGCGCTCGCACGCAAGCTGCGCCCACAATATCTCGCCAAATGCGGCGGGACGTACTCAAGCGAATGGTTTTTCAGCAAGATTTTCCACTGCCTGCGCACCAGCCCGGATGTGTTCAAGGCCGCCCACACCTGGGTCGAATTGGCCGACTATGTCCCTGCGGCGCTCACCGGCACCGAGGCGCCGGACAAACTAACCGTGGGCGTCTGCGCCGCGGGTCACAAGGCGATGTATAACGACAATTGGGGCGGTTACCCCGACGCCCAGTTTCTCGCCAAGCTCGATCCAAGGCTAGGCGAACTGCGCGCCCGGTTGCGTCCGCAGGCCTTTGCGATAGATAAGTCGGTGGGCGGACTCACGACCGACTGGGCGAAACGGACGGGCCTGCCGGCCGGCATCCCGGTGGCGGTGGGCGCGTTCGATGCGCACCTCGGCGGCGTGGGCAGCGGCATCGCGCCCGGCACGCTGGTGAAAATCATCGGCACGAGCACCTGCGACATGATGGTCGCGCCGGTCGGGCAGAAGCTGGCCGACATTCCAGGCCTCTGTGGCATCGTCAACGGTTCGATCCTGCCGGGGTTTTACGGGCTCGAAGCCGGGCAGTCGGCGGTGGGCGACATCTTCAACTGGTGGGTGAATTACATCCAGCCGCACGGCGAAGAACTTTCGCACAAGGCGCTCGACGAGGAAGCGATGAAACTCCAGCCCGGGGAATCCGGTTTGGTGGCGCTCGACTGGAACAACGGCAACCGCACCATCCTCGTGGACCAGAAGCTGACCGGCCTGCTCGTCGGCCAGACGCTCTACACGACGCCGGCAGAGGTCTATCGCGCGCTGATCGAAGGCACGGCGTATGGCGCGCTGACGATCATCAATCGCTTCGAGGAATACGGCGTGAAGGTGAAGCAGATCGTGAATTGCGGTGGAATCGCCGAGAAGAGCGCAATTACGATGCAGATTTATGCGGATGTTACAGGCCGGCCGATGAAGATCAGCCGCTCGGCACAAACCTGCGCCCTGGGCGCGGCCATCGCAGGTGCCGTCGTAGCGGGCGCGCACAAGGACTTTGCGGCCGCGCAGCGGGCGATGACGGGCCTCAAGCCCAAGGTCTATCGGCCAAACCCGAAGGCGCACGCGACCTACAAGCAGCTCTATGCGCTCTACAAGCAGATGCACGATGCGTTTGGGACCCGAGAATGGAGCGGCAATCTCCACGGTGTCATGAAGTCGTTGATCGAAATTCGCAGCCGGGTGCGGCAGTAGGTCCATTTTAACCACGGAACACACGAAATACACGAAAGCAAACTCGACAAACACCTATGAACCTGCTTTACAAAGACGAAAGCTACAAGATCATCGGGGCATGCTTCGAGGTGTACAAGGAGAAAGGCAACGGTTTTGTGGAACCGGTTTACCAGGAGTGTCTGGAGATGGAGTTTGGCCTCCAGGAAATCCAGTGCTCCGCGCAAGCGACACTTCGACTCAGCTTCAAAGGCCGGGAAATGAAACAGCGGTACATTCCGGACTTCATGTGCTACGAGAAGATCATCGTGGAGTTGAAAGCCGTGACCCAACTGACCGACGAACATTGTGCCCAGGTCTTGAATTATCTCAAAGCTACCGGCTACCGGCTGGGGTTGCTCGTGAACTTCGGTCACCATCCCAAGCTGGAGTACCAACGCATCATTTTGTGATCCGTCCCGTGTATTTCGTGTGTTCCGTGGTTAAGGAACAACATGCTTAGAGAACTCAAAGCCGAAGTTTGCAGGGCCAACCTCGATCTGGTTGCGCAGGGCCTGGTCATCCAGACGTGGGGCAATGCCAGCGGGATTGACCGCGAGCGCGGACTCGTCGTCATCAAGCCGAGCGGCGTTCCATACACCGGCATGAAGCCCGAGCACCAGGTGGTGGTGTCACTCGAAACGGGCGAGGTCGTCGAGGGCAGGCTCAGGCCGAGTTCGGACACGGCGACGCACCTGGTTCTCTATCGCGCGTTCCCGGCGATCGGCGGCGTCGTTCATACGCACAGCCTTTACGCCACGGCGTGGGCGCAGGCGCGGCGGGGCATTCCTTCCTACGGCACCACACAGGCGGATTACTGGTATGGAGAGGTTCCCTGCACGCGATTGCTGACTCCCAAGGAAATCAGGACCGACTACGAAGCCAACACCGGCCGCGTCATTGCGGAGGCGTTCAAAAAACTCGATCCGATGCAACATCCCGCGGTACTGGTGGCGAGCCACGGCCCGTTTACGTGGGGCGCAGACGTGCATGACGCCGTCCACAGCGCGGTGGTGCTGGAGTTCATCGCCCAGTTGGCCGGCGAAACCCTCCGCCTTAATCCGCAAACGAAACCCATACAGCGCGCGCTGTTGGACAAGCATTTCCTCAGAAAACACGGATCTGGTGCTTATTACGGACAGAACCAACCCCAACCCCCTGGCAATTGATGAATACGCTCACTCCTCTGCTGGCGACGGCGCAGCCCGATGCCTCCACTCTGACCGCCCTCGACTGGCTGGCGATCCTGTTATATTTCGGGGTTTTGCTCTGCGTCGCTTGGTGGGTCGTCAAGCGCCGGAAGGACACGGCAGCGGATTACTTCCTGGCGGGCCGCAACCTCGGCTGGTGGATCATCGGTGCGTCCATCTTTGCGTCGAACATCGGCTCGGAGCACATCGTCGGCCTGGCCGGTTCGGGCGCGACCGACGGCGTGGCGATGGCGCACTACGAGTTGCACGCCTGGTGCCTTTTGGTGCTGGCGTGGGTGTTTGTGCCGTTCTACGCCCGGTCGCTCGTGTTCACGATGCCGGAGTTTCTGGAGCGCCGCTTCTCGACCGGTTCGCGCTACGTCCTCTCCATCGTGTCGCTGATCACGTTCATCGTGTCCAAGATCGCGGTGGGCATCTTCGCCGGCGGCGTGGTCTTCGCCACGCTGTTGCCGGAACTCCACTTCCACCTGGGCGGCGTCGAGCTCAACAGCTTCTGGATCGGTTCGGTGGCGGTGATTTGCCTGACCGGCCTGTACACGGCGCTCGGCGGAATGCGCGCCGTGGCTTACAACGACGCCGTTCAAACCGTCGTTCTTATCTGCGGCTCGGCGCTGCTGACCGTGTACGGACTGGTCAAGCTGGGCGGCTGGGGCGAGCTGCGGCGGCTGTGCGGCTCGGACATGTTCAACCTCTGGAAGCCGCTCATTCCGCCGGGCGTGGAAGGCACCTGGGCGCCGGTCAAGGAGAGCGGCCGGATGGCTTGGTACTTCAACAGCTACTACCCGTGGCTGGGCATGTTGTTCTGCGCGCCGATCATCGGCCTGTGGTACTGGTGTACGGACCAGTATATCGTCCAGCGCGCCCTGGGCGCCCCCAACGAGCAGACCGCCCGGCGCGGCAGCATCTTCGCCGGCTTTCTCAAGCTGTTCCCGGTGTACCTGTTTCTCATTCCGGGCCTGATCTGCTTCGCGCTGGCCAAGAGCGGCAAGGTGCCGGAGTTGGGCCTCATGGTGACCCCCGGCGGCAAACCCATTCCGCACGAAGCCCAGGCCGCGTTTCCACTGATGGTGAAATACCTGCTTCCAGCCGGACTGCGCGGGATCGTGGTCGCGAGCCTGCTTTCGGCGCTGATGGGCTCGCTGGCGGGCGTCTTCAACGCCTGCTCGACGTTGTTCACCGTGGACCTCTATGGGAAGTGGAAGCCCAAGGCCAGCCAGCATGAGATCGTGCGCATGGGCCGTACCGCCACCATCACCATGGTCGTCATCGCCTTGCTGTGGATCCCGGTCGTCCAAGGCGCCCATAGTCTCTACAATTACCTGCAAGCAGTGCAAGGCTACCTGGCGCCGCCGATCTTCGTCGTGTTCTTCTTCGGGGTCTTTTGGAAGCGCCTCAACGCTCAGGGCTGTCTGTGGGCCATGTTGGTTGGTTTCGCATTCGGCCTGTTCCGCATGTTGGTGGACACGCCTGTCACGCTGGGGTTGTTCGGCTACCTCGATGCCGCCAAGACGATTCCCAAGGGCTACCTGGAGGGCTCGTTCCTCTGGGTCATCAACAACATCTACTTCCAGTACTTCAGCGTGCTCATCACGCTCGTGTCGGCCGCGGTGATGGTGGTAGTGAGCTACGCCACGCGTGAGCCGGACTACGACAAGATCAAAGGACTCACGTTCGGCACCACAACGGTCGAAAACCGCGCCCAGTCGCTCGCCAGTTGGGACTGGCGCGACGTGGTTGCCTCGGCCGTCGTGCTCGGCGTCATTATCGCTGGCTACCTGTATTTCCGTGGATGATCCCTGCGAACCAGAAAGCCCGGCGTGAACACAGGCACCATTACATGGCTATGAAACAACGTCTGCCGACCTCGACGATCGCCGGATTGGTCGCCCTGCTCCCAACCGTCCTCCTTTCGGCTACGCTCCAGGCGGAGCCGGCGCGGCTGATCGTGGCGGTGGACCAACCGGGGCATCGGGTCAGCCCGACCCTGTGGGGCATCTTCTTCGAGGACATCAACTTGTCGGCGGATGGCGGCATCTACCCCGAGTTGGTGCGCAACCGCTCCTTCGAGGATTCCGAACAACCCGAATACTGGGCCCTCACGGTGGCTGGAGACGCGAAAGCGGAGCTGGCGACGGATACCAGTCGGCCGTTGAACCCGATGAACCGCCGCAGCCTGCGCTGGCACATCCAGAGTGCGGACGGCGGCAAGGCGTGCCTGGTGAATCCCGGCTATTGGGGCATGGCGATGGTCGCCGGCAACGACTATCATTTTTCCGCGGCGGCCCGGTGCGCCGACGGTTTTGCCGGACCGCTCACCATCAGCATCGAAAGCAAGTTGGGCACAATCCTGGCCACGGGAAAAATCGAAGGGATCAAGGAAGCCTGGCAGACGTTCACGCTCGATCTGAAGGCCGAGGCCACCGATTCACAAGCCCGGTTGGTGCTCGGCACCGCGCAGAAGGGGACGGTCTGGCTGGACATGGTATCGCTCCTACCCAAGGCCACGTGGAAAGACCATGGCCTGCGCCCGGATTTGTGCGAGATGCTCGCGGGGTTGCGGCCGTCGTTTGTGCGCTTTCCGGGGGGTTGCTGGGTGGAAGGCGACGACATGGAGCACATGAACCATTGGAAGAACACGATCGGCGATGTCGGGCAGCGAAAACCGCTTTGGAACATCTGGGGTTACTATGCGACACACGGCCTCGGGTTTCACGAATACCTCCAGATGTCCGAGGACCTGGGGGCGGAGCCGCTCTTCTGCATCAATGTCGGTATGTCGCACATGGAGGTCATTCCGCTGGACCAGATGGGGCAGTGGGTCCAGGACGCGCTCGATGCTCTCGAATACGCCAACGGTCCCGCGGATTCCGTTTGGGGCGGGCTAAGGGCCAGGAATGGCCATCCGGCCCCCTTCAAACTGCGCTACATGGAGATCGGCAACGAGAACGGCGGTCCCGCCTACGCCGAACGTTACGCGCTGTTTTGCCGCGCGATCAGAGCCAAATACCCGGACGTGCACCTGATTGCCGATGTCTGGGGCGGCATCCCCCAGGACAGCCAGGTGGACATCGTGGACGAACACTATTACAGCAACCCGGAGTTCTTTATCGCGCAGGCGAACCGCTACGATAAATACAAACGCGATGGGTTCAAGGTCTTCGTGGGCGAGTATGCGGTCACGGAAGGCTGCGGGCAGGGGAATCTCCGTGGCGCCGTGGGCGAAGCCGCTTTCATGACCGGCCTGGAGCGCAACTCGGATGTCGTCGTTATGGCCAGCTATGCCCCCCTGTTCGTCAACATCAATCACAAGCGGTGGAACCCCGACCTGATTAATTTCGACAGCGCGCGCGTGTTCGGACTGCCCTCCTATTATGTTCAGAAAATGTTCAGTGAAAACCGCGGCGATGTGGTGCTCCCGGTGACGGTGGAGGCGCCGGCGGTGGCGCCGAAACCGAAGCGTGGGCGGATCGGCGTGGGGACGTGGCTCACCCAGGCGGAGTTCAAGGACATCAAGGTGACGCACGATGGCCAGATACTTTTCGCGTCCGACTTTGGCCAGGACATGAACGGCTGGAAGCCCCTGAGCGGCGATTGGAAAGCGCAGGACGGCGCCCTGCGACAGACCAGTGGGGCGGAAAATGTGCGTGCCCTGGCCGGCGACAGCGCATGGACGGACTACACTTACACGCTCAAGGCCCGAAAACTCGGCGGCGCCGAAGGGTTCCTGATTCTGTTCGGGGTCAAGGACGAGAATGCCAAGTCCTGGTGGAACATCGGTGGCTGGGGCAACACGCGCTCGGCCATCGAAATGGAAGGCGTCGCGGGCAACGACGTGCCGGGCGGGATCGAAACCGGCCGCTGGTATGACATCCGGGTCGAGGTCAAGGGCGGCAATGTGAAGTGCTACCTCGATGGCAAGTTGATGCATGACGTCGAGTCGGCGCCGGTCAAGCCCGTGTATGCCTCGGCGACGCGCGTGGATGCGAGCGGCGAGGTAATCCTCAAGGTCGTCAATGTGACGGAGGACAAGCTCCCGACGGAGATCACCCTTAATGGCGCGGACCGTCTGGCCGCGAACGCGGAGGCCCTGGTGTTGACTTCCGAAAAGGCGACCGATGAGAATACGCTGGAGAACCCGACGAAGGTGGCGCCGGTGGCGCAAACCATTCCGATCACGGGTCACCGCCTCCAGCATGACTTTCCGGGCAACTCCGTAACCGTTCTGCGAATCCAGCCGGCGAAGTAGTCGCACCGGTTCAGAACTCGCGGGCGGGGCCTGAGGATCGGGCATTAGGCTAATGCCGATCCGGAGCGACCGGACATCGGCGCGGCCTGGATGATGGCATGATAACCGTGACTAATTCCACGTGCGGGACCCGGCGCGAGCAGGGTCACTGGTTCTGGAGCGGATGGTTTGCGCTCCTGACAATGCTGGTCAGCAGCGCCCAGGCCGCCGCGCTGGATCCCGGCGTCGTCCGATCGCTCACGTCGTCGTTTTTTGATGGCCGTGAGTATTTCGTCCTGCGCAGCGGTCGCGCCCAACTCATCGCCCAAGCGGACCAAGCCGACCTGGCCCCGGCGTTTCTCTACCTGCTGTTCGACGCGCAGAACAACAAGCAGTCCGCGCGCAAGGCAACGGCGTTCAACTTTGGTGACGGGCAGGGTTTCATCAATAGCGCCCTGCAAGTCGGATTGGGAGGCTTCGCGTTTACCGCTTTGGGGCATCAGACGCAGACCCGCTGGACGCAGGTTGACGGGATTCCGGCGGTCGAGGCGGTGTGGTGGGCTGGCGGGCTGCGCGTGACGGAGCGTCTCTTTGCGCTGAAGGATGCGGGGGTTTTCATCCGGCGCATGGAACTGGCCTCGGTCAACCTCGGCGGTTCGGAAGCAGTCACCCTGCGGCTGGCGCTCCCGCCCGGGCCATGTTCCGCCCGCGATAATTGGCTGGTTCAGGAAGAGGCGGGCTGCCGCCTGGCACTGGCCGTGGCCACTGGACAGGCCTCCCGGCTGATGCCGGAGCAGGGCTTCCTTGAAATCGGTCCCCTGAAAGTCGCGCCCGGTCAGACCGTTTCGGTGGACACGCTGCTGGTCGCACAAATTCCGCCGGCGGACGCCTCCTGGCCGCCGCTGCCGACTGCAGGCACGCCCGGGGTCCAGGACATTGCGGCTTCTCTGGCGGAGACTCGGAAGGAGTGGGCTGCGGCATCCGCGATTCAGACCAGCGATGCGACCGTGCGCGAGGTCTTCGACAAGGCTCGCTTCGGACTGCCCGGCATGGTTGCGGACAACGGGGTGATGGATGCCGGGATTTTCGAGTACGGCGCGCAGTGGGTGCGCGACGCCTCCAACACCCTGCTGGGTCTGATTCACGCCGGGCATTTTGAACTCGCGCGCCACGGCCTGGCGCATGTCCTCGAGCACATGGTCAACGCCGAGGGCAACGCCATGATCGCCGGTGGCTTCGACGACCCCGACCGGGAGCAGTTCGATCAGATGGGCGAACTGATGCACGCGCTGAAGGCTTACCGGGACTGGACGGGTGACGACTCCTTGCTCCGCGAACATCACGCCAAACTGCTGGCGTTGATCGAGCGACCGTTGCGGCCGGAGTTCCGTGATGCGACCGGCATGGTGCATAACCGGCGTGAGTTTTGGGAACGCACCCTGGACGATGCGAATGAACTGGCCTATCAGACCTACGTGGTGCTGGGGCTGCGTGACGCGGCGGCCCTGGCCGGACCGCTCGGGGCTGAGGACCGCGCCGCGCGCTGGCGGACTGAAGCCGACCGCATCCAGTCGGCGATGCTGACTCATCCCACGCGGGCGCTGGTGCAGCATGGCCGGCTCATCAAACGCCGGGCGGTCAGCGGCGAATGGGTACGTACCCTTCGTGTTCCGGCTGCTGCGGCGGACGTGCCGCTGGCGACCGAATCGGTCCATCTCGCGGAACCCGACGCCACGATGGCTTTGCCCATTGCCTTTCACATTGCGGATCCCCACTCGAAGCTGGCACGCAACACGCTCGACGAATTGGAGCGGCTCTGGAACGCACGGTGGTTTGGCGGCGGTTATGAGCGCTATCATTCCAGCGGCCAGTGCGACCAACCGGGACCGTGGACCTTCGCCACTTGCTTCATTCTCCGCGCACAGCATGAAGCGGGGCTCTTCGACCGCAGCCGCCGCACGCTCGAATGGCTGAACACCGCGGCCGGCGGTCGCACCGGCGCGTGGTTTGAAGAAATCCCGCTCGTCCGGTCGCAGACGCCCACCGCCGGACTCATTCCCTGGACTTCGGGTGAAATCAGCCTGTTCGTCGTGCGCCATCTGCTCGGCGTCCGTTTTGAAAACGATCGCCTGGTGCTCAAGCCGGCGCTGTATCCCGGGAGCCCGCCGTTGAAGGCCGACCTCCGCTTCCGCGCGGGCCGGTTGAAGCTGGACATCCCGGGCGCGGGAGCGATCCGGGCAGCCGAAGTGAACGGTCGCCGCTTCAAGCCAACGCGCGATGGGGCCCTCATTCTGCCGGCGGACTTTTCCGGCGGGACCGTGGTGTTTCACGGGCGCTGACGGGCCCGTGCGCAGTTGAAACCCGCGCCAGTTGGCGTCATGTTACGGGTCATGGACGAACCTGGCCAGCTCGACGAATTGATGGTCTGCCGCCTCAGTGAGGCCCACCGTCAGCCCACCCCGTGCACCGTGGTCATTTTCGGCGCCAGCGGCGACCTCACGGCCCGCAAGCTTATCCCGGCGCTCTATCATTTGTTTTGCGGGAAGCTGTTGCCAGATCCCTGCCGGATCGTGGGTTTCGCGCGGCGCGAAAAAACCGACGCGACCTGGCGGGATGAACTCGAGCAGGCGCTCGCGCAGTTCTCGCGCACCAAACCGGTGGACGCCGCCCAGTGGCAGGCGTTCGCGGAAAGCGTATTTTATTGTCCTGGCGACCTGAACGATGCGGCAGCCTACCGGCGGTTGGAGGAACGGTTGCAAGGGTTCGGCGACGAGCGCCTCGCGCGTAATTTGCTCTTCTACCTGGCGGTTTCGCCGAGCCAGTTCGGCGACGTGGCGGAGCAACTTCACGCGACCGGCTTGCTGCGCCGGGAGGAATCGGGACCCTTCTGGCAGCGCGTTGTGGTGGAGAAACCATTCGGCCACGACCTCGCCTCGGCCCAGGCGCTGAACACCGAACTGACCCGGTTCGCCCACGAAGCCCAGATCTTCCGCATTGATCATTACCTGGGCAAGGAGACGGTGCAGAACATCCTCATGTTCCGGTTTTCCAATGCCATTTTCGAGCAGCTCTGGAACCGTCAGTCCGTTGACCACGTGCAAATCACGGTCAGCGAACAACTCGGCGTGGGCCAGCGAGGCGGATATTACGAGGAGGCCGGGGCGTTGCGCGACATGGTCCAAAACCACTTGCTCCAAGTCCTGTCGCTGGTGGCCATGGAACCGCCGGTGTCGCTGGCGGCCGAGTCCATCCGCGATGAGAAGGTGAAGCTGCTCAAGTCAATTCGACCTCTTCTGTCCCAACAAGTCGCCCGTCAGGTTGTGCGCGGCCAGTACTTTGCCGGTCACGTGAACGGTCAGTTCTGTCCGGGCTACCGCCAGGAGGCCAAGGTCCGGCCCGACTCGAATGTTGAGACGTACGTCGCGCTGCGGCTGCTGGTGGACAACTGGCGCTGGTCCGGCGTGCCGTTTTACCTGCGCACCGGCAAGCTGCTTCCGCTCAGCGCCAGCGAGGTCCGCGTCCAGTTCCGGCCAACGCCGAATGTCCTGTTCGCAGCCCAATGCGGCCCGCGGCTGGATGCCAACGCCATCACGCTCCGCCTGCAGCCCAACGAAGGCATCACGCTCCGGTTCAATGGCAAGGTGCCCGGGGCCAGCACCGCCGTCCGCCCGGTGCGCATGCATTTCAGTTACGACGCCGAATTCGGAGCTTACACACCGGAGGCCTATGAACGGCTCCTGCTCGAAGCCATGGCCGGCGATGCCACACTGTTCATCCGTCGCGATGAAGTGGAAACCGCATGGGGAATTGTGGACACGATCCGCGAAGCCTGGGCCGACACCCCGCTGACCAACCGTGAATTCTACGCCGCCGGCACGTGGGGTCCCGTGGCGGCGGACGACCTGCTCGCGCCGGCCGCGCACGCCTGGCGCAACCCGCAGCCCCTGACGTAGCGTGGGAGATCGACCTGCCAAGGCGGCACAGGAAGGGCAGGGCGAGGGGGGCGACGACCTCGGCCAAGAAGTGGCTCGCCGCGAAACCGTAACTTGCGAAAACGAGACCACGCCGCTATTTTTGCTCGATGACAACGACGCTTGAAGCCACCTACGAAAACGGCAAGATCGTTCTGCCGTGTCCGTTGTCGCTGCCGGAGAAATCCCGCGTGCGCGTGACCATCGAATCCGACCTGGAACGCGGAGCGTGGTTGAAACTCCCCGAAGGATCTTTGACCAGGATCTGGGACAACGCCGCGGACGACGTTTTCAATGAACTGCTCGAAAAATGACGTCGTTCTCCTGCCGATTCCGTACCTGACCAGCCGCGAAGTTCGCCCCGCTAATCATCCTGGGTCACAACGGTGCTGACCTTTTCCTCGTCCCGCTCTCATCGGTGCTCGCCAACACCGACTTTCCGCTCACGGAATGGCGCGCGGCGGGGTTGAATGTCCCCAGCGGTGTCAAAACTCAAATCGTCAGCGTTTCCCGGTCTTCCCGCGCGTCCCCTGCGTCGTGGTGCGGCCCGAGCGGGCACGTCGCCAGGCGCCTCTGAAACCCTGCCGCAGGCACGGTGAAACCTCGGTGCGGGATCGGCAACTATGACGACCGGAGCAGGGTGCGCCAAGGTTGACTGGGCCTTGCAGGCTGAGGCGGGTTGGCAGGGCAGTGGCCTGCCTTGCCGTTTCCAGGAGTGCGGCTGGGCGCGATGCGTCAGCCGCAGCCGGTGGAAAACGCTGCGGCTGGTCTCCGACACAGCCGCGCTCCGTTCAAATTCGGACACTACCCGCGCTACAGCGAGGCTTGCTCCCGGCGGGTGGCTTCGCGTAGTTTCGCCCGGATGTTGATTGCTCCTTCACTCCTGGCGGCCGACCTCGGACGCATCGCGGAGGAAGCCGCCCGCGCCCAACGCGCAGGCGCCGACTGGCTGCACGTGGACATCATGGACGGACATTTCGTCCCGAACCTGACCTTCGGGCCGGCGTTCGTGCAGGCGGTCCGCGCGGCGACCCGTCTTCCCCTCGATGTTCACCTGATGTGCCTGCGGCCGGAGATCCTGCTCGAGTCCTTTGCTCAGGCGGGTGCCAGCGTCCTGACCGTTCACGTGGAGTTGGATGGGCGCGTCGAGCCGTTGCTTTGGAAGATCAAATCCCTCGGGATGAAAGTGGGGCTCGCCATCAATCCGCCCACGCCGATCGCCAGTGTCCGGCCTTTCCTGAAGTTCATTGACCTGCTGTTGGTCATGACCGTGAATCCCGGGTTCGGCGGCCAGCCGTTCATCGAAGAAACCGTGCCGAAACTCCTGCAGGCGGATGCCTGGCGGCGCAAGAACGCGCTGGGTTTTCGTCTCGAAGTGGACGGCGGTATCGTTGAGGCCACCGCGGTCGAGTGCGCGCGCGCCGGCGCCGACACCTTCGTGAGCGGCACCGGTTTGTTTGGCCATCGCAACTTAAAAGCCGCCATCGCGCGGATGCGCCGGGCCGTGGTGCGAGCGGGCGAGGGCAGGGGAAGCGTCGCCGCGCGGCCAGACGAGCCAATCCGGTCTCACTCCGTTCCGGTTTCGGCGGTTTCCCCATGAGCCCCATCGTATTTGGCACGGACGGCTGGCGCGCGGTGATTGCCGAGGACTTCACGTTCGCCAATGTCGAGCGGGTGGCGCAGGCGACCGCGGATTACTGGAAGGCAGAGCCGGCGCCGGGAACCCGGCCTGCGGTGGTCATCGGCTATGACCGGCGGTTCGCCTCGGACCGCTTCGCGCAACGCACTGCTGAAGTGCTCGCCGCCAACGGATTCCTCGTTACGCTGACGCCCGACCCGACCCCCACGCCGGCGGTGTCGCTCGCCGTCGTTGCCCAGAAGGCGGTGGGCGGGGTGGTGATCACGGCCAGCCACAACCCAGCCGCGTTCAATGGATTCAAGCTCAAGGGGTGGTATGGCGGTTCGGCGGAACCGGCGATCTGCCAGGCGGTCGAGGCGCGCCTCGACGCCAACCCCGTTCGGCGCCTGCCGCTTGCCGACGCCGTGGCTGCCGGCCGCGTGGTCGTCCAGAACCTGCGTCCGGCCCATTATCGCGCGGTCCGAAAGCTGGTTGATTTCAAGAAGGTGGCCGCGTCGAAGCTGCGGTTTGCCCACGACGCACTTTTCGGAGTCGGCGCCCATTGTTTTGAGGAGCTGTTGGCCGGGACGACCTGCCGCGTTACGACGCTCAACGGCAACCATGATCCGAACTTTGGCGGCATCAACCCGGAACCGATTGCCCTGAACTACGGTCCCAGCACCGCTTACCTGCGCCGCCATCCGCACGCTTTCTGCCTGGTGACCGACGGCGATGCCGATCGCGTTGGCGGCATGGATGGCCAGGGCAACCCGCTGACGACCCACCAGATCATCGGTCTTTTGCTGCGCCATTACGTCCACAATCGCCACGCCACCGGACGAGTGGTGAAGACGCTGACCGTCACTTCGATGGTGGACAAGATGTGCGCCGCGTGGAACCTGCCGTTGCTCGAAACGGGCGTCGGGTTCAAATATGTTTGCGCGGAAATGCGGAAGGGCGGTGTGCTGTTGGGGGCCGAGGAAAGCGGCGGCATCGGTTTTCCGTGCCACATTCCCGAGCGGGACGGCATCGCCGCCGGGCTGATCCTGCTCGAGATGCTGGCGATGGAACGCCGGCCGATCACGCGGTTGCTCGCCGACCTCGAGCGCGAATTTGGGCCGCATCGTTACGCGCGGAGCGACCTCCACTTCCCGTTGGAAAGGCGGGCGGCGCTGATGGAGTTCTGCAAGAACCACCCGCCGGCGAAGCTGCTGCGATCACCCGTCGCGGAGGTCAAGTCGTTTGACGGCGTCAAGTACGTGGCGCGCGACGGCGCCTGGCTCATGCTGCGCGGCTCCGGCACCGAGCCCATCCTGCGCATCTACGCGGAAGCGGCCACGGAGGCCGGAGCCCGGAGGCTGCTCCAACTCGGCCGGACCCTGACGCGCGAGGTTTAAGCCGCCACCCACATCCGCCGGGTGGCCCAACCCGGCAAACTGCATTTTTCCCATGTCCATCCTCCATCGCTGCTGGGCCGAAGTGGATCTCGACGCGCTGCGGGAAAACCTGGCGTGGATCCGGGATCGCGTCGGTCCCGCGGTCAAGGTGCTGACCGTCGTCAAAGCCGATGCCTACGGCCACGGCTTGAAACAGATCGCGGCGTTGTTGATGCAAAGCGGCACCGACATCTTTGGCGTGGCCAATCTGGACGAGGCCCGGGCCATCCGCAGCGTGGGCGAGGGGTGGCCGATCCTGATGCTGGGCGCCTGCCTGCCGGGCGAGGTCGCCGACGCCGTGCGGGACGACGTGATGCCGACCATCTCCACGTTCGAGGAGGCTGAATCGTTCTCGCGTGTAGGAATGCGGCAGCGCCGTCTGGTTCGCGTGCATCTGGCTGTGGACACGGGCATGGGCCGGCTGGGGGTCGCGTCGGACCGGGCGGCGGAACTCGCCGAGCAGATCCGCTCCCTTCCGGGGGTTCAACTGGAGGGTTTGTTCACGCATTTCGCGGCCGCGGAGGATGACGCCGTCTTCACGCGCACCCAGGCCGAACGCTTCCATGCGGCGGTGGCTGCGATCAGCGCCCACGGCAGCCAGGTGCCACTCATCCATGCGTGCAACAGCGGCGCGCTGTTGCATGAGCGCGACGTGCTGTTCAACGTCGTGCGCCCGGGCCTGCTCGTCTATGGCGTCGTGCCGCCGGGAACCCGCCGGAGCCCGCTGGCCCTGGCGCAACGGTTGCGTCCCGCGCTGGCCTGGAAGACGTGCGTCAGCCTGGTCAAAACCGTTCCGCCGGGCGTGACGCTGAGTTACGGCCGCACTTTCACGACACCGAAAACGCTCCGGGTCGCGACCCTGACCGCCGGCTACGGCGACGGCTATTCCCGCGCCGGCAGCAACCGCGCGCAGGTGCTGGTGGGCGGCCGCCGCTGCCCGGTTTTGGGCCGCGTGACGATGGATCAAACGCTCGTGGACGTTTCCGGCGTTCCCGAGGCGCGTGCGGGCGACGAAGCCGTGTTGATCGGCCGGCAGGGCAAAGAGGCCATCACCGCCAGCGAACTGGCCGGGTGGTTTGGCACGATTCCCTGGGAGGTTTTCACCGGCATCAGCCACCGGGTGCCGCGCATTTACCGCGGCGGCACCGCCTCGTAAACCGGACTGCCTGCGCTCCAATCTATACCCTCGCGGCGGGCAGGGCAGGGCGGGGGGAGCGCCGGAAACCGTTCTGAAACCACAGCCGCCACACCATGCCCAGCGCCTCGAACACGATGCGGCGCGACATCTTGGACGTGCCCAGGAAACGGTCGGTGAAAACGATGGGAACCTCGGCCACCTTCATGCCCTGCCGCCAGATTTTGTGCGTCATTTCGATCTGGAAGCTGTAGCCGTTGGAACGCACCGCCTCGAGGTTGACGCTCAGCAGCGCGCGCCGGCGGAAACACTTGAAGCCGCCGGTGGGATCCGAAAACGGCATGCCCGTGATGATCCGGACATATTTGGCCGCGCCCAGGCTGAGCATCAAACGCCGCAGCGGCCAGTTGATGACCCGAATGCCGTGCGCATAGCGCGAGCCGAGGACGAGGTCGGCTTCCTGGGCCGCCGCCAGAAACTTGGGCAGATCGTCGGGATTGTGCGAGAAATCGCCGTCCATCTCGAAGATGAACTCGTAATCGCGCCCGAGCGCCCACTTGAAACCGTCGCAGTAGGCGCGGCCGAGACCGTTCTTCTCGCTCCGGTGCAGGACCTGCACGCGGGATTCCCGGGCGGCGATTTCGTCGGCCAGGCGGCCGGTGCCGTCCGGGGAGTTGTCGTCCACCACCAGCACCGAGAACGAAACCGGCTGGGCCAGCACGCGTTCGACCAGCGACGGAAGGTTCTCCCGCTCGTTATAAGTTGGTACGATGACCAGATTGTCTCCACTCATGCAGGCGCGTTTGTCGGATTGAGAATAGAGCAAGGGCGGGGCCAATTACAAGCCGGCCGTCCGGCGGGTCCTGAATTCGCGGGTGCGTGCCGCTGGACGGCGGAAGCGAGCCACTACCGGTCAGGCAGGCGCGGTGGGCGGTTTTGACGGTAATGGCCGCAGGCCGCCCGCCGGCAGCAACGTTTGCAACGGACAGGCGTCGCAGCGCGGGTCGCGGGCGCGGCAATGGTGCTTGCCGACCATGACCAACTGGGCATGGTAATCCTGCCAGTAGTCGAGCTGTGCATCCGCGCCGCGCCGCTTCAATGCGCCTTCGCACAACACCTGGAGTTCGTCATAACTTGCGTCCGGTCCGCACCAACCGTGGCGGGCAAAGATCCGTCGCGTGTAGGCGTCCACGACGAACCGCGCGTGGCCGCCGGCGTAAAGCAACATGCTGTCGGCGGTTTCGGGCCCAATGCCGTGGATCGCCAGGAGTCGCGCCCGAACGGCGGGCGTGTCGCCGGCAAACAAGCGCTCCAGTTGTCCACCATACTGCTCAATCAGAACGGCGAGGAACGCCCGCAACCGCCGCGCCTTGACGTTGAAGTAGCCGGCGGGGCGCAGGCACTCGCGCAGTTTCGCGGGTGGCAGTGAGTACAGCGTTTCCGCGGTGAGCGCTCCAGTGGCACGGAGATTGGCGAGCGCCCGCTCGACGTTGGTCCAACTCGTGTTCTGCGTGAGGATGGCGCCGACACAGACCTCGAACGGGGTTTGAGCGGGCCACCAATGCTGGTGACCCTGCGCGGCGCGGAGGCGGGCATAGGCGCGACGCAGGGCGGGGGCAGCGGAATGGCGGGAGCGGTTAGGCGGCATGATGGCGGTCGGAAAAGGTCGGTCACAGTGGCCGGTTGGTAAAATGCGGCCTCATATCCAGCAATCTATATTAAATATAACAAACAACATAAATCCGCGATGTGAATAACTCGGTGAATAACTCCGGGGCAGGGGAGGGGAACCCCCAGCCAAGAAACGGCAAAAACTCATAAGATGCAGTTATCCGACACCCTGGACTTGCGCCCCTACAGGGCTTGCCAAAAGGCCGACAGCAAGCGCACGACCCCACGCTTACTGCCGATCCGTCAGCCCGTCCGGCCTGGACCTCTGGACACACCAGACACAACGCAAGGGCAACCCGCAAACCCTACGCGCCAGACCGCGCCATCTAAACTATACGTTTGACCCTGAATGTCAATCACAAAAGCTTATAGGGTGGATGCGGTCAAAACACAATCGCAATGCCGGCGGATAATTCCAGACAAACGGAGACCGCAGTACCAAGAGCTTTTAGTCCTCAGGCCGGACGGGCCAATAACGCTAGCGCGACTTCCAATCCCTGTTCCGTCAAGTTACGCCGGCGTAACAAGGTGCAAATGACCGAAAATCAAAGTGCGATTAACTATACTTAAACAAGGGAAGCGGCGCACACGCGGCCGCTGCCTGCAGCGATTTGTTCGGCGATGCCTCATTCATGGATAACTTCAATAATCAATGGCCTTGCTGACCGCTTCAACATAGTCGATTACCACGCTCGGCAATACAACTGTCCACTGTCCAACGCTGCGGTACTGAAAATCGCGCGCCGTGTAATCCCTGCTCAGCGCTGCGACGGCGTCTTCCACGTCCTTGGGAGCTTGAACCGCTAGCCCCTTGGCTTTTGCCTCGGCGAGAGCGTCGCAAATACGATGGCCGACTCTGCTCTTAACGTGGCCCGGGGTTACCCCATGCTCCAAAAGGTACGCTTTGAGGAAGTTCTCGAGCGATTGGAACACTAGAAAGTAAGTCGGCCAGCTGTGAGCGCCCTTGAAACCCGCGTCGGTGAACTTTGCAGCGTCAAGGAATTGCCGTGCCAGGTTGCAAAAATTGTGCGAGGAGTCGTTACCCAAGAAACGTCCGAACGGGACAATGCCGTCGCTCATTTTCACATTCATAATACTAAACGCTACATGATTCATGGCCGGAAGTCAAGGTATTCTGTGGCCTATTTCATGGCATTGTAACTTCAACCGCCGCCCCCTGGCAAGACCTTGAGATCAAGGACCGACGAAACCGTCGCCACTTCACGGCTTGAAGTCGGCACTTTGGCAAGCTGGCCGGCGATCAGGTCAATCCGATGCAGGATGGCGTCAAATTGCGCGACGTTGTATCCTGGCGCGACTTGCCAGGCATGACGATCAACTTGGGGCGCAAGATAAGAACCCCACCAGGACGGCGCACGCCACTTGCAGGCCATGGATCCGTCTCCGGTGGGGCAGGGATGAACATCACCGAGGTCAACCCAGAACCGAAAAACACCGGGTTGAATCATCCCTCCTCCACCTTCAACGCAACGTACTTCCAATCCACGGCCTCCGCCAACCTACACGACCAAAACCTCGTGCGCTCACCGGCCGGCGGGAGAGGGGATAAACTTTATCACGCACAGGCCACTCAGGATTCTTCACTTCAACACCCTTCCCATAACGATAATCAAGCCACGAGAACCCATCAAGCACTTGGTCCCCGTCGCAATCTGGATAAGGACACAACCGCAACCCGCGCACCATACGAAACTCACCGAGCACGTAGCAACGTTCACAGCGCAAACACCAAGTCCAACCCACCTGCACCTTTTCCATATCGCAACCTTCAATTTGAATCCAACCCGTGAGGACAAGGTACAGGATGATCATGCCACTTCCCGGCCTGCCCCTCCCACCAACGATTCGACGGCGTCTGTCCAACCGCCACCCGCGCCACGAAATTACAAACACACCCCAGCAAACAAAACGTAACACTACGCCCATCAGGCCAACCCACCATCCACCCATCAGCAAACAACTCAACTTGAAAACCAGACCGCACCAACGACTCAATGGCCACAGAATCAACTTCTCTTTGACGTTTCCTCATGCTCATAATTCACCCCCATCGCCGCCAGGCAAAACGACGCGCGAACATTGTATTAGTTTCTATGATCTTTAATGTCGTCAATAATTACACCTTTGTATTCGATAATAGAAGCAGTATTCGGGAAATTCATGATCTTCGCCATCTGACGCGCCGCCGCCCTGGTCAGATTTTCATCACTCAAAGGCTCGCCGTACGACGCCTCACCTTGTTTAACGGCAACGTACCATCCCTTTAGACCTTGATATGCTTTATATCTCACTTCAATTCAATTCCGAGCCGTGAACACACCCGCCACCAGGTGCCCCGGCAAGTCCCCACGATAACGCACCGAAGGATAATTCACATTCAACCGACCACGCCCAACCGACCACACCACAAAATCAGAAACGTGCCCCGGCGGACATTTCGTAAAAGTATGGCCATCAGGCCAGGCCACCAACCAGCCGCCAGCAAACCAACTGACATGAAAATCATGCCCCCGCAACCACTTCGCCGCCCTTTGGTCTGTTTTTGTTGGATAATTCAACCTGCTCACAATTCACCCCCGCCACCCCCAGGCAGGACAACCTTCAATTTAAATCCAACCCGGGAATATTATCCCCACCCCATAAACTTTACCACGCACAGGCACCGGAGCTTTCTCCACGTCCACTTCAACACCCTGCCCGTAAAGATAATCAAGCCACGGCCACCCATCACAAACAATGCCCCCATCGCAACCCGGATAAGGACACCTCCGCAACCCGCGCACCATCCGGAACTCACCGCGCACGTAGCAACGTTCACAATGCAAACACCAAACCCAATCAGTCGCATTCATACCGCAACCTCATTCACCCCGACCGACCCCAGGGAGAACAATCAACCGAGGAACCGTCAGCGCCGCGGCGGAATCACCGCCCGCAGTAGGCACTTTGGCAAGCTGTCCCGCGATCAGGTCAAGGCGATGTAGAATGGTCTCGAATTGCGCGACGTTGTATCCTGGCGCGACTTGATTGGTTCGCCAAAGCCTCTTGCACCTCACGCAACAAGTCCGCCGCGGAAAGCCCCAGGGCAGCGCTGTCCACCTTCAGCAGCCCCTGATTGTCATAAGGCACAAGCATCTTGCGCATCCATGAGTTGAGAACGTAACGGGCGAAGTCAGCCGCCTCCATCAGGTCCCGAGCCTCCCGAACACGACGCCGCAACGATTCAAGACGGTTTATTGTCTCCGTCCAAAACCAGTGCATCGTTGCGAGGTCAGGGCACATTGCAAGCGGGCGCGGTTCAGAAAGCCCTTCCTTCCCACGCGCAAACTCAACGCCTGCAATGGTCTTAGGTTGCTGCGGAATGCCCCCGGCCTCGCATTGCGACAGGGGAGAAGATGCCCGATCCGGGGCAACAAAGTCAACGTTTTTCTTGCCCATCCGCGGAGTCTGTCGTTATTGAATATAACAAACATTGTGCGATGATAAGTGCATCACTCGAACGTCCAACCGAGCCGGTCGCTCAACGGCCAATAAACCAGGAAGCACCGGCCCATGACCAACTCCTGCGCGAAATCGCCCCACCGCCGCCCATCGAAGCTGTTCAACGTATTGTCGCCCAGCACCAGGAAGTGACCCGGCCGTACTTGGAATTCGGCCCGCTCCGTGGCAAACAGCGGCGCCAGCGAACCGCGCTTGATCCCATCGCGTTGCGCCACGAAATCGTTCACGTGCCCCGAATAGCGATTCTCCCGCGGCGGACCGCTGAAACTGTAAACGTTCGCAAAGTGCGGCGTGTCCGCGTCCAACCGGCGACCGTTGACCACCAGATGGCGGTCGTCGCCAATCCGCAACCGTTCCTCCGGCAGGCCGACCAGCCGCTTGATATAGACGGTGGATTCATGCACCCCAGGAATCCCCTGGGTATCGAAGACGACAATCTCACCGCGTTGCGGATGCCGAAAATTGAAGGTTAAACGGTCCACCAGGAGATGGTCACCGGCGTTGATGGCCAGATTGATGACCTCCTCGCCGGGCTGGAACTGGTGCGCGGCGTCAACACCGGCGAGCACGAACAGCAAACGGTCCGGATTCAAGCCCAGCGGGTTCGGCAATTCAGCCGGGGTGAACCAGATGGTGTGCCAGGTCGTGCCAATCTGGAATCGCTGTTTCCGCCACGACCGCAGCAGCTCCGGCCACTTGAAAATCGGCTCGGGTGGTTCGATGCGCGTGATGCGCCCGCGCGCCCTGGCCACGACGTGGCAGTAGCTCCGACCGAACACCCAGCGATCAACCACGCGGCGCAGCAACCGCGGGCGTCCGCCATCGGGACGGCTGCGCAAGTCCTCAGTGGTGATGCCATAGAGGGTTGGCTGCATTGAACCGGTGGGAATGCTCATCGGTTGGACGAAGAAAGTGCGGACCGCCAGGATGACCACGAAGGCCACCAGCAGCAGGTCGAGGGTTTCGTAGCCCCAGTGCGCGGAGGGGTCTTTTACGAAGCGTCCGGTCGTCTCCTCCAGGCTGTCCATCTGCCGGCGCAGGACGGCCGGCTCGGCGCGGGCCAGCCAGACACGGGCGAACGCCTGCCGGGCGGCGATGAGTTCGGCGAGCGCGGCGGGCTCCAGCAGGTCGCGTTGCTGGCGGATCAACCGGCAGACGGTGCGCAGCCGCACCAGCCCCTCCCGGGCCGTGCGCGACTTCAGCCAGTACCAGATGAGGCGCGCCCAGCTCACGGGCTACTGATACACCAGGCCGAAGCGGCTGGTAAATGGCCAGAACACGAACAGGGCCCGGCCGACCACGTGCTCGCGCGGGAAATCGCCCCAGCCACGGCCATCGAAGCTGTTCATGGTGTTGTCGCCTAATGCGAGATAGTAGTTGGGCCGCACCTCGAATTCGGTGTTCTCATCCGGGAAAAGCGGCGCCAGTTTCCTGGCGGGCAGTCCGGTTTGGACCGACACCAGGTCGTTTACGTGCCCGGAATAAACGCTGTCCCGCGGCTTGCCGGTGAAGGAATACACGTGCTCGAAGCGCCGCGTCGTGGCATCGAGGCGTTCGCCGTTGATGATGACATGGCGGTCGTTGCCGATCCGCACCTTTTCTCCACTCAGCCCGACCAGACGCTTGATGTAATGCGTGTTGGAGGTGAGCACCGGGTACCCGTTCCAGACGCGAAGCGTGTGATCAATGTCCACGGTGTGGAAGACGATAATTTCACCGCGCTCGGGCCGGCGGAAATTGTAAGTGAGCCGGTCCACGAACAGCCGGTCGCCGCCCCGGACCCTGAGTTTGAGCACGGTGTCGCCGGCCTTGAATTCCTGGCCGGGACTCACGCCGCACTGTTCGGCCAGATGATCAACCGGCCACCAAAACGTGTAGGCATCATTGCCGAGCAGGAACCGCTGCTGTTTGATGAAGCCAAACGACGTGGTGACCGGCTCGATGTGCAGCGTGCCCCCATCCTTGGCCACCCAGACGTGGTAGTCGAGGCCGCGGAACCAATCGAGGAAGCGGCCCCACCGGTCGGGAACGGTGATCTGCGCGTTGGTCCGCAGATCCGTGACGACATTGCCGTAGAGGGTTGGCTGCGCCGAGCCGGAGGGAATCTTCATCGGCTGGACGAAGAAGCTGAAGATGGTCAGGATCAACACGCCGCTGACCAGGAATTCCTTGAGGTTCTCGCGGGTGCCGGCGTTTGGATACGGCTGGAACCATTTCGTCGCAGCTTCCTCCAGCTTCTTCACTTCGGCTTCGAGCGTCGCGTCGTTCGGATGGCGCGCCCGCGCCTCGTCGAACGCCTTGAGCGCCGCCGTCGCCTCGGCCAGCGCCTTGGGCGCGAGGATGTCGCGCTGGGAGTTCAGGATGACGATGACCTGCTGGCGCAGATCCACCGCCTGTCGCACCGTTTTTGAAACCAACCATCGCAAGTTCATTCGATTCCTTCCGGCGGGTGGGCTCCCCTGCCCTGCCCGTCCTGGACCAAAGGGTTTACGCCTTGAGCACTTCGATGAAAGCCTCCTGCGGGATGTTCACCGAGCCGATGGATTTCATGCGTTTTTTGCCTTCCTTCTGCTTCTCGAGCAATTTGCGTTTGCGGCTGATGTCGCCGCCATAACACTTGGCGGTGACGTCTTTGCGGAAGGCGCTGACCGTTTCCCGCGCCACGATCTTGCCGCCGATGGCCGCCTGGATGGCGATGGCGAACTGCTGCCGGGGAATAACCTCCTTCAGCTTGGCGGCCAGCGCCCGGCCGCGGCCCTCCGCTTTCTCGCGATGGACCATGCAGGAAAACGCGTCCACCGGCTCCCCGTTCACCAGGATGTCGAGCTTCACCATGTCGGACACCTGGTACCCGGTGTGCTCATAGTCCATGGAACCGTAGCCGCGGGTCAGGCTCTTGATGCGGTCGTGAAAATCAATCAGAATTTCATTCAGGGGAACCATCGAGGTCATCATGACCCGCCGTGGGTCCAGCGTTTCGGTGTGGTCGAGGATCCCGCGCTTCTCGGAAACCAGCGCCATCATGTCGCCGATATACTCGTTTGGGCAGATGATGAACGTGCGGACCACCGGCTCCTGGACTTCCTCGATGAAGGTCACTTCCGGCAGGAAAGCCGGGTTGTCAATGTCCTTCACCTCGCCGTTCGTCAGCTTCACTTTGTACACCACGCTCGGGTAGGTGGCGATGATGTCCATGGCGTATTCGCGGCGGAGACGTTCCTGGACGATCTCGAGGTGAAGCAGGCCGAGGAAGCCGCAGCGGAAGCCGAAGCCCAGCGCGACGGAGCTTTCGGCCTGATAGACAAAGGCCGAATCGTTGAGCTGCAACTTGCCCAGGCTGGCCTTCAGGTGCTCGTAATCCGCCGTGTTGATCGGGTAGATGCCGCTGAACACCATCGGGTGGATTTCCTGGAAGCCCGGCAGGGCCGGCGCCGGCACGCGACTGTCGGTAACCGTGTCCCCCATCTTGACGTCCTTGGGACTTTTGATGTTGGCGGTGAAGTAGCCCGTTTCGCCGACCTCGAGCCGGTCGCGGACGTACGGCTTGGGGTTGAAGCTGCCCACCTCCTTGACTTCGAAGTTCTTGCCCGAGTAGAGGAGTTTGACTGGGAGACCGGCGCGCAGTTCGCCGTTGAAGATGCGGACGTGGGTCACCACGCCCTTGTAAGTGTCGAACAGGGAGTCGAAGCAGAGCGCCTGCAGGCCGCTCGCGCCGGTGGGCTTGGGCGCCGGGATGCGGGCCACGATCGCCTCGAGAATGTCGTCAATGCCGATGCCTTCCTTGGCGCTGGCCAGGATTGCCGTTTCGGCGGGGATGGCGAGGATGTCTTCGAGTTGCTGCCGGGCCTGCGCGATGTCGGCATGCGGCAGGTCAATCTTGTTGATCACCGGAATGATTGTCAGCTCGTGCTTCATCGCCAGGTGGACATTGGCGACCGTCTGGGCTTCGACGCCCTGGGCCGCGTCCACGATGAGCAGCGCCCCTTCGCAGGCGCTCAAGCTGCGCGAGACTTCGTAGGTGAAGTCCACGTGCCCGGGCGTGTCAATCAGGTTCAGCTCGTAGGTTTCGCCGTTTTTGGCGATGTAACTCATCGTCACCGGGTGCGCCTTGATCGTGATGCCGCGCTCCCGCTCCAGGTCCATCGAATCCAGCAGTTGCTCCTGCATGTCCCGGTCGGAGATCGTCCCCGTCCGGTTCAACAGCCGGTCGGACAGCGTCGTTTTCCCATGATCAATATGGGCGATGATGCTGAAATTGCGTATGTGTGCGATATCCATCGTTCAAGGGCGCCCGGTTTCCGGGCCGACGGGGCGGCGGCATCCCGGCCGCGCCGCGCCGAAACCGCGCGCCAACCAGCGTGGGGCTGACCATAACGTCGCCAGCCCTGATGAAAAGCCGAAACTGCACCCCGTGCGGCTTGGGAAACCGGATTTTCGAGTTGAGCTGGCGGCGGGATTCGCCGATGCTCCGGACCGCAATCCACACTGACTATGAGCGAACAACAGGTAAAACAAGGACGCGGTTGTTTCTTTTATGGCTGCCTGACCGCTGTGATCCTGGCGCTGCTGGTGGTGGTCGCCGGGGTCATCGGCGTGCGCTACCTCCTGGGCAAAGTGAACCAGTTCGTGGCGCAGTACACCGAAACCCAGCCGATGGTGTTGCCCAAGGCGCAGTTCACCGCCGAGGAAGCCGCCGCGGTCCAGGCCCAGTTCAAGAGCTTCGGCGACGCGCTGGCCAAGGGGTTGACCAATGCCCCGCTCGAACTCGATACCAAGGGCATCAATTGCCTGATCGCGAGTTCGCCCGACTTCCGCGAGTTCAAGGACAAGGTCTATGTCACGCTCGAAGGCGATCAGGTCAAAGGCCAGATCAGCCTGCCGTTGGACAAGGTCCCCCTCATCAAGGGCAAGGGACGTTTCCTCAACGGCGGGGCGACCTTGCGAGTGTCCCTGCAAAACGGAGCCCTGGTGGTGACGCCGCAGGACTTGGTGGTGAAAGGCCAGCCGGTGCCGGAGGCGTTCATGACCCAGCTCCGCGGCCAAAACCTCGCCGAGAGCGCCACGCAGAATCCACAGGTGGCCGATACCATGCGTAAGCTGGAGAGCATCCTGGTCAAGGACGGCCGGCTGACCATCACACCCCGCGCGCCGGCCACCACGACCGGCACGACCAATTAAGCCGAAAACCGCAGTTGGGTCGCCGCGAAAACGCGCAAAGAGCGCAAGGCCGGTAGGGCGGCACTGCTGCGCCGCCCCAATTGGGGCCGAGACGCAGTTCGGCCCTACCATGCGGGATGCCATTTGTTTGGTGGCGGTCCGCCCGCTGGGTGGGCCGTTGTCGCATGTGGCCGGTGGCCCCAATCACGGCCCGGCGGTCCACGACCCAGCAAATCTGGCAAGCTGGCAGCTTGACCGCCGGGCGAGTCGTCGCTCCGTCGCTCGTGGCCGTTAACCAGCGGTGTGGGCCCGGTGTCCGATCAGGCGCGCGTATTCCTGCAACGCGTAGCGGTCGGTCATGCCGGCCAGATAATCACAGGCGGCGCGGTGCAGGCCGTGCCGGGCCACGCGCTTCCGGGCCTGTTCCCCCAGCGTTTCCGGGTGTGCCAGGTAGAACCGGAACAATTGCCGCAGCATTTCCACCGCCTGGGCGTTGGGACCGTGGACGGCCCGGCAGTTGTAAAGGTGGCCGTAAAGGTAGGTGCGCAGTTCCCGGTTCAGGCCGCGGCGGTGCGGACTGAACTGCACCAGCGGCCGGCTTTGACGCCGCACGTCATCCGCGCTGCGCACCTGCGCCGCCGCCAGCCGTCGTTCCGTGATGGTCACCACCTTGCGCACCTGGTCGTCAATGATGCAACGAATCGTGAAGTGACGCCGGCATTCGTCAGCGAGCACGCCCCGTTCGCGCCGCACTTTCGCGGTCGCCATCCGCCAGATGCGCACGTTCCTGCTCAGGCGCGCCTCGGACAGCAAACCGGCGTCGAGCCCGTCGTCCAGATCGTGGCTGGAGTAGGCGATTTCATCGGCGACATCCGCCACCTGCGCCTCGAGGGAACTGCACTTCGCGTCGAAGCCCAGCCGGCCGGCCGGCCGGTCGAAGCCGGTCCGGTGTTTGGCCAGTCCTTCGCGTACTTCCCAGGTCAGATTGAGCCCGGGAAAATCGGGGTATTTCTGTTCGAGTTCTTCGACGATCCGCAGGCTGTGGCGATTGTGCTCGAAGCCGCCATGACCGCGCATGAGTTCGTTCAGGGCACGTTCGCCGCTGTGCCCGAACGGGGAATGACCGAGATCGTGCGCCAGCGCGATGGCCTCGGCGAGGTCCTCGTTCAGGCGCAAGGCGCGGGCGATGTTGCGCGCGATCGCGGCGACTTCCATCGTGTGCGTGAGCCGGGTGCGGAGGTGATCCCCCGTGCCGTTCAGGAACACCTGGGTCTTGTATTCCAGCCGGCGAAACGCGCGCGAGTGGATGATGCGGTCGCGGTCCCGCTGGAACTGGGTGCGCCACTCGGGCGGCGGCTCTGGGAAGGCGCGACCGCGGGAATCGGCGCTGAACTGGGCGAACGGCGCCAGTGTGGCGCGCTCACGCGCTTCGAGTTCCTCGCGAGTGCAGGGCATGGACAGTCTCCCGCGCGGCCAATCCGCCGTCAGCGGGTGGCCAGCAACTCCTGCACGGAAACGCCGCGCAGCTCAAACACCCGGCGGATGGCGTCCTCGATCAGGTTGTTCGGACAGGAAGCGCCGGCGGTGATGCCGACGGTGATGCGTCCGGCCGGCAACCAGTTCTGCGTCTCGACCTCCTTGAGCAGGTGCTGGTTGTAGTGGACGATCAATTGGTCGGAGGCCATTTTCGAGGCGTTCTTGATGAAAAAGGTGCGCAGGCGCGCCTCGCCCATTTCCGCGAGGTGTGACGTGTTGGAGGAATTGTAGCCGCCAATGACGAGCAACAAATCCAGCGGCTCGGCCAGCAATTTCTCCAGCGCGTCCTGCCGGTCCTGGGTGGCCCCGCAGATCGTGTCGAAGAACCGGAAATGCTCGGACCAGTTCTCCGCGCCATATTTCTGCTCCATCGCGACGCGAATCCGGCGCTGCACCTCCTCGGTTTCGCCCCGCAACATGGTGGTCTGGTTGGCCACCCCGACCGCCCGCAGGTGCAGGTCCGGATCGAACCCCGGCGAATGGGCGCCCTTGAACTTCTCCAGGAACTCGTGCTGGTCGCCGCCTTGCAGGATGTAATTGCAGACGTAGTCCGTCTCCGCGAGGTTGTACACCACCAGATAATGGCCGCTGGCATAGGCGGTGGCCTGGGAGGTGGTGGCCTTGGTTTCCTCGTGCTTCGCCTTGCCGTGGATGATGCTGGTGACGTTTTCCTTCGAGTACTGGCGGACGCGTTTCCAGACGCTCATGACGTCGCCACAGGTGGTGTCCACCATGATGCAGCCCTTCGCTTCCAGGCGGCGCCGGGTTTGCACTTCGGTGCCAAAGGCCGGGATGATCACCACATCCTCGGCCGTAATGTGGGCAACCTCGGCCGCCGAGGGTTTGGGCGGGATGCTGACGATGCCCATGGCGCGGATCTGGTCATTGACCTCAGGGTTGTGAATGATCTCGCCGAGCAGAAAAATGCGCTTCGGCGACGGGAACATCTTGCGCGCTGCGTAGGCCAGATCAATGGCGCGTTCCACGCCATAGCAGAAGCCAAACTCCTTCGCCAGCTTCACCGTCAAACCGTCGGCGGAGAGCACCCCGCCGTTGGCGCGGATCCGTTCCACCAACTCGCTGCGGTAGTGGGCGACCACCTGGGCCTGCACCGCAGCCATGACGTCGGGCCGGCGGAGGTTGATCTTCTGGGGCGCCACGGGCGCTTGCGTTAACATACCCGGTCAATGTAGCACTGCGGCTGGGACCGTCGAGGACAAAGCCCCCACCAGCGGGCGAGCAGCCCCCTGCCCTGCCGCCGACGAACGCTCAACTAATCAGCCAGTCGAGAATCGCCTTCTGGGTGTGCAGACGGTTCTCGGCTTGATCGAAGATCGTGCCGGCATGGGCCTCGAACGTCGCCTCGTCAATCTCCTTGCCGCGATAGGCCGGGAGGCAATGCATCACTAGGACGTCGGGTTTCGCCAGGCGCACGACGCCGGCGTTGATTTGATAGCCGGCCAGCAACCGCAACCGCTCCGCCGCTTCGGCTTCCTTGCCCATCGAAACCCACACGTCGGTGTAAAGCAGGTCCGCGCCGCTGGCAGCCTGGGGCAAATCCTCGGTGCAAACGATCCGGCCACCGGCCCGCCGCAGGAGCTCGGGCGGGGGTTGGAATGCCTTCGGCGCGGCCAGGCGCAATTCAAATCCGAGCTTCGCCGCGGCAAAGATCCAGGACGCAGCCACGTTGCACGCGGCATCGCCCGCGAACGTCACCACCCGCCCGGCCAGCGGCCCGCGCTTCTCCTGGAAGGTGAACATGTCCGTCAGAATCTGGCACGGATGCTCGGCATCGGTCAGCGCGTTGACCGTGGGGATTTGTGCGTAGCGGGCAAATTCCTCCACATCGGTCTGGGCGAAGGTGCGGATGACAGCGCCATGGATCATGCGGCCAAGCACCCGGGCGGTGTCCTTGATCAGCTCGCCGCGGCCGAGTTGCAGATCGGCGGCGCTGAGGAACATCACCTGTCCGCCCAGTTCGCGAATGCCGACCTCGAAGGAGACGCGGGTGCGGGTCGAGGATTTGCTGAACAGGAGCGCCCAAGTCTGGCCGCGCAACGACTGGCCGGAGGACCTCCGTTCGCGCTTGAACACGGCGGCCTGCCGCAGGATGTGCTCAATCTCGCCTGCCCCCAGGGCTTCGAGGCTCAACAAGTGTCTCATAATGCAATGCGTTCAACAGCGCTGCCCCACACAGGTGGAGGGGAACAGGCATCAAAGCATCCTTTTATGCGAAACCGTCCCGGTTCGTCACGAACGAATTCGCGGTGGTGTCCGGCGGCCGGTTTACGCCGCCAGTGCGGCCAACACTTCGCTGATGATCGCAATGCCTTCCACCGCCTGGGCCTGCGTCAGGTTCAACGCCGGCAGCAGGCGCACCACCTGAGCGCCGGAAGGAATGGTCAGGAGACCGGCTTTGTGCAGGCGATCCACCAGTTGCAGGGCCGCCGGTTTGTCGCTGCGCGCGAACGCCGGGATCGTGTTTTTGTCGGCCAGCTCGAAGCCCAGCATCAGTCCCACGCCGCGCACGGATTCAATGAGGTCGGGGTGCCGCGCCGCCAGCCGGAGCAACTCGGTTTTCAAAAACTCGCCGAGGTGCCGCGCGTTGTCCGCCAGCCGGTCGCGCTCCACCACCTCGAGGACCTTCAACGCCACGGCGCAGGCCAGCGGTGTGCCGCCAAAGGTGGTCGCGTGCGAACCAGGTCCCAGCAGATCGGCCAGCGGTTCGCGCACCCAGAACGCGCCGATCGGAAAACCATTGCCCAGCGATTTCGCCATCGAAACGCCATCGGGCAGGAATCCGTCGGCCCCCGAAATGTCCTCCAGGAGACGCTGGAAGCTCTGAAACCGGCCGGAACGGAAATAGCCGCATTGGACGCCATCCATGAGCAGCAGCAGCTTTTTCTCATCGCACAAGGCGCGCAGCCCCAGCAAATACTCCGGCGTGGCGGGCGTGATGCCGCCCTCGCCCTGGATTCCTTCGATCAGGATGGCGGCCGTGGCGGGTGAGATCGCGGCGCGGGCGGCGGCGAGGTCGTTGAACGGCACGTGCCGGAAGCCGGGCACCACCGGCCCAAACCGCGTCTTCACTTTGTCCTGGCCGGTGGCCGCGATGCCGGCCAGCGTGCGGCCGTGGAAGGAATGGAGCGCCGTGAGAATCTCGAACCGCCCCTCGTCGTGGCCAAAGCGCCGCGCGAGCTTGAACAGCCCCTCGTTCGCCTCCGCGCCGCTATTGGCGAAAAACACTTTGCCGGACGCCAGGTGGCGGACAAGTCCGGCGGCCAGCCGGCCCTGCGGCTCGTGATAGTAAAGGTTCGAGACGTGGACCAACTGCTGCGACTGCTCGATGAGCGCCTGCGTGACCTCGGGATGGGCATGGCCCAGCGAACAGACCGCGATGCCGCCACCCAGGTCGAGATAGCGTTTCCCGGCTACATCCCAAAGGTAGCTGCCGCTGCCGCGCTGGAAGGCCAGGTCAAAGCGCCCGTAACTGGGCACCACGAACCGGCGGAACAGCTCGCGGACCGATTCGAATTGGTTGTGCACGACCGGCGGTGGCGACGGAACAATATCTTTCATTTCTGCGCCCGCGATTTACGCGAGCGCCGCCGAAAGCGCGAGCAATCTTTTTCGCCACGCGACAAAAAGTGGATCGCCCCGTTTACGCCGCCACGCCCGTCGTCCGGCGACTGGACAGCAGCCACGCCGACGCCGCCCACAATAGAAGAAACCCGCCCAGACCGACGCCGGTCCGCAACGGCCAGTTCGCCGCCTTGGTGTTCGCGACCTCGAACTGGATCTGCATGGGCTTGCCGAGCTCGGTCTGCAGAATCTGCGTGAACGAATAACGCAGGCCGCTCCGCGGCAGCGTCACCCGCAACGGGCGCACCTTGGACACCGCGATTTCCTGGGCCTGCGCCAGCTTCTCCCATTGCCGCCCGGCGACCTCGGCGTCGTAGTTCCCGGCGGCCGGCTGCGCTGCCTGGAGAGCGGGTTGCTGCGTGAGCCCAAACAACTCGCCGTTGTTGACGACGGCCTGTTGCTGGCCGGCGATGAGATTGCTGCTTTGCGCTTTGCGCAGCTCGACTCCGAGTTCCCGCAAGCGCTCGTCCTGATCGCCCTCCGTCCTGGCCTTGTAGTAATTGCGCACTGCGGCCTTGTTGTCGCCCAAGGCCAGCTTGCTGCGGGCCATGCTCAGATCACTGGTACGTCGCTGCATCAGCGCGTTGGACTGCCGGGTTTCCTCCTCGACGTAGGACTCGGTGGTAAATCGCTCCACCACGGGCGTCGCTTCCGCCTCGCCCCGCGCCATGGTGCCCGCGAACTTCGCGTAAGTGTGGTCGCCGGGCACATAGACCTCCCATTGCGCACTTTTGATCGGGACATCGAGGCTCGGCGACAGCAGGCCGACTTTGCCATGACCGGTCGGGAAAGTGCCGCCGCTGACGTAGCTCAACGTCACCGGGAAGGTCGCCTCGGTGGCCTCGCTGCGTTCGAGCGGGAGCAGCAGTTTTCCACCGCGCAGGCTGGGGCGCACAGCCTCGCCCGCCACGAACGATGACCAAACCTGGGCGCCAGCCGGCAACGCGACTTCCAGAAACTGCCGGCCGTTGTTGCGCACCGAAAGCGCCATCTCGGTCATTGCCTGGCCGTCCTCGGCGATCACGGTGGTCAAGCGCGCTTCGTCCACGAGCGCCTGCAGCACTTCCGCCTGCTTGTGTTGGAGGGCCGCCAGCGCCAGCGTGTAGCCGGGACGCAGATACCGGTAGGCCAGCATCGTCGCCGGGTCCGCCCGCCCCGCCCACTCGGGCAGTTCACTGGCATCAATCCGCGTGAGTTCGCCACTCGTGTTCCGCGCGCTGACCTGGATCGGCGGCCGGGCCATCACCGCAATGGCGCCCGTCTCGCGCTCGACGCCGATGGCCTCCACGCCCGCCGCGGCCAGCGTCGTCTCCTTCTCGGTGATCGCGGCCGGCAATTCCCAGGTCACCGTGAGTGTGTAGGTGCCGATGACCTTGTTTTGCAGCGTCACGCGCCATTGGTTCGTGGTCTGGTCACGCTGCCGGATGTTCGCACCGGTGATCTCCACGTTCTTGAACCCGGCCGGCACGCGCAGCCGGAACTCCTTCACCGGCGCGTTCTGAATCTCGTAGCGCACCAGCGCCCGGCCGTTGATCAGGTTCTCGCCGACGGTCCAAAAATCCACGACTTCCGCGCGGACCCAGGACTCGATGGTTTCATTGCTCACGGTGAGTTGCCACGGTTGCGTGGGCGGGACTGGGTCCGCCGCGATGAACTTGTAGGCCAGACCCGTGCCGCCGCCCGGCACCGAGGCCGCCGGCACTTCCGTCAACCCCTCCTGGGACTGCGTTTTAACCTGCACGCCCACCTCGGCAGCCACGAGCACGAACCCGCTGAGTTTCTGCACGCCGAGCGGATGCACCGCCGCCACCGCCCAGGTCGCGGGCAATGCCGACACCGTCCGGGCCAGCACCACCCCCAGTGAGTAGTTGCCGAGCGTGCGCTGTTTCAAGGCCACCTCCAGCACGCGCCCACCGCCCTCGTCTTTCACCGTCCATTGCGTGAACTCACCGTTGACCGCCTCGACGCGGAAATCGGCCGGCAGCGCCACCCGCAGGTTGAACACCCCAACCCGTTTGATGACATAATTCAGTTCGGCCGAAACCGAAATCTGTTCGGTGCCGAGCCGGATGTGGTGTTGGACCGACACTTCGATCTGCGGTTGCAGCGGCTCCACGCGCACCCGCACGGTGAAATCCGGTCGGAGAAACTGGTAGGCCTCGGCGATAACCACACCCGGCGGCGCGGCTTTGAACTCGGCTGCGTCCACCCTTTGCGCGCCGGTGACGGTGTCCAAGGTGACGCCCAGTTCGTCGTTGGCGGCGAAGCCGACCCAGCCGGTTTCACGTTTCACATCGAGCGCATGTGGAACGGCCACCGCCACCCCGTCCTTGACGGTCCCGGTGGCTTCCGTTTCCACCGTGAGGCGGTAGCTGGAAGCGACGCCCTTGAGGAGTTCCACCGTGAGCACGGCGCCGCCGGCATCCTCCTTCACCTGCCAGGTGCGAATCTGGTCGCCTTCGAGGCGCAACAGGCGCTGACCCGCCGGCAGTTGCAGTCGCGCTTCGCGGAGTTCGCCTTGTGTCACCGCGTAATCGAGCGTGCATCGCACGTTCATGGTGTCGCCGCGGAAGCTCACCACGGCCGCATTCTGGCAGAACACGGTGGCGGCGATCTCGGCCGCCCGCTTTACCCGGGGTGACCAAAGCAGTTCCACGCGTTCGCCAGAGCCGATCGTCCCTTCGACCCGGGTTTCACCGCCCGTCGTCGTGCTGTGGAACGCGACCGCGGTGGGAAACTCGACGTTTGCCTCGGGCTCGTCCACCACCAGCGTGACCTGGCTCGACAATGCCGGCGGAATCGCGAAAGCGAGCTGCCGGTTCACGTCCGCTTCCGCCCCGCTCAACTTCACCAGAAAGCTCAATTTCACCGTGGCCTCGCCTTTTCGGGAGAACCGGACGCTCAGTGTTTTTCCGTCGCGGATCAGGCGCGCCCCTGGTGGCATCGAACCGAAGGCCTCCACCGCCAGATCGTTCCCGAACAGCGCGACGGTCCGGTTCGGCTGCGTGGTCACGATGCGCACTTCGGCTTCGATACGCGCCACCCGTCCGCTGACCCGGCCAACGTAGCTGGCGGACACGACCGAGCCGCCGGCCACCGGAACCGGAGTCTCCTTGGCCAGCGTCGCTGCCTCGGCCGGGCCGAAGAATGACAGACCGAGCAGCGCGACAAGAGACGCGACTGCCGCCGGTCCCGCCGCCACGGCCGGCCGGGTCAGCTTTCTTTTCCGCCATGCGCGCACGACGGCGACGCCGAACGCCACGAGGACCGCGAGCGGCAGGGCATAGGCGACAGCGATACCAAGCAGGTGGGTTACCATGAGCATGGCGCCTACACTGGTGGCGGCAAGAACCAGCCCGACCGCGCCGAGCAGGCTGTTCGGCTGGGACCGGCGCCATTGCCAGGCGAAGAGGAGCAGGCCGGCCAGGAAGGCGGCAATCTGCGTGACCGAGCGCAATGTGTTGCGCGTGGCCGCGCTGATGACGGTGGCGCTCAGGACGAGTTTGTCGTCGCGGACATTGAGCACCTTGGTGAACACAAACCGTTCCCCGGTACGCGGGATTTCGATGCGAATCGGCCGGATGCCCGCCACGGTTGACGCCGGGCCGCCTGGCTGGACGCTGAGCAACCCCGCACTGTTGGCCGCGAGCGCATTGTTGCTAGACAGCGTGCTGCGGCCGCCAAATCCGCCGCCGCCGCCCATGGCGCCATCCCCATTCATGACCTGCTGGGCGACGCCATTGACACGGCCCATGTGCTCCACACCATTCGTCCGCATCATAACCTGGCTCTCCACGGGAGCCGCAACGGCAGCGGGTGGCTTCGCCACGTCGTTGGCGGCGATGGCGAACTTGCCGGCGGCGTCCAACACCGTCACACTTTGAGGAGGCGACACCGCGAGTTCCTCCTTCAACTCACGTCCGGCACTGCGGTCACGCGTTTGCATGGCGAACCCGGCGGCGCCGGCCGTCTTTTGGAGGGATTCACCGAACCGCGCCGCGTCCATCCAGGTCACGCTGCCATCGGACAGGAGCACGGTCCGCTTGCCGTCGCGCTCGGCGGGTGAGTAGGCCAGCACACTGCCCGCTGGTATTCCCGCCTCCTCCCGGCCCGCCCCCAGGTACACAAAGCGCTCGCTGGTTTCCGGGTCGCGGAGGACTCTTTCCGAGCCGACCTCGTTCATCAATTGGTCGAGCGATCCGGGGAAGCGCCCCCGGTTGCCCTGCGCGTAGAGCCGGGCGGCGATGCCGATTTGTTTCAGATTATTGGCCGCGTTGATCCGTTGGGCCTTGCCCTTGGCCTTCGCCAGTGCCGGCAATAACATGCCGCCCAGCACCGCGAGGATCAGGAGAACCAAAACGCCGGTGCCCAGTCCCCGGCCGCCATAGCGCAGAGCCACCAGTACCAGCGCCCCGCCCAGCAGGATCAGCCCCCAAACCACCATCACCGTGCCATCCGAGAGCCAGTTGCGGTAAACGGTGGCCAGTTCGTGTCCCGCGTCGTGCAGCGTGTAACCCGCGCCCTGGGTGGCCGTCAGGTTGCCCCCGAAACCGGTCAGGTCGCGCGTCGGCGGCACGTAAAGTTCCCATTCGGCATAGGTCGTTTGAATGTCCGTCCGCGGCGCCTGGAGGGCGATCGGCTGGCGCGGGTGGTCCTTCAAACCGCCGACGGTCTGGGCATAGACCAGTTCGACCGGAAAGGCCAGGTCCCGATTGACCCCGCGCGGCAACGGCACCAGGAGATTCGTCCCCTGCCGCTCCGCCTTGACCGCCTGACCGTTGACATAGCACGACCAGAAATCCGCCCCGGCCGGCAAAGTGAAGGTCTGATAAGGCTTGTCGTTGTTCTTCACCAGGTAGCTGGCCTGCGTCAGCATCTGTCCCGCCTCGGTCAGCACGGTCGTGAGCTGCGTGCGATCCGCCACCGCGCTGAGCACCGGCACCTCGTCAAACCGCGACACCTCGACCTCCAACCCGTAGTCGTCGCCCGCCGACTGAAGATAGGCGAGCAGGACCGACCGGGTGATCAACGCGCGATCCGTCGGCGCCAGTTCGCTTTCGTCAACGCGCCGCAGCGGACCGCTCACCCTCTTCTCGCGCAATTGCAGGCTGGCGGCGCTGGTCACGGCCAGGGTCCCGGTTTCCCGTTCGACCCCGACCGCGTGCAGGCCGCCCAGGGCCAGGCTGGCGCCGTGCGGGTCGAAGGCCTCGTCGTAGGTGATCACGAGCGTGTAGCCTCCCCACACCTTGTCCTGCAGGCTGATCGTCCAGAGCTCGCCATTGAGGTCCTTGCGCCGGATGTTCGCGCCGGTGAAATCCACGTTCTTCCAGGCGTTCGGCAGCTTCAGCCTGAACTCCTGCACGCCCTGGTTGAACAAAGCGTAACGCACCGTGGCGCTGCCACCCACCAGGCCGTCGCCGATCGTAACCAGGTTGAAAATCTCGGCCACGACGCGGGCCTCGAGACGTTCGGCGGACAGGCGAAGGTTCCAGTCTCCCTGATCGGCCACGAACGCCAGCAGTTCATTGCCTCGCCGGTCCGGCAGACTGGCCACCGGCACTTCGCGCAGGCCGGTCAGCTCGCCGGTTTTCAAACGGATGCCCGCCGCGGCCAGGGCGCCGATGGCCGCCGATTCCCGCGCGGCACCGGTCACGCGCAACGGCATAACCACCACTTCCTCGCGGAACGTCGGCCGCGCCTGCTCCATTTGCACATCAATGCGGCGGTTTCCCAACACCCGGCTGTTGAAGGTCACCGTGAGCTGTCCCGGCCGACCCGCCCGGCCCGCCGTCAACGCGCCGCCGGCCTTCCAGTCCTCCACGCCATCGCCCCGCACGTCGGTCACAACGAACCCGCTGAGCAGGCCGAGTTCCAGTTGGTAGATGCCGGTCTTCTCGACGTTCAGATTCAAGGTCTGCGTCACCAGGAGGCGCGTTTCCTCGAGTAGGGCGGTAACGTGGCTGGCGACCGTGACCACCGGTTCGATGCCTTTGACCTTGACCGGCAGCGCCACCGGCCGGCCGTAGAATCGGTACGCCGCGACCGCCCCGGCCGGAGCGTTGATCTGGCGCAGCCCGGTGCCTTCGCCGGGTTCGACCACGGCATCCTCCGCGCCGAGCGTGAACGAACCGTTCTCGCGTTCGGCCTCCAGCGGTTGCGGGAGATCGAGGTTCGTAGTGAATGGCAGGCTGTCAATGCTCTGTTCCGTCGCGAGCTTTAGCGCGTATGTTTTCTCCACTGGCTTGAGAAACTCAATGTTCAGCACCTGCCGGTCGCCCTCGGCCTTGACCTGCCAATCTTTCGCCTGCTCACCCTCGACCTTGGTCAACGTCTGGCTGGCCGGGATGGCCACCCGCAGACGGGCCATTTTGCCTTGTAGGATCTCGAACTGAAATTGCGTCTGGAACTTGATCACCGTGGGCGTCACTTGGGCGGCGACGGTGGTTTCGCAGGTCGCCAGCGTCTGGCGCGTCACGTCGCCCTGCCGGCCCTGCCAGCGCAGCGCCACCACCTGGTCCGCCCCCAGCACCGCCCGCAGCCGCCGCTGCCCCTGGACGCTGCCACCCAGCGTGTCCGGCACCCGGGCACCGCTCACGAACTGCACTTCGACACCCTCGGCGGCCGAAACCGCCAGCGAGGCCAGGCCGGCCGCCGGCCCCGTGAACGTGGTTTGATTCCACGGATCGGCCTTGCTGATTTTGGCGATGACAGTGACGGAGAACTCGAATCGGCCCGGCCGGGTCGCCACCAGACGGTACTGGTTCCCCTGGCGCGCGAGCCGCAGGTGCGACGGGAGTTGAACCGGGGGCACCGCCAGGTCGCCTTCGAAGAGGAGGGCACTCGTCTCGCCCTTGCCGAGGACCTCGCCGACGATGGTGGCGGCGAAGCGCGCCTCGGTATCGCTTAATTGCCCCTCGTAACGGACCTCGCTGATCAACAGTTCGGCGGGCGGCGAGCTGGTTGGCAGGCCCCGAACCGGAACGATCAGCAATCCAAGCAAGAGCGCAGCCGCGAAACGGCGCAAGGACAGAACAGGTGTTGGATTCATGGAGGATATAACGCCGGTGGCGCGGCGTAGTTGCGGCCCTGGAACTGGAGACTTTCCCATTTCGGTGGGAAATGAACACCCGTCCGCCAACCGTTGGCCTCGTCGCATGGGAGGTTAGACGGCATCCGGCGCCGGATGCTCCCGCGCCGCGGCACATCGCCCGATCACACCCACCCAAAGTACCCGTTGGATCGTGATTGAGTCACGCCGCCCGCTGCGGCATAAAGCGTCGGTGAAAATTTCGGTGGTCATCCCGGCCTTCAACGAGGCCAAGCTCATCGGGCGTTGCCTGTCGGCGCTGACCCAGGCGAGCGGCGCGCTCACTGTGCTGGGCTGGACCAGCGAGGTCATCGTGTGCGACAACAACTCGTCGGATGACACGGCGCGGCTCGCGCATCAAGCAGGGGCGACCGTCGTATTCGAGCCAGTAAACCAGATCAGCCGGGCGCGCAACCGGGGCGCTGCCGCTGCCACCGGCGACTGGCTGTTGTTCCTGGACGCGGACTCCTTCCCCAGCCGCGAGCTGTTCGCGGACATGGCATCGGCCATTGCTGGCGGTGGTTGTTTGGGTGGCGGGGCGACCGTGCGTCTCGAGGGCATCCGCGGCTCCGCCACCTGGGGGGTCGGCCTTTGGAATGCGATCAGCCGGCTTACTCACTGGGCTCCGGGCGCCTTCCTGTTTTGTGACGCCGCCGCGTTCCGTCAGGTCGGGGGCTTCAATGAGGAACTCTTCGTGTCCGAGGAACTCGATTTGAGCCGTCGGCTGAAAAAACTCGGCCGCCGCGAAGGACGCCGGATCGTAATCTTGCACCGCCATCCCCTGCTCACCTCGGGCCGCAAAATTCATCTCTACTCGCGCCGGGAGTATGGCGCCCTGTTCCGGCACTTCATCCTCCACCCCCGCCGCAGCGCGCGCAACCCTGCCGCCTGTCGCCTTTGGTACGACGGCCGTCGTTAGCAATATGTCTCACAAATGCTGGAGCTAATCATCTGCCGGTGTATTCTGGTCCCGCGCCGACCGGGCCCTTCCCCGCCAGCCCCGCTGAACCTACCGTCCAAACGGTGGCGGGACCTCATTCTGCGCGTCTGGCATGTGGACCCGCTGCGCGTCATCGCCGTGATTGATGACCCGCAGGTTGTGGAGACGATTCTGCGACACCTCGGCGCCTGGCACGACCCGCCTGCCTGCCGAAGCCTCGGCGCAGGCAGACCCGCCAGCCTGTCCCCGCCGGGCGTTCCAAGGCCCTGCACCTACGAGCCTTGGGACGACGTGGACCCGATGCCCGACTACGAGAATGTCCTCACGGATTGACAACGGCGGTCGCAAAGGCAGTCTTCTTGCCCGGTGGCCGCCTGCTCGCGGCTCGGCCAGCGGAGAAACTCCTCCGGCCGCCTCCCAGCGTTCCACCGCGGGAGCGCCTTGAGCCAAAACTGCGCCCCAGCCGCCACGCGATGGCCCAAAAACGTCGAAAAACACCGAAACTCGACGCTTGACGCCTTGTTCGCGTCTGGCACGCTGCCTCCCAAAATGAGTGCGAGTGGAAACCAATTCTCCCTCACCCGCGCAGCGTCAATAAACCGGCGGCGCGGTAAAAAGCAAATTCCTATCAGTCAGTTCAGTTGGCTCCCGCAACAACGGCGATTGGGGCGCCCATCACTTCGACATCATTTAGTGGGCCCTGGGGATGGACCATTCCGGCCCCGTCCAGTTTTTCCCCAAGGGTTGCGACGGCGCCCCATACCAGTCCCACCTCGATGCCGACGGCACCCGCGTCTGGAAGAGCCATCCGGTCAAGCACGGCCAGATGATTCGGTTCATTGGCGAGCGGGACGAGGTGTTAGTCAGCCGCCAGGACCGGCTGGAGACCACCCCGGCCGAACTCAAGAACCGCCCCCTGGCGCCGGGCGAGCTCCACCTTTACGAATCTTCCGACCACGAAGGGAATTGGCTCGAATGCATCAAGACCCGCCGCCAGCCGATCTGCCCCGCCGAAGTCGGCCACCGCTCCGCCACCATCTGCCATCTGCACGGCCTCGCCCAACGCCTCAACCGCCCCATCCGCTGGGACCCGCTCAAGGAGGAAATCCTCGGCGACACCTACGCCAGCCGCTGGGTCGACCGCCCGTGCCGCGCCCCGTATGTCCTGCGACCCACGGCGGCCGGTTTGAGAGCGGCATTTCGGCAAAGCAGTCATCAGTTTGATGTCCCCGGACTTTGCCGACAGTTTTCTTCCGGTCTTTCTTCGCCGCCTGACGCTGGGCGCCATCGGCTTGATCTTGGCGGTAGGGATAATCCTGCTGATCCCCGGGGCCGGCCTTTGGTTCCTGGTGCTTGGCGGCGGCGAAGCCGCGCTCTACACCGTGCTGAAGATGAAGTGGCGCCGGGCGGTCCGGCGCGTCCGCCAGGGTCCGCTCCAGCGCTGCTCCTGGAAGCGGTTTGTGGTGACAGTATGGATGTATGCGATGCTGATGGAGTTCTGCGTGGACTTCGGCGCCTATCACGCTGCAAACCCGCTGATCGTCCTCGCGATCATGGCCGTCCTCACACCCCACTATCTTTTCATGGGGATGGTCTTCCGCCTCTGGTTTCGCTGGTACACTTTCACTCCCACCGAGGCGTATCTGACGATGGGCACGGTGGGGTTCCTGCTCGAGGCCATCATCCTCAAACTGATCGCAGGGACCTGGCAAGCCAGAGGCATGATCCTTTACCCCCTCGACTTCGTCGTCAATCTCCTCAATTACGGCGGGTTCACAGTGATCGCCACCCTTTACCAGAATCAGACCGAGGAGCGTCCCCGGACGAAAACCTGGCGCAAGTATCTCGTTGGAATCTTTGGAACCCTGGGGATCGCTTTGCCCGAAATTGTGGGCACGTATCTCCTGGTGTATAAAAGGCTTTGAGCAATCTGAGGGCTCGTGCAAAATTGGATTCCGAGGTCTGGCTGCTTGGGTGGAGCGTGAGAGCGTGAAGCGTGGTCCCGCCACGGCGGGACTCACCTGCGCAGCGTCAATAAACCGCCGGCGCGGTAAAAGCAGATTCCTATCAGTTCAAACCCGATGGCCCCATTGGACCGCCAGCGCGTCGAAAGCGAACTGGATGGCGATTGCCGCCAGGAGCAATCCCATGATGCGCGTCGTCAACCGCAGCACGATCGGGCTGAGCCATCGTGCGCCTTCCGCCGAGAGACGGAAAATGACAAAGCTCACCGCCGAGACCGCCAGGATGCAGAGGAACAAGACGATCTGTTTGCCCACACCATCGGCCTGGCCGTGCAGCAGGATCGCCGTCGTCATCGCCCCCGGCCCCGCCAGCATCGGCACCGCGAGCGGCGTGATGGCGATGTCGTCCTTCGCCGCCCCGGCGTCCGTTTCCTCGGAGGTTTCCTGGACGCGTGACCTTTGCGCGCGGAGCATGTCCATGGCCACCAGGAGGAGCACAATGCTGCCGGCCAGCTTGAACGCCGGCAGCGTGATGCTGAGCATGCGGAAGATCCAATTCCCCGCCCACGCGAACGCGATCAATGTCCCGGCGGCCACCATGCACGCCAACCGGGCCATCCGGATGCGCGCCGCCGGCGTGTCCGTGGGCGTCATCGCCAGAAACGCCGGCACCGCCGCGATCGGGTCCACGATCACGAAGAGCGAACTGAACGCCAGCAGAGTGTATTCGAGCATCTCAGATGCAGCATGGCGCGAGGATGGCGTCGCGCATGCCATGAATGATTTTCTTGTCCGCGGGACAGATTGTCGCCAGCACGCCGCCCAAGTGGGCGCGGGCCGCGTCGCCGTCGCCGTGGACGAAATAATACGGACAGAGCCGTACTCGGCCAGCCATTTCCACCAGTTCGTTGCGGTCAAAGTCGAACCAGGAGGCCGCCACCGTGCGGGGTTTGCGATACCGCTGCAGCACGTAGGGCGTTTGCGGAAAGCTCCGCAGCGCCTCGTCCACCGCCGTGCTCCACTCGCCCGCCGACAGGTCGCTGCCGAGCGACACGCTCCGGGCACCCCAGGCATTGGCGGCAAACCCCGAGGCTTTCAGAATCAAATCGCGTTCCTTTTGCGACAGCGTTTTGAGCTGATGCCAGTCGGTCAGATTCAACTCCGGCATCGCCGCCTGGGGCGGAAGCGGCGTCGGATCGAGCACCCACGTATAGGGCACGGCCTGCTTGAGGCGGTGAAGGAACCCCTCCCCCAGTTCCTGCCGCCAGAAATCATGCAGATTCCGGTTCCACAGCAGCGCGAAGAGCATTTTCTCCTCGAAGATCGGTTTCGGCGGCGGCGTCAGGCGAATGCCCTTGGCCTGCGCCAGTTCAAAAACGCACGGCGCGTTCGCCACGTTCGCGAGGTCAAACAGTTCGAAGAACCGGTAAACCGCGTCGCCCTCAGCGAAACCCGTGAACGCCGGATCCTGAACCGCGAACGCCGCTCCCTGCATCTGCCCCGCCAGCCATTCCATTTCCGGCCGGTAGGTCGCCGCCTCCTCCGAAACGACGATGTGGACGCGCGGCGAGTTGCCGAAGATGCCGGCAAAACCGTCGCCCATGCCGCGGGCGCCGCCCACGATTTCGGTTTCGGCTTGGCCAGCGACCACCCGCTGCCCAGTCAACTCCGCATAGGTCTGGTTGAGCCAGGCGGTCAGGCCGATGCCGCCCGGCACCGCGTCGAGTTCGGTGATCGCAAACCCCTCATCCGTCAGCAGGATGTCCGGGCGGATGACGCGGGGCAGTTCGTTCTTGAAGGCCGGGTGGCGCTGGAGCGCGATCAGGTCCGACGGCTTGCCGCGGTCGAGCCAATCGGCGACCCAGCCCGGCTGGCGGCCGGTGATGCTCTGCCGGTAAAGCAGGTTCACGGCGCGATTGAACTGGAGCAGCACGCGCCCGAGTGTCTCGAGTTCCCGGGCCAATTGCGGCCCGAGGGCGAACGGTGCTGGGGCGGTCCGCCAGTCAAGCCCCGCAAAGAGACCGCGGCTGGGCAACCGGTCACGAACGAAACGGGCGTCCGGGCCGGGGGCAGGTGCAGGTGGCGGATTCAAGTGGCTTTCTTACTCACCTTCTCACCTGTCCGTTGCCAAACCCAAGCCATTTGTAGCTGGTCAATTCCTCCAGCCCCATCGGCCCGCGCGCGCCGATCTTGTCTGTGCTGATACCGATCTCCGCGCCCATGCCAAATTCCCCGCCGTCGGTGAACCGGGTCGAGGCGTTCCAGTACACGGCCGCAGAATCCACCTCGGCAAGGAACCGCCGCGCCGCCGCCTCGTCCCGCGTCACAATGCTGTCCGAGTGGGCCGAACCGTAGTGATTGATGTGGGCGACCGCCGGCCCGACGCCCTCGACGACGCGCACATTCAAAATAAGGTCGTTATACTCCGTGAAATAATCCTGTTCCGTGGCCGCCCGGAGCTCGGTCTTCGGTGGCCGGCCACCGGCCTTCAGAATCGCCGCCGCCGCCGGGTCAACCCGCAATTGCACATGCTTTTCCGCCAGGCGGTCCGCCATCGCCGGCAGGAACTGCCCGGCAATTGCCCGGTCCACCAGCAACGTTTCCATGGCGTTGCACACCGCCGGACGCTGGCACTTCGCGTTGAAGACAATCTCCTCCGCCATCGGCAAATCCGCCGACGCGTCCACGAACACATGGCACACGCCCTTGTAATGTTTGATCACCGGCACCTTCGCGCACTCCGTCACTGCCCGGATCAAGCCCTCCCCGCCCCGCGGCATGCACAGGTCCACGTATTGCGTCAGCGACAACAGCGCGGGAATGGCCTCGCGATCGGTCGTCGGCACCAACTGGATCGCGTGCTCCGGAAAGCCCGCGAGCTGCCTGCGCCCGGCCTCGATCATCGTTTCCGCAATCGCGCGATTCGACGCCAGCGCCTCCCGGCCGCCTCGGAGGATGGTCGCGTTCCCCGACTTGAAACAAAGGCTGGCGGCATCGGCCGTCACATTCGGACGCGATTCGTAAATGATCACGATCACGCCGATGGGCGTGGACACCTTCTGCAGCCGCAGCCCATTCGGCCGCGTCCGCTCGTCGAGCACCCGCCCCACCGGGTCCGGCAACGCCGCGACCTCGCGCAGGCCGCGCGCCATGCCGGCGATGCGTTTGTTGTCGAGCGTCAGCCGGTCGAGCATCGCCGCGGACAGTCCCGTTTGCGCCGCCGCCGCGACCTCGCGCGCGTTGACTTCCTGCAGCGTGGCCGCGCGTTGTTCGATCGCGTCGGCCATGGCCAGCAGGCAGCCGTTCTTCTCGGCGGTCGTGAGTCGCGCCAGCTCGCGCCCGGCCGCACGCGCCTGCCGGCCGAGCAGGGTCATCTGTTCCAACAGCGTCATCTGCCGGCAGTCTAGCGGCATTCGGCTCGTTTTGAAGTCCGAATTACGTGGAACTCCAACGTCGTTGGTCTTTGGCCGTATCCTGATTTGATTGTGCCGGTGGGGCGAGCGTCTGTCTGCGCCTGTCTGCGTCCGCGCAGGCAGATGCGACGCACAGGCAGGTCCTCGCGAGCCTTCCTTCCCCCGCAACTTGCCGCGGTCCTCCTATGGTCGCTCAACTCTCAACCATCAACCATCAACCTGTTTTCGGCTCGTCAGCGCCCTACCGACAAGTCAAATCGGAACATTACCCGGATTTTGGTGTCGGCGCGCGGCGATCTGCGCTATCGTCACACAGTATGCATTCCGTGGACGAGCCGTCCCCGCTGACCAGCGATGATCAACTACGCTCCCTCCTGGCAGGCATCCGTGTCATCGCCGTGGTGGGGTTGTCGGCGAACCCCGAACGGGACAGCCACCACGTTGCGGCCTATCTCCAGCAGCACGGCTACTGCATCATCCCGGTGAATCCGAAGGTTGCGGAGGTCCTCGGAGAGAAGGCATACGCCAGCCTCCGCGACGTGCCGGAACGGGTGGACATGGTGGATGTGTTCCGCCAACCGGCTACCGTGCCGGAGATTGTCGCCGACGCCATCGCCATTCAGGCCGGCGCGATCTGGTTGCAGGAGGGCGTGGTGCATGAGGCCGCCGCGGCCACGGCTCGAGCCGCCGGACTGCCGGTGATCATGGATCGTTGTCTGCTCAAGGAGCACCGTCGCCTGGGATTATGAACGCCGCTGCCCGGCAATGCAGGCATGGGTTATGCTGTAATAACTACTTGGAATGGCTAAGTCGCTGAAACAACCGAGGCCGGGAGAATGGTCGGCAGCCGAATCGCTGCCCCTCGCCCACCACCGCGCCCGGCCGGCCGCCGCCTTCACGCTGATCGAATTGCTGGTCGTGATGGCGATCATCAGCATCCTCGCCAGCATGTTGTTGCCCGCCCTCAGTCAGGGCAAGGAGCGGGCCTACCAGGCCGCCTGTCTGAATAATCTCCGCCAGATCGGCATCTCCATCGCACTTTACGTGGACGACAACCACTACGAATTCCCGGACACCACCGTTTATCAACCCGGCACTCCGGCTTCGCCCCGCGACGCCCAGTTCGCCATCGGCGGCTTCGATCCCACGCCTGCATTCCGCAACGAATTTCCCTCGGCAACCATCCGGCCGCTCTACAACTACGTCCGCCCGTCCGCGGTCTATCGCTGCCCCCGGGATCGCGGCCAGCCCGCCTTGAAGTTCACGCCGACCGATTTCCAGGCGATCGGCTGCAGTTACCATTACAACGCCGGACGCCTCACGACCCCGGCGGGCGGCGGCACGCGTCAGGCCCAGGCCGATCCGATGTTCGGTCTGGCCGGCAAAATGGAAAGCTGGCCGCATGATCCCAGCCGTTACCTCCTCATGTATGAGCCGCCGGCCCGGGTCTATGCCGGCGCGGACGGGATCTGTCGCTGGTATCAATGGCACCGAAACGTGGGCGGCGCCGAATTCACCGATCCGGCCTTGGTGCCCTCGAAATTCATCTCCGTCGTCCTGTTCGTGGACGGCCATTCCGCCGTCCACAACTTCACGCGTGCCCTGACCACCAACCCGCTGTTCCCTTACGAACCCACGGCCGATTGGATCTGGTACGAACCGGCCCAGCCATGAACCCGGACCCTGCCGCTGACCCCACTCCGTCGCCCGTGCCGCCCACGAGCCCGGCCCAACCCGCCGATGTGATTCACCGCGTGGACCTGCCGTCGCTGGTTTCCTTTGCCGGCCGCCTCCGTGAGCGCCTCCGCAACGCGGTCGGCGCGGATGAACTGGCGACGGTGGCCCTCAGCCGGGCGGTGCAGATCGCGTGCCCTCAATGCAACCTTGAACTCACCACCGAGGATCTCTGCGCCCTCACCGCCGATGACAGCGGCGAGACGACCGCCAATGCCAAGGTCCAGCGCCTGCGGCAGGGCTATTGCGGGCGCAATGGCTGCAACGCCTTCATCTATCAATTCACGTTCCATCCCTATCCCGGCGTTGACTGGCCCGCGATCCTGGGCGAAGCGCGCACCACCGCGCCCGCTGGGGGAACCGAATCCACTGCAGCCACGGTGGCGCCCGCTGCCCTGCCGCCTGACCTCCGCCGACAGCGCGTGGTGCGGATTTTGATCGGCGTCGGCATCGTGCTCCTCCTGTTCCTCGCGCGACAATGGTACTACGGTGGCGGTCGCATCCCCTTCATCCGCGAACCCCGGAAGTTCCAGGCGGCGCCGCCACCTTCTTCGACCTCCGCCGCCCCGGTTCCAGCACCTGCACCCGCCGCGCCCAAAGGCGCCGGTCGCTGAGGGTGGCCGGCCCCAATCCCAACCGTGCGCAACACGCCTCAGCGCACGACCTCGGTGCCGACACCGGCGTCCGTGAAAATCTCCAGCAACACCGCGTGCGGCACCCGGCCGTCCACCAGTGACACTTTGTGCACGCCTGACAGGATGGCGCGCACGGCGCTGTCCACCTTCGGAATCATGCCCTTGTCCACGATGCCGGCCTGCTTCAGCGCTTCCACGTCGCTGGTCTGCAGGTGCGCGATGAGCGTCTGCGGATCTTTGGGGTCGCGCAACAGCCCCGGCACGTCGCTCATGAACACGAGGCGCTGGGCCTTGAGCGCAATCGCCGCCTGCGCGGCCGCCACGTCCGCATTGCAGTTGTAGATGTGGCCGTCCTCGCCCCGCGCCGTCGGGCTGATCACGGGCGTGATGCCCTGCGCGATGCACTCGATCAGCGGCGCCGCGTTCACCGCCACCACCTCGCCCACGAACCCGATGTCGAGCCGCGCGCCCGGCCTGCCCTTGTCCTCCAGCCACAGCTTGCGGCAGCGGAAAATGTCCGTGCCGGCAAAACCCTTCGCCGCGCCGCCGAACGATTGCAGCGCCGCCACCACCTGCGGGTTGATCTCCCGGGACAACACGCGGTCCACCACCTTCACCGTTTCCTCGTCGGTGACCCGTTGGCCCAGGATGAATTGCGCCTTCAACCCCGCCTGCTCCATCGCCCGCGTGATCGCTTTGCCGCCGCCGTGGACCACCACCGGATTGATCTCGACCGCTTCAAGGAAAACGATGTCGCGCGCCACGCCATCCCGCACCGCCGGGTCGGGCGAATCCATGAAGCTGCCGCCGTATTTGACGACAAACGTGGCGCCGCTGAACTGCTGGATGTAAGGCAGCGCCTCGAGCAGCGTGCCGGCTTTGGCAATCAGGTCCTGCATCATCGTTGATGATAGAGGACAACGCCGCCGCGGCCAAAGTCAATTCCAACCGCTACACCTCACGGCCGAACCCGGACCAGTTTCCCCTCCCCGGGCCGCAGCTCGAGCGCGACCGTTTTCATCCGCGCGGCCGACCACTTGCGCGTTCCCGCATCGAACACCTGCAAGTTGCCGGGCCCCACGACGGCCGCCGTCGCGGCGGTGGTGTAATCGAGATTCACGACACAGGCATGCGTTGCCTTGGTCCCGCGACCAAACAGCGTCACCAGGAATCCGCGCGGAAGTGCCGTGGATTTGGCCGCATCAACCCGGAAGCGCGCGTCCGCTGGCAGCGCCACACAACCGGGCTCGCGCATCGTCGTGTGATAGGCCCCGAGCAACCGCAACGCCTGAAGCTGCGTGGCGAGCGCGACGAACTCCCGGTTCGCGCGCTTGAGTTCGTGGAACAGCGGCGTCGGCGTGCCGTCCGGCAGCGCGATGCCCCCCGTGTGCCCGGGATGACAATAGACATAGTAGCTGATTCCCTGGGCCCCATAAGCGGCGCTGGTGTGAATCAGGTAACGCAGCTCGTTCGTGGTCGGCACCCGCATCGAGGGCGTCCACGTGCAAGCCTGCACGATGTTGAGGAACGGCAGCCCGGCGTCCTGGGCCGCGCGCTGGATCATCGCCAGGTTCAGGAAATACTCCTGATTATCGTGGCCCACCGCGAATTGGTAATGGTCGTAACTGATCAGGCCGGGCCGGACGGTGTCCACGAACTGCCGCAGATGTTCGCGATAGGCGGTGACGACGTCGCCCTTCGTGCCAAGTTGTTCGTTGTTGGCGTAGGTGGGAAACAGGTTGATGTAGGCCAGGTGCGCCGGATCGTGCGTGCGCAGGTAGGCGACGAGTTTGCCCAACCCGGGGAACGCGCCAACGGCCGGCTCGTCGGTGATGAAATAGGCATAAAGTGCCGGCTGCGTCCGCACCCGCGCGATCAAGGCGTCCAACTTCTCCCGCTGAGCCGCGTCATCGAGTGCGGTCGGGGCCAGCAACGGGTCCTGCAGCAACGCGCGCAAGCCGTGACGCTGCGCCGTGCCGAGATCGTTCTCGCCGCACCAGACGAGATTGAAACCGCCCTCGGCCATCTGGATGGCGGTGGCGTCGTTCAAGGCCGGGCCGGCCCAGTAGGTCACGATCGGGGTGCCGACCTGCCAGGTTGCGATCTTCGTGGGTTCGCCCTCAGCCGCGTTCAGGACACCAAACAGCCCGGTGGCGGCCAGCACCGTGAGAATCAGGTGAATGCGCATGACCGATGATGGACCAAAACGCCCGGCCTGGCGAGCAGAACAGGAAGCGAAACCCCGCACCCACCGCCGTAGCGGCGCCTCGGCAGAGCGCCGCATTCTCCCCCCGAGTGCAGCCAGTGGTATCCGCGTAACCGCCCGGCCGACACGAACCGCCGGGCAAGACCCCCGGCCTTTTGGCGTGACTTTCAACTTATCGAACATCGGATGGTACTTCGCGGATTCGAAGTCAGCGCCTGGCGTCGCCCTAATTGGGGTTGAAGCCGCGATAAAACCGCCGATTGAGACTCGTCGCGCCCTGGTCAAAGAACTGCATGGGCACATTGGTTATGGTGACGCTCGTCAGCGGCGCCCAGTCCACCAGATTGGTCGAGGCCTGGATTTGCCAGGTGTCGCCCAATGCGCCATTGACTGTCACCGCCACCGTTCCATTCGGCAGCGGCGTGACTGGCCCCAGCGTGAGCAGCGTGTCGGCGAGTTGGGCGGATTGGAGGATGGTCCCGCCGTAACCCACGGTGACAAACGTTCCGTTGCCGTAAGCCACTGCCAACAGACCATTACCTGTCCCCGAATTGCGGTTGACCCAGTCCACCCCGTTGGTTGAGGTCATGATCGTCCCTGATCGTCCCACCGCCACAAAGGTTCCGTGCCCAAACCTGACGGAGCCAAGCCAAGATAGTAAGGGGCCGGTTGCGCCCGGGTTCCAATCCAGGCCGTTGATCGAAAGCAGGATCCCATTGGTGCTGTCCGTGCCCACAAACACGCCGTTGCCCCAGGCCATCCCGCTGAAGCCTTGGTCGGTCCCGCTGGTGCCCTGACTCCAGTCCACGCCGTTGGTCGAAACCGCCACCTCCCCACTCGCCCCGCTCACCACAAACGTCCCGTTTCCGTAGGCCACCTTCCAGAGCGCCTCGTTGATGCCAGTATCGCCGCTGACCCAGTTGGTTCCGTTGGCGGACGTCAGGACGGTTCCTTGATCACCCACCGCCACAAAAAGGCCCTGACCGTAAGCAATGTCCATAAGAAAGCTGGTGGTTCCGGAATCGGCCGTCTCCCAATCCACACCGTTGGTGGAACGGACCACCGCGCCGTCGTAACCCACCGCCACCCAAGTGCCCCCGCCCACGGCCAGCGCACTGAGGCCGATGTTGGTCGCGGAGATTTCCTTCGTCCAATGGCTTCCATCCGGCGAACCAAGCACCATACCGTCCCCCCCGACGGCCACGAACCGGCCGCCGCCGTAAGCAACATCAATTAACCCGTCCGTCGTGATGCTTGAATTCAGGCTCTGCCAGTTTATACCGTTGGTCGAAACCACAACGTCGCTGCTACCGTCGGCCACAAACACACCGTTGCCATACGCAATTTCGGAGAGGGTCTGGCTGGCGCCTGAAGTGCGGCGGGTCCACTTCTGCGCATCCGGCGAACTGAAAACACCGATACCGACGGTCACAAACAATCCGTTCCCGTAGGCCACACTGTTAGGCGAGGCTGCTGACCCGCTTGCCTGCTTGGTCCAAGTCTGTCCGTCCATCGAGGTCAGGAGTGCGTTCCCGCCCACCAGCACATAAGTGCCGTTGCCAAAAGCGACGCCGCTTGAACCGAAAAACCAAGGACTTAGGTACTCGTAGGCCCAATCAACGCCGTCGGTGGAGGTGAAAAGTGTTCCCGTCATGGCACCCGAGGTAGGGGCTGGGAGAAAGAACTCGCCATTGACATAGAAAAGGGGCCAGTCCAAAACTTGTATGCCAGCTCGGGTGAACACCGGCGTCCACTGGACCCCGTCCGGTGAGGTGAGAATATATCCTCCCACGGTTGGATCTGCTCCAGTGCTACCAGCCGCCGCCACAAACAGGCCGTTTCCATAAACCACACTCGCAATGTCGCTCAGATCCGCCGGCTTGGGCTGAGCCACCCAGTCGACGCCGTTGGTCGAGGTAAACACGACGCCACATGACCCGTCCGCCCCCGGCGTGCGGCCGCTGCCCGCCGCCACGAATGTCCCATTTCCGTAGGTCACGCTGCCCAACCCGTAAGTCGTTCCGGCCGTATCCACCGGTCCACAGTTGTGAGTTATCCAGTTGGTCCCGTCCAGTGAACTGGCCACCGCACCTCCACTCACCGCCAGAAATTGGCCATCCGCGAAGGTGAGGCCGCTAATTGAGTTGCCATTGGGCAAGGGATTACGCCACTGCCACTGGTCCAGTGGATCGGTTCCGCCAGCCGCCAGTTGCGCCGTCACCAGCAAGCCGCCCAGTAAACCGAGCATGTTTGTCGTCATGGATTGTCCTTTCAAATGGATCATGATCGCTTGTCCGGGTTGTAGTTCTCACCGGTGCGGGAGATTGTCCCGATTCCAGCGCTGACGGACTTGGTCTTGATGCATGTCCACCAGCGCCTTGAGCGTGAGGCTCTCCGTGTGCCCATCGCAAAACACCATCATCCACCGCCCGGCGTGCCGTCTGGTCGCCAAAGCTGCATTGGCCAGGTCGTAGGGTAGATCTATGGCAAGCGCACCGGTCAGGTCGAGGGGATTGTCTGTAAAAACTTCACACAGATCGGCCTCACCCATGCAAGGATTTAATAACGGAACAGATGCGCCCCCGATGCTGAAGTCCCACAGGGGAGCATCGCCAATGGCGATCATATCGCTGGGATGAACCACTTCAGCCTCACCGATCAGGCGGATGTCACCGGGATTTACCTGACCAACCGACGTGTTGGATGGTTGTGGGTCTCCCCCCAACCCCAGACCAAGGGTTGATCCGTTGAGGGCATAGGGCAGCCCGATGCTGTTGTACCCGTAGCTGCCAACCGAACCATCATTAAGCATTCCCCTCAACTTGGCGTAGCTGGGGCATACTTGGATGCCGTGCGGATAGGGTCCGTCAGTCCAATTGACCCACTTGGTGCGAGTATAGGGTTCCAACCGTTGGTGCCAGTATATTTGGGGTCCGTAATCCACGTCGCTCATCTCGTAAGGCGGGTAGTAGTGGAAATCATCCACGTACATTCGCAGGCCCAATCCCCACTGATGCAGGTTGCTTCGGCACACCACCGCGTCCGCCGCCACCTTGGCCCGTTGGAGCGCCGGCAACAGCAGTGCGGCCAGGATCGCGATGATGGCAATGACCACCAGAAGTTCGATGAGCGTGAAGCCAATGCGGTGAATTCCCCCGCCCGCAACCTGATCTCCGGCAGGCGGATGCCCGTCAACCGAACGCGCCAGAGGCGAAGGGAGCCCGGGTAAACCTCGTGCCTTGCGCGGGACTTCTGCCCGAATCGGCCCAGCACTGAAGTTCATGATGACCTGGCCTATAAAGTAGCATTTCTCGGGCCATCTGACCAGGCAATTCAGGGTGCCGTTCGCCGCACGAAATGGCGTGACCAGCGCGAGTCCCGCCCAAGCCCGGTCAGTCGGAACGCGCCCCGCCGCGCGCTTCATCGTGGTGCCCGCCTCCTTCGGCAATCTCCATCCTGCGCGGCCCCGCGCCCGAAGTGAGCACCGGTTGCGCCTCAGTTTGGATCAGGCAAGCCAAGGCGGCGGCAGACCTTTCGCGCCAGGTTGTCCTTGATTTCAGTGTCGCGGCACGGCTTCAACCACGCCGTTGACCGGATTTGCCCAGAGCGAGTGGGCCGCGCCTTCGCGTTTGAGGTAGCAGCCGTGTCGGCGCAGGTGCCTGAACAGGCGGTGGCGTTTCACGGAACAGCCACGACATCCCGAATGGCGTCCTCCGGCAGACCGCGCATCGCATCCTCCCGGCGATCCTCCAAGATGAGCTGAATGGCGGCCGCGAGGCTTCGCTTGGTTTCGGCAATTGTCTCCCCCTGGCCGTTGGCTCCCGGAACTTCCGGACAGATCGCCCAGTAGCCGCCTTCCTCGGCGGGCTCGATGACGGCAGTGAATTCGGCTCGCATGGCGCTACCGTATCCTTCCGTTGGGATGAACGCAACCGCCGTTCCACCAGCTCCGGCAAGCCGGCAAGCCGGCCGGGCGCCACTTCTTCCCCGGCTTGATTTCGAAGACGAGTTCGCCTTTCTTGAAATCCACCGTCACCCGGCTGTGGTCGGTGATCTTGCTGAAGATCGAGACAGCGAAATGCCCGAACAACACGAAAAGGAGCCCCAATACGGGCAATCGGGTCCTCCGCGTGAGTTCCTCAACTCAGGTGCATCTCGGGTCGGACTCGCTGGAGAACGAAATCGTAGATGGCTTGGGCGTGTTCGATAGCGGTGGTGACTTCCGTAATGGAGGGAAATTCCACGCCCGGCGTGTCGGGGTAGCGGAAGGCGGTGGCGTAGGGATTGAGAACTTCGGTCGCTGTTTCCAAGATAGCGAACACGGGGTCGAGCGCCGTTGCGAGTTCCAGCAATCGCTCCAGGTCGTGGGTTCGTTCCAGCGGTTGGTCGCGGAAGGCAAGCCAGCCTTTGAGCGTCTTTTCCGCAGCTTGCTGGCAGTGGTAGATGGCCGTGTCGGTGGCCGGTTCAGGCAGGGCTACCAGCGCTCGGGCCGAGCGCAAATCGCTGTGCGCTTTGATCAGCCACGTCCGCACCCACTCGCGCTTGGTGTCATCCATAAAGCTTCCGGCCCCGGTGGAAGACGAGGTAGTCCAGCGTGGAAGGCAACGCCCGCAAACGGTCGAAATCCTGGCGGGTTTTGACGAGCACGTCTTTGGCGAGACCAAGCCCCCGCAGGCAACGATGTGCCCGTCTCATGCGCTGGACCGGCGGCTCGTCGCTTTCGGGCACGACCACGAAAAGGTCCAAATCGCTGCCTTCATCGGGGACTCCCCAGGCATGGGAACCAAAAAGCCAGATGCCGTCCGGATGGAGTTCGTTGGCCAAACGATGGGTGACTTCGTCGAGCAGGTTCTGGTCAATGGTTCTCACGGAGCACAACATAGCATGACCCGCCTCGTGATGGGAAGAAAGCAGTGGCTCGACTGCGCTTCCGCCAAACTGGCCATGCTGCCAAGGGATCGCCAGTCGGGGCGGCTCAGGATAGACGACAGGTCCAGATTACTTCTTCCCCGGCTTGATCTCGAAGACGAGTTCGCCTTTCTTGAAATCCACCGTCACCCGGCTGTGGTCCGGCACTTCGCCGGCAATCAGCTTGCGCGACAGCGTCGTTTCCACCGCGCGCTGCAGGAACCGCTTCAACGGCCGCGCGCCATAGACCGGGTCATAGCCTTCGCGGGCGATGTGTTCCTTCGCTGCGTCGCTTAACACCAGCTCGATGTGCCGGTCCGTCAGGCGCGCACGCAGCAGGTCGAGCTGAAGGTCCACGATCTTCTTGATGTCCGCCAGCGTAAGCGGTTTGAACAGGACCGTTTCATCCACGCGGTTCAGAAACTCGGGCCGAAAATGGCGCCGCAACTCGGCCAGCACCTGCTTGCGGATGTTCTCCGCAATTTCTCCCGACTCGCTCGCGTTCTCGATCAGCAGCGGGCTGCCGATGTTCGAGGTCATGATGATGATCGTGTTGCGGAAGTCCACTGTGCGGCCCTGGCTGTCGGTCAAACGCCCGTCATCCAGGATTTGCAGGAAGACATTGAACACGTCACTGTGGGCCTTCTCGATCTCATCGAACAGCACGACGCAATAGGGCCGCCGCCGAACCGCCTCGGTGAGCTGGCCGCCTTCCTCGTAGCCGACGTAGCCCGGCGGCGCGCCGATCAGCCGGGCGACCGCGTGTTTCTCCATGTACTCGCTCATGTCCAGGCGCACGATGTTCTCCTCGCTGTCGAACAGCGACTCCGCGAGGGCGCGGGCGAGCTCGGTTTTGCCAACCCCGGTGGGGCCGAGGAAAATGAACGAGCCGATCGGCCGCTTGGGGTCCTTGAGGCCGGACCGGGCGCGGATGACCGCGTCGGCGACGGCCTGCACGGCTTCGTTCTGACCGATGACGCGCTCGTGGAGAATCTCATCGAGGCGAAGCAGTTTCTCCCTTTCGCCTTCGAGCAACCGGGCGACAGGAATGCCCGTCCAGCGCGCCACGACCTCGGCGACTTCGTCGGGGGTGACCTCCTCTTGCAGCAGCCGCGCTGGTCCGCCGGCGGCCTTGCCACCTGCCGCCCGGGGACCGCGGGCGCCCGCCTCAAGGCCTTTGAGCTGTTGTTCCAGGCCGGGCAGTTTGCCGTACTTGAACTCGGCGACGCGGGTCAGATCGCCTTTCCGCTGGGCCTGCTCCATTTCGTTGCGGGCGACCTCGATCGCCCCGCGGAGCCGCTGGACGTCGCCGATGGAACTCTTCTCGTTCTGCCATTGGGCCTTGAGCGCGTCGCGGTCGTGCTTCACCTCGGCGATTTGCTTTTCGAGCACGGCGAGGCGTTCCTTGCTGGCCTGGTCCTTTTCCTTGCGCAACGCTTCGCGCTCGATTTCGAGCTGCATCAGCTTGCGCTCGAGCTGCTCCAGTTCCTCCGGCATGGACTCCATTTCCGTGCGGAGCTTGGCGGCGGATTCGTCAATCAGATCAATCGCCTTGTCCGGCAGGAACCGGTCAGTGATGTAACGGTGCGAGAGTTGCGCCGCGGCCACCAGCGCGCTGTCCTGGATGTGGACGCCGTGGTGCAATTCGTAACGTTCGCGCAGCCCGCGCAGGATGGAAATGGTGTCCTCGACGCTCGGTTCGTTGACCATCACCGGTTGAAAGCGCCGTTCGAGCGCGGCGTCTTTTTCGATGTATTTCCGGTGCTCCTCGAGCGTGGTGGCGCCGATGCAATGAAGTTCGCCCCGCGCCAGCATCGGCTTGAGCATGTTGCCGGCGTCCATCGCGCCCTCGGCCTTCCCCGCGCCCACGACCGTGTGAATCTCATCAATGAACAGAATGATCCGCCCTTGCGCCTTGGCCACTTCCTGGAGCACGGCCTTGAGACGCTCCTCGAACTCGCCTCGAAACTTCGCCCCGGCGATCAGCGCGCCCAGATCGAGCGCGACGATGCGCTTGTCCTTGAGGCTGTCGGGCACGTCGCCGGCGACGATCCGACGGGCCAGGCCTTCCACGATCGCCGTCTTGCCGACGCCCGGTTCGCCGATCAACACCGGGTTGTTCTTCGTCCGGCGCGAGAGGACCTGCGTGCAGCGGCGGATTTCCATGTCGCGGCCGATGACCGGGTCGAGCTTGCCCTGCTGGGCGAGGCGGGTGAGATCGCGGCCGTATTTCTCGAGCGCCTCGTAGGTGCCTTCGGGGTTCGCGCTCGTGACGCGCTGGTTGCCGCGCACTTCGGTCAAGGCCTTCAAGAAGCCGTCGCGCTTGATGCCGAGCGCCTTGAAAATCCTGGCAATCGGCGAGCCGGCGGGTTCCGCGAACATCGCCACTACCAGGTGCTCGACACTGACGTACTCGTCCTTCAGCTTTTTGGCCTCGTCCTGGGCAAGCACGAGCAGCTTGTTGAGGCGTTGGGTGACATAAATCCCCTGCCCCGCCGCGCTGTCGCCGCTGACGCGCGGCAACCGGCCAAGTTCCTCCTGAATTCGCGCCTTCAGCAAATCGGGGGCAACCCCGGCCCGCTCGAACAGGCGCGGCACGAGTCCGCCCTCCTGTTCGAGGAGCGCGAGCGCGAGATGCTCGACGTCCACGGCTTGGTGTTGTGAGCGGGTGGCGAGGTCCTGGGCCTCGGCGATGGCTGACTGGGATTTCTCGGTGAACTTATTCAGGTCCATGGTGTGCTGGCGATGATGGGACGGCCACCACGGCCGAGAGGAATTGTACGGCGAATTCCCGGAGATGCAACCCTTCGCCCGGGCGCGTATTGGCCGGAGGTGGTGGGGCGAGACTCTGACGAGCCGGCTCGACGTGGGCTCGCCAACACGGCTCGCGGGGACACTCACCCCGCCGACGAATCAACTCCGAAAACCACCCTCGCTGGACGAGTCCTCCTCACGACGCGCCGAGGTTCAGTTGCTGAGCGGGACGCGGAAGTAACACTCCCACGTGCCCAGCGGCCCCCCGCCGAGCTGGAGCGTGTGAGCCCCATACCACCCCACATGGCCATCCTCGAAGAGCAGATTGCCTCCCTCCGGGATCCCGCCGGTGACGCGATGCGTGCCCGTCGGCACCTTGCGGCCGTTGTAATCCGTGTACCAGTTCAGCCGCGGATCGAGCATGTTCGTCGCCACCGGACCGGTCGCCTGGTTCTTGTCGATTAGGATCGGCGCCGCCGCGTTGGTGCCCTGCCCGAGCTTGCTGCGGTAAAACCATTCAGACGTGCCGTAGGGCTTGGTCCAACTGTCCACGCTGCCGGGCTTCCGTCCCGGCAGGTAGAAATAGCCCAACAGTTGCGCTTGACTGTCCGTGGTGATGTTGTCGGCTTCGAACACGCGATGCCAGACCTCGGTGGGGCAGAAGAGCACGTCGTTCTGGGCGCGGGTGGTCGCCTTGGTGCTGCGGTGGTTCGGCAGGAGATAGTGGCTCCAGAAATTGCTCATCTCCGGCTCCATCCAGCTCAAATCGTAGCCGTTCGGGTTGTCGGGGTAGGATTCGGAGAAATCCCCGGCATACAGGTGAAGCGCAATCCCCCATTCCTTCCCGTTGCTGGAACACAAGATCCGCTGCGCCTTGGCCTTGGCCCGCGCCAGCGCCGGCAGCAGCAGCCCCGCCAGGATGGCGATAATCGCGATCACCACGAGCAATTCGATCAACGTAAAAGCCCGGTGGTGCCGTGGATGCGCTGCACTGCAGGACACGTTGGCTTCGGGTTCGAGTGGCATGTGTAACCGCAACCTATCTCACCCGGCCGGCGTGTCAAACCGAGTTCGAGGCCCGTAACCGCAGCAACGAGGCTCGGCTGATCGCCCTGACCCGCGAGCCCACATCGCCACAAAACCGCCACAAAACCGGCTGGCCTCCGCCCACGCCCTGTCCTAAACTGCCTCCGCAGGCACGATGAACATTCTCAAGCGCGCGTGGAGGAGCTTCCGCCGATGGCCAACTGTGGCCTCGTTGCTGGTCGGCGCTTCGCTCGTCCACGCCGCGCCTCCCCCCGCTGCGTGCGCTCCCACCGCCCTGGCGATCGGCGCCGACGCGCGACAACTCTTCGTGGCCTGCGCCGAAACCGACCAGATCCTCGTCCTTGACCCCACCCGCAGCACGGTGAGCCGCAGCATTCGCCTCAACGGCACTCCCAGCGGCCTGGCTCTTTCGCCGGACGGCAAACGACTGATCGTCACCTGCGCTGCGCCGGAAAGCAGTGTCATCATCTTTGAAGCGGCCAGCGGCAAACTGCTCGCCCATTTCCGTTCCGGTCATACCGCCTGCGCGCCCGTCGTCAGCCCCGACGGCACGACGCTGTTTGTCTGCGACCGCTTCGACAATGACGTCGCGGCATTCAATCTGGCCGACGGCCGGGAGGTCACCCGGATTCCAGTCCTGCGCGAGCCGGTGGCGATGGCGCTTACGCCCGACGGCCGGCGGTTGCTGGTGGCCAACCACCTTCCCACCGGGCGTGCCGATGCTTCACTCGTGGCCGCGGCGGTGAGCGTGATGGATACGACCTCGCGGCGCGTCGTCACGAACCTTGCCCTGCCTAACGGTTGCGGTCTGCTGCGCGGGATCGCGATCAGCGCCGATGGCCGGTTCGCGGCAGTCACGCACCAGGTCGCCCACAATTATCTGCCGACCACGCAGTTGGATCGCGGCTGGATGAACAGCAACGCCCTCACCCTCTTCGATCTGACGCAGGATGCGATTCTCGGCACCGTGCTGCTCGACGAACTGGATCGAGGCGCGGCCAATCCGTGGGCGGTGGCCTGGAGCGCCGACGGACGGCGTCTGCTCATCACGCACGCCGGCACGCACGAGTTGAGCGTGATTGACGCGCCCGCGCTCATCGCGAAGCTCGCCCGGCCCGGCGTGGCGCAGGTTTCCGCCGAGGATCTGGCCTTTCTCGTCGGCCTCCGTCAACGCGTCGCGCTGCCAGTCAACGGACCGCGCGCGCTGGTCGTCAGCGGCCATCGCGCCTTCGTTGCCGGGTATTTCTCCGGAGATCTCGCCACCGTTGATTTCGATCAACCGCCTCCGGTCGTCACCCGCATTCCTCTGTCATCGGGAACGCCGCTTGCATTGGTCCGGCGCGGCGAGATGCTGTTTAGCGACGGGCGCCTTTGCTTCCAGGAATGGCAGAGCTGCGCCAGTTGCCACTCGGCGGACGGGCGCGTGGATGGATTGAATTGGGATCTGCTCAACGACGGCATCGGCAATCCGAAAAACACGCACTCCCTGCTGCTGAGCCACCGCACGCCGCCGGCGATGTCGCAAGGCGTGCGGGAAACCGCCGAGCCGGCCGTCCGTGCCGGCCTCCGCCACATCCTGTTCTCCGCGCAGCCCGAGGACGTGGCGGTCGCCCTCGATGATTATCTGAGATCACTCCAGCCGATTGCCAGCCCGCACTTGCAGCACGGACAGCTTTCCGCGGCCGCCCGGCGGGGAAAGCGGCTGTTTCATGACGTGCGCACGGGTTGTGCCTCGTGTCATCCACCGCCCCTTTTCACCAGCCTGAAATCCTACGACGTTGGCACGCGGGCGGCGTTCGACGACGTTTCCGAGTTCGACACGCCCAGTCTCATCGAGCTGTGGCGCACGGCTCCCTATCTGCATGATGGCTCCGCTGCGACCGTCACCGATGTCCTCACCACCCGCAACCCGCACAACCGGCACGGTTACACCGCACAGTTGACGCCGGCCCAGATCGCCGACCTGGCGGCTTACCTTTTGTCCCTATGAACTTGCCATCAACCCTCCTCCGGCCATGAACACGAAACTCGCTTTCGGCCTTTTTGTTTTTACCCTCGCGGCCGGTCCATCGGCTTACACTGGGCGCGCCGACAATCTGCTCGACCATTTCCTTGCCGGCCCCATGAAAGGCGTGGACGGCATCGTGTTCGCTGTCCGCCAGCCCGGGAAGGACGGCCATTGGTACGCCAACTTCAGTTACTATGCGGCCGACGCGAACCGGAAGGCCTATGGCGACGGCGGCCGCTTGTGCCGCCTCAACCGCGCCGGCGAGGTGACCGTGCTGCTGGACGATCCCAAGGGCGGCGTGCGCGACCCGCAGGTCAATTATGACGCCACTAAAATCATCTTCTCGTATCGGCGCGGCGGCACGCCCAACTATTTGCTTTATGAAATCAACCCTGACGGAACCGCGCTGAAACAGCTCACTTCGGGTGACTATGATGACATCGAGCCCGCCTGTTTGCCGGACGGCAGCATTGTGTTCGTGTCGAGCCGCTGCAAACGCTGGGTCAACTGCTGGCTCACGCAGGTCGCCATCCTCCATCGCTGCGATGCCGATGGCAAGAACGTGCGGCCGCTGTCGAGCAACAACGAACAGGACAACACGCCGTGGCCATTGCCCGACGGCCGCATTCTCTACACCCGCTGGGAATACGTGGACCGCAGCCAGGTGGACTATCATCACCTGTGGACGATCAACCCGGATGGCAGCGGCCAGATGGTTTATTACGGCAATCTTCATCCCAGCACGGTGATGATTGACGCCAAACCGATCCCTAATTCCGACAAGATCGTGGCCTCGTTCTCGCCCGGCCACGGCATTCGCGAGCACGACGGCGTCATCACGGTGGTGGACCCCAAGGCCGGCCCGGACGACACCGCCTCCGCCCGCCGCATCAGCCAGGACGGCTGGTTCCGCGATCCGTGGGCCTTCTCCGAAGACTGCTTTCTCGCCGCGCAAGGCAGCACGCTCGTCGTAATGGACGGTCACGGAAACAAGCAGGTCATTCATGCGCTTTCCGCCGCCGACCGCGCCGCCGGCCTCGAATGTCACGAGCCCCGCCCGCTCACGCCCCGCCCGCGCGAAAAGCTGGTCGAACCGCGCATCAACCTCGCGCAATCCACCGGCCGCCTGATGGTCGCCAACGTGCATGAGGGCCGGAACATGACCGGCGTCAAACCAGGCGATATCAAACGGCTGCTCGTCCTCGAAACGCTGCCGATGCCCATCCATTACACTGGCGGCATGGAACCGATCAGCTACGGCGGGACGTTCACCCTGGAACGCATCGTGGGCACCGTGCCGGTCGAAAGCGACGGCTCGGCGTTCTTCGAACTCCCGGCGTTGCGGAGCTTTTTCTTCGTCGCCCTCGACGAGCACGACCTCGCGGTGAAACGCATGCAGAGCTTCGTCACCGTGCAACCGGGCGAAACCACTGGCTGTGTGGGCTGCCACGAACAGCGCACTCACTCCCCCGGCCTGGCCACCCAAACCATGCTGGCCGTCCGGCGGCCACCCAGCCCAATCGCCCCCATCGCCGGCGTGCCCGAGGTGCTCGATTTCCCGCGCGACATCCAGCCCATCCTCGATGCGCTGTGCGTGGACTGTCATGGCTATGAGAAGACTCCCGCCGGCGGCCCCCGGGCCGGGCGCCTGATTCTCGCCGGCGACGCAGGGCCGCTGTTCAGCCACAGCTATTACATGATGACGATCGCGGGCCTGTTTTCCGACGGCCGCAACATCCCACGCAGCAATTATGCGCCGCGGACGCTCGGTTCCTCCGCCAGCCGCATTCTGAAAATGCTCGATGGAACCCATTACAACGTCCGGGCGACACCCGAACAGAAGCGCACGCTGCGGCTGTGGATCGAAACCGGCGCCGCCTTTCCCGGCACTTACGCCGCGCTCGGCACCGGCATGATCGGGAATTACGACGAGAACCAAGAGATCAACACAGACACCGAGTGGCCGACCACCAAAGCCGGCGCGGCGGTGCTGGCCCGGCGGTGTGCCGCCTGCCACACCGAGCCTGCGCGCCTGTTGCCCACGAGCCTCGCCGACGAACGCGGCGTTTCGTTCTGGCAGCCGGAACTGAACGATCCGCGGCTCAACACCAGCCGGCACATCGTCTTCAACCTGTCCCGCCCGGAGAAATCGCTGATGGTCCTCGCCCCGCTCGCCCCGGCCGCCGGCGGCTGGGGACTCTGCCGCGATCCCAAGTCGCACCAACCCGCCAGCGTGTTCGCCGACGCGCAGGACCCGGATTACCAGGTGTTGCTGGCGATGTGCGCCGCCGGCCGCGACCACCTGGCCCGGATCAAACGCTTTGACATGCCCGATTTCCGGCCGCGCGCCGACTGGGTGCGTGAATTGAAGCGCTACGGCATTCTCCCGGCCGAGTTCCATCCCGGCGACGCGGTGGATGTCTATGCCACCGAGCAGCGCTATTGGAAGTCACTCTGGTATCAGCCGGTCGCACCCAGCCCGGCTTACGCGGGCAACCCTTGATGCTCAGTTCAACGCTCCCTCGCGACAGCAGCAGTGCCATATATGGGAAATACCGCCGGTTTACCAACTGCTCCAATTGCGTCGGCGAACCAATCAAGTCGCGCCAGGATACAACGTGGCGCAATTTGACGCCATTCTACATCGTCTTGACCTGATTGCGGGCCAGCTTCCCAGGGTGCCTCAAGCCGTGAAGGGGCTACGGTTTCGGCGGTCCCTGAACTCAAGGTCTTGCCAGGGGGCGGCGGTTGAAGTTGCGACTAGGCATGAACCAGGCTAGAAAACACCTTGACTTCCCGCCATGAATCAAGTTCGATCGTCTTCATGTCGGCACGAACTAGACCAAATCTGCGCGCGCTAGGCCAAACCCGCGTTTGGCCTAATGCCTGTTAGGCGCTTTACCACATGGACACCCAAGAAATATCCAACTGGTTGAAGAATACGATCCCTGGCCTTATAATCCTTGGAGCAGTCGGGAGCATCATAGGTGTGTTCGTCATTAAGCTGTTTTGGACACCGTTAAGTACAGTTGCACTGTGGCTTGTTAATCACATTCTCTTTCGTCACACGCGGAGACTTTACAAACACGGCTTTGTCGTTGGGGCATTTTTCGCACGCAAAGACCCCATCCCCCTCATTGTTTATTTTTGCTTCCACTTGGCATGTTTCATTGGGGCGATTTCATTCAGCCTGCTTTGCTACGGCGTGTTTGCATTGCGCGTTACGCTTATATCTAATACCGGATTTTCGTCCTTTTCACTCATACTTATAATTGCTGCATTTCTAAGTATGTATTTCGCTTACAGGGAGTTTACACTCATCAGCCACGCGTATAGACAACTGACATCCGAAATGTTAGGAGTTGCGCAGAACACATTTGATGAAAAGCATTCGTCTAAAACATCCACAGATGCAACGCCGCCAAGCGGCTAACACACACAAGTCGCCGGAGCCAACCGCCTCGCGGCCCGTTACCTTGTTTATATATAGTTAATTGCACTTTGTTACGCCGGTGTAACTTGCTGTAACGGGGGTTGGAAGTCGCGCTAGCGTCATTGGCCCGCCTGGCCAGTGGGCTATAAGCTCTTGGTACTGCGATCTTCGTTTGTCTGGGATTATCCGCTGGCATTGCGCTTTGGTGTTGGCCGGGTCGGTGGCCGGAAATTCCAGGTCGGCGGCGTTTGGCTTCATAAATTAAGTCAGGCGGTCTGAAATTGAAGCTCGCGCAAATCCAGCTTGGGCGCGCGTTTGGACAGATGGAGAAACTCCACGCCGACCACCTGATTGTGGTCATTGAAATCCAGCACCACGCCCGTCGACACTTCTTCCGATTCGATGATTTTGGAATCATCCAGCCGGAGATAAAGCGCGTCCGCCGCCTTGTCCAGATGCAATCTCACAGTGTGCCTTTCATCTGACGATGACCGGATTAGACTATTCTCCGGCATTCACGCCAGGGCGAAAACATCCAGCGGCACCGTGCGAACCGGCTGGTTTGGGCCATGCACCAACTGGCGGATGGCTTCCGTCGTCGTGCAGGAAAAGGTCGCCTCGCCGCAATGCGCGCACACTTCGGCGGGAATGTGTTCCACCAGCACGCGCCGGCTGCCCACGGTGAAAACCTCGCTCACAAACTCGGACTTGGCGGCCGTGTGGCCGCAGACCTGGCACTTAAACATCATTGCCTCCGTTTCCGGTGTTCGATCCATTCACTGCCACCACCAGGCCCATTGCTGCTGAACTCAGGACAGGGTTTTCACGCCCGAGGTTCACGCCCCACTCATTTCGACGGTTTTGGCGGCGCCTCCGGCGCCTTGGCTGGCTTGGCTCGCCGACGCCTCGTCTTGAAAAGCTCCATCTGCGGTTCACGGATCAAATCGTAGGTCTTCAACACACGAATGATCTGGAGCAGGTCGGACTTCTGATAGTTCCGGTTCGGCTCGGTTCGTTTGACCAGTTCGGCCAGCAGGGTGTGGAACGGGATGACGGCATCCACGCCCTTCGCGCGCAGGAGTTCGATGCTCTGATCGCGGGCCTCCGCGCCCTGCGGCAGGGCCGGCACAATGAGAATCTTCGTCAACGTGACGCCCTCGCCGAAAAAGCGCGTGGCCTGCCGGAAACTCGCCGGCTCCGCAAACCGGAAAATCTCGGGCGCGCTCGCCAGCCTTCCGGGACTGAACGTCTCCGTGTGCCAGCCTTTGACCACCACGATCGCCCGTTCCACGCGCTCCAGGTCGGCCGCCGCCAACACGAACGGCAGCGGTTCCGGGCGCGGTGCCGGCTGGGCGTTCAGCACGAAGAAGTCAATGTCTTCGTCCTCGCGGGCATTCGGCGCGACGAATTTCCGGCGTTGATGCACCAGAAAACCCTCCAGCTCGAAAAACTCGCGGACGATGGTTTCACTGACAGACATGGGGCAGTCCTTCTGGTTGAAGGTTCGAGGTTCAAGGTTGAAGGTTCAAGGTTGAGGGCTGATGGCGGAGCGATTCCAGGATGACCGTCTGCGGCACCGACTGGCCGATGACGACCTCGCCAATCCGCTTCGCGAGGACAAAGCGCACCTCGCCGGCGCTCACTTTCTTGTCGTGCTGCATGGCCTCGATCAACTGTTGCTGCTGACGCACGCCGAGCCGGACCTGCGTGGGCAGACCCGCGCGCTCGATCAGGCGACGAATGCGCTCGACCCCGGCCGCCGGCAACCCCGAGTGCCGGGCCGAGATCGCCGCCGTCGCCACCATCCCGATCGCAATGGCCTCGCCGTGGAGATACTTGCCATAACGCGAAATGGCCTCGAGCCCGTGGCCGATGGTGTGGCCAAAATTCAGGATCGCCCGCAGACTGCTCTCCGTTTCGTCCTGCCGGACCACCGCCGCCTTGATCTCGCAGCAACGCGCGATCACCACCGCCAGCGTGGCCGGATCGCGCGCCAGCAGTTTGGGCAGGTCGCGCTCCAACCGGTCGAACAGCGTCGCATCGGCGATGATTCCGTACTTGATGACCTCGGCGAGGCCGGCCCGCAGTTCACGCTCCGGCAACGTCGTCAGCGTGTCAAGGTCCGCCAGCACCAGACGCGGCTGGTGAAAGGCCCCGACCAGGTTCTTCCCGGCCTTGAGATTGACACCCACCTTGCCGCCCACCGAACTGTCCACTTGCGCCAGCAGCGTTGTGGGCACCTGGACGAACGGGATGCCGCGCAGGTACGTGGCGGCGACGAAGCCCGCCAGATCGCCCACAACGCCGCCACCGAGGGCGACGATGAACGACTTTCGTTCGAGGCGATGCGCCGCGAGCTGGTCGTAGCACCGCTGGACGTTCGCGATGCGCTTGGCCGTTTCGCCGGCTGGCACGGTAAGCAGCAGCGGGTCAAAGCCGGCTGCCTCCAGGCTGGCCAGCGCCGGGCCGGCGTAGCGGGGCGCGACGCGGGCATCGGAAATCACGGCGCAGCGACGACCCAGCTTCAGCCGGGCACATTCGTCGCCCAGCCGGGCGAGCAAGCCGCCGCCAATCCGGATGCAGTAGCTCCGCCGCTCCAGCGGAACTTTCACGATGCGCATGACCCCAGTGTAGGCAACGACCACGCCGTGTCAAAGCCTGGACCGTGTGAATCCCGCCGAAACCCCGCCGCCTCGGACTGCGCTCGGGGAGCGTTAACTTCCGCGTTTCGCGTGCGCTGATCGCGCCTCACGCTACGCCAGCCAGGCCATCGCCATCGCCGCCAGACCGAACTCGGCCAGGATCATGGCGACAAACCACAGCGGCTTGCGCTTCGTGACCAGGCAGATGGACCCCGTGGCGATGGCGACGGAAAAGAGCGACACCGCCCGGCCCATTTTTCCGCCACGCCGCGACGCCGCGTCCCGCGTCGCCTCCAGCGCCTCCGCCTTGGTCTTGAGCTCGGCCTTTTCTTTGTCGTACCGGGCCACGTCCCCTTCCAGCTTCTTGAGTTCGGCGGCCGCGGAGGCGTCGCCCGGGGCCGCCAGCCGCTGCAACTGCGTGCGCGTGGCCTCGGTCAGGTGCTGCTTGATGGATTTGGCCTGGTAGAACGACCACTGGTCCGACGCCTGGGCCTGGCTCATCTGCGTCTGCGATCCGTATTTGCCGGACCACTGCGCGGCCATGGCCGTCAGCACAGCGATGATGACCAACGTAAGCGAAACGTATTTCGTCCACGCCTCGCGCGCCTCTTTCGCCTTGGTCATTGCGCGATCCTCTTTCAGATCGGCAATGAACTGTTTCAACTCGTTCAGTTCCGTTCGCAAGTCGTCCATAGCTGTTGAAGATGTTCTCGTATCCGGGCGACGACCGGCCATCCGACCCGGCCCGTCCGGCTCCAAGTGGGGCGTTTTTCTAGCGAAGCTCGGGTCGCCGATCAACCAAAAGTACAGCGAAGATCCAAGCCAAGATCGGCGGTGGTCCGCTGTCCCCGCGTAGCGGCCGATGGCAATCCGCCGCCATCTTCCTCTGCGACGCCGACCTTCGAGAGAGCGGCGGCGCTCTGCCGAGCCGCCGCGACGGTTCGTTGACCTCTTCTGCGACAGGGTGGGTCGTGGACCGCCGGGCCGCGACAGAGCATTCGGAATGCGCTCGATGGGTCGCGCGCCGTTCGTCGCCCGGACCGCGGCTGTGCCGGAGGCCAGCCGCAGCAGTTCCGCCTCTGCCGGCCAGACTGCGATGGTTTCATGACTGTTCGACCTGCGATAGCGCTGCGGCTGGTGCAGGCCACCCAGCCGCGGTCCAACTCCCCCGGACCGCGGCTGTGCCGGAGGCCAGCCGCAGCAGTTCCTCCTCCGCCGGAAAGGCTGCGATGATTCCACGGCTGTTCGACGTGCGGTAGCGCTGCGGCTGACGCTTCGCGCACTGCCGCGCTCCAACCCTTGTGGGGTCGGCAGCCTTGCCACGCTGGGCTTTTCGTCCGTGTTCCCGGCCGCCTTTCAAAACTTGTGCCGGCCGTCTCCCCGTCGCAACATTGCCGCATGACACCGATGTGTTCCGCGGGCATTTTCGGCCTGCTTGTCCTGCTGCTGTCCCCTGCCCTGCCCGTGCGCGCCTCCACGCCGCCGACGCTCTGGTACCGCCAGCCCGCGCAGAAATGGACCGAAGCGCTGCCGGTCGGCAACGGCCGTCTGGGCGCGATGGTCTTCGGCGGCACCGTCTCCGAACGCCTCCAGCTCAACGAGGACTCCGTCTGGTCCGGCGGACCCGAGGACGCCAACAATCCCGTGGCGCTCGCCGCCTTGCCGGAAATCCGCCGCCTGCTCCAGGCCGGCAAGTTCGAGGAAGCAGACCGCCTTGCTTCCCGGACGCTGATCTGTCGCGGTGCTGGGTCCGGTTCCGGCAGCGGCAGCGGCGTGCCCTACGGTTCCTACCAAACCCTCGGCGACCTGCGCCTCGATTTCGACGGCGTGACGACCAACGTCGCCGATTACCGCCGCGAGCTCGATCTCGCCACCGCCACCACCACCACGCGATTCAATGCCGGCGGGATCACCTTCACACGCCGCGTCTTTGCCAGCCACCCCGACCAGGTCCTCGTGGTCGAACTCGGATGCAACCACCCCGGCGGGCTGAGCTTCACCGTCAACCTCACCCGCCCCGAATGCGCCACGACGCAGGTCGTGAGCGATCGCGAACTCGCCATGACCGGCCAGCTCTTCGACGGCCATGCCACCAACGGCCTGCGCCTCGCGGCGCGGCTGCATGCGGACGCGCAGGGCGGCACCGTCCGCGCCCGTGGCAATTCCCTGCGCGTGGAAAAGGCCACGACCGCCCGGCTGTTGCTGACGGCGGCGACGGATTACCGGTTGCAGCCACCGGCGTATCGCGGCGGCGATCCCGGCGCGCAAAGTTCGGCCCAGCTCGCTGCGGCACTGCGCAAGACCGCGCGTCAGCTTCGTGCCGACCAGCTCGCCGATCACCAAAAACTTTTCCGCCGCGTCCAGCTCGACCTGGGCGAGACCGAGGCCGCGCGTTTGCCGACCGACGAGCGGCTGGTGGCGTTTCGGCGCGGCGGCGAGGACCCGGCGCTCATCGCGCTCTATTTCCAGTTCGGCCGTTACCTGCTGATCAGCAGTTCGCGTCCGGGCGGCCTGCCCGCGAATCTGCAAGGGCTCTGGGCTGAAGGCATCCAGACGCCCTGGAACGGCGACTACCATCACAATATCAACGATCAGATGAATTACTGGCCCGTCGAACTGGGCAACCTCGCCGAGTGCCACGAACCGTTTCTCGAGTTCATTGACTCGCTGCGTGTGCCCGGCCGCAAAACGGCTCAGGTCCACTACGGCGCGCACGGCTGGTGCGTCCACACGATCTCGAATCCGTGGGGTTTCACCGCGCCCGGCGAGTCACCCGGCTGGGGGCTGTTTCCCGCGGCGGGGGCGTGGTTGTGCCAGGATTTGTGGGAGCACTACGCGTTCGGTGGCGACCGTGCTTATCTCAAACACGCTTACCCGGTCATGAAGGAATCGGCGGAGTTTTACCTCGACTGGCTGGTCACGGACCCGAAGACCGGCAAGCTGGTTTCCGGCCCGGCCAATTCGCCGGAAAACGGCTTCGTCGCCCCAGACGGCCAGCACGGTTCCCTGAGCATGGGACCGGCGATGGAACAGGAGATCATCTGGGACCTGTTCGGCAACGTCCTGGCGGCGGCCCGCGATCTCGGCATTGACGACACATTCACCCGTCGCGTGAGCGAAGCCCGCGCGCGCCTGCTCGGCCCGCAAATTGCACGCGATGGCCGGCTCATGGAGTGGGCCCAAGAGTTCGGCGAGACCGATCCGCACCACCGCCACGTGTCGCACCTCTTCGCACTCCACCCCGGCAAACAGATCACCCCGCAGACGCCGGCCCTCTTCGCGGCGGCCCGGAAGTCCCTGGAAGTGCGGGGCGACGGCGCCACCGGCTGGTCCATGGGCTGGAAAATCAACTTCTGGGCGCGCCTACGGGACGGCGATCACGCCTTGAAGCTGGTGCGCAATCTGATCAATGTCGTCGAAACCCAAGGCTTCCGTTACGACGGCGGCGGCGGGGTTTATGCGAACTTGTTCTGCGCCCATCCGCCGTTCCAGATTGACGGCAACTTCGGCGGCGCCGCCGGCATCGGCGAGATGCTGCTGCAGAGCCACGCGGACGACGTGGACCTGCTGCCCGCCCTGCCTGCTGCGTGGCAGGACGGCAGTGTCAAGGGCCTCCGCGCCCGCGGTGGTTTCCAGGTGGACCTCGCGTGGAGCCACGGCCGGTTGACCTCCGCGACCATCATTTCCCTCAACGGCAACGTCTGCCGCCTGCGCGCCCCTGCGGCGTTGGAGATTACGGGACATTCGCAGGGCAAAGTGACGCGGCCGGAGCCGAACGTGCTCGTGTTCCCCACCCGCAAGGGCGGGCGTTACGAATTGCGACCGGCAACATCGTTTTGAGGACGCGACTGTGCTTGGCACCCCTTGGGGCCGGTAGTATAATCCGCCTGCTCGCGATATTGGAACAACACGACGAACTCGTATGATTCCCAAACGCTGTCGGCGCTGGTGCGGGTGGATGCTGATCTCGATCGGTTGGCTCCTTCCCCCCGACAACCAACTGTTCGGCCAGGCACTATCCAACCCCAAGCCCGTCGGAAAGTCCGCCCGCCAGACCTCATCGCCAACGCGCTTCCGGGTCGCTCGTCCTCGCCATCGGCGCGCGCGGCACGCCTCGCGGTCCCGTCCTCGGCCCATCCCGCGGCCGCGAACGCGTCGCCTGGTTCGCCCGCGAACCCTGGCCGTCATCGCCCCCACCTCCCTGCCGACCAATTCCCCGCCAGTCTTCTTCGCTTACACGGCGAAGGACCGACCACCGGCACCCGTTGTCGAAATGGAACAGGAGGTCTATTCCTTCGAGCCTGCGGACAATGGCGCGGGGCCGATGTGGTGCAGCGGCTCAACCTGCCTCGTGCGCGCCAGGGACGAGGTTTTCGCCAGCGGCCTCGAAACGCTCAAGGACCAGCCGCCGCTCAACAATTGTCGTTGGACGCTCTGGCATGCCCGGGCCACCACCTGGGAACGGCTTCAATCCGACCCCGAGGGCCGCACCCGCGAGCCCTGCCCGATGGTCGTCTTTTCCGATGACGGCCGTTTCCTGCTCTCCGCCAATCCCACGCTCAACGCGGACGGCAAGCGCGGCGGCGGCCCGGCCCGCCCCGGGTTGCTCATGTTCAGCGTCACCAAGGCCGCCGCTCCCGCCGTCCGGGTGCTGCCGGAATGGAGCGGCCGGCCCGCGTTCACCGAGCATTCCTACCGCAGCTTCGCCGCGGACGGACCCAACCATGAATTGATCCTGTTCCAAAACCTCGGTGACACCCACGCGGAATGGACCTTTCGCGGGAGTGATGGGGGTTGGACAACGCATGGCCAACTTCACTGGCCCACCGACACGAACCAGACCACCCAGCCGGTGATCCGCGTGTGCTACCCCGACGTTGCCCTGGTGGATCAAGCGGTTTATTTCGCCGGCGTCTCCGACATCATCGAGCCGAACCCGGAATGGCGGGCCTTCAAGAAACAACTTACCGGCCGTGACTGGGATTACGATTTCCGCCGGCTCTTTTTCACCTGGAGCGAAGACATCACCGGGGGCGGGTTTCATGAGTGGATCGAACTGGCCAGCCGCGACCGCACCTGCGGCTGGATCACTCCCGGCGATCTCTGGGTGGACGGCGATGACGCGGTTCACATCGTCTGGACCGAGCGGGCGCTGGACGAGCGTCTGCGCGAGAAGTTCTTTCCCGATGAAAAGCAGCGTTACGAGTTGAATTATGCCCAGCTTCGCGACGGCGAGGTTCAACTGCGCCAGACGCTCGTGTTCGCCGAGGAAGGCAAAGGGAACGAAATCCCCGGCCTGGCCCGCTTCCAGGTCACGCCCGACGGCCGGCTGTTCGTGTTCTATTACGTCAGCGGCACCGACACTTCCGGCCAGGCGCTCTCGGAAAACCGCCTGATCGAACTCCGGCCTGACGGCACCAGCAGCCCGCCGATGAAAGTGCCACTGAAGTATCCGCTCACGAGTTTCTTCACTGCCAGCACGCGGGCCGGGTGCCTGCCGTCCAAAACCCTCGACCTGCTCGGCACGCGGGCCGGCAAGTCCGACACCATCAGTTATGCGCGCATCCGCCTTTGGTAAACCAAACTGCCGCCTTCCCCTGCTCGCCCTGACCTGCCTGCTTGCGTCGCTCACCGCGTTGGCGGATGCCGGCGGGCCGGCCCTCCACCTGCACACGCGGTCCCGCCGACCGGCCGGCGCCGATGTGAAGAGCGCGACGATCGTCGAGTCGGAAGCCGCCTGGGACGCCCACAAGACCGCCATGATTGTTTGCGACATGTGGGACCGCCACTGGTGCCGCGGCGCGACCGCGCGCGTCGCGGAGATGGCGCCGAGCATGAACGCGGTCCTGCGGGCGGCCCGCGAACGCGGCGTGCTCATCGTCCACGCCCCCAGCGAAACCATGACTTTTTACGCGAACTGGCCACAACGAATCCGCGCTCAGCAGGCCCCCAAGGCGGCCGCGCCAACGGACGTCAGCCAGTGGCAGTCCTTGAACCACGACCAGGAGCCGCCGCTACCGATTGATGATGCGGACGGCGGCTGCGACGACGACCCGCCCTGCCCCCAAGGCAATCCGTGGCGCCGCCAGATCGCCACGCTGGAGATCGCGCCGGCCGACGTCATCAGCGACCGGGGCGACGAGATTGTCAACGTCTTTGCCCAGGCTGGCATCGAGAATGTCATCATCATGGGCGTCCATGCGAACATGTGTGTGCTGGGCCGACCGTTCTCCATCCGCCAGATGGTCAAACTGGGCAAACATGTCGTGTTGATGCGCGATCTGACGGACTCGATGTACAACTCGCGCCGCTCGCCGTTCGTCAGTCACTTCGCCGGGACCGACCTGGTCATTGCCCACATCGAAGCGAACAGGTGCCCCTCCATCACCAGCGCTGATTTTCTCGGCGGCGAACCCTTTCGTTTCGCGGCTGATCGCCGCCCGACGGTGGCATTCCTGATCGGTGAAAACGAATACCGGACATGGGAGACGCTGCCCTGCTTCGCCCGCGATGAACTGGCCTGGCGCGGTTTCAACACCGTGTTTGTCACTTCGAGCACGAACGTCAGCGATGGCGTCTTTACCAACGCGGCGGCGTTGGAGCACGCCGACCTCATTGTCGTCAGCGCCCGACGCCGGGCGCCCCGCCGCGAGGTCATTGCGGCGCTCCGCGACCATCTGGCCGCCGGCCGCCCCATCGTGGGCATCCGGACGGCCAGTCACGCCTTCGCGGGCACACTGCCGGCAACGGAGGCGGCGGCATTTGCGGTTTGGCCGGAATTCGACGCCGACGTGCTGGGGGGCAATTATCACAATCACGCGGAGGCCACCGCCGCCACCAGCGTCCAGGTTGCCACAAACGCCGGCGCACATCCGATCCTGACGGGCATCGCTGTGGCGCAACTCGTCGGCCACGGCACGCTCTACCGCACGGCGCCGTTGAAACCTGACGCGCAGGAGTTGCTCTCCGGCTTGATTCCGAACGAGTCGCCCGAGCCGCTCGCCTGGGTGCGGATCGTCGGATCACGCCAGGCGCGCATATTCTACACGTCGCTGGGCCATCCTGAAGACTTCGCTGAACCCGCCTTTCGCCGGCTGCTCCTGAACGGCATCCTCTGGGGACTCCGCCAACCGGTGCCGCCGCGCTGAGCCGAGCCCAGCCGCCAACTTCTTCACCAAACGAAAGAACGATGGGCAAAGGGGAGCGGCAGGTCGCGGACCGCGGGCCTGCCTGTGCGGATCGGCACGCAGACAGGCCACGACATAACTCCCGCCGCGCACCTCACGGCCGCCCCAGGACGAACGTGTAGGCGTGCGGATTGTGCGTGTGCGCCACGCCGACCCGCCAGCGCAGGAACGAGCCGATGTGCAGCACCTGCGCCGCAAAACCATGCCGGGCGAAGCGGGCGCGCATTGGCTCCACGCTGAGCGTGTTCCAGTGGTAATCGTCCACCGGCCGGATGACGTCCTCCGCCGTCTCGTCCATGTTGAAGAAGTGAAGGCACAGCGCCCGCCGCGTCACGCGGCACAACTCGTCCGCCGCCGCTTCGATTCCCGCCGGCGAGAGATGCTCGAAAAGGTCGTGCACGAAGGCGAAATCATAGGCGCCGTCCGACGCCTCGACCGCGAAAATGTTCCCCGCCCCGAAACGTGCTTGCGGAAACTGGCGTCGCGCGTTGGTCACATTCTTCTCGCACAAATCGAACCCGGTATAGGCGATCACCCTGGCGAACCCGAAGCGCTCGAGAAAACGATAGTCATTGGCCGAACCGCAAGCGGGTTCGAGCACCCTCGCCGTGGTTGCCGGTTCGGCAGCCAGCACCTGCTGCCACAGACATTGGAACGTGTCGAGCACCGTTGCCGGGGGCACTGGCTGGCCTTCGGTGAACCCTGTTTCGCGCAAAAACTCCTCGAGGTAATTGGGCACGGTCAGGCCGGCGCAGTTCTGCGGCAGCGAGCGAAACAACGTCCGCACAAACGGCGGCAGATCGAAGCCCTCGGCATTGTCGGCGTCGCGCGCGAGCGCATGCGCGATGCCGGCGAGCGCATCCGGATGGCCGGCCTGCTTCGCCGTGACCAGCAGCCAGTTCATCGCGGCACCGAACGCCAGTTCGGCATCGGCGAGCGGCCGGTACTTTTCGGCAAACAGCGAAAATGCGAGGAAATGTCGCGTCAGGATGCTCTGCGTGTTGAGGCGGGGATCCTCGACATCCGCGACGAGATAATCGCACAGCATCGTCTCATCGTGGCGCATCCATGAGCGCACGAGTTTCTCGGTTTCCCGCTGTAGCGCGGCATCCATGGCGGCGCGAGTTACGCGGCTCCCTTGGCCGCGGCGATGAAGGTACGCAGCTTCGCGTGGTCCTTCCGGCCCGGCGAGGATTCCACGCCGCTGGAAGCATCCACGGCGAACGGCTGCACGGTTCGAACCGCGTCTGCCACATTTTCCGGGGTCAGTCCGCCCGCCAGGATGATTGGCCGGCCCAGCTTTTGGGCCTCGACCGCCAGTTCCCAGTTGAATCGCGCGCCGGTCCCGCCACGTACGCCGGGAACAAAACTGTCGAGCAACCAGAAATCCGTGGCAAAGCGCGGCAGTTCGGCGAGCGAGGCCGCATCACGAATGCGAAACGCCTTGATCGTGCGCGGACCAGGTCGGGTTGCCATCGGTGGATCGGCGACCGCTGGGCACCGAAAATTCAACCCGGCGATGAACTCTGGCGTCTCTTCGCCATGGAACTGGAGCGTGTCCACGCCGGCCTTCTCGACGGCCCGCCGGACCTCGTCCGCCGACGGATTGACGAACACGCCGACGCGCATCACCGGCTTGTCGAGGCGTCGAATGATCTCAGTCGCCGCCGCGCAGGCGATGTGCCGCGGGCTGCCGGCAAAGAACATGAACCCCAGGGCATCGGCGCCCGCGTCGAGTGCGACCCGCGCGTCCTCGAGGTTCGTGATCCCGCAGATTTTGACCTTTACCGGCATGATTCCAGGTCATCCTGACCGGGCGGCATCTTCGCCCGCGCGGGCCGGCCAATCAAGACCGGCCTCGCGACCCGCCTCGTGGGGCTCACCGCTCGGCAGATCGCCAGATCCCCTGTGAAAGTTTTCCGCGCTCACCGCCCGAAGGCGGAACTCCAAGCGCTATCCAGGCCCTGACATGGGTTTGGAGTTCCGCGTTTACGCGGACCTGGTACACTCCCGTCATGTCCCAGCCTGATTACCGCTGGCGTCAACTCACGCCCGAGCAACGGGCCGAGTTGCTCGCATGGCGCAAGGCGCGCGGGAATCCTTGGCATTCGCCGCCTCATCACCCACATTTTGGCCACGTTCGCTTTCACATCACCGCCGCCTGTTTCGAGCATCAGCCTTATATCGGCCACAACCTAGACCGCATGGACGCCTTCACTCGCGACTTGCTCGCAGTGTTAGCCGCCCACGCGGGCCAGACGTTCGCGTGGTGTGTGTTGCCCAGCCACTACCACGCCCTCGTCGAGGCTCCCGACATCCTCTCAATCTGTTAGGCGAATTAGGACGCTTTCACGGGCGGACGTCGCACATGTGGAACGGCGCGGAGGGAGCACGAGGGCGCAAGGTGTTCTTCCGTGCGGTGGAGCGAGCGATGCGGTCCGACCGGCACGTCTGGGCAACGCTCAATTACGTGCATCACAACCCGGTGCACCACGGCTATGTGGAGCGCTGGACGGAATGGCCGTGGAGTAGCGCCGCAGAGTACCTCGCGCAAACGGACCCGGATGAAGCAACACGAATCTGGCACGAATACCCGCTCGGCGATTACGGCAAGGGCTGGGACGATCCGGAGGTGTGAGTGAGCCGCCGCAGTTCGGAGTTGTTTGGAGTTCCGCGTTTACGCGGTCCGGGACGCCGGCTGAAGCCGGAACTCCAAACTCGCAGGTTCTAGCGGAGACTGTCAGCTTGCCAGCAATTCGCCGACCTTCGCCGCGAGATTACCGGAGCGCACCAGGGATTCGCCAACCAGAATGGCACTCGCACCACAGTGCGCCAGTCGTTCAACATCGGCGTGCGTGTGGATGCCGCTCTCGGCAATGAGGAGATGATCGCCGGCGGGCGCTGCCGCGCGCAGCCGGGCGGCCAGGCGCTCCGTGGTCGCTAGGTCCACTTTGAACGTGTTCAGATCCCGGTTGTTCACGCCAATGAGGGTCGCGCCCGCCGCCAGCGCGCGGTCGAGTTCGCCCTCGTCATGAACCTCAACGAGCGCGGCCAGCCCGGCGCCGTTGGCCAGTTCGTGGAAACGACGCAGGCGCGCGTCGTCGAGGATCGCGACGATCAGCAGCACGGCGTCCGCGCCCGCCTCGATCGCCTCCAGTAGCTGGCGCTCATCAATGATGAAATCCTTCCGCAGCAGGGGGAGTTTCACGGCCGTGCGGATTTGCCGGAGATGGTCGAGTGAGCCTTGGAAAAACTGCTCGTCGGTCAGCACGGACAAACAGGACGCGCCCGCGGCTTCGTATTCCGTGGCGATGCGAACCGGATCGAAGTCGGCGCAGATGACACCGGCGGACGGTGACGCCTTTTTGATCTCGGCGATCATGGCCAGTTTGCCGCGCTTTGGGCGGCGCAACGCGCCCAGGAAGTCGCGGACGTGGCCGCGCTTCTCCATCGCCGCCTTCAGCACCGCCACGGTAACCTGAGCGGGTGGCAGTGCGGCAACTTGGCGACGCTTCTGTTCGACGATAGTTTCGAGGATCGTCATCGGTTGCCCCAGCCTAGTCTTCCTCGTCCTTGAGGCCGGCCTTGCGCTTGGCGGGACAGCCGGCCCGCAACCAGGCGTTCACGAAGGGGTCAACGTCGCCGTCGAGCACTGCATCCGTGTTGCTGGTTTCGCAGCCGGTGCGGAGGTCCTTCACCATGCGATAGGGCTGGAGGACGTAGCTGCGAATCTGGCTGCCCCAACTGATGCTGCCTTTCTCCCCATAAAACCGCTCCATTTCCGCGCGCTGCTGGTCCTCGCGCAAAGCATACAACTTCGAGAGCAACATCTTCATCGCGGTGGCGCGGTTCTGGTGTTGCGAGCGCTGGTTCTGGCTCGCCGCGACAATGCCGGTCGGCAGGTGCGTGATGCGGACCGCGGTTTCAACCTTGTTGACGTTCTGGCCGCCCTTGCCGCCGGATCGGTACGTGTCCACCTGAAGTTCATTGGGTGGGATGACCAGTTCGCCGCTGTCCTCAATTTCGGCAATCACGTCCACGCTGGCAAAACTCGTGTGCCGGCGCTTGTTCGAGTCGAACGGCGAAATGCGGACGAGCCGGTGCACGCCGCGCTCGGCCTTGCAGAAGCCGTAGGCGTTTTCTCCGGTGATGAGGACTGTGGCGCTTTTGATCCCGGCCACGTCGCCCGGCAGGGCATCCGTGACGTCCACAGTCCAGCCGCGGGCCTCGCACCAGCGTTGGTACATGCGCAGGAGCATGTTCGCCCAGTCGCAGGATTCCGTGCCGCCGGCGCCGGCGTTGATGCTGAGGATGCAATTGCTCCGGTCGTGCGGGCCGCTGAGTAACACCCGCAGCTCGAGGGCGTCCGCCTGCTGGGAGAATTTGGCGAGGTCCCGGTCCAACTCCGCCTGGAGCGCCGCCTGGGCGGTCTCCGGCTCGCCCTCCGACAATTCGAGCATCACGCGAAAGTCGTCGAGCTGTTTTTCCGCGGCCACCAGCGGGTCGATTTTCCGCCGCAGCGAGCCCGCCTCTTCAATCACCTTCTGCGCCTGTTCGCGGTTGTTCCAGAACGTGTCGCGGGCCATCTCGGTCTCGATCGCGCCAAGACGCTGCTGCAGCGCCGGGACGTCAAAGAAACCTCCGCAGATGCGCGAGTTTCTCCGTCACGGTGCCCAGTTGATTGCGCGTCGTCTCGAACATAGGCGGTGAATTTAGGCTGCACCGCGGTGGGTTGCCAGCGGTAATTCCCGGCGGCCGATCAGCGAGCCGATCAAGCCCAATGCCGTCAGCGCGACGCATCCCCAGCCGAAGACGTCCCCGTGGCGGTGGTAGAACGTCGTCTCCCCGCGCCCGCCTCCGCTCGCGGCCAGCGGAATTCTCACCGACTTCACCCCCGCAACGTAAATGTCCGTGGGATTGCTGAAACCGACGTGGTGCATGCGACCGAGCGGGTCCACCCAACACGTCAGGCCGTTGTTGGCGCACCGGACCAATGGCAGACCATTCTCGACCGCCCGGAAGACCGCGCCCGCCGCGTGCTGCCATTGCTCGGCGCTTTCGCCGAACCAGCCGTCGTTCGTCAGGTTCAGCAGAAAATCGGTGTCCGGGCCCACGGACGCCCGCCCGAGCGCAGGGTACATGTCCTCATAGCAGATCAGGAGCGAGGCCTCGGCAGCCGGCCGGTCGAGCCGGAAAAACCCGGGCGCCACGCCGGACGCGTAGCTGTCATCAATGGGCGTCAGCCACCGCAGGAATGGCAGCCAGCGAGCCAGCGGCACATATTCGCCAAAAATCACCAGTTGTCGCTTGCGGTAAGTCGCGACGTAGTGGCCCGTCGGATCGAACAGGAAGGCCGCATTGAAGTAGGCCGTCGCCGGCCGGTCGCCCGGTTTCGCGGCCGGTCGCGCCTCGGAATCGTCGGCGCCGAAAACCATCCAGACACCTGCGCTGGCCACCAAGTTGGTGAGCGCCCGGGCATTCTCGTCCGTAAATGAGGGCAGCGAAGCCTCGGGCCAGACCACCAGGTCCGGCCGGCCGGCGATGGCCAGGCGAGTCAGGTCCATCAGTTTGGCAAAACGGTTCGTTGCTTCCGCCCGGTCGAAGATCAACCGCTGCGGGATGCTGGGCTGGACCAGGGCGACCTTCAATTCCGGCCCGGGCGGAGCACGCCGCACCAGGGCGAACCCGGCGGTGAGTGTCAGGTAAAGCAGCACCGCCAGCGGCAGCGCAAGGTCCGCCACCAGTGCCATTCGCAACGAGACCCACGGTGACGACGGGGTGAACGGCGCCAGCGGATGCTCGGCGCGGCGCCACGCGGGCGAACTGACGAGCGCGGCGGGCGGCTCGAAGACCTGGCGCACGATGCGGGCCAGCGTCGCGGCCAAGGTCATCGCCCCCCAGGCCACGAGGAACGACACGCCGTAAACGCCGGTGACGGCCGCCACCTGGATCAACGGCAGCATTTGGTATTGCGAGACGCCCAGGAAATTCCACGGAAAGCCCGTAAACAGCCAGGCACGGATCACTTCGAGTGCCACCCACGCCACGGCGCACGCCAGACACCAGCGGGTGCGCTGCGGCCAGGAAAGCGAAGCCACCGGCGCTACCGCCTCCGTCAGTCGCTGCGAAAGGGAACGGCCTGTTTTCGCCGGGCCGGCGGGAACCGGGTCCTTCGGGAACACTTCCGGGGTTTCACGCGGTGCGGATGAGAAATCGGCCGCCCTCATCGAGTCTGGCCTGGGCACTAGCTTGGCGCAGAGCCAGACCCACATCGCCGGGAAAAGTGCGGTGTATGCGCTCAGGGCAAGCCACGCGGCCACGGCACCGACAGGAAACGGAATGAACAGCAGCCAGTGGAGGGCAATCAGGTTGCCGGTCAACCCGGCAAGAAAGCCCAGCCGAAAGGCGCGTTTCGGCGAGGTTCCCAGCCCGGCGAGGAGCATGAGTGCGGGCGCCACCCAGGCGAGTCCGGCCCAACCGGGTTTGGGAAATGCCAGCGCCAGCGCCAGCCCGGCCGACCAGGCCAGGACCACGCGCGCGTTGAAAGCATGTTGAATCCAAGGTCGGCGCAACGCTCCGAGCTTGCCGCAACGCCCAACGGACGCAAGCCGCGCGTCACGATGCCGCGAACACGCCTGCTTGACGCCACGCCGCGTGGCCGCGACGATGGCCCGCATCATCGCCATGAAACACGACTTCCTCACCGCCATCGTTCTGCCGGGTTTTCTGTTCTTGTCGGCGCTCGCTGCCGGTGTGCCAGCCGGCTACCAGGGCAGGCCGTTTACCGACGAATATCACAAGGCGGGACCGCCGTGCATCCCCGGGATCGTTCAATGCGCGCTCTACGATCTCGGCGGTGAAGGCGTGGCCTATCACGATGCCGACGCCATCAATCACGGCAGCGGCGAGCTAAACCAGCAACCGGGCCACCAACGCAAACACGCCGGTCCCTACATCTGGAACTTCCGCCGCGACGAGAGCGTGGACCTTTCCTATGTCAAGGACTGGGCCGACCTCAACCACACCAACCTGGTGACGCCGCACATCAACCAGCTTTACATCGGCTGGACCACCAACGGCGAGTGGGTGAACTACACCGTCAACGTGCGGCTGCCGGGCACCTACAAAATCAAGGCGTTCTATTCCTACCAGGCCAGCACGGTGAGCTTCGATCTGAATGGCCACGCGGCCGCCACCTGCAAACTGCCGCTCGCCACCACCAGTTGGCATCACTGGAATCTTGCCGAGATCGGCACGATCACCTTCCCCGAGCCGGGTCTGCAGTTGCTCACCTTCCATTATGGCTGGGGCAACAATTTCGCCTATTTTGAGTTCGAGCCGGTCGCGCCCAAGTAGCGAACGAAAGCGTCCGGGCCGGGCGAGCGGACACCGAAGCCGGCAGCCCAGGGAAACAAAAAACGGGGCACGACGAATCGTGCCCCGCACCGACCGATTGGACAGCGGGATCAGGCGCCCATGCCGTCTTCAAAGGAGCCCGCGGCGACCGGGAAGCAGAGATTGTCGCGCACGAAGGCGATGCCATTGGCGCTCGTGCAGTCGAGGTCGCGGTACGCGCTCTCGGCCTCGACGATCAGCGGCGCGGTCTTCCGGCCCATGATCTGGCAGTAGCGTTGCGGATAACCGATGTTGATGAGCATCTCGGCATAGCGGATCATGTTCAGGTCGCCCGACCGGATGTCCACGAACTGCATGGCGCGATCCGGCCAGTTCGGGGCCATCCGGCGCAGCGGGAGGCCCGCGCGGATCACGAAATTCTTCACGTGGCAGGCATAGACGCGGTCGGCCACCTTGCGGAAGCGGGTTTCCCAATCCTCGCCTTCCCAGCAATGCGAAGGATCGGCGTTCACGGTGAGACATTTGTCGTTGCCGCAGGCCGCAACCAGCAGGTTGAAGTCGTCGGCGCACATGGCCGCCGTGCCGGGATGGATTTCGTGGGCAAGGTAGAAGCCGAGCTCATTCGCCTTCTTGCGGATGGTCGCCGTTTTCTTGACGAAGCGCTCCTTGCCTTTTTCCAGCAGGTCGTAGTCCCCGCCCTTCCAGAAACCCCAGGGATAGCCGGTCGCCAGTTCCCAACCGAACGCCACACCCCAGAACATCGGAATGATCTTGACGCCCAGTTCCGCGGCCAGATCGAAGAATTTTAGAACGTAATCCTCGGCCCATGCTTCGATCTTGCCCGGCGACAGCTTGGCCACCTCCGGCGGAATGAACGGGCGGACGGACGGGCTGCCGGTCCAGGCCGTGGTATGAACCCAGAACGGGCAGTGACAGGAAATGCCGTCGAGGCTCATCTCGCGCTGGGCGAAGGTGTCCTTGATCTCCTTGACGCTCTTGAACAGCTTGCCGCCTTGCAGCATGTAGTTGGAAGGTTGCGCGCCGGTGGCGCCGGACGCCTTCGCGTAATCCAGAAACTGGGCCAAAGTTTTTGCGCCGTGCTGGGCGCCCTCGACACTGGGATGAAAGATAGGTTGAGCCATAAGTCAATTGGTTTGCTGTCGGCAGGAGGAATAGCCGGCCTGGCCGGCGCTGGCAATAAAAAACCGGTTGCAACGGCGGATATGCAGCGCTGATCAAACAAAAAAGGGGGCCGGATGGTTCGCACCCGGCCCCTTGTCAGCCAGCCGATCGCTCAGGTTTACTGGCTCGCGCGGTAGAATTGCTTCGATCCCGGGTTGACGGGGACGATCCACGGAGTCGTCGCGCCCGGTACATTGGTATAGGTGCCGGCGACATCACCCGCCGCCTGCAGGGTGCCGGTGAACGTGATCGTCACGTTGGCGCCATTCGCCCCGATGCTGATCGTGGGCGCCACGGCGGCCGTCCGCGCCCGATAGGCCTTGAGCGAGGCGGAATTGGCGGAATCGTTGAGCAGCACCGGGTTTCCGTTTTTATCCAAGGAGAACCACTCGCAACTCGCGGCGCCACCTCCCTGGAAATAGAGCAGGCGCATCGGATAGACACCCGCTTTCGGCACGTAGAAGCTGAACAACGTGCCCGGGCTGGTCGGATCCGCGCTGGCGCCGCGGCCACCGTCGAATTGACCCAGCATCGGGCTGTTGTCGTCGCCAAGGCTCAGGGTCACTTGGGTCGTGGTCGCGGTGGTCGTGACGGAGGAACGGAGGGTCGCCCAGACATCCCAGTTCACCATGATGCACGGGATGGTGACGCTGGGATCGCTGCCGCCCATACCCCACGGAGACTGGCCGGCGAGGTCGGAGCGGTCCACCAGGATGACCGCAAGGGCGCCCGCGGTCTGCGCAAACTTCGCTTTCTGAGCGAAGGGAATGCCGCCGCCGCGGCGCACGACCGCGATGTTGCCGTTCAAATCCGCCGCGTTGACGGGTGGAACCGTCATGAACGTGTAGGAGTCACCCGCGTTGGCGGTGTCCAGGTTATTGGTCGTGCTGCCATCATCCGCGAGCACGAGCGGGCGGACGATCGGGGTGAATGTCCACGGACCGCCGAACGCGCCGCCATTCGCCGCGTAGGTTGCCAGGCACTTATAACTGCCGGCAATACTGGCCGGGGCGAGCACGCGCACGGCACCCACGTCCGGCCCGGTGTTGGTGGCGCAGGTCACGCGGAAACCGTCGTCGCTGTTGACGCCCATCGTGTAAACGCCACTCGCTGGGAATTCGATGAACGTGTAGGTTTCCGTCGAATAGTCGGAGTAATCCGGGTTGCCGTTGACATCCGTGCCCGGAATGCCGGGAATCTCGCTATCCGGATAACCGTTATCCGACGTGAAGATGCCCCCGTCGAGTCCAGAATCGGCCTGGTAGTTCCAGTTGATCACGCCGGTGGTGACAAACTCGCCGTTCACCGCCTGCGACAGGTCGGCGATATTCGTGCCCCACAGGCCAAGCAACATCGTGTTGGCCACCGGGACTTCATCCGCGATGTCCTGGGCGGTGGCGCCGTTGGCGGTGAACTGGTTGATCTGCCAGGTGTGGGTTCGGAAGCCCCGCTTGGTGCTGTCGCCTGAGCCCGGCGCGCTCCAAAGATTGAGCGGCAGAGTGGCGTTGAGGACGGTGAACTGCCACGAATTGGTGATGGCGTAGCTCCCCGTGTCCGACCAGGCAACCTGCGCGGTATTGACTGAGCTGACCGCGAAGGCGTTGGTGGGCGTGAAGGTGGCGGTGGCGACCGAACCGGGTTTGCTCACCGTGGTCGGGGCCCCCAGCGTCCCCCCGTTCAGACCAATGAGGATGGAGTTCATGTTCACCTGCGTCCCGTCGTCGGTGATGTCCACCTCCAACGTCGCCGTCGGCAACACGCCGATCGCGTTGATGCCCGGCACGACGCGTGACACGAACGGCGGCAGGGGACCCTGGCGGTAGGCCTTGATCGGCGAGGTGGTGTCATTGATCAGCACCTTGGTGCCGTCAGATTGTACGGTGAACCACTCCACGTTCGCCAGGTTGCCCGCCGCCAACTCGCCGTTGCCGTTTTCGTAGAGAAGCCGGAACGGATAAAAACCCGCCTGCGGAATGGTGATGGTGAAGATCGTGTCAGCCGAGCCGCGCCCGCCGTCATATTCACCCAGAACCGTCGCAAACCGGTCGCGTGGGTTCACGCCGGTCGTCACCTTGAAACCGTCGTCGCTGTTCACCCCCATCGTGTAAACCCCGGCGGCGGGAAATTGGAGAAAGGTCACCGCTTCGAAGCTGGCATCGCCTGTGGTGGGCGTGGGCAAAGTGCCCGGAATGCCGGGGAACGGCTGGTCATTCGGGAAATCGCCGCGGTCAGTACCTGTCCCGGCCTCGATGCTGAAATTGATGACGCCCGTCACGCTGTAAAAGCCGTTCGCGTCCGCGCCGCTCAGGTCGGCGACGTTCGGGCCATACAGGCCAATAAGCTGGTCCTCGGTCCAGGCAAGAGTGTTGGGCTGCTGCCCAAGGGCCACGGAACCGTCGGTCTGGTAAGGACGGAGGCGGAACCCCGGCTTGGTGGTGTCCACGGAGGCGGCCGGCACGGCCAGCGTCGGCGGAATCGTAACGTAAGTGCTCACGGTGAAACTCAGGTCGTTGGTCTGATACACCCCGGCGCTGTCCGCAAAAATCAAGTTGACGCTGTGGCTCGAGCCGGAGGCCAGCCAGTTGGTGGTGCGGTAGTCGAAAGCGGTCAGACCACCGGTCTGTGTGACGGTGGTGCCGGTGATAGCGGTGCCATCGAGCTGCACCGCAATGGTGTTGGTGTTGACCGTCGTGCTCTTGTCCTGCAACTGGAGCAGGAAGCCCGTGGGATCGCCTTTCAAGGTCGTGACGTAAGGCGCCGTGTTGGTGGACTGGAAGAACAGCAGGTCATTCGGGTAAAACTCGCCCGGTTTAAACGAGAAAATCCGGGCCTCGTCAATGGCGCCGTTGAAATTGGTCAGGGTACCGCCGTAACCCATGAACACCCCCGTCGAGGCCACCGGCGTATCCGTGCGGATGGGGGTCTGGGCCACGCCGTTGAGGTAGAACGTCGTCACGCCGCTGTCGCGCACGACGGCGAGATGCACCCATTCGTTGGTCGTCTTCGGCTGGTAGGGAAGGCCCACGTAGTTCACGTTGCCAATGACCCCGACGAACCCGGCGCCAAAGTCATCGTACAGGATGCCGATGCCGTGCTGGTTGTCGCCGGTCCCGAAGACGACGCTGCCCACCGTGGTGCTCGTGTCGAACGACAGATCGTGGCTCTGGGCCCAGCATTCCACGCCGATGTTGTCCGTTGGCGCGGTCCAGCCATCGGTGTCAAATCCGGTCTGGTCGGCGCTGAAGATGTAGTACTTCGAGCTGCCCGGCGCCGGCGAAGTCGTGGAAACCGTGACCCCGCCCGGATTGGCGGCGGTGTTCACGAAGTCACGGCTGTTGGCGGAACTGTCCAGGGGCAGGTTGTTGGCCCCCACACCGTCCTCGCCCAGCCGATACCAGGCTTCGGTGGTAATGGCGGCTGAGCCGGTCAACAAACCCGCCAGTGCAAAGGCCGCGGCGGTGACAACCGCACGGCGCATGGTTTTTACTTCAAGATGGGAGTTCATACTCGTTAATGGGATCAATTTCAGTGATTGTGACGATCAGCTTTCAGTGCTGAATAATGGTTAACAGAAGCGCGCCCCCTTGACAATCCCTTTCGGCGGAAACGGTCGGCAATGGCTGGGTGGCTAGCTAGTTACGTGACGCGGTCGCAAACCACTCGCCCTCTCCCTTGCCGGTTTGCGGCAGTTGTCTGTCGGCTTGCTTTCGGCCACGTTTGATATTGAGTGGGCGATGCGCCACGCCGGCGCGCCACCGTCAAACCGTCATGACGCATTCCAGAAAGGGTATTGCCGCCGCCCTGGGCGCTTATGCGCTTTGGGGGCTGCTGCCCGTTTATTGGAAGCTGCTCAAGACGGTCCCGGCGCCGCAGATCCTCGGCCACCGCGTGGTGTGGTCCTGTGTCTTCCTCGCCGGCCTGGTCACGTTACGCCGCGAATGGCCCGGCTTCCGCGCCGCGGCCCGAAACCGCCGGGTGCTCGGGATCTACACCGGGGCCGCCGCCATCCTCGCGGTGAACTGGCTGATCTACATCTGGGCGGTGAACACGGGCCACATCGTCGAAACCAGCCTCGGCTACTTCATCAACCCGCTCTTGACCGTGTTGCTCAGCGTCTGCTTCCTGCACGAACACCTGCGGCGCCTCCAGTGGCTGGCCGTCTTCCTCGCCGCGGCCGGGGTCGGCTACCTGACGTGGCAGCACGGCCGGGTGCCATGGATCGCCCTGGCGCTGGCGGTCTCGTTCGCCATCTACGGCCTGCTGAAGAAGCAGGCGCCGCTCGGGGCGCTGCACGGCCTCACCTTGGAAACGGCAGTTCTGCTTCTCCCGGCATTGGTGTTCCTGGCGGCGGCGGACGCCCGCGGCACGGGCGCCTTCGGCCACACGGGCTGGCAAATTGGGTGGTTGCTTGCCTTTACCGGCCTGGTCACCGCCCTGCCCTTGCTGCTGTTCGCCCTCGCGGCCCGGCGCGTCAGCCTGTCCACCCTGGGCATCCTCCAATACCTCGCGCCCACCTGCCAGTTCCTGATCGGGGTCGCCGTTTACCATGAGCCGTTCAGCCGGATCCAACTGACCGGGTTCATGCTGATCTGGGCGGCCCTGCTGCTCTACTGGTTGGATGGCGCACTCCGGTTGCGCCGGCTGGCCTGGTCGTCCGCAAACCCGCCGCGAAGTTGAACCACGAGCGGCGGCGACTGTCTGGGCGATTGTGTCGCGGCTTGCGGCGGCGGGGGCGACCCGTTACAAAAGCGGCGGCTGATACAGCCGGCGGGGGCGATTGGCGCAGCGGCTAGCGCGTCTCCTTTACACGGAGCGGGTCGCAGGTTCGAATCCTGCATCGCCCACCACCTCCCACCATCCGCCGCTCAGACTCCCGGCTTTCGCTTCCGCGCCAGCAGGACATCGCGGCCGGTAAGGTACAACAGGCCGACCAACACCGCGAACGGCGCCAGCGCGAGCAGGTTCGACCAGGCGCCCTCGGCAAACGGATTTCGCGCGGCCAATTCGCCGATGCGCTCGTTGAAGCGGGCCAGCGCGCCCCGGATTCCCCCGGCGTTGGCGTCCGCCAGGCCGGTGATGATCGCGATCAGAATCCCCGCGATCGCGCCACCGGCGATGTAGCCCGAGGCCAGGAGCACCCCGGCACTCTTGTCGCCCTCCGCCACGAGCTGTTTCTCGGTCAGGTTCGCCGCCCGGTATTTCCGCCGCAGGTAGGCATCCACCAGCCACCGGACCAAACCGCCGATGAACACCGGCATCGAGGACGACAACGGCAGGTAAACCCCGACCGCGAACGCGAGCGACGGCAGCAACGACATTTCCAGCACCACCACGATCATCACCCCCAGCAAAACGAAACCCCACGGCAACTGGCGATTCAAAATGCCTTTGATAATGTATGACATCAGGGTCGCTTGCGGGGGATGGAACTTCTCCACCTTGGTGCCGTCGGGCCGCGTCGGAAAGACGCCGTTGATGCCGGGATCCACGAGATAGACCGGCGTGCCGGTGGCGTCCACCAGGTAGCGACCCGGCGGCCCGGCCTTTTCGTCGGTGTTGTGCCAGACGAGGTAGCGCTGCGCGTCGGCCGCGGCCTGCGGGCCGTGAATGGTGTCGTGCTGCGTCAACCGGGAGGCATCCGCGTGCAGCGTGGCGGGAAAACTCGCGTTCCCCTTCACCGCCACATAGACCGTCGCTCCGTCATTGAGCCGCATCAGGACCGGACCGAGGATCAGCGCGGAACCAAGGGCGCCGATCAGCAGTGCAATCTGCTGCGCCCGCGGAGTCGAGCCCACCAGAAAGCCCGCCTTCAGGTCTTGCGACGTCGTGCCGCCGTTCGACGCGGCGATGCAGACGATGCCGCCGACCGATAGCGCCGTGACGTAGTAATTGCTGCTCGTCCAGTCGAGGATGAGGAAGATGAGGCAAGTCAGCAGCAGCGTCGCCACCGTCATCCCGGAAATCGGGTTCGAGGAGGAACCGATTTCGCCGGTGAGGCGCGAAGACACGGTGACAAAGATGAAGCCGCAGACCACGATCAGGACCGCCCCCAGCAAATTCATCTGCAGCGGCTTGGCCGAAACGATCGCCACCACCAGCGCGATGATCCCCAGCAGGACGAACGTCATGGGCAGATCGTCGTCGGTGCGGAGCCGGGTGACCGCACCGGCACCGGTGCGGCGCAGATCCTTCACCCCCTCCTTGAGACTGTGCCAGATGGTCGGCAGCGCCCGCAGCACGCTCAACACCCCGGCCGCCGCCACCGCCCCGGCGCCGATGTACAACAAATAGGCGCGGCGGACATCGTCCGGGGCCATGCCGGCGATCGGTACCGTGCCCGGCGAGAGCGGCGCGGAGAGGTGTTCGCCAAACAGTTTGATCAGCGGCACCAGAACCAGATACGAGAGCGCCCCGCCGGCGCACATGATCGAGGCAATGCGCGGGCCAATAATGTAACCGACCCCGAGCAACTCCGGGGAGATCTCGGCCGAAAGCGAGCCGCCATTGAACGGCGGGCCGAAAATTTTCTCCGGCGTGTCCTTCCAGAGCCGCAAGGCCGCGTTCAGGGTCTTGTAAACGAGCCCGATGCCGAACCCGACGAAGATCGTGGCCGGGTTGGACTCGGTCATCGCCGTGGCCAGGTGCGTCGCGGCCGCCTCCTCGCGCGCTGCCGTCGAGGCGTGGGCCTTGGATTCGGCCGAGGCGCCGGCCTTCAGCACTTCGGCGCAGGCGGTGCCTTCCGGGTATTTCAAGGTGCCATGCTGCGCCACGATCAGCGCCCGCCGCAGCGGGATCATCATCAAAACGCCCAGCAACCCACCCAACACTGCCACCAGCATCACCCGCGAAAGCTCCAGGTCGAAGCCCAGGATCATGATCGCCGGCATCGTCGCTCCGAGCCCGAATGCGATGGATTCCCCCGCCGAACCCGCCGTCTGCACGATGTTGTTCTCGAGAATGGTCGTCTCCCGAAAACCGAACCGCCGCGCCAGCTTGAACAGCGTGATCGCGATCACCGCGACCGGGATCGAAGCGCTGACCGTCAGGCCGACCTTCAAGACCAAGTAGAGCGACGAGGCGCCGAACACCATGCCCAAGAGTGAGCCGACCACTACCGGCACCACGGTGAGTTCGCGCAACCGAACCTCCGCCGGGATGTAGGGCTGAAAGGGGGCGGGCGAAGGACCACCGGCGGACGGGTTCGGTTCAGTTGGCGCGCTCATGGCAGTTCAATGGGTGCGGAGGTTAGTGCAAGCGTACGCCGAAACTCCAGTTGAATGTCAACCGCTCCGCAATCGCCCGCCCGGGCCGAGCCGCACCAGCACCGCCCCCGCGATGATCAACCCGCCGCCAAGACACATGATGAACCCCGGTCGTTCCCCCAGAAACAGCGCGGCGAAAACAACGCCATACACCGGCTCCAACGCCGTCATCACCCCGACTGTTGACAGCCGGACGCCCGTCAGTGAAGCGGTGAAGCAGCCATGCGCCACGGCGGTAAACAACACGCCCAGCAAGCCCAGCCAAAGCCAGTCGCTCCCGCTGACCCGCACAAAATGACCTCCGGCCAGCGGCAGCAGCAACAGGCCGGCCACCCCGGTCTGCGCGGCCACCACTAGCAAGGGATCGAGCACCGCTGTCAGCCGCCGGTTCACCAGCGTGAGCAGCGCAAACGAGAAACCGGAGCCGACCCCCAAGCCGGCCGCTACGGCCACTTGCGATCCCCAATGCCAGTCCGGCACCACGAGCGCCAGGCCGCTGACCACCAAACCGCACGCGGCCGCTTCCGCCGGTCGCAGCCATTCCCGCAGGACCGAAACTCCCAGAACCGCCACAAACAAGGGATAGCTCGCGAAGGTCAGCAATCCGAGGGCAACGGTGCTGCGTTGGATCGCCTCAAAGAAAGCCCACCAGTGCGCCGCCAGCAACGCACCGCTCAAGAGCAACGCCGTCCCCCGCGCGCGCAGCTTCACCCCGGACACCTGGCGATGCCACGCCAGGAATGCGACCAGGACCAGCGATGCCACGAGCGACCGGACACAACTGACCACCAGCGCCGGAGCGGCAACGACCCGGCCGATCAAGCCGGACACCCCGAACAACAACACGGCCAGGTGCAGGGTGGCCAACGCCCGCGGGGACGAATTCATGGCGGCGGCGGGCCGTGGATGCCCCACATTTTCTCGATCATCGCAAAACCCGCCGGGTCGCGCTCGCGCAGGGCGGCGCGATCCAGCGGTTCATATTCGCCCCGCCAGAAATACGCCATGGAGAGTTCCGCGAAGTATTCGAGCTGATTCTCCATCGCATACGCCCGCTCAATGACGGACCCGTTGGCGGCTTTGACCTTCAGATAGAGGCCCTTCTGGACCGCCTGCTCCCAGGCGCCAAGGATGTCCGGCTGTTTCTCGGGCCACTGCTCCAACTGCCAGGCGTGCGCCAGCTCGTGCACCAGCACCCGCGTGGCCCACTGCTCGCTCAACTGGTCGTAGTTCGGGGCGGAGTAAACGACGAGCGCGCTGCGCCAGCGGCGATCCAGCAGCGGCCAATGGTCGGGGGCCTGTCGCTGGAAATACTCCGCGCCGTTGTCGTGGCCTCCATGCACGGATTCCTCGCCGAGCAGGAGGAAGACCGGAAGTCGCCGCAGCACGCCATGCGCACGCCGCGGCAGCAGGTCCATCACGCCCGCCAGCTTGGCCGCCAGCCGGTTGGCGGCCCGCTGCGCCAGGACCGGCTGCCGGTCCAACAATTCCTGTTCGAGCTGGAGTGTCCAGCCGTTCAGGTTGGTCATCGCGTAACTCCGTTCGGGCTCGCGAAAATTGACCGGTTTGGCCGGCGCAAAAGAACGCAGGATTTCGCTGTTCGTCGCGCCGGACTCGCCGGCGCAAACCGTCGTCGGCATCGACACGCCGCTTGCCGCGATGGAGACCAGCGAGGCAAGGATTTGCCAGAACCGGTGGCTCCCGCTGGCGGCACCCGCAGCCTGGACAGCAGCCCGTCCGCTCCGAACCGTCATGGATTTCAAGCCCCGGAGAAATGCCATCCCCGGCCCCACCGGTCGAGCAGAAAGCCGCACAACCGGGGACCAATTCCATCATGTTCATGCCCTCCTCCACTACCATCCCGCCAGGTTCCGCGCACCGGAATCGGCAAATGGCTTGACGGTGCGACTGCGCCTCCAGAGCATTCACCACGCCATGAGAAAACGATCTGTCCAAATCCAGCCGAGCCCTCGTCATCATTAGCATGAACCCCGCCCGCCAGTTCCATTCCGCCACATCTGGTTCTCCTGCCTTGCGCCGCCCAACGGAGGCACCGCGGTTGATCGCTCGCCTGGCCATGCTGCTGATCCTGGGCCTCAGCCTCGCATGGGATACGCAGGCCTACCCACCCATCCCGGCGTGGCAGCCCGACCCCGCGCAACGGGAGCACTTGCGTCGCTCCCTGACGCTGATGCAAAGCAGCACCCCCACCGATCGGAAGACCGCCCGCATCCTTTTTTACGGACAGTCAATCACCCAGCAGAACTGGTGGCGCGAAGTCGAGCGCTATCTCCGCACCACTTATACCAACGCCAATCTCATCATTGAGAATCGCGCCATCGGCGGCCATGCCTCCCAACTCCTGGTCAAGACCGCGGAGGCCGATCTGTATCCCTTCCAGCCCGACCTGCTCATCTTCCATGTTTACGGTTCTCACATTGAATATGAGAACCTCATCCGCCGCGTGCGCGAACGAACCTGCGCGGACATCCTGCTCCAGACCGATCACATTACGCAGGACGCCAGCCTCGCCGAGGAAACCTACCCGGCCAAGCTCACTCCGAAGCAGTGGGATGCCTGGATGAATCACGCCTTCCTGCCCGCCACGGCGGCGAAGTATGGCGCCTGCCGCGCGGACATCCATGAGTTGTGGAAGAGCTATTTGAAAGCGCACCAGCTCAAGGCCGCCGATCTGTTGCGCGATGGCGTCCACCTGAACGAACACGGCGAATGGCTCATGGCGGAGTTATTGAAATCCTATCTTGCGCCGCTGCCGCCGAAAGCGGGATACGACCCCGAAAACGAGCCGCGTGTTCGCACCCTGCCCGTCTCCGTGCCGCCAGGTGCGAAAGCGACGAAGCTCGAGTTCACCGGCACCCGGGTTGACCTGGGTTTCAAGCCGGGAAGCCAGGGCGCGGTGACCGTGCTCGTGGACGGCAAGGCGCCCTCGGCAATCCCGTCACTCTACGGATTCACCCGCGTTTCGGCCTTTCCCAACAGCGACTGGCCCGTGCTGCTGAAAGTGGGCACGGAAGCCCCGCTGATGGCGGAAGAATGGTCGCTCAAGCTCAGCGAAATCGCCGCCGATGGCAAAGCCTGCCGCTTCGGCCTGCGGGGCAGCGCCACCGGCGAGGATGGTGAGGGGTGGAGCACCAACCGCTTCGTCTCGCGATCTGGCCGGGTCGTGATCGAACCGGACGATTGGAACCTGGCCTATTGTGTGGCGGTGTTCAAACGCGCGTTGCCCGAAGGCCAGGTGGTGACCTGGCGCGCCGTGCTGCAGGGAGCGGATGACCCCAAGGCCCCGATCACGCCGCCTGGCGTGGGGGTCTGGGCGACGGTTGCCAACGGCCTGGGCGCAGGGCCGCACACGCTCGAAATACGGGGCGACGTTCCCGGTAACAGCGTCCTGGCCGTGCGTGCCTACACACCACCGGGAACATCACCTCACTGAATGCGCCACAACAATCGCCGCAATGCTCCTGGCGCCTGCCCGACGGGCGCAGAAGACCCGCCGCAACCCCGCTTGACATCGCGGTCGCATGAGCGACTGTCGGGCAGCAACCCCGTTCGGACCGAGTGGTTCAGCGATTGGAACGCGATCGCCCGCACCGAGCCGATGCGGACGTGGCGGCAACCCGGAAACACGTTGGCAATTGGACTTATGAACAAACTCGCCGAATTCCTCCAGGAAGATAATGGCGGTTTCTCTTCCACGCGCCTGGCCTTCCTGCTCTGGGTCGTGGGCAGCCTGATCGTGTGGATCTTCGCCAGCTTCAGCTCACAACCCATGTCGCTGGCGAAAATTGATCCCAGCGTGATCACCGTTCTCGGCATTCTGATGACCGGCAAGGTGGTCCAGAAGTTCGGCGAGAAGCCGGAGCCGCCGGCGATGCCCCCAGCCGACAACTCCGCCACCGCCACTCGAACGGGCATCGGCAAATAATCAGCCCGCGCCCTGCCAGAGTCCCTCGGCTCATTCCCCACAAAAGTCTGGGCCGCGGCGCAGCACGGGCCTGCCGCCCTCGACACATGGGCGCTGCTGCGTCGGCGCCCCATCTTCACTTCATGCGCTACCCTGTTCATGGTCCGTGAGCAGGTCCGAGAAGAACAGGAAGCTTCCCCGGAATGTTCTGTTCGCAGTTGGCGCCTAACGAGGCGTTGCCTCAGACCGACAAGATGTAGTGTGCCATAGGGCGTCGGTTGGGCAGGCCGGCCCGAGAGCCGGATTTGAGCCGTCTAGCGGCAGGTTCTCCGGTATAACCGGAGGGAACAA
>JBEKGJ010000008.1:0-105564 GCA_050012855.1 Verrucomicrobiota bacterium | reverse complement strand
GTTGAATCCCGGCACCGGCGTCATCACCTGGTTGCTGCAGTCCGTTGATCCGGTCACCGGACAACTCGTCACTGACCCGCTGGCCGGATTTTTGCCGCCTGACAACGCCCAGCAAGCCGGCGAGGGTTACGTCACCTACACCGTTCGCAGTCGGGGCAGCCTGGGCACGGGGACCCGGATTCTCAATCAGGCCAACATCGTCTTTGACGTCAACGCGCCCATCGTCACGCCGATCGTGACCAACACCATTGATGCCACCCCGCCGGTCAGCGCCATGACCGTTCTCCCGGCGACCACGTCACTGACCAACCTGGTGGTTTCCTGGTCGGGCACCGATGCCGGCTCCGGGATCGCCAGCTACGAAATCTTTGTGCCCGTCAACGGCGGTTCGTGGACCCCGTGGCAGGCCGGCACGACCAATACCTCGGCGGTCTTCCCGGCCGCCCATGGCAACACCTACGCCTTCTACAGTGTCGCCGTGGATGCCGCGGGCAATGTGGAAGCGGCCCCCGTGGTTCCGGGAACCACGACGGCCGTGCAACCCATGATCACCAGTGTGACACAAAACGCGGGCAATATCTCCTTCACATGGAGCACCGTCGTCGGGAAGACGTATCAGGTGCAATACACAACCAATCTGACCCAGGCCGTCTGGCACAGTCTGGGCGGCGCGGTTACGGCCACCAGTGCCACCTTGACCGCTTCGGACAGCCTGGGCGCCAATCCGCAACGCTTTTACCGCATCGTCATGCCCTAGCTGACTGCCGGGCGGCCACAACTGAACGCCCCTCGCCTTGATCCGGCCGGAACCAGGCCGGAAGACGAGCGACCGGCCCCGGGTTTCGGGAGCGCTTTCCGCTCTCGCCAGGGTTTGATTCTCTGGCCTGACTTGATACGTTATCGTCGCATTCCGCACGAGCGCGTGGCTGCCGGCCACCGGCCGTGCGAATTGTCGGTTCTTTATGACTGATGCCCTTGAAAGCCAGGCTTCCGCCTTGCCCCTGACGGGAACGAGCGCGCAGGAAATCGCAGTTTGCCTTGATGGTCTGCGCCGGGAAGTCGATGCGATCGACGAGCAGATCGTCCGGCTCCTCGCCGAACGCCATGCGCGGGTGCAGAACGTGGTGGCGTTGAAAACGGCCTGCAAGCTGCCCATCTACCATCCCGCCCGCGAGGAAAACCTCATTTCCCAACGCCGCGCGCAGGCCCAGCAGGCGGGACTGGATCCCGATCACATCGAGGAGCTTTACCGCAGCATCCTGCGCCAGTCGCGGGTGCGGCAGACGGTCCAGACGGCGCGCCGTGGGGTGCGGCCCGGGGCGAAGGTGCTCATCGTGGGTGGCCGCGGCAAAATGGGCCGTTACTTCGGCCGCTGGTTCAACGAATCGGGCTACGCGGTCCGCATCCTCGAGGTGGACGACTGGCCGCGCGTGCAGGCGCTGTGCGACGGCCTCGCCCTGGCGCTGATCAGTGTGCCCATCGAGGTGACGCCGGCAGTCATCGCCCAGGTGGGGCCGCATCTGCCGCACGGTTGCGTGCTCGCGGACCTGACCAGCTTGAAACATGCGGCCGTGGAGGCGATGCTGGCGGCGCACGCGGGGCCGGTGGTGGGGTTGCATCCGTTGTTTGGCCCCTCAACGTCGAGCATGGACAAGCAACTGATGGTGATGGCGCCGGGCCGGTTGTCCGAGGAGTGCCAGTGGTTGATTGACCAGATGATGGCCTGGGGCAACGTGGTCCTGCCCATCAGCGCGCGGGAACACGACGACATCATGAACATCGTGCAAGGAGTGCGGCACTTTGCCACCTTCTCCTTCGGACAGTTCCTGTGGCGGCGTAACATTGACTTGGCGCGGACGCTGGAATTCTCCAGTCCGATCTACCGCCTCGAACTGGGCATGGTGGGACGGCTCTTCGCCCAGGATGCCTCCCTCTACGCGAACATCATTTTCGCCTCCCCGGAACGCCGCGCCCTGCTCAAGGACTTCGTCCACTTTGTGGCGGAGAACGAGTCCCTGCTGGAGGAAGGGAACCGCGAGAAGTTCGGCGCGGAATTCAGGCAAATCGCGGACTGGTTCGGCCCGTTCTGCGAACAGGCAATGCGCGAAAGCACCTTCCTCATCGACAAGCTGGTGGAACGCTTCTGAGCCGCCGTAATCCAATGGCTCCTTTTCGTCCGCCGCCCGCTGACAACGGGGGGTTCAGATGGCCACGCGTTCTCATCCCCGAACGCTCCACGATCCACCCCATCGTCACCGCCGAACTCAGCACGCGGAGGGCGAGGAGGCCGCGGGGCGCGGGCAGGCCGCGGACCACCGACTCACCGTGCGCCCTCGCGGCCTCCCGGTTTCCCGCCGGATTCCTCGTTCACGAAACCGGCGGGACTCCGCCCAACATGCCATTATCCAAAACCGACCCGTCCTCGTCCTTCGGCAGAACGGGAAACGAAAATAGAAAGCACGATACTATTGACGGACCCCCGTCACGCAAAGCGGTTGTCAGCGGAGACTCCCCGCGCCAATGTTCCCCCGGTGATCTACCTGGACCACAACGCCAACACGTCCATCGCACCGGAAGCGCGCGAGGCGATGCTGCCCTACCTCACCGAAGAATGGGGCAATCCGTCCAGCAGTTACCGCTTCGGGTCCAAGCTCAAGGGCGTGCTCGAAACGGCCCGGGCGCAGGTGGCGGAATTGCTCGGCGCCAGCCCGCGCGAAATCCTGTTCACGTCCTGCGCCACCGAGAGCAACAACGCTGCGATCCACGCCGCCCTCAAGGCCAACCCAACCAAGCGGCACATCGTCAGTTCGGCTGTCGAACACTCGTCCGTGCTGAGCTACTGCCGGGCGCTGGAGGGCGAGGGCTTCCGCGTGACGTACCTGCCGGTGGACCGGGATGGCTTGCTCAAGCTGGCGGACCTGGAAAACGCGCTCACCGAGGACACCGCTGTCGTGTCACTGATGTGGGCGAACAACGAAACGGGCGTGTTATTCCCGGTGCGCGAGATCGCCGAAGTTTGTCGCGCGCGCGGCGTCCTCTTTCACTGCGACGCGGTGCAGGCGGCGGGCAAGGTGGAGATTGACGTGCGGCAGGTGCCGGCCGATTACCTGTCCATCACGGGGCACAAGTTCCATGCGCCCAAAGGCGTGGGCGCCCTTTACGTGCGACGAAAAGCCCCCTTCTCTCCGTTGATCCACGGCGGCCACCAGGAGCGGGGGCTGCGTGGTGGGACGGAGTGCGTGCCGCTGATCGTCGGGCTGGGCACGGCGGCGGAACTGGCGCGCGCACAACTGCCGGACTGCGAGAAGACCGTGCGTCCGCTGCGCGATGCGCTGGAAGAAGGCATCCTGGGTTCAATTCCAAACATCGAAGTGAACGGCCACAAAACCCAGCGGCTCGCCAACACGACCAACCTCAGCTTCCACGGCATTGAATCCGAGGCGCTCCTCATCCTGCTCGATCAGGAAGGCATCTGCGCCTCATCCGGCTCGGCCTGTCTCGCCGACTCCGACGAACCTTCGCATGTGGTCAAGGCCATGAAGCCCGAATCCGCGGCTTCGCGGCAGATGATCCGATTCTCACTGGGCATGGAAGCCGCCCCGGAGGATGTTGAAACCGCCGTCGCTGCGGTGCGCCGGGCGGCGAATGCGCTGCGCAGTTGAACCTCATGGAAACCGTTTACATCGAAACGACGATTGTCAGCTACCTGGTGGCGAATCCGCATCGCGATCCAATCCTGGCGGCGCATCAGCAGCTCACCCGGCAATGGTGGCAAGATCAACGCGCGGCCTACCACTGTCTTGTCTCGGGCGAAACCCTGACTGAAGCGGCGCGCGGTGATGTCGAACAGGCGCGATTGCGATTGGAGGCGTTGCAGGGGTTGCCCGTTTTGCCAGTCAGTGAGGAAGTCGAGCATCTCGCGGACGCGATTCTCCAAAGTGGTTCACTGCCGGCCGGCGCGCGCTCGGATGCCATCCATGTTGCCGCGGCCACGCTGGCCGGGGTGGATTTCCTGCTGACCTGGAATTGCCGGCATCTCGCCAACCCGCACCTGCAAAAGCAACTTCGGGCGCTGATGGCAACCCGCGGACTCACCCTGCCGGAGATTTGCACACCCATTGAACTTGGAGGACCATAAGGCATGAAATCGAATCCGATCCTCGAAGAAGTCTGGCGGATCAAGGACGAATTGGCGCGCGAAGCCAATTACGACATCCACCAACTTTGCGAAAACACGCGCCGCTGGATGGCCGAACATCCGCACAACGGCCCGGTGGTTCACAACGCCGAGGAACTGCGGCAACTCATCGCCGACAAGGAACGCCAGCGCGCCGGACCTGCCGCCATGGCGCTCAACGACGAGCCTCCCAAGCCCACGAAGCACCAACCCCAGCCCCGTCGGGGCAACAGAAGATAGCCCAAAGCGCAGCGACGCCCTGGGTAACGTGCGCCCCATTGAATCAAGCCCCGTAGGCGGGACACCACCGGTTAAAGGCGTCAACCACCGATGCACACGGATGAACACGGAATATGCGGGAAGAGCGTCCCAGCGAACGCCTCGTACCCATGCCTTCCCAGCGCCAACCCCAGCCCCGTAGGGGGCGAGATGCAATAGCTCAGGGCAAAGTGAAGCGACGCCCTGGGTAACGTGCCCTCCTATCCAACCGAGCCCTGTCGGGTCGACGGAGTTCGTCAACCGCGTCAACCACCGATGCATACGGATCAGGGAATGAGATTTCGCGCGCGCGTGACGCCCCATGCCTTCCCAGCGCCAACCCCAGCCCCGTCGGGGCGATAGAAGATAGCCCAAGGCAAAGCGAAGCGACGCCCTGGGTCACGTGCCCCCCAATCCAACTGAGCCCTGTAGGGGCGACACAACCGGTGCCGACCTCGGAACGAAAGCCGGTTACGCCGCGTTAAACCCGTGCTCCCGCCGATGCCACGCGAGAAATTCCTGCCCTGGCCAGTAGGCGCGGTTCGCCGGCAACAGAATCTCCCGACCCGCCCGCGGCTTGAGCAGATGTCCGGCGTCGCCCGCCTCGTCGAACCGCTCTGTCTTCACCAGGACATGGAAATCGTCGCCGATGGACCAGAACCCGTGATCAAAAAGCCAGTGGGCCGTCTTGGACAAGGCGATACCGTTTGCAGGATGATTCGGCCCGCCGCGTTTGAACTGGTGAATGTGCGCGGCATCCACCGCCGTCTTGCCGTCCACTGCCACCATGCGATAGCGCGTCAGGGCGCAGGTGAAATCGTAGGCCGGCAGCACGCGGAAGCTGAACCGTGCGTCCCGCTTGCGTTCGTCCGGTGCATCCTGAAAACGCGCGGCGTCACCGGCGATGATGTCCTCCGGTGGCGGCTCGATTCCGACCAAGCCGTAAAGCGTCGTCCGCTCCTGCGGTTGGAAGTACTTCGCGATGAGTGTGCGACGGGCGAGCGTGCGAAACTCGGCGTCTTGGGCGCAAAGCAGGAAGGACACGTTGAACTGCGCCAGCACCGCCCGTTCGCGGGACTCCGCCGGTTTGCCCTCGGCATCCAGCGGCGTCCAGAATCCGTCGGACTTGATATGGTAGAACGGCAGGCGCACATCGGGCCGGGCGCTCCGCCGCTCGGCAACGATGGTCCAGTAGGAACTGAACCGGAAGGCGAGGTTGCCATCGCGTGGCATCAGTCCGCCCGCGAGCTTCCCGTGCTCGATGAGATCGAACACGACGAACAATAGCAGCGGCTTGTGCGGCGCCGCGCCGCCCCGCGCTCGGTCGATCTTGAGCGTTGCAAGTCTGTGTAACCAGTATGACTGGTCCTTGAGCATGTCTGGTCCGGCCAGAGATCCTAGGCTGTCACTTTGCCGAATCGTCTCTTCAGAATATCGTATCTCCCTTTGTGGCTTCGCTGATCATTTGTGCTCCGATTGAAACTATCATATTCGGTTAGTTCCGAATCTATCAGTTTACTGGCAGGGGTCTTCGAAATGAGTATTCTATTGGCCTTTCGCAAAGTCTCAAAATCCACAAGGAACTTTCGAATGCGGTGGTGGTTCTCCTCAGCCTGATTGCGAACAAACCAGTAGTATACGGGGAAAACACCGGCTGAACTTAACAGTTTGTCCTTGGGCAAAAAAATCTCTGACATTTTATCTAGCACATCAACAACGCGCCTACCCGAAAGCTCCAATTGGTCATCGGGCCTCCGGGCCGTGGCTTTCACAAAATCGTCGAGATTTCGCTTCTTTGTTTCACGCATATCCTTGTCACGTTCGAACAGTAACACCTTAGCTGAAGCATTCAAATCCTGTCCACGCGTAACCTGAAAACTGACATTGTTAGTAAAGAAGTCATGTTTCGCAATATGACGTATGACCTCCGGAGCTGGCCCAGTCATGGCATTTCTGATCTCTGCGCCAGTAAGCGATTTACTTCGATTCAATCGAACGAACAATTCGTGAATTGGGCCTTCATCCTGTGCTGAAACACTCATCACTAGCAGGTTGTATTCGTCGAAGGACTCTGCGATTTCCGGGAAATTCTTCTGGAGATCCGGATAACCCAAACCACCAAGTGCGAGCGTAGGATCCACAACGTAAACGAAGTCGTCGTTCAAAACGACGCGTCCATCGAAGAAGTCAAATATCGCCTCTAAGCGCTGTTTCCCATCAATTATCGCGTAGGGCAGTTTCTTTCTGTTTAGTTGTGAATCGCCCCATGTAAAATCAGCCATGTACAGTTTTGGAACGTCATATCCATTGAGGATAGAGTCGATCAAGTACGCCTTGTCAGTGTCAGACCAGAGACGACCACGGCGTTGATAAGGCGGATCTACGTCGATTTTGGATCGTCTCGCCTTCCACCAAGTGAGCGTGTGTGCTTGAAAGGGTTCGATGCGAAATGTCTTAGCGGGAGTGGTGCTCATATTATACCTCAAACTCGAAGCTGCGCCTGATCTCCTTTGCAAGTCCATCCAAGTCCGGAAACACGACAGACTCAGTCATGCCGAAATTGAGCACGGAATTGCGGAAACCAAAAATGAGAGAACATTCCAAAACGACCTTTATCAAGCATCCATCCGGGAACTTCTCAGAGTCGAAAGCGCTCTCCATTGCTTTGGCGTTTTGTCCAAAAATTGCAAATACCCCACGCTGGGCTACAATCCGAGGACTATTATGGGCTCCATAAAGTGCGACGGGATGGTTGTTCATACCAGCGAATGAGAGAGACGGCTTGAACGCTTTTAATGCATCATCGCCTGGAGTCAAGACACCCCCATCGTAGCTCTGATGTCGCAGCGAATGTTGGTTCCATTTGACTGGATCAAGAATCCATACTGCCGAATCTTCGCCAAATTGAGGTTGTCCCGATGCGTCCAGAGAAAGCTGACCAGATGGATCTCGAAGGAACGGTGCGGACATCACGGCGAAGTACAATCCCATAAACGGATTCTCTGTCCAGTCCAAGAGGCGCGTCGGGACACCATAATGCTGCATGAAGAACAGAGCATCCCAGTCATCTACGAGGGAACGCGAGTGCATAGGGATGCTCCGCTGTCGAAAGCGTGTCATAAGCTGGTTCTCAAGCCGGGCAAGCTGAGGGAGAGCTGTTACTGTGCGGTGTCGATAGAGCGATGGCAAAAGTTCAAAGCCTGCGCGGCCGCATCCACGATACCATAGGGAATTCGAGGAACGAGCCTGCAAGTTTTCGATTAGCTCGACGTATTGACCGAATGTCGTTGGTTTCTCTTCACGAACTTTAGCCATAAGTGTAGTCGGATTCGTGCTGGATAGCTATGGGGTCTTGCATGGGCGCGTCGCCGCTGGGAAGCAGACCTTCACTGGCCTTGTCGCGCTCGACGACGGTGCACGTCCAGCAGCCGAAACGGGAATGGCCGCAACTGGGCGTGCTAGTGTCGATCTGGATGGGACACTCGCCGTTGGAAGCGCTGGCGTAGAGTTTGTAAGGCGGGCGGTTGTCGCCGCCCCACGGGTTCGGCTTCTGGAGGAGATAGGCCCAAACCTCCTCGGTGGTGAGGAATTCGATGGGGTTGGAAACCCAGACGCGCGGGAGGTCGGGGTGACGGTTCAAGCCGTTGCGCCGCTCGCGGCCGGCCATGGTTTGCGCGCGGGACGAGCTTTCGGCGCGGCGCGCGCCGAGATGGAGAATGGCTTCGCTCCAGTGGCCGTTGGCCATGCGCATCTGCACAAAGGTGGTGACGGGATCGATCTTGAGGCGCTGGGTACACCAGCGGAAAACGCGATTCGGCGGCGGGTAGCCACGGCCGATGATGTTGACCCAGAACGACTGCTCCGGCGGAGGCTTGAGCAACTGCGCCTCGATGTTCAATCCCTCCTGTTGCGAGAATCGGCGCATGCGGTCGAGCACGTTTTCCACGCCCTCCGAAATCGCAGGGATTTCCACGCGGGTGTCGGTGCACAGGATGCTTACCGGCTTCGTGCGCTGCTCCGCAGGAACGGGCAGCACGGTTTCAAAGACGAGCGCGGAGACCAGCATGCTGTCCTTGCCGCCGCTGAAGCCGACGAGCCAGGGCCGGGTGTCTTCGAGGTAAAGCTGCCGAAGGCGGTCGCGGATTTGCTGAAAATCGCTGACGGACATTGTGGCGATGGTGCCAGTTTCAGTGGCGCTTGTCGATACCAGATGCGCCAGATGCGCCAAGGGAATTTCGAGTTTCGAGGTGCGAATGTCGAGTGCAGACCGGAACGACGAGGGGCCAATGGGAATTGCGGATTGCGGGGCCGCAGTCAGCCGGCTCGCGAGGACCTGTCTGCCGCAGCCTGTCTGCGTGCCGATCCGCACAGGCAGGCATAGGCAGGCGCTCGCCCCACCGGGATCCGGAGCCGGTCAGGCTCGGCAGGTGCCCGACCCGGCATCCGTGTTCATCCGTGTCCATCGGTGGTTGAGCGGAGCGCGGAGTGCGGAGTGGGAACGAAGGAGCGTAGGGGAATTCCGAATGGCGAGGTGCGAGTGACGAACGTCGAAGTGCGAAGGCCGCAAATGCAGGCCGGCTGAGTCAGGCGAAGTTGATGTTGCCGCGCAATCCACTCTCCCCGGCCGCGTCCAGCAGGCGCACCAGGGCGGCCCGCTCGGCAGCCCGCGACTTTCGGCGGATGAGGACGATCACGCCACGGTGCCGGTGGCTTCTGGCAGCGGTGATGAAATCGTCGCGGTTGCACGTAATGAGCAGGCAGTCGCGCTCCCCCGCGCATCGCAACACCTCGTCGTCAGGCGTCGTGATGGGCAGCAAAGCGCGCAACCTGCAGACTTGGTGGCCCAACGCCTCCAGCAGGAAGGCGATGTCGTCTGGCACGTCGTGGTCCAACAGGAACTTCACGGCGTGGGTTCGGCCATCTGGCGGGCCACCAGCAGGTCAATCTCACCCCGGTGGTCCTCGTAGTAAGCGAGGCACTCATACACTTGGGCGCGGGTGAGGTCCGGGAAGCACCGGCTGATGACCGTGTCCACCGTCTCGCCGTTCTGGAGCAAGCCGATGACGTCGTGAACGCCAATGCGGGTGCCCTCGACGCCAGCGTTTCCGCCGCGCACGCCCGGTTGGCGGGTGATGTAGCGGTACGCGGTGGCCGTTGCCGTGGTTCCGTTCATGCCCGGCACTCTAACCCAGGCAAGTTCCGCCAGCGAGGTTTTGTTGTTGGCAACGGTGTGAAGGGGTCGGTCCATAGTATCGTGCTTTTGACGACTCAATGTTGCCAAATTTAACAGTTGCATGCCGGCACTGGCCTGCTAGGCTCAATTCTTCATTTCGCTGGTCGGCGCCGGGGGCGCCGGTCGTCGGAAAGAAAAACGGCCGTCAGTTTCCATGCCGGGGCCGGCATGGCTGGCCACAACAACATCAACATAAATCCCGTGTTCCCGCGGGATGGTTCGCCCGGAGACGGGCGGGCTGGCAACCAAGGGAAGAAAAACACGTGATCAGCATTGGCATCAAGGAACTCCTCGAGGCAGGCGTTCATTTCGGACATCAAACCCGTCGCTGGAACCCGAAGATGAAGCAGTTTATCTTCGACGCCCGCAACGGGATCCACATCATCGATCTCAGCAAGACCCTCGCCCAGCTTGAAGCGGCGTGCGGTTTCCTGGCCCAGACCGTGAGCAAGGGCGGGCAGGTGCTCTTCGTCGGCACCAAGAAGCAGGCCCAGGAGGCGGTGAAGGAATCCGCCAAGGCGTGCGGACAGCCCTATGTGACCGAGCGCTGGCTCGGCGGGACCCTCACCAACATGAAGACCCTCAAGCGCTCGATGGCCCGCATGAAGGAAATCGAGAAGATGGAGGCCGACGGTTCGATCAACAAGTACGTCAAGCAGGAGCAGTCCGCCATCCGGCGCGAACTGGCCCGGTTCGTCAAGAACCTCGATGGCATCCGGGCGATGGAGAAGCATCCCGCCGCCATGTTCGTCGTGGACATCAAGCGCGAACACAACGCGGTCGCCGAAGCCCGCCGCCTCAACATCCCCGTCGTCGCGATCGTGGACACCAACTGCGATCCCGACCTGACTACTTTTCCGATCGCCGGCAACGACGACGCCATCCGTTCCGTGCGCCTGATTCTGACGATCGTCATGCAGACCATCACGCAGGCCCGGGCGGAATACGAAGCCAGGTACGCCCGCCGCAAGGTCGAGGAGGAGAAACCGGCCGAGGCGCCAGCGGCGTCCGAAGCCGCTCCGGCTCCGTCGGAGGCTCCGGTTTCGGCTCCGGCTCCGGTTCCGGCTCCGGCGGCGGCGCCGGTCCAGGCCTGATGGCGGATTGTGCCAGTGCCGGTTGGCCGCGGGGTCAGCCGGCCGCACCCTTGATTTGAGTTCCCTAATTTCAACGCTTAACCGACAGTTTTATGGCTGATATTCCGGCAAGTCTGGTCGTTAAACTCCGCGAGATGACCAACGCGGGCATGATGGATTGCAAGAAGGTGTTGATCGAGACCGGCGGCAACCTCGAAGCCGCGGTGGACCTGCTGCGCAAGCGCGGTGTGGCCACGGCGGCCAAGAAGGCCACCCGCGAAGCCCACGAAGGCGTCATCGCGGCGGCGGTCCTCCCTGGCGCCCGCACGGGGGTGCTGCTCGAGGTCAATTGCGAGTCGGATTTCGTGGCGAAGAACGAGCTGTTCCGCGCGTTCGCCGACCAGATCGCCAAGGTGCTCGCCGAGAACCCGGCGGCCGACCTCGAGTCCTTGCGCACCGACGCCGTGGCGCGCATCCGCGAGAACATCAAGATCGCCCGTTTCAAACGGTTTGAGGTGGCCGGCAACGGGCTCGTGGCCGCGTACATCCACACCGGGTCGAAGGTCGGCGTGCTGGTCGAGGTCGGTGCCGGCACCGAAGCCTCGGTGGCCCGGGATGATTTCAAGCAACTCGTGCGCGACATCACCCTCCAGATCGCCGCGGCCAATCCGGTCGCCGTGCGCCAGGAGGACGTGGACCCGGCGTTCATCGCCAAGGAACGCGAAATCATCGCCAACTCCGACCTGCTCAAGAACAAGCCGCCGCAGGCCATCGCCAAGATCATCGAGGGCAAGCTGGACAAGTTCTACAAGGAGAACTGCCTGCTGAACCAGGGCTTTGTCAAACGCAACGGCGAAATCTCCGTGCAGGAGCACATCGGGGGCGTCGCCAAACAACTGGGTGACGAGATCGTGGTCCGGCGCTTCCTGCGTTTCCAGGTGGGCGAAGCCTTCGCGGGCTGACCCTGACATTTCTGGTCCGATGGTCACCGCCGGGTGGTCTTGTGCCGCCCGGCGGTTTGTTTCGGATTCGGGTGGCCCGGGCACTGTTGGGAGACCGTGCATGAACGACGCATTTTCCTTGAAGGAAGGACCGCGAAGTTGGTAGAGCTGCCCCGTGAACCACCCGGCCCTTCGCCGCCGCTCCTTCGCCATCGGCGGCCTGGTCTGTTGCCTCGTGTCCCTGAAGCTGAGCGCCGCTCCCGAGTTGAAGGTTGAGTCCGCGCCCGGCCTCAGCAACTACACCAAGGTCTATCTTCCACCACCACAGAACGACACCCACAAAGTGAACCCGCGCCTGCTGGCCCGGCTGCGACAGGCGGGATTCGACGCGGTCGAGGTGAAGCCGGGGAGCCTGCCGTTCACGTCGCAGGGCAGCGGATTCGTCGTGACATCGGAAGGCCAGGTCCTGACCTGCGCCCACGTCGTGGGGAAGGAGACGCAAGCCACCCTCGTCATTGAAGGTGTGCGTCGGATGGGACGCGTGCTGGTCGCCGACACCAATCTCGACGTCGCCATCATCCAGGTGGAAAGCCCGCACCCCACATTCCGGTCGCTGCCCCTCGCGGCCGACGGCGATCAAAAGCTTGGCGAGGACATCGTTGCGATGGGTTTTCCCATGGCCGACGTGCTGGGCACCAGCCCCCGGCTGACCAAGGGCAGCATCACCGCCACGGCTGGAATTGGCGACGATGTCAGTCATGTGCAGATTTCCGCAGCGATCCAGCCCGGCAACAGCGGCGGCCCTTTGCTGAATCAGCACGGCGAGGTGGTCGGCTTGGTGGACACCACCCTCGAACCGATGAACTTCCTGCTGCGGACGGGCGGCGAACTTCCACAGAACGTCAATTTCGCCCTGAAAGGCCGCCGGCTGCGCGAGTTTCTCAACCGATCCAAGGTTGTGTTCACGGAAGGCACGAACACGGTGGCCGCCGATTTCGATACCACCAGCAAATCCCTGGTGCTGATCCGGGCCGGTGTGGTGGATGAGTCACGGCTCCATGAGCGCGCCTTGTTCTGCCATTGCGTGTACCTGGCGGCGGGTAACCGGGGGTTTCCCGTTTTCCGGCTCGACCTGATCGATCTCCGGCAATTTCGGCGGGTCTTCCGGGCCGACCACTTGAAGAACGATTATGCCTCCGAGAACGCCGTCCTCGATGCGGTCTTCGGCGAAATCAGTGCGCGGTTCTTCCCCGACCGCCCGAATCCGTGGCGGTCGAAAGTGAAGAAGTAACCCATGCTGCGGGTGACCCCGCGGCTTCCACTCACCGCGAGGCGATCACGGTCTTGCGCGGCGCCGCTTGTGGCCTGCCTTGGAAATGGCTGGAAAAACCTGTTTCCGAGCTGGTTTCCGAGCTTGCCAGCCCGGCCGCCTTTGTCGAAGCTGCCCCGGTCAAGCGTCTATGGCAAAGAAGGCACTGATTACCGGCATTACCGGCCAGGATGGCTCCTACCTGGCGGAGTTGCTGTTGGGCAAGGGCTATGAAGTGCATGGCATCATCCGCCGCGCCAGCACCTTCAACACCGGCCGGCTCGAAGGGATTTACACCGATCCCCACGACAGCAAGGCCCGGTTGCGGCTGCACTACGGCGACCTGGCCGAGGGCAGCACGGTGACGCGGCTGATCGCCCAAATCCAGCCGGACGAGGTTTACAACCTGGCCGCCCAAAGCCACGTCCGCGTCAGCTTCGACACGGCGGAGTACACCACCGACATTGTGGCCACCGGCACGGTCCGGCTCCTGGAAGCGATCCGGCAAACCGGCCTCCAGCCGCGCTTCTACCAGGCATCATCGAGCGAAATGTTCGGAAAAGTCCGCGAGGTGCCGCAGCGCGAGACGACGCCCTTCCACCCGCGCAGCCCCTACGCTTGCGCCAAGGTCCATGCGTTCTACATTACGGTGAACTACCGTGAGTCCTACGGCCTGCACGCCAGCAACGGCATCCTCTTCAATCACGAGTCACCCCGCCGCGGCGAAACGTTCGTCACCCGCAAAATCACGCGCGCCGTCGCTCACATCCAGGCCGGCCTGCAGGACCGGCTGTTCCTCGGCAACCTTGACGCCAAACGCGACTGGGGTTACGCGCCGGAATACGCCGAGGCGATGTGGCTCATGCTCCAGCAGCCGCAGCCCGACGATTATGTCATCGCCACCGGTGAAACCCACTCGGTGAGCGAGTTCCTCGAACTGGCGTTCGCCCGCGCCGGCCTCGACTGGAAGCGCCACGTCGAGATTGATCCGCATTATTACCGGCCCGCCGAGGTGGACGAGCTGATCGGCGACGCCGGCAAGGCGAAACGCCAGCTCGGCTGGGAACCCCGGACCCGGTTCGCCGATCTGGTCCGGCTCATGGTGGATGCCGACATCGCGTTGTTGCGCGCCTTCCGGGAAGGCCGGGTGCGCGCCACGGGTTGACCGCCATGCCGCGCGCGTTCATCACCGGCATCACCGGCCAGGATGGCTCCTACCTCGCCGAGCTGCTCCTCGAAAAGGGCTACGAAGTTCACGGGATTGTCCGCCACACCAGCGGCTTGACCCGGTCGCGGATCGAGCACCTCTGTCGCGACCCGGCCATCTACGGCCGCCGGCTGTTCCTGCATTGCGCCGATCTCGACGACCCGACCACGCTGCGGCGGGCGCTGTTCAAGGCGGCCCCCGAGGAGGTGTACCACCTCGCCGGGCAAAGCCACGTCGGACTGAGCTTCGAGCTGCCGGAGTCCACGTGCGCGCTCACCGCCATGGGCACGTTGCGGCTGCTCGAAATGCTGCGCGACCTGCCGGCCCCCGCCCGGTTCTTCCACGCCTCCTCGTGCGAAATCTTCGGCGCGCCGGCCCAGACGCCCCAGGACGAGCAGACGCCGGTGGCGCCCGTCACGCCCTACGGCTGTGCGAAGGCGTTCGCCACCCAAATGGTCGCCGTGTATCGCGCGTCCTTCGGCCTCCATGCCTCGAACGGCATCCTGTTCAACCACGAGTCGCCGCGGCGCGGGGAAAATTTTGTGACCCAGAAAATCTGTCGTGCCGCCGCGGCGATCAAGCTCGGCCGGCAGCGCGAGGTTTGTCTTGGCAATACGGTGGCCGAGCGCGATTGGGGCCATGCCCGCGATTATGTCCGCGCCATGTGGTTGATGCTCCAGCAGAACCGCCCGGACGATTATGTGATCGGGACCGGCCGGCCGCACCGCGTGCAGGAAGTGATCGAGATCGCCTTCGCCACGGTGGATCTCGACTGGCGGGAACATGTCCGGCAAGATCCGCGGCTGTTCCGGCCGGCCGAGCCGCAGCGACTGGTTGGCAACGCGGCCAAGGCGCGGCGCCAGCTTGGGTGGGAACCGCGGACGTCGTTCGCCGACCTGATCCGCGAGATGACCACCGCGGCATTACAGTCCACGGCGGCTTAGCCCGGGGCGGGCTGCGCTGCGGCGCAGGCTCGTTTCCAGGCCCACTTCCTGCCGCCAGCCCGGCACGCCACGTGGATGAGGTGGCACCCGATCGGGAGACTCTCGAACAGGAATCCGGCGCATCCGTCGGGATGTCCATGCGCCGGCAGGATAAAGGCCCCAAGGCCGGTGCGGCAAGGCAAGTTCAGGCGGCGATCAACGCTGGTTCGGCGTTGTGATCACGTCGAACGCGTGCCGTCCGGCCTCAAGTGGAACCACCAGTTTCAACTGGCCGGTTTCGTGAACACGGCGGATCACCTGTTGCGGGCTCAAGGCGCGGCCGTTGTGCCGGACCGCCGTGGCGTGATCGGCCGGCAGGAACAGCGTGGCCGTCGCATTGGGCGGGACGGCAAACGCGAAGTGCAGGTTACCGCCCGCACGGTTCCAGTTGCTTTGGATCTGGCCATACGGCGAATCGAAACGACATTCGACCTCCTCGAGCGGGCAGCCCGGCCAGACTGCCGGCTTCAATTCAAAGTGTTGATACCCCTTCCCGTCCGTGCCCGGTCGAATGCCCGCCAGGCCCTCGACGAACCACGCGCCGATGTGGAGGTAGGAGCTGTGGCACAGCGAGAGCTTGCCTTCCCAGTCCTCCCACATCGTCGTCGCGCCGTTCTTCAGCATCCAGCCCCAGCCAGGATAATCCTCCTGGCGCGCCATGTTGAACACGAGGTCCGGCCGCTCGGCGGCGAGGAGCTCCTTGATCACGAACGAGCCCCCGGTGATGCCGGCCCAGAAGTGGCCCTGGCGCGTGACCAGGATTTCGTCCTGCAACCGGTGGGTCACCGCGCTGCACAGTTCCGCCGGGGGCACGCCGGCGAGCAGGGCGAGCGCGAGATATGCCTGGGAGCCGTTGACGTAGCTGTGCCGTGCCGGGTCGTAGAATTCGCGATGTACCGCCGCGCGCGCGGCCTCGGCGCGGGCGCGCCACGCCGCCGCCGGTGCGGTCCGGCCAAGCACATCGGCGATGCGGGCCGCGGTCTGGAGATTGTAGATCCGGTAGCAGTTGTTGAAGAAGAGCGTTTCGCGCGTGTTGCCGTTCACACCCTCGGCGCCGGGCCAGAGCCAGTCGCCCAGAAAATCCCATTCGCCACCCCAGCGCGCGAGCAGGTTGTTGGTGGTGTGCGTATCGAGGAAGGCCAGCCAGCGCTCGATGGTCACGAAATTGGTTTCGAGAATCCGGCGGTCGCCGTAGCGACGGTACATCTCCCACGGCAGCGTCACGCAGTAGCCGCTCCAACCGGGTCCGCCGCCGCCCCAGTAGGTCGGCGCCGTGTACGGGAGGTTGCCCGGTTCGATGGTCCTGGCGGCGCCGGCCGCGCCCGGTGGCGGGCGGGCGCCCCAGGTGGCGGCTTGTCCCTGCACGTCCCGCCAATCCTCGCTCCACTTCGTGTAAAAGGCCCCGAGGCGGAAGTGGTCGAGAGCGGTCTCCGTGGTCGCGTGGGCGTCGCCGCCGTAGCCCATGCGCTCGCGTTGCGCACAGTCCACGGAATAGCCGCCCAGGCTAAGCGTTTCCCAGGTCCAGACCACGGTGTCGTGAATCCGGTTCAGCAGCGGATCGGAACAGCGGAAGGTCGTGGTCGGTTCGTAGTCGGTCCGCACCAGCCAGCCGCGAAGCTCGCTCAACTCCGGTTTCTGTCGCAGTCCTTCGATCTGAATCCAGCGGCCGACGGCATAGTTGAAGCGATTGCGAAACGTGCCGCGACCGCTCGGGCCGATGACATAAAAACTGTGCAGCCGGTGAGTCATCGCCTCCTCGGCGCGCTCGGAGAACTGGAATTCGATCCGGTCGCCCGGCTGGCCCGCCACCTGGACTTCGATCCAGCCGGCAAAGTTGACCCCCATGTCCACGCGCCAGACGCCGGGCTTGGGCTCGGTGATCGCGACGGGCCGGATTTCCTTCACACAGCGGTTGGGTTCGACCGGCTGCGCCGAGAGCAGCAGCTTCGGCTGGAAGACACTCACCGGTTGCCACGCGGCGTCGTCGAAGTCGGCCGCGCCCCAGCCGGGCACGTCCCGATTGGCGTCGAACGATTCGCCGCCGTAATGCATGAAATCCCAGACACCGATGGTGGTGTTCGGGCTGGGATGCCACCGCCACGAGGCGTCGGTGACCACCCGCATTTTTGCGCCGTCGGCGAACTCGAGATCCGCCTGCGCGAGGACGATCGGGCCAGCGGGTTTGTCGGCGGTGCGGAAGGGCGGGAAAATGGACCACGAGGTCCCGAGCCAGAGGCCGAGCGCGTTGGTGCCCGGACGCAGCAGTCGGGTGATGTCATAGGTGACGTAGCGCGCCCGCTTGGTGAAATCGCTAATGCACGGCATCAGCACGCTGTCGCCGATGCGCCGCCCGTTGACGTAAACCTCGTGGTAACCCACCGACGCGACCTGGAGCAGCGCCCGCCGGGGCGCGGCGGCGAGGGCGAACGTCTTTCGCAACCACGGGTCGGGCATGGTGTTGTCGGGGGGCGGCCAGCCCGGCTGGCGCTTGAACTGCTGGTCGGTGCCGATCCATTGCGCCGTCCAGTCGCCGGGTGCCAGCATCCCGACGGTCCAGCTCGCGGGCGCACTCCAGGCGGACGCCTGGCCGTGCTCATCCTTGACGCGCACCCGCCAGAAGCAGACCAGTTCCGTAACCAGCGGCCGGCCGGCATAGCCGATCAATTGCGACTGGTCCGACGTTACCCAGCCGGAGTCCCACAAATCGCCGCGTCCGGCTTCCAGCAGGGTGCGGGTGGTGGCCACCTGCACCTGCCAGGCGCGCTGACGTTGCCCATGCGCCGCGGGGTCGGTGGGCGTCAGTTTCCAACCCAGCCGTGGCGCGTGCGTCTCGATGGCCAGCGGTTCGCGCAGGTACTCGCAGCGGAGGTCGGTGACCGCGACCGAGGCGGCCTGGGCGGTCGCCGCAAGGGCTGGCAGGGCGACGCGGCTGGCCAGGTACCGCACCAGCCGGCAGAGCCGGGGCGAGGGAAATGGATTCATGGTGGCGTGGGGTTGTTCATTCGTCGCCGCTGCCGTTGTTGTTGCGCCGGGCCCAGCGGCGCTCAGGTTTTGCCGGCGGCGAGATGTCCACATGGGCGTAATAAGTGCCCGGATCGAAACGCTCATTCACCGCCGCTTCGAGCGCCCGCGAGGGCGTGACCCGGAACTGCTCATGCACCTCGATGAACACCGATTCGCCGCCGGGTTGCAGCAGGCAAAGGAAAAGGGGACACCGGCCGGCGTGCGCCGTGGCCAGGTCCCGCACCGCCAGCAGGGCCTCCGCATCGAGCTTTGCCGCCTGCAGTCGCAGGTGAACCTGCCCGGTGAAGCGCGCCGGCGCGTCATCGAGCAGCAGGATTTCCTGGGCGAAGACCTTCGGCTTGTCCTCCGACAGGCTCACCTCGCCGAGGACCATGACGGCGGTCTTCGGCTTCAGCAGCGCGCGGCATTTTTCGTACTGGTCGTTCATGCACAGGATCTGCACCGTGCCGGCCAGGTCCTCGAGCGTCACCATGGCGTAAGGTTTGCTGCTCTTTTTGGAGATGCCGCTCTGCACGGCGGTGATGAGGCCGCCGAGGCGGGTCATCGAGCGGTTCGGCAGTTGCGCGAGCGTGGCAGTGGTGGCCAGCCCGTAGCGTTGCAGCAGCGTGGCGAAAGCGGTCAGGGGGTGGCCGCTGACATAGAAGCCGAGCAGCTCCTTTTCCGCCGCGAGCAACTCGCTTTCCGGCCACTCGGGCAGCGGCACGGCAGTCTCCGGCTTCGCTTCGGGACGCTCCTGCAGCATGTCGAAGAGGCTGGCCTGCCCGCGGGCCTGGTCGTCCGCCCGGCTGGCGGCCTGCGCCAAGGTGCGGTCAATCGCGGCCGTGAGCGACGCGCGGGTTTCCCCGAAACCATCGCAGGCCCCCGCCTTGATGAGCACTTCGAGCACCTTGCGGTTGAGGGTCCGCAGGTCCACGCGCCGACACAGGTCGGCCAGCGAGGTGAAACGTCCGCCGGCCTGCCGGGCCTCGAGCACGCCCCGGGCTGCCTGTTCGCCGACGTTTTTGATGGCGGCCAGGCCGAAACGGATAACCCGCCGGGGCTGGCCGTCAGGGCCGGGACGGCCCTGCGCCGGCGCGAAGAACATCTGACTTTCGTTCACGTCCGGCCCCAGCACGTCAATGCCAAGCTGGCGCGCGTCCTCGACGTACTGGCTGAGTTTTTCCAGGTCGGCGAGGTCGTTGGTCATCATCGCCGCGAGGAACTCGACCGGGTGGTTGGCCTTCAGGTAGGCGGTTTGGTAGGCGACGATGGCGTAGGCGGCGGCGTGGGATTTGTTGAAGCCGTAGCCGGCGAATTCCTGCAGCAGGTCGAAGATGCGGTTGGCCTGGGCGGCGGGGATCCGGTTCGTGGCGGCGCAGCCCTGGACGAAGCCCTCGCGCTGTTTCTGCATTTTCTCCTCGTCCTTCTTGCCCATCGCGCGGCGGAGGACGTCGGCGGCGCCGAGCGTGAAACCGGCAAGCACCTGCGTGGCCTGGATCACCTGCTCCTGATAAACGAGCACGCCGTAGGTTTCGCCGCAGATCGGCTCGAGCAGGGGATGCTCGTACTCGATCTTCACCTGGCCGTGACGGCGTTTGATGAAGTCCGGGATCAGTCTCATCGGGCCGGGCCGGTACAGCGCGATGAGGGCCGTGATGTGCTCGATCGAGCTGATCGCGAATTTCCGGCAGAGGTCGCGCATGCCGCCGGATTCCAGTTGGAACACCCCCAGCGTGTCCGCCCGGTTGAGCAGTTCGTAGGTCCGGGCATCGTCGAGCGGCAGATGGTCAATCGGCACTTCCACGCCCCGCAACTGCCGCACCATTTCACAGGTGTTGCGAATGACGGTCAGCGTCTTCAACCCGAGAAAATCCATCTTGAGCAGGCCGAGGTCGCCGACCGGTCCCATCGCGTACTGGGTGACCAGGCCGCCGGCGTCGTCCGCCTTGAGCGGCAGGAGATTCACCAAGGGCTCCGGACCGATGACCACGCCGGCGGCGTGGACGGACGCGTTGCGCGTGAGGTCCTCGAGCACCAGCGCCACGTCCAGCAGTTCGCGCGTCACCTCCTCCGAGTCGTACGCCTGCTTCAACTCGGGCACCACCTGGATGGCCTTCGCCAGGGTCGAGGTTTCGCCCTTCTCCAGCTTGAGGTCGGCGGGAATCAGTTTCGCCAGCCGGTCGCCCTCGCCGTAGCTCAACCCCATCACCCGGCCCACGTCGCGCACCACCGATTTTGCCCCCATCGTGCCGAAGGTGATGATCTGGGCAACCGAATCGCGGCCGTATTTTTCGCGGACGTAGTCAATCACCTCGGCCCGGCGGTCGTCGGCGAAGTCAATGTCAATGTCCGGCGGGTTGACGCGTTCCGGATTCAGGAACCGTTCGAACAGCAGATGGTAGCGGATCGGGTCAACGTTCGAGATTTCGAGCAGAAAGGCCACAATCGAACCGGCCGCCGAACCGCGCGCCACGCAACTGATCCCCTTGCTCCGGCCGTGCCGGACAAAATCGCCGACGATCAAAAAATAACTCACGAACCCGGTACGCTCAATCACCGCCAGCTCGTGCTGCAACCGGTCCATGATGACCTTGACCGCCGTCGCCACGGCCGGAGCGGCCAGACCGGCGGCTGCCGACGACGTCGGCGCGGCGGACGGTTCGGCGGTCGCCGGTGTCGGGACGAAGGTGGGCAGCCGGGTGGGGTCGCCGAGGCCTTCGACGATGAATTCGTCCCCCGCCGCGCGAACCTGCAAGGTGTAACGGCGTTGCAGACCCTCGACCAGCAGGTGCCGCAGGTAGCCTTCGCGCGTGAAGTGTTCGGGCGGCTGGAACACCGGATAATGCAGGTTCTCGCTGTCCACCTGAAGTTTGAGGCTGCACTTTTCGGCGACCTCGAGCGTGTTGCGGATCGCTTCCGGCACCTCGGCAAACAGGGCCTTCATTTCCTGCGCGGTACGCAGGTGGAATTGCTCGGGGGCGTAACGCAGCCGCCGGGTGTCCTCGAGCGTGGTCTGCGTGCCGATGCAGATCAGGCAGTCGTGCGCGCGCGAGTGTTCGCGGGCCAGATAGTGAACGTCATTCGTCGCGACGAGCTTCAGGCCGAATTCCTTTGCCCACGCCGTCAACTGCCGGTTGACCTTCGCCTGCTCGGTCAGGCCGTGGTTCTGCAGTTCCAGATAGTAATTCTCCGGGCCGAAGACCTGTCGGAACCAATCCAACGATTCCTTTGCCCGCGCGAGCTGGTCGTTGGCGATCAGGTCCGGCACTTCGCTGGCCAGGCAGCCGGACAAGGCGATCAGCCCCTCGTGGTGCGCCGCCAGCAGTTCCTTGTCCACGCGCGGCTTGTAGTAGAACCCCTCGAGGTGCGCCGCCGTGACCAGCCGGGTCAGATTCCGGTAACCGGTTTCGTCCCGCGCCAGCAGCACCAGGTGGTGATAGACATCGCGCCCGCCGCTGGTGGTCTTCTTGTCGAACCGGCTGCCCGGTGCCACATAGACTTCGCAGCCGATGATCGGCTTGATGCCCTTTGCCCACGCCGCCTTGTAGAAGTCCACCGCTCCAAACAGCACGCCGTGATCGGTGATGGCCAGCGCGGGAAAGTCCAGCTCGCGCGCCCGCGCCACCAGCCGGTCCAGCCGGCACCCGCCGTCCAGCAGCGAGTATTCGGTGTGCAGGTGCAAATGGACGAAATCCGCGTGCGACATCCCAACCATTTAATGCCCGCCGCGAACCCGGCGAAAGCGAATTCTCCCGGCTCTCGGACTGCCGGCTTGATTCTCCCCGGACTCCGGCGCATCTTGCCCCGGTCCATGAGCCGCAAACGCATTCTCGTGATTGAGGACGACGACCTCCAGTACGAGCTGTATGAGGAGGCGCTGCGGGACTACGACCTGCTTCGCGCGCGCACCGCCTCGAAGGCGCTCGCGATGCTGGCCGCCGACCGGCCGGCCTTGATCATCCTCGACCACGTGCTTGCTCACGGCGAGCGCGGGCTCGATTTCCTGCCGGAGATGAAAGACCTGTTGCCGTACGTGCCGGTGGTCATCGTCTCCGGCGCGCTCGAGGTTCACCAGCAAATCGGCGCCCTCCAGGGACCGCGCCGCGCCCATTATTGCCTGACCAAGCCGCTGGACCTGAACGAGCTTCGCCGCACCGTCGAAACGGCCCTGGCGGAATGCGGAGAAACCGAAATCGTCCGCCAGTTCGAGGCGCTTGAACGGTCCAAACGCGCCGACATTGTTGACCTGCTCAGCCGTTCCACCGACCGGCTCAGCCGGCAGACCGCAATCCGCCGGATGGTCCAGGCTTCCCGCGAACGTCCAAACATCTCCGCGCTCTCGCGCCAGTTCAAGGTGGCCCGGCGCACCATCATCCGCGACCTCCAGGAACTGATCCGCCGCGGCGAAGTTCCGCCCGAAATCTATCCCAAATGGGAGACGGGCGAGGACGACGGCGATGCCGAGACGCCCGCGTGAAACGCCGCGCGGCGCCGGCCTAAGCCATCCGTTTCATCAGGCCCGGCGTCAACAGCCAGACAAGCGTCGCCTCGCCACCCCGGGGCGTTTCCCAGGCGAAACACGCCAGCCCGCCCTTCTTGAAATCCACGGCGCGGTCGCATCGGCTTCCCAGCAGGAGCGCCGCCAGCGCGCCCAGGTACGGCTGGTGGCCAACCAGCAACATGTCCTGCGGCACCGGCTTCAAATCGGCTAGATAGGGCAGAAGGTCCGCCGGTTCGGCATCGGCGGCGAGTTCGTCGCACAGCGTAACCGGGCGCCGCGGACGGAGGCCGGCGGCCACCAGTTCCGCCGTTTCCCGGGCGCGCACGAACGGGCTGCTCAGAATCCGGTCGAAGCTCAATTCCATTGCCGCCATTGCCTCGGCGATGCGTTTCACCTTGGCCCGACCCTCGGAGGTCAACGCCCGGTCGCGATCCGCGCGGGCATTTGTTGCGTCCCGCTCCTCAGCGGGGCCGTGGCGGAGGAGGTAAAGTTTCATGGCAGAAGTCTCCGGCCGCCGGGCGCGGCGCGCAAGTCCTCCGGGCGCGCGGGCGCGGAAGCGCGCGGCCGCGACGTGGGCTACTTCCTCGTTGCCGGCCGGGCATGAATAAGCCACTTTATGGCCGTGAACACGCCAACCTTGTGGACCACCTTGTTTCTGCTCGCTTGCGCAGGAAGCGCGCCACTGTTCGCCGCCGACCTGGAGAAGGAAACCGCGATCGTCGCGACGCCAGCCACGGGGCCGGCGGTTTCCGTAAGCCGCGAGGTGGGCGGCGGCGGTTACCGGTTTGTCCTGACGAACGGCGTCGCGCGCGTGCCGGTGGTCGTGGTCGGCGGCACGCCCTACCAGATGGGCTGGCATCTTGGCCGCCTGCTGCAGCCGGAGATGAAACAGTTCATCCCCGCGGCCCTGGCCGGCTTCAAGCAGAAACTCCAGGTCACCGACGAGCAGCTTGACCGGGTCTGGGCCACGACGGCGGCGTTCACCGACCTGCGCTTCGCCCAGGAACTGGTCGGCCTGGCCGACGGTTCCGGGCTGCCCATCCGTTCGCTGCACCAGGCGCATTGCCTGCCCTTGCTGACGCCGTATTCCTGCAGCGCCATCGCGGTGTGGGGCAAGGCGAGCGCCGACGGCCATCTCTACCAGACGCGCGACCTCGACTGGAGCCTCGAAGTCGGCGCGCACGAGTTCCCGGCGCTGGTGGTCTATCTGCCGTTGAAAGGCCAGCCCCATGTGCTGCCAACGTTCGCGGGCGTGATCGGCGCGAACTGCGGGATGAACGCCGCCGGCCTGGCGCTCTCCGAAATGGGCGACTCGCCCGAGCGCGAGATGCCCTACGCCCTGCAGGCACCGCATTTCACCACCTGGTTCCGCACACTGCTCTACGATTCATCCCGCCTGTCCGACGCGCTCGAAATCTTCAAGAACCAGCCCATGACCAAGCGGTATCATTTCGTGTTTGGCGACGGGCGGTCCGAGAAGCGCGCCGTGAAGATTCGCGCCCACAGTCCGGAAGCTCCGGCCAACCGGGTCCGCGTCTGGCACGACAACGACGCGGCGGACGAGTTCGCGCCCAACGTGCTGGCGGACGTGGTTTACAACGACGAGGGCCGCGGCGCCTTCCCGACCCTGCGCAATGACTACGGTAAATTCGACGGCGAGCGAATGATGAAGCTGGCCTGTTCGATTCCGATCCGCGGCGGCAACGTCCTCGACGCCATTTTCGATGCCACCGCGCTGCGCCTGTGGGTTTCCTACGCGGGCGGGGGCAAGGAGGCCTACCAGCGGCCGTTCGTGTTCCTCGACCTCACGAAGCTCGACGGCGATCACGACGGCCGGCCGGATTTGCAGGAAGGCTCGCAGCCGGTTGGCGACTCGGGAAAACCGGCGTTTCTTGATCCAGAACATTGAAGCTGTTGGGGCCGCTTGGCATTCGTCCGTCGGTTGCTGACGGCCGGAGACGGAACATGCGTGGTCAAACGCCGGAACCGGAACGATCGTGGTCCAATTCGGCTGCCAACTCGTATGCCCAGTCCCACGAGCGTCCGGTTATAAGTCCGACAGTTGCATTTGGTTATGATCTAAAGGTTCCAACGGTTTGAAGTCGCTTTCTGTAAGTAATTCATGGATAGGCCCTTTCTCAAACGGGTGAACGCCCAGGAAGCGTTGCCAAGAAAGAAGTAACTTGAGATTCATCACCATGAACTTGCGACAATGCGGCGAATTTGGATTAACACTGCCTGTGCTCGGCATGGGTTGCTGGGCTTACGGCGGCGGGGAATACTGGGGGGCGCAGAACCAGCAGGATGTAGATGCCGTGGTGCGATGCGCGGTGGAGCGGGGAGCTAATTTCTTTGACACAGCGGAAGCCTACAATCAAGGCGGGAGCGAAAGTTCGTTAGGCCTTGCGCTACGCGGCATTCCGCGCGACAAGGTTTTGCTCGGCACCAAAGTCAGCCCGTCGAATGTCGAGCCTGGAAACTTGGTCAAGCACTGCGAGGCGAGCCTGCGGCGGCTACAGACGGATTACATTGATCTTTACCTGGTTCATTGGCCGATCACGGCACATTCCATCAAGCACTTCACCAGCGAAAATATGCCAACTCCCTCCGTGTTAGATGCTTTTGGGGCTTTGGACTTTTTGCGGCGGGCAGGCAAAATACGCTATATCGGAGTCAGCAATTTTGGCGTGGCAAAACTCTCCGAGGCGCTTGAGACGGGCGTCGAGATTACGATCAACGAACTGCCCTACAGCCTCCTGACCCGCGCCATCGAAATCGAAATTCTGCCGTTTTGCCGGGAGAAAGGCGTTGGCGTGCTGGGGTATATGTCGCTGATGCAGGGGGTGTTGGCTGACATTTACCCTACATTGGAGGATGTGGCTGTTTGGCAGCGGCGCACGCGGCACTTTGACAGCCGGCGCTCGCCCGAATGCCGACATGGTTTGCCCGGTGCCGAACCGGAAACCAGCGCCACGCTGGAAAGCATTCGGACAATCGCCCGCAAACGCGGGATGACGATGCCGGAACTTGCCCTGAAGTGGGCGTTTGCCGGCAAAGGCATCACCAGTTCTTTGTGCGGCTCCCGTAATATCAAGGAACTCCAGCTAAACATCAAAGCCGCTTCAGAACCTCTGGAGCAGGAGATAATTGTGGAATTGAATGCGGCCACTGATCAGCTTCTGGAAAAGTTGGGGCCGAGCTTTGACTATTACGAAAACCCGGCGAATGACCGGACCCAATAACGGAATACCATTGTTTTGAACGCTCACCAAACCCATCCTCCGCCAGTAAGCCCGGAATCACCGATGGTTTCGCGCTTGCGGTGGATTATGGTCGGGTTCGCCTTTTTGGCTACGACCATCAATTACCTGGATCGCCAGGTGCTGTCGGTGGTGGCCGCTTCACCGGATTTCAAGGCAGCCGTCCCGCTGACGGAGGAAGCCTACGGCTATGTGGCCTCTGCGTTCATGCTCGCCTATACCGTCGGTAACGGCATTTCGGGGTCGTTTATTGATTTTGTGGGGACCCGCATTGGCTACGCTTGTTGCATGCTTTGGTGGTCGTTGGCCGGGATGCTGCACGTTTTCGCTCGCGGTCCGGTCTCGCTCGGGTGCTTCCGATTTCTTCTGGGCGCTGGCGAAGCGGGCAACTGGCCGGCGGCGGCCAAACTCGTCGGCGAATGGTTTCCGCCAAAGGAACGCGCGCTGGCCTCCGGCATCTTCAACAGCGGCGCGTCCATTGGCTCGGTGATTTCGACGCCCATTATTGCCTGGCTTGTGCTGTGGCAGGGCTGGCGAAGCGCCTTTGTCCTCATGGGCTCGCTCGGTTTCTTGTGGGTTGCGGGTTGGTGGTTCTTCTCGCGCAGGCCGAAAGGCATCGAAAGCGAGACACCGCCGCCGGTATCCGCCGGGAAATTGCTGGCCACACGGTTCGTGCTGTTTTTCACGCTCTCGAAAGTCTTCATGGATCCCGTGTGGTATTTCTTCGTGTTCTGGTTTCCCAAGTTCCTGGCTGAAGTTCACCATTTCAGCCTTAAGGAGATCGGATGGAAAAGTTGGATTCCATATTTCACGGCGGCACTGGGGAATCTTGCCGGCGGTTTGCTGACATCGTTGTTAATCCGTTGCGGCATCGCCATGCCCGTGGCGCGCAAGGTCAGCACGACCGTGTTTGCCTTGAGCATGTTAAGCACCATTCCGGCCATCCTGAGCACCAGCGCTCCGCTGGCGATTGGGCTCATTTCGTTGACAACTTTTGGTTATACGGGTTACACGGCCAACACGCTTGCGTTTCCGGCGGATGTGTTTCCGAAACAGGCGATCGCTTCCGTCTGGGGGCTGGCGAGCATGGGCTCGGGCTTTGGTGGCATGGTGTTCATGGCGCTGTCGGGCTGGTTGATCGGTCATTTTGGATACACACCGGTCTTCATCGGCTACGGAATCCTGCCGCTGCTGGCTCTGGTTTGCATTTTGTTTCTCATTGGCCCATTGCGCGCGGACACGAGGTTTCAACAAACCGGAACAGTGCAAGGCCCATGAGAATCATGAGATCGGTTGCAGCAAACGTGAATACATCTATGAAAACACAAATCATCATTACCACTGTGTGCAGCCTCATTTCCCTGGTATTGGCGGCGGAGCCCGCGGCGCCAGGCAAACCCGCGACCCGCGAGGAGGAACAACGTTTACAGGCAACCTATTCCGCTTACCGTGGCGTGGACGCGGATTACGCGCACGCCGGCGAGGCGACGGTGGAACGCTGGATGGACTGGAAGTGGGGCCTGCGCATCCATTGGGGGCTCTACTGCATGTTCAACGGCGAAGAATCCTGGATTCTCGTCCGCCCCCGGCCGAAACCGCGTGACTGGCAGATGAATTACTACGCCTCCTACCGGCAGTTCAATCCAACCGCGTTCAACGCCGACGAGTGGATGGAGATTATGCAGCGGGCCGGGATGAAGTATTTCTCCTTCACCTCCAAACACCACGAAGGCTTCTGCCTGTGGCCGACCCAGACCTTGCAGAAGGGATTTCGCAAGAAAGCCGACGGCACCTATGAGGAAGTGACCAATCACTACAGCATCGCGGAGACCCCGTTCGAGCGCGACATCGTCGGCGAACTGGTCAAAGCCGGCCGTGGCCACGGTCTTGGGGTGAGCCTCTACTATTCACACATCGACTGGCATGACTGGGATTTCGGATGGGACGACCGGAACTTTTGGTATGATGGCACGTTTACCAAAAAATCGGACGATCCGAAACGGTGGGCGGCTTTCATTCAGAAGGAACGCGACCAGATCACCGAGTTGCTTACCCAATACGGCCCGATCGACACGCTTTGTCTGGACATAGGTTGGCCCAAAGAGGCGCAGCAAGACGCTTATGGTGTGGCCAGGCTGGCGCGCAGTCTTCAACCCAACATCATGCTGCGCAATCGCGGTATCGACGCCTACGGGGATTACGAGACACCGGAGGGAGTGATCCCGGAAGACCCCAACAAGATCAAACGCCCCTGGCAGGTGATCTATCCCTGCGGCACCGGTTTTTCCTACAAGCAGAACGACAACTACAAGCCGCGGGAATGGGTGTTGGAGAGCCTGATCGACGTCGTCGCCAAGGGCGGCAATTTCCAGGTCGGCTTCGGTCCCGATCCTGATGGGAAGTGGCCGCAGGAGATGAACGATCGCGTCAGCTACGTCGGCGACTGGCTCAAGGTGAACGGTGAGTGCATTTTTGCAACCCGCCCATATAGGCGTTATCACGAGGGAGACAGTCTTCGCTTCACGCGGACGAAGGAAAAGAAATATGTCTATGTGATCAGCCTCAAGTGGCCGGGAGAAGCGCTGAAAACCGCGCTGGTCAAAGCCAGGGAGGGTTCGGCTATTCGTATGCTGGGCCTGGATCAGGATCTGAAGTGGCACAAAGACGGCGACACCCTCGTGATCGAGATGCCCAAGGATCTTCAGGATGCTGCCATGCGTCCGTGCAAACAGGCGTACGCGTTCAAGGTTGAGCCGGAGCCTTGGTGACAATTCGGGGCGGTGCTGCCATTGTCTCCATTGCAACACGTTATACAGTATATGATTGTGATGACGCAACTGGTTTTCCACCCGAATCCACACTTTGCACGGCCCCAATTCCCAAGATTTGAACAGGTCCGCCGGTGCAGAGTATGGCGTGTCGATGTGGTGCTGGCCGCAAGGCCCATTTCGCTCCGGCGTCTGGAGTTTGATGGGCACGTTCGTTCGGCATTGCCGAGACAAGCCGCGAGACCGTATGAAAACTCATTTTTGGACCATCGAATCATTTGCTCGCTTCATTAAAGTTGCCCATATCGAATACTAGTATGAACCGCTCAATAACGATCGGGCTCGGCAAATCGCTTTTGATGACTTGGCTCGGCACCTCGGCTTTGGTTTGTGCCGCGCGGGTTCAACCTCTTCCTGGCACCGCGCCGCTGACGATGGAAGGCGATATCGCATCGAACATGGTGGCGGGTGTCGATCAGTTCCTATTGCGCAAGATCGATGAATCGGTGGCGGGGCGCGCGCAGTTCTGGCCCCGAGATGTTTCCTCATGGCAGGCCTACGAGCAGTCCCTGGCCACCAACCGGCAGCGCCTGGCGCACATCCTTGGCGTGTGCGACGAGCGAGTTAGTAAAGTGGAACTTGAACTGATCGCCACTCGGGCCCGGTCGGCCCTCCGTGGGCGCGGCCAAGACTATGAGGTGTTTGCCGTGCGCTGGCCGGCATTCGGAGACGTAACTGGCGAAGGATTGCTGCTCACGCCGATTGATCGCGCGCCCGTCGCAAATATCGTCGCTATCCCGGACGCCGACCAGACCCCCGAGCAACTCGCCGGATTGACCGACGGCATTGCGCCAGAGAGCCAGTTCGCGCGGCGCCTGGCCGAGAGTGGGTGCCAGGTGCTCATTCCCATGTTGATCAGCCGACACATAAACCCGCAAAGAATGCTTCCCAATCGAGAATTCATTTATCGGCCGGCCTACGAATTGGGCCGGCACATCCTCGGTTACGAAATTGACAAAGTGCTGGCGGCAATAGACGGGATGACCGCCCAAAGTTCGAATTCGAGTGTAAAAACCGGGGTGATTGGCTGGGGCGAGGGCGGCTTGCTGGCCTTTTACACAGCCGCGCTGGACACGCGGATAGCGGCGGCGTGCGTCAGCGGATATTTCGATGAACGCCGCAAGGTTATCTGGCAGCAACCGGTGACACGCAATGTCTTTGGTCTGCTGGAGGAATTTGGGGACGCGGAGGTGGCGGCGATGATTGCTCCCCGCAGCTTAATCATCGAAGCTGCCAAAGGTCCGGAGGTGACCATGCCCGGTGGCAACGCGTACACTGCATCGCAACGCGGCAACGGTGCGCCGGGAATCCTCGTGTCTCCCAAGCTGGATGACGTCCGCCCGGAATTTGAGCGCGCGCACGCGATGGTGGCTGGGCTGCACCCATCGCCGCAGTTGCAGTTGGTCGTCAGTCGCAACACCGGGCAAGGGCCATTTGGCAGTGAAGGCGCGTTGCGTGCGCTTTTGACTGCGCTGGCCGGCCAGGCCCGCCTCGTGCCGGAAGGTCCGGCACCTGAAAATCTGTGGCCTGGCTTCGACCCGGCCGCGCGCCAGGCCCGGCAGTTGCACGAGCTGGATCGCCACAACCAGAGGCTCCTGGCCGAGAGCCAGTACACGCGCCAGAAATTCATGACAAAGCCCGACACAACCTCGCCGGAAGAATTCCACCAGAGTGCTGACCGCTATCGCGATTCCTTCTACCGCCAGGTGATTGGGCGCTTCGACGACCCGCTGCTGCCGCCCAATCCCCGTTCCCGCAAGGTATATGACCAGCCTAAATGGACCGGCTATGAGATCGTGCTTGATGTGTTTCCAGACGTGGTCGCGGACGGGATTCTTCTGCTGCCCAAAGATCTCAAGCCCGGCGAACGACGGCCCATCGTCGTTTGCCAGCATGGTCTGGAGGGCCGTCCGCGGGACACGATAACGGGCAACAGCAAATACTATCACGATTTCGCCGCCAAGCTGTGCGAACAAGGCTTCATCACGTTCTCACCGCAAGGTTTATTTATCTTCGAGGACCGCTTCCGCACCCTTCAGCGCAAGGCCAATCCGCTGGGCAAGACCCTGTACTCCATCATGGTGCCTCAGCATCAGCAGATCACCGACTGGCTCAAAACGCAGTCGTTCGCCGACCCGGCGCGGATTGCCTTCTACGGCCTGAGCTACGGCGGCAAATCCGCGATGCGCGTGCCGGCGCTGGTGACGAACTATTGCCTGTCCATCTGCTCGGGCGACTTCAATGACTGGGTCTGGAAATGTGCTTCGACCCTCAGTCCTTATAGTTATGTCTGGTTGCCCGAATATGAAATCTTCGAGTACAACCTCGGCAGCACCTTCAACTACTCCGAGATGGCGGCGTTGATCGCCCCACGCCCGTTCATGGTGGAACGCGGACACTTCGACCCCGTTGCGCCGGACGAAAGGGTGGCGTACGAATTCGCCAAGGTGCGTTATCTCTATGAGGCGTGTTGGGGGCTGCGCAACCAGTGCCGCATCGAGTGGTTTAACGGCCCGCATACGATCCACGGCGTGGGAACGTTCGACTTTCTGCACGAGCATCTGGATTGGCCCGCCCCAGATGCCGCGCGTCAAAACCACGCCCCGTAGGCGTGTTTTCTACAATCTGCGCGTCGTGTCCTTGCGCGCACCCGCCAATCCCCAGGCCATCCGGGTTTCCTGGGGCGAAAGCCGCGAGCCTGTGGGTTTCCTACGCAGGCGGAGGCCAGGAGGCCTACCAGCGGCCGTTCGTGTTCCTCGACCTCACCCAGCTCGACGGCGATCATGACGGCCGGCCGGATTTGCAGGAGGGCGCGCAGCCGGTCGGCGACAAGGGCCTGCCCGCGTTCCTCGATCCGGCGCATTGAGTGGCCAACCGGGCCCATTGCCACCCGTCGCCGCTGTGGATTGCAGCAGCTTTGAGTTGAGCTTCTCGCTTCCAAGCCCTGGGTTGTGACCATGCGACAGGTGATCATCTATCCGGGGGAAGACGGTTTCTGGGTTGCCGAGTGCCCGAGTCTGCCCGGCGGCGTCTCCCAAGGCGAAAGCCGCGAGACTGCCGTCGCGAATATCCGTGAGGCCATCGAGGGCTGCGTGCTGGCGCTCCAGGATGACGGCCTGCCCATAACGAAAGATGCGCCACGCCGGGACGCCCCCGGAGAAGCTTGTCGAATTGATTTGAGCGGGCGGCGACAAAAGCGTCGGTTTCACCGCCGCGGGAACGCGCTCTCAGGTCAGCTTCCACGGCGCGCGCATCGGCCGGACCTGGCAGAGCGCGTTCGCCTTGGCGTCGCCGGGGAATTCCTCCCTGGCGGGATCCCATTTCAGTTTGCGGCCGAGCTTGATCGCGATGTTGGCCAGGTGGCAGACGCTCGAGACACGATGGCCGATGTCCACCGGGAAGTAAGGATCTTTGCGGCTCTTCATGCACTGGAGGAAGTCGTGATGTTCGCCCTCCGGATTGGTGTAAAGGTGGATTTCGTCCGGACCGATCTTCGATTCCTTGATTTCCTTCGAACTCGCCTCGACGTCGCCCCGCCAGCCCGTGTTGCCGACCCAGCCGTCCGTCCCGATGAACTTGAGGCTCGGGTTGCCGGGCTTGCAGGTCATGACGACGCCATTGGCGTAGCGGAAGGTGACGTCGTAGTCCTTCACCGTGTTGTACAGACCGCCTTGCCAGAAGTTGCCGGCACCTTCGATCTCGACCGGCCCGCTGCGTTCGGTGTTGTTGGCCCATTGCGCGGTGTCGAACAGGTGCGCGCCCCAGTCGCAAATAATCCCGCCGGAATAATCCTGGATCCACCGGAAATTGAAATGCACGCGGTCCTTGGTGTAGGGCGCGAAGGGGGCCGGCCCCAGCCACATTTCCCAATCCAGGTCGGGCGGCACCGGTTGCGGCGTCGGGTCGCCGGGCACGTTGGGCTGCTTGGGCAGGATCACCTCGATGCGCTGCAACTTGCCGACGCGACCGTTGCGCACCAGTTCGGCCAGGCGATGGTACATCGGCAGGGACCGGTCTTCCGTGCTCGTCTGGAACACGCGTCCGAGCTTCCGCATGGTTTTGATCAGGAGCTTGCCCTCGTTGATGGTCAGCGTCGGTTTTTCGCACTGAACGTCCTTGCCGGCCCGGGCGGCCATCAGGCTGATCAAAGTATGCCAGTGGTCGGGCGTCGAGATCATCACCGCGTCAATGTCCTTGCGGGCGATGACCTCGCGGAAGTCCTTCGTCACCGCGCAATCCTTGTTCAGGTACTGCTCGTCCACGATCTCCTTGGCGTGGCGCATCCGCTGGCCGTCCACGTCGCAAACGACGAGCACGCGGGCCATGTCCTTGAGTTCGAGGTAGCGGCGGAGGTTCCACGACGTTCCATGATCGCCCGTGCCGATGAAGCCGATGGTGATCTGGTTGCTGGGCGCATTGGCGCCCAACAGGCGGGCCGGGATGATCAGGGGTACGGCGACGGCAGCGGCGCCGGTGCGGACGAAGAGGCGGCGGGAGATTTGTTTCATGAAGAACCTTTTGCTTTCGGTGAACGGCCAGGAGGCTATGGGCAAACCGGCCGCGTGTCACGTCCGCAATTCCCGGAGTCACGTTGGAGGCCGGGCCTCGTGCGGCCCTGCAATTCAGACAGTGGGGGGAGGGGTTCTAAAATCGCGTAAGCCGGGCGTTTCCTGACCGTCCGGTATCCCTGGAGCCGGTTTTGACCTCGCGGGCTCGTTTTGTGTTCCTCCGCTATCAGGACGCGTCTGTCCTCCCTGCTAACTATCTGCCAATTCAAGGGTTTAGCACATTTTGCGGAACAATCCGGGAAAAGTTTTTTACTCTTCCGGCAATGCAAAAAGCCAAATTCCGCTTTCGTCGGCCTACGGCTGACGAGCAAACCGTCTTGTCGGGCATGACCCCCAGGCTGCTGGTTCGCCCTGAGGACATCCGGGAATGCGATCAAATTCTCATCGAGCAGCATTACCTCCATAGCGCCCAACTGGTGGGCGAACGGTTGCGCTACGCGGTCATTTGGCAAGGCCAATGGTTGGCCGTAGCGACCTGGAGCGCGGCGGCCCTGCACCTCAAAGCGCGGGATAAATTTATTGGCTGGACCGAAGCGCAACGGCGCCAACGACTGGCTCTGGTGGTCAACAACGCGCGACTCTTTGTCCTGCCCGACTGTCATTATCCCAATCTGATCAGTCGGTTCATGAAGCTGATGTTGGCGCGTTTGAGTGCGGACTGGGAGCCCACCTGGGGGCACCCGGTGGCGCTGGCCGAGAGCTTTGTGGACCCCGAACACTCTCGGGGCACGGCCTACCAAGTCAGCGGCTGGAGCCAGTTGGGGAACACGCGGGGTTGGAAGCGTAGCGCGGTGGATTTTTATGAGCAGCACGACCAACCCAAGCAAGTGTGGGTGCGCGAACTGGTCAAACATGCCTGTGGAAAACTGCGCGCCGCCGAGTTGCCGCCCCCGTGGGCGGACGTGCCGGCCAAGGTGCCCCCCCCGCTCCACCGCCAAAGTCGGCGCGATTGCCAGTTTGCTGGAACGCTTGGGACGGAAAATCGCCGAGTTCCGGCGCAAGCAGTCCCTGGCTTATCCGGTCGCCGGTAGGCTGGCCCTCATCGCCATGGCGATCTTCAGCGGAGTCACCCAAGGCTATGAAGACCTGGCCGACTACGCCGCCACGCTTTCGCAGGGCCAGTTGCGGGCGCTGAGGGTTCGTCTGGACGGGCGCACCGGGCGCGTGCGCTGCCCGCGGCGCACCTGTTTTCAACGCGTGCTCACGGGCGTCAACGCCCACACGCTGGAGCAGGTGCTGCTGCTCTGGCAGGAGCAAGTCCTGGGACCGGTGCAAGACCAACTGGTGGTCCTCGACGGCAAGGAAATCCGCCATGCGGAGGTGGAGTCGGTCAGCGCCGTCAGTGGCGCGGGCCGCTGGCTGGGTTCCACGCTGGTCCAAGCGGGCAGCAATGAAATCCCGGCGGGGCGCGAGCAGTTGGCCAAGCTGGACCTCGTCGATAAAATCGTGCTGGCTGATGCGGCGCACACGCAGGTGGAAACCGTCAAGCAGATCCTTTATGAACAGGGCGGCGATTACCTGCTGACGGTCAAGAAGAATCAAAAGACCCTCTTTGAAATCGAGGATTGGGCGCGAATTCTGCCTTTGACATCCACCCCCCCGGTTGGCACGATGCGCATTCCTTTTGTGGATTTTCACGGCGGCAGCGGGAAGCCCGCTGGCCGGCCCAACTTGGAAAGAATTATGGCAGAACTCATCGGTAACATGTTGGTGGCGCAGTCCGGCGGTCCGACGGCAGTTATCAACGCCAGCCTCGCGGGCGCAATCCAGGAGGCAGGCAGGCACCCGGAGGCGATCGAGGAAATCTACGGCGGCTTGAACGGCATTCTCGGCATCCTCAATGAGGATCTGATTGACCTGCAAGAGGAACGGCGCCTGGCCATCGAAGGGCTGAAGTTCACGCCCGCCGCCGGCCTGGGAACCTGCCGCTACAAAGTTGATTTCAAAAAGAACCCGGAAAAAGCGGTCAGGGACATGGACCGCCTGTTCGAGGTGTTCCAGGCCCATAACATCCGGTACTTCTTTTACGCGGGCGGCAACGATTCGCAGGACACCTCGCTCAAGATTCATGAGGAGGCCATCAAGCGGGGCTGGGAGATGCGCGTCATCGGCGTTCCGAAGACGATTGACAACGACCTGCCGCACACCGACCACTGTCCGGGCTATGGTTCGGCCATCAAGTACGCGGCCACCACGGTCATGGAAGTGGGGATTGACGTGGGCAGCATGGCGACCGACGACGGTTCGTGCTGCATCATCGAGGTGATGGGACGGTCGGCGGGCTGGATCGCCGCCGGCACCGTGCTGGCCAAGCGCGGCGACCCCGCGGCGCCACCGCACATCATCCTGCTGCCGGAAATCCAATACAACGTGGATGACGTGATGGCGAAAGTGAAGGAAACCGTGGCCGCCTACGGCTATTGCATCATGGTGGTGGGCGAAGGCATCCGCGACCACAAGGGCGAGGAAATCGGGGCGGACAAGGAGCGCTTGGACGCCTTCGGTCATCCGGTGCTGGCCGGAGCTGCCATCAAGATCAAGGACTACATCCAGGAGAAGCTGAATACGAAGACCCGGACCGTGCTGCTCGGCTACTCGCAGCGCGCCGCGGCGCATTGTGCCAGTGCCACCGACGCCGCCGAAGCGGCCGCCTGCGGCGAAGCGGCGGTGCGCGCCGCCGTGGCCGGCCAGAGTGGCTACATGGTCAAGATCGTCCGCGAGCAAGCCCAGCCCTACAAGTCGTCCGTCGCCCTGCATGACCTGCGGGAAATCGCCAATGTCGAACACTTCGTGCCGCGCGAGTGGGTCAGCGAGGACGGTTTTCTCCCGAACGAAAAGTTCATCGAGTACGCCCGGCCGCTGATCGAAGGCGAGGTCAAGGCGCCGACCGAAGGCGGCCTGCCGAAATACATTGTGCTGGCGAAGAGCCGGGTGGAAAAGAAACTGCCGCCCCGCGCCTAAGCGCAAGGCAAGCCGGCCAATTTCAGTTCCGGGGCCGCGGACGCGTTCCGCGGCCTTTTTGTTTGGCAACCGCGCGCCGTTGGCCCGTTTCAAGGTGCCGCACGAAGGCCGCCAGGGTTTCGCTGCTGACGTGGTGCTCGATGCCCTCGGCGTCCCGCTCCGCGGTCGCCGCGGAGATGGCGAGGGAGCGCAGGAAGGCGAGCACGGTCTGGTGCCGGCGTTTGCAGGCCGCGGCCAGCCGGCGGCCAGCCGGCGTCAGGAAGATCGCCCGGTAGGGCTGGGTGTTGACGTACCCGGCCTGGCGCAGCCGGGCCAGGGTGCGGTTGACGGTGACGTGCGTCACGCCGAGCTGGCGCGCCAGGTCCACGACCCGCGCCTCGCCTTGGAGGATCGCCATTTCCGCGATGGCCTCGACGTAGTCCTCGGCAATTTCGTGGGCGTGTTCGCGCCGCGTCTGGCGAAAATTCTCCGCCTGGCGGCTGGGGGCGCCGGCGCGCGGCCGGCGCGATGGTACGGGCAGGCTCATGTTTGTCCGCCCAGTTCACCCATTTCCCGGTTGACAGTCGAGCAAAAAATAGTAGCTGTAGCTACAACATGAAGATCGGGATACAAATTCATCCGGCCGCCGTCGGCGGCGGCCGATGATTGCCCGGGCGGTCGCCGGCCTGGTCGCGGTGTCACTGCCGGCGGCGGCCATCGCGGCGGCCCCGGACGCCGGTCCCGCGCCGGACCCCGGCCCGGCCCCGGCCTGGAACTGGCACGTCCAAAACACGGACATTGTGCAGGGGGATCCCGGTTTTCCAGCCGAATACTCCGGCCCAAACAGCCTGGACAGCAAAGGCGAAATCCGGGAGACGGTTTCACTGGACCTGCTGGCGGGGGTCCGGTTGTGGCGCGGCGCCGAGGCCCACGTGGACGGCATGATGTGGCAGGGATTCGGGTTGAGCAAGACCCTCGGCGTGGAGGGTTTCCCGAACGGTGAGGCCTTCCGCCTGGGCACGGATGTCCCCAACGTGACGTTCGCGCGGGTGTTCCTCCGGCAGACCATCGGCTTCGGAGGGGAGTCCGAGGTGGTGGCGGATGACGCCCTGCACCTGGCGGGCCAGCAGGATGTTCGGCGTCTGACGCTGACGATCGGCAAAGTCGGCGTAAAGGACCTCTTCGACAACAACGCCTACGCGAATGATCCGCGCACGCAGTTCATGAACTGGGGGCTCATGGCCAACGAGGCGTGGGATTATCCGGCGGACAGCCTGGGTTACATGACCGGGTTTGCGGCGGAACTGAACCAGCCGGGCTGGACGGCGCGCTACGGTTTTTTTCAGGCGCCCCGCAGCGCCAACGGCATGGCGTTGGACACGCATTTTCTCGAGGCCTGGGCCATGGTGGCCGAATTCGAGCATCGCCACAGCATCGGCGGTCATCCCGGCGCGGTGCGCTGGCTCGGCTTTCTGAACCAGGCCCACATGGGCAGCTTCCAGGCCGCCCTCGACAACCCGGCGCGCCCGGCCGACATCGAAGCCACCCGGGCCTACCGCCAGAAATTCGGGTTCGGGCTGAACCTCGAGCAGGAGCTGCTGGCGAATGTCGGCGCGTTCGCCCGCCTGGGTTGGAACGACGGTCGAACGGAACCGTGGTTTTTCAGCGACGTGGATCGCGCCATCTCCGCCGGACTAAGCATCAAAGGCGAGGGCTGGCGCCGGCCGGCCGACACGTTTGGGCTGGCCGGGGTTCTTAACGGGCTTTCCGGGGTACACCAAGAGTTCCTGGCCGCCGGCGGACAAGGCATCCTCGCCGGCGACGGCGCGCTCAGCTTTGCCTGGGAACGCGCCCTGGAAACCTATTACGAGTTTCGCCTCGGCCAGCATGTCGGCCTGACTTTCGACTACCAGTTCGTGATGAATCCGGCGAACAACCAGGACCGCGGGCCGGTCTCGGTGTTCGCGGGCCGGCTGCACTGGGAGTTCTGAGAGCGTCATGAAACCACCGCCGCGCGTCCACAAGGCCAGGCTGGCATGAACCGACCGGTTCCGGAGATCGAGGTGCGAAACGGCGACGGCCACCGCTCGCTCGAAGGTGTGCATGGCACCATTCCGGTGCCGCCGCCGCGCGCCGGCTTTTGGGCGCAATGGCGCGCGTTCGTCGGACCGGCCATTCTCATCAGCGTCGGCTACATGGACCCGGGCAACTGGGGCACCGATCTGGCGGGTGGCGCGCAGTTCAAATATGGGCTGCTCTGGGTCGTCGGCCTCGCCAGCTTGATGGCCATTTTCCTGCAAGTGATTTCGGCCCGGCTGGGCGTGGCCACCGGCAAGGATCTCGCGCAATGTTGCCGCGACTGGTATCCGCGCTGGACGCGCTGGCCGAACTGGCTTTCGATGGAAATCGCGATCGGCATGACCGACCTCGCCGAATCGCTGGGCAGCGCCGTCGCCTTGAACCTGTTGTTCCACATTCCGATGTCGTGGGCGATCATTATCACGGCCTTCGATGTGCTGTTGTTGCTGGCGTTGCAGGGGTTCGGCATGAGACTCATCGAGGCGGTGGTTGCGGTCTTCGTGCTGACCATCGGCGTCTGCTACGGCATCGAAATCTTTGCCTTGGCGCAGACCCAGCCGGATTTCCAGGAAATGGGGCGCGCCATGGTCCGTCCCGACTTCGCGCAGGCCGGCATGTTGGTGGTGGCGATTGGCATCATCGGGGCGACCGTCATGCCTCACAACCTCTACCTGCACACGGCGTTGGTCCAGACCCGCCAGTTGCAACAGAACGAGGCCTCCATTCGCCGCGCCATCCGGTTTAACACGATCGACACCACCGTGGCGCTGACCATCGCGTTTTTCGTCAACGCGGCCATCCTTGTGCTCGCGGCCATCGTGTTCTACGGCAAGACCAGCGTCACGGTGGCAGGCGGCCAAACCGTCGCCTTCAGTCCGGACAGCGATTGGATTCGCATCGCGCACCTCACCCTGGCCCCGTTGCTCGGCACGACGCTCGCGAGCACGCTCTTCGCGGTCGCGCTGCTCGCCAGCGGGCAGAGCAGCACCATCACCGGCACGCTCGCCGGGCAGGTGGTCATGGAAGGCTTCATGCACTGGCGTATCCGCCCGTGGGTCCGGCGGCTGATCAGCCGGACCCTCGCCATCGTGCCGGCGATCCTGATCGTCAGCGTCCGCGGGAACGGCAGCGTGACCGATCTCGTCAACCTCAGCCAGGTCGTCCTGTGCCTGGAACTGCCATTCGCGATGTTCCCGCTCTTGCAGATCACCAGTTCCCGTCGGCGAATGGGAAAATGGCGGAATGGCTGGTTCCTGTTGATCGCCGGCTGGGGAACCGCCATTCTCATCACGGCCATGGATCTCTACAGCCTGCCGGATGCGCTGCGGGAGGCGTGGGTTGTCATCGTTGGCCACTGAAGAATGAAGGGACCGCCATGTATAACAAGATTCTCGTAACGTTGGACGCAACGCCGACGGACCGGGCGATCATTGACCACGTCCTCGCGCTCGCCCGGGCGATGACCAGCCATGTCGTGCTCCTGCACGTGGCCACGGGGGTAACGGCCAAGGTCCATGGCCCGGCGGCGGCCAGCCAGGAGGTCCTCGAAAGCCAGGCTTATCTTGGCCGGGTGCGCGACGAATTCCGCGCCGCGGGCATCGCCGCCGATACCGATCTGGCCTACGGCGAGCCGGTCAAGGAAATCGTCGCCTGGGTCAAAACCCACCATCCCGACCTGGTGGCCATGAGCACCCACGGACATCAGTTCATGGCCGACCTGGTGCTCGGGACTACGGCCATCAACGTGCAGCACGCTGTCAGCGTGCCGGTCCTCTTGCTGCGGGCGAAATAGCGGGCCGGGTCGCATTCTCCGGTTTCGCGCCATCGTTGGAACTGCTACGCTAAGGTCATGTTTCGGCTCGGCTCGCTGGAACTCGCAACCAACCTGTTCCTCTCGCCCCTGGCGGGTTACACCAACCTGCCCTTCCGCCTGACTTTGCGCGAGCTCGGCGGCCTCGGCCTCGCCACCACCGACCTCGTCAACGCCCGCTCGCTTCTCGAACGCCGGCCCCAGGCGCTCAAACTCATCGAGTCGCGACCCGCGGACCAGCCGCTGGCGGTGCAGTTGTTTGGCTCGGTGCCGGAAGAGATGCGCGACGCGGCCGTCTATCTCGAGTCCGTCGGCATCGCCGCCGTGGACATCAACATGGGCTGCCCGGTGCGGAAGGTCTGTCGCGTCGGTGGCGGTTCGGCGATGATGGCCGGGCTGGAGCGGACCGCAAAACTGGTTCGCGGGATCGTGGAAGCGGTGAACATCCCGGTCACCGCGAAAATGCGGCTGGGCTGGGACGACGCGAACATCACGGCGCCCGACCTGGCGCGGGCGCTCGAGAATGTGGGTGTGGCCGCGGTGTTCGTGCATGGCCGGACGCGGGCGCAGGGTTTCGGCGGCACGGTCAACCTCGCCGGCATCCGCGCGGTGGTGCAGGCGGTCAAGACCGCTCCCGTCATCGGCAACGGCGACGTCACGACCCCCGCGGCGGCCCGGCGGATGCTGGAGGAAACCGGCTGTGCGGGCGTCAGCATCGGTCGCGGGGCTTTTTACAATCCCTGGATTTTCCACCAGACGGAGCATTTTTTGCGGACCAGCGAACTGCTGCCCGAGCCTGGTTTCGAGGAGCGCGTCGCGGTGATGTGCCGGCACCTGGACCGGATGGTGGAGGTCTTCGGCGAGACCCACGGTTGCCGGATGTTTCGCAAGGTGGCGCCGTGGTATGCCCGCCGTTTCGGCCCGGCGGTCGAGTTCAAGAAACGCGTGGTGATGCTCGCCTGCCGCGCGGAATTCGACGAAGTCCTCGCCGAATACCGCCGCTGGCGCGCGCCGTTCCTCGATGCCCGCGGCGAACTGCTGCCGCGATTCCAGCCCGCGCCGTTGGCGTCCTCGTTCATGCGCGAGCCCGGCCAGCCGGGGAACATGAGCGCGCTGCCGGTGCCGAAAGGGCCGGTGGAAGTGTGGTAAAGGCGGCGTACCACCGGGTCGGAACGCGCGCGCCGGCTCAGTTCGTTGCCTCGGCGGACTTGTCCCCGGTCATGGGCACGAACCGCACGCCCAGCAGCCGGAGTCGCTCGACCCGCCGGCCGTGCCGCTCGATCCGGTAAAGCTCCTGGTCCCCGTAACCGCCCAACGGAACGATCATCCGCCCGCCGTCCTTCAACTGCGCGATCAGCGCCGCGGGTTCGCGTTCCGGCGCGCAGGTCACGATTACCGCGTCGAACGGTGCCGCTTCCGGCCAGCCGCCGTGACCATCGCCGGCGCGGACATGGACCCGGGGGTAGCCGAGCCGGGCGAGGTCCGCGGCGGCGCGGAGGGCGAGCGCCTCGACGATTTCGACGGAGTACACCTCCGCGGCGAGTTCCGCGAGCACCGCGGTTTGATAGCCGCAACCGGTCCCAATTTCCAACACGCGGTCCGTCGGCCGCAGCGCGAGCTGCTCGGTCATGCAGGCCACGATGAAAGGCTGGGAAATGGTCTGGCCGTGGCCGATCGGCAGGGGATGGTCGTCGTAGGCCCCGGCCCGTGCTTCCGCGGGCACAAATTCGTGCCGCGGCACTTTCGCCATCGCGGCGAGGACGCGCGGGTCGCGGATGTCCCGGCCCGGCGCGCAGAGCTGTCGCTCCACCATGCGCTGGCGGGCGTGGATGAAATCCGCTTCCTCAATCATGACCCGCAGAGACTGACGACCGACGCATCGCGGCCACCGGTTCCGCGTCGCCGGCGGGGGCCGGGCTTACGAGCCGGAGAACCGGTTACAGGGCGGCGGCGATCAGGTCGCCCACCTGCTCCGTAGTATAACCCATCTTGCCGGCGGCGAGGCTTTTCAGTTTCTGCCGGACCGTGGCGACGACGACGTCCTCAATCGCCTTCGCGGCGGCGGTTTCGCCGAGATGGTCGAGCAGCATCGCGCCGGCGCAAATGGCGGCCAGCGGGTTGATGACGTGCTTGCCGGTGTACTTGGGCGCGCTGCCACCGATCGGCTCGAACATGGACGAGCCCTCCGGGTTAATGTTGCCGCCGGCGGCGATGCCCATCCCGCCCTGAATCATCGCCCCCAGGTCGGTGATGATGTCGCCGAACAGGTTGTCGGTGACGATCACGTCGAACCACTCGGGATTCTTCACGAACCACATCGTGGTCGCGTCCACGTGGGCGTAATCGCGCTTGATGTCGGGATAATCCTTCGCCCCGACTTCGTGGAACGCGCGCTCCCAGAGGTCGAAGGCATAGGTGAGCACGTTGGTCTTGCCGCAGAGCATGAGCTGGGCCGTTTTGCCGGCCCGGACATCCTCCGGCTTCAATCCGCGCCAGGGCTTGCCGCCGCGACGTTTGCGGGCGTAATCGAACGCGTAGCGCAGGCACCGCTCGACACCGCGCCGCGTGTTGATGCTCTCCTGCACGGCGATTTCGTTGGGCGTGCCCTTGAACACGAACCCGCCGCTGCCGGTGTACAGCCCTTCGTTGTTCTCCCGCACCACGACGAAATCAATGTCCGCCGGACCCTTGTCCTTGAGCGGACAGTAGCGCGCGTCGTAGAGGCGCACCGGGCGGAGGTTGATGTACTGCTCAAGCTCGAAGCGCAGCCGCAGCAGGATGCCCTTCTCGAGGATGCCGGGTTTGACGTCCGGGTGGCCGATGGCGCCAAGGAGGATCGCGCGGAACTTCCGCAGCTCGCCCACCGCGCTGTCGGGCAGAACCTCGTGCGTGCGCAGGTAGCGCTCGCCGCCGAAATCGTAGGGCGTGTAGTTAAGCTTCAGCGAAAACTTCTGCGCCGCGGCGTCGAGGACCTTGATGGCCTCGCGCACCACTTCCGGCCCGGTGCCGTCGCCACCGATGACTGCGATGTCGTAACTTTTCATGGCCTGGTCGAGAACCGGCGGCGTCCGGGATGGACCCGCCGGAAAGCGAGTCGGCATGGTAGGGGGGCCGGTGCGGCGTTTCAAAGGATTTTTCCGCGCAGTCCAGCAGGCGCGACACCCGACAGCCGAACCCGACCGACCTCCGGCGCGCCGGTTGCATGTCGGTTGCATTGACCCGGGCGCGGTTTTCGCGCACCCTGCCGGCATGGCGAACACATTTGGTCACCTGTTCCGCGTCACCACCTGGGGCGAATCGCACGGCGGCGGCGTGGGCGTGGTGGTGGATGGCTGCCCGCCCCGGCTCGCGCTCTCCGAGGCCGACATCCAGCCGGACCTCGACCGCCGCCGGCCCGGCCAGTCGCGCATCGTCTCGCCGCGGCAGGAGGCCGACACCGTGCAGATTCTGTCGGGCACGTTCGAGGGCCGGACGCTGGGCACGCCGATTTCCATGTGGGTGCGCAACGAAGACGCCCGGCCGGAGGCTTATTCCGAGATGGCCACCAAGTTCCGGCCGTCGCACGCCGATTACACCTACCAGGCCAAGTTTGGCATCCGCAACTGGCAGGGCGGCGGACGGAGCAGCGCGCGCGAAACCATCGGCCGCGTGGCCGCCGGCGCCGTCGCGAAGAAGCTCTTGCGCGAGCGCTTCGGCGTCGAGGTTCTGGCTTACGTCTCGCAAGTGCAGCGCATCATCGCCGAGGCCGATCCGGAGACGGTCACGACCAAAGCCATCGAAGCGAACATCGTGCGCTGCCCGGACCCGGCGGCGGCGGCCAAAATGATCCGGCTCATCGAACGGGTGCGCAAAGCCGGCGACACGGTGGGCGGCATCATCGAAGGCGTCGCCCGTGGCGTGCCGCCCGGCTGGGGCGAACCGGTGTTTGACCGGTTGCCGGCCGACCTGGGCAAGGGAATGCTCAGCCTGCCGGCCGCCAAGGGGTTTGAGATCGGCTCCGGTTTCGACGGGGTGATGATGACCGGGCGCGAGCACAACGACCCGTTCCGGATGCGCGGCGGCCGGGTGCGGACGACGACCAATTGGTCCGGCGGCGTTCAGGGCGGCATTTCCAACGGGGAAACGATCTATTTCCGCGTCGCGTTCAAACCGGTGGCCACGGTGATGCACGAGCAGGACACCGTGGACGTGGACTGGCACAACACGACGCTGAAAGGCCGCGGCCGGCACGATCCGTGCGTGCTGCCGCGCGCGGTGCCGATGGTCGAGGCGATGACGGCGCTGGTCCTGGTGGATCACGCCCTGCGCCATCACGCGCTGTGCGAATAGAAACCTGTCCGCTCAAACGCCCAACCACAACTTGAGGATCCGGTCGCCGGCGAAGATCCAGATCGTCGCCGCCACGGCGATGTAAGGCCCGTAGGGGATCGGCCGTGAACGGTCCTGCCGGTGCAGCGCGATGAGCGTGAGGCCGACCACCGAAGCCATCAGCGCGCTGGCGAAGAGCGAGAACAGGACCCCGCTCCAGCCGAGGAAAGCCCCGATCGCACCCATGAACTTCGCATCGCCCAGCCCCATCGCCTCGCGGGGCACGACGATCCGGTCGGTCATCGCTTCGAAGCCGGGAACGGATTCGGTCGCAAACTCGGCTTCGCCGATGCGCAGGGTGGTCCGGGTCATCGTCACCGGGACATTCGAGTAGCAGCGATCCACCAGCTCGACGCGCGCGGCCTGGAACCGGATCGTGTCGCCGGCGCGGTAGAAGATGTCCTCGTAAGGTCGCTCTTCGTCGGGCAGGACGAGCGCGTGCTCGGCGAAGACGATGCGCGAAGCGGGCGGCAATTCGAGACGCTGGCGGCCGAGAAAGACTTTGCCCACGCGGACGACGCTGTAGATCAGACCGGCGCCGAAACCGGCACCGACGAGGCAGCGCTGGAGAGCCAGGGTAGGCGATTCCGCCCGGTGCAGTTCCGGCACGAGGAACGACGCGAGAAAACCCGCGCCCATGCCGCCGAGCGTGAAGACATCCGGAATGATGGTGTGTTCGAAGTCGATGAACGCCGAGGCGATCAGTCCGGCAAGGAACACGCAATAGACCAGCGCGAGCGCCCACGAGCGGTGGCCGGCGGCGAGCCAGCTTCCGAGGAACAGCAGGGCCGTGAGCAGTTCCACGAGGAAATAGCGTGCCGAAATCGGCCCGTGGCAGTTCGCGCACCGGCCGCGCAGCGCGAGCCAGGAAACCAGCGGGAGGTTCCGATGCCACGGAATCGCCGCGCCGCAGTGCGGGCAGTGTGAGCCGGGCAACACCAGGCTTTCCTCCCGCGGCATCCGGTGGATGCACACGTTCAGGAAACTCCCGATCATCGCGCCGAACACGAAGAAAACCACCGACCAGAAATGAAAGGGCAGGCCGGCCCAGTGCTCGGGATCAAACATGGTCCGCTCCGCCGTAGAGATTTTCCTCGAGCGCGCGGCGCATGACGGCCACGGGTGCCGGGCGGCCGGTCCAGATTTCCAGCGCCCGGGCGCCCTGGTAGAGCAGCATGCCGAGGCCGTTGGCCGTCCGGCAACCGGCCGCCTGCGCCGCCCGCAGCAACGGCGTCGCCGCCGGCCGGTAAATCATGTCGAACACCGCGCGCGCCTGGCGGAGCGCGAAGACCGCCGGATCCAGCGGCGAGGGATCGTCCGCCTTGAGTCCGAGGGAGGTGGCGTTCAGCAGGAGGTCCACCTCGCCGGGCGGGTAGCCCACCGCCGCGCGCACCGCCGGGAAGCGGCTTTGAATTTCGGCGCGCAGCGCTTCGGCTTTGTCGGTCGTGCGGTTGACCAGGAACAACTCGGCGACGCCGGCGCTGGCCAGTTTCAATGCCGCGGTGCGGCCGGCCCCGCCGGCGCCGAGCAGGACCACGCGCGCGCCACGCGGCTCGAGCCCGAGGTCCTCGCGCAGTGCCCGCGTGATGGCCTCGGCATCGGTGTTGAAACCGTGGGTGCGGATTCCGGTGGCCGGCGGTTCCGCAAAACCGGCGAGTCCCTGCCACTCGCCGTGATCATTACGCGCTTCGAAACGGACGGTGTTGACCGCCCCCCAGGTCTGTGCGGAAGCGTCGAGCGCGTCCACGAGATCCACGGCCAGGAGCTTGTGGGGGACGGTGAGGTTGAGGCCGATGAAGCGGAGGGCGCGGGCGGCGGCGAGGGCGCTCGGCAGGTCGGCCGGGGGCACGTCGAAGGCCAGGTAGCGCCAGTCGAGACCCAGCGCGGCGAGGCCGGCGTTCTGCATGGCCGGCGAGGCGGAGTGCCGGATCGGGTGGCCGAGCACGGCGCAATAGCGCGTGGCGGGCGAGATGGGGCGGGTTTCCGGCACAGCCGGTTCTTAGCGCGAATGCAGTCGGTCTGCCAAGCCTGGAATCGGCGGCGGCGGGCGACAAAGAACCCTGCGGCGCGGACCGCAGGGTGGGAAAGTCGCAAGGGCCGTCTAGCGCTTGCTGAACTGGAAGCGCTTGCGGGCGCCGGGCTGGCCGTATTTCTTGCGCTCGCGCTCGCGCGGGTCGCGGGTGAGCAACCCCTCGGCCTTGAGCGCCGGCCGCAGGTTGGCATCCGCCTTGAGCAGCGCGCGGGAAATGCCGTGCCGCACCGCACCGGCCTGGCCGTCGGGACCGCCGCCGGCGACGTTGACGCGGACGTCGAACTTGGCCGCGGTTTCGGTGAGGGTCAGCGGCTGGGAAACGACGGCGCGCTGGACTTCGGTGGGGAAGTAATTCTCGAAGGTGCGGCCGTTGACGGTGATTTTGCCCGAACCGGGCGCAAGGCGAACGCGGGCAACGGCGGTTTTCCGGCGGCCGGTGCCGAGGAATTCAGTGACTTGGGCCATAAAAGCAAAGAGGAGGCGAACTAATTGGAGAGGGTCAACGGAGCCGGTTGCTGGGCCGAGTGCGGATGCGCACTGCCGCGGTAAACCTTGAGCTTGGTCAACAGCCGGTCGCCCAGACGGTTTTTCGGGATCATGCCCTTGACGGCGTGCATGATCAGGCGTTCGGGTTGCTTGGCGCGGACCTGCGCCACCGACCGGTATTTCTCGCCGCCCTTCCAGCCGGAGTAGCTCATGTATTGTTTGTCCGTCTCCTTTTTGCCGGTCAGGACGACCTTCTCGGCGTTGATGACAACGACGAAATCGCCCGCGTCAATATGCGGCGTATAGACGGGCTTGTCTTTACCGCGCAGGACATTGGCGACCTCGACCGCCAGGCGGCCGAGCACCTTCCCGTCGGCATCAACCACATGCCATTTGCGGGCATTCAAATCCACTTTCGGCAGATACGTTTTCATTCTTTCTGCAAATCAAAGACGGCCACTGTGCCTGCTTCAGCGGCCAAGTCAACATCGTTTTCGCGGGCGGCAAGGTCGTTTTGCACCACCGCCAAACTCCGGCTGGTCGGCTTCCGCGAGGAACCCTAGCGGCATTGGGCGCCCCGCCTGCGGTTCGCCGCGCCCCCACGGCGAACAGCAGGACCGTCGGATGAGGTCGTACGCTCCTTCAGCGCGGGAGTGGTCGCAAAGTGGGATGCCGACGGCGAGGACGCCGTCGGCTGCACCCGAGACGGGCGCGCTCCCATTTCCCAATCGCGGCCCGGCGGTCCGCGACCCACCGTATGTCGAATCAGGGACGCGCTGCGGCGTGTCCCCCTATTTGGGCCAGGCAGCAGCCCAGCGCTGCCGCAACGCCATCACCAGTCGCGGAGCGGAGTCAACTTGGGCGCCTTCAACGGCGCATTGTCGCCCGGTTTGACCGGCGTCAGCAAAACCGCCAGGCGCAAATCCGCGACACCGCCGAGGTGGATCGCCAGCTTCTTGATGCTGGCGTTGGCCGCCTGCTTTTCCGGGTGTGGCGACGTTGGCAGCGATTGCGCGTCCATCACCGTGAAGCGGGCCTTCGCGGGCGCAAGCAGGCGGGCGACCAACCGCTGACCTTTTTGCGTGAGCATGGCGGTCGTGCCGTCGTCACTGAGCGTGATTTCCGCCGGCGTGTGGAAGAACCACCAGACTTCCGCTGGCTGCTTCGCTTCGAGCTCATCCTGCACCAACACCTGGCCGCGATCGAGCAGCGCAACGCCACGGTTCACGCGTTGCGCGGAGCCGGCATAGGCGGCCGAGAGGTCGGCAACGGCAAACGCGTGATCCGCGTTCTTGCCATCGTAGCGCCCGATTTTCGCCGCCGCTTTCGGATCCTGGTCCGGACCCGCACCGGGATTGATTACGAGCGTGTTGTGGCCTTCAGCGCGCAAGCGGTAGTAGGTCCAGCGCTCCCCGCCGAAATAGCCCGGCAGATTGTAATCGTCGGCGCCGAGGTCCACGGCCCAGCGAACGCCCAGCGCGTCGAGCACGAACGTCCCGAGATCGAGATGGCTGTGGTTGGCCTGGTTGTCACCGCCCTTGAAACCGACAAACACGGCGTTGGGATCGTCCCACGCGCTGCGCAGCGTCGCGACATTCGCGCCGCGAAAGAGGGCATTGAGCTGCGCCGACGCCGTGTTCGTGCCGGGGGAACGCGGATCGAACCAGAGCAGGTCGAGCGGATGCGGCGAGGCGGCGGCGAGTTCGTAACGGGCGAAACCGGCCAGGTGAAAGCGCCGCGCCAGCCAGAACATTTGCGGCGCGCGGATGGGATCGTCGTCGCCGTCGGCGTAGTTGAACGTGCGGCCGGTGGGGCCGGTCAGGAAGAGCGGGAACTGGCCGGTATGATCGAAACCGGGCAGATCCGACAGCCCGAAGTCCGTGCCCAGCGCGCTCTGGAGCGCAGCGAGGAAAACGACGTTGTATTCGGTCGCGTAATCCCAATAGCCCGGACCTTCGGCCCACGCGCCGTCGGGGGCGAACTCGCGCATCGGGAGTTGAAGCGATCCGAGCGCGGCGTGGAGAAACTCGCCGGCCAGTTCCGGTTCCACGTCGGCGAGTGCCAGCGCGCCCATGCCGAGGCCGCCATTGCAGACCTGGTTCCAGTTGTGTTTCGCGGTGGTCCACCAGCCGTAGGATGGATGGCTGCGATAGCTTTCCACGCCCGGACGCAGGCCCTTCTCGACCATTGCCCGGCGCAGGGTGACGCGTTGGTCGTCGCTCCACACGTCGTAAAGCCAGTCATAACCGATCGCGAAGCCGTGCGTCATCTCGGCCGTGTCGAGGAAGTGGCGCGGGTTCCAGTCTTTGAAGTTCGCCGCAGCCTCCAGCTCGAGCCACGCGCGGTCGGCGTAACGGCGGTCGCCGTCGAGCCGGTAGAGCAGCGCCAGCGTATAGACGCGATCCACCACGCGACGGCTGGTGTCCAGCAACCGCAGGCCGTCGGGGATTGCGTACTTGGAAGGCGGCTCGCGCAGGATGTGATCGGCGCGGGCGACGAGTTTGGCGTGCCATCGCTTCAACGTGGCGTCGTCTTTCACGCGCTCCTTGAGTTGTGCAAAATCGTCGGCCGTTGCCAGCAGCCGCGGGTGGCCCGGCCGCAGTTTCGCGAGGATCGCCGCCGCCGCCGGGATCGGAATCTCGGTCGTCATCTCGGCGGCAACGACGGTGGAAGCAACAAGGAAGAGCGTGACCGAGACGGGCGCGAGCCGGTGGCGGAATGGGCTGGTCATGACAGAAATGACGCCGCGACAGCGCTCGCTGTTCAACCAAATTCCGCCAAGGTCAGCTCGCCAGGTTGAGACGACAAAGTCCGCTGGGCAGCGTCGTCGGTGGGCGCCCCCGCTTCCCTTCACACGATCACGAACGTCCGATGTTCCGCGCCCCGCGACCAGCGTACCGCCTGCGAAACCGTCCGACCGTCCGGGGCTTCGACCGTGATCCGATGCTCCCCGTGAAAGGTGCGCAGCCGGAACTCGCCGTTCGCCTGTGTGCGTCCGGAGGTGTTGGTCCACCATTCTCCTTTGATCAGCGCGTGCAGCCGTTCATAGACCGGCTTGGGCGACATGTCGGCGCGGACGAGGCCGGCGGGCGCCCCCATCCACGCGTTGCGATCCGAGAAATCCCACCAGGTGACGGCCTCCACGGCGGGGTGGCCGAACAGCATCGTGTAGAATTTTGGGACGTAATCCGCCTGCCGCGCCTCACCTTCCGGGCTGGTCGGATGCCAGTTCTTCTCACCGCTTGGCTGGAGCGTGCTGACGATCGTGGTCTCCGTGAAGTGGACGGGCAGACCGAGCCGGGCGTGACGATCGCAAATCTTAAAGGTTTCAGTCAGCGACCAGGTGCCGGCGTGCATGTGGCTTTGAATGCCGATCGTGTCGAAGATGAGGCGACCGTCTTCGCGGAGCGCGTTGAGGATCTCGAAATAGGGCGGATCGGTGCGGTAATCGTTGACGAGGAAGGTCGCGTCGGGCGCGGTGTCGCGGGCGACGCGCAAATGTTCCTTCACGTAAGGCACGGCGCCCAACGACTGCGCCCATTCGCCCAGCCGGGTGCCAAAGCGCCCCAGCGCGGTCGGCTCGTTCACCACGTCCCAATAGTTGATCCGACCCTTGAAGCGCGCGATGCAGTCGTGGACACGGCCGTGGGAGAGCGCGCGGATTTCCGCGAACTCGCGCGGCAGCCACTTCGGGTCGGCGAAATCCCAGACCAGGGGGTGGCCCTTGCAGGCGATGCCCTGCCCGCGGGTCCAGGCGAGGACCTGGTCCGTATAATTGTAAAGCGGCACGCCGCGCTGCGGTTCGTACATCGGCCAGTAGAAGCCGAGCGTGGCGTAGTTCAGCAGCGCCGCGAATCGTGCCCGGTAAGCCTCCTCAAGCTCGGGCGTCGGGAGGTGGGCGAAGTTGAAGCAATTGCAGCCAAACAGAAAATCGTGGCGGAGCTGTTCGACCCGCACGGTCGCCCCGTGAACCGGCCGGCCGCGGTGGTCGCGGACCGTGATCGTGGCGGGCGCCTGACGGTGGCGCGCGATGCCCTCCCGTGCCTGGGCCAGCAGGTCTTCATCCGCGTCGTCCCCGGCGGCGGCGGTCCGGCGGGCGGCGGCGGGCACGGCCAGCAACAACGCGGCGGCGCCCGTGCGGCGGAGGAACGAACGGCGTTTGATCGGTTTCATCTTGGCGGCGATTCCGGTTCGACCGTCCCTTGGACGACGTTTTGGACGGCGGCGGTCAGGGTGCCGGCTTAAGCCGCGCGTGTCACGGCGCGTTTTTCCTTCCGCGTCGCCATCTTTGCCGGTTGAATTGGGACCATGGCGCGTGATTATGTGCTGCAGCCGTTCCGGCCGCCAGTCGAGTTGCAGATTGACTACGCCCGCGAATTGAATCCCCAGCAGCTCGCGGCGGTCACGGCGCTGCCCGGCCCCGCACTCGTGCTTGCCGGCGCCGGCGCGGGCAAGACCCGCACGCTGACTTACCGCGTCGCCTGGCTCATCGAACAGGGCATTCCGCCGGAGGCCATCCTCCTGTTGACCTTCACCAACAAGGCGGCGAAGGAAATGATGGGTCGCGTCGCCAGCCTCCTGGGGCAGCCGTTCGAGGCCCTGTGGGGCGGCACATTCCACGCCATCGGCCATCGCTTCCTCCGCCGCCACGCCGAGCTGCTGGGCTACCGCCGCGATTTCACCATCCTCGACCGCGCCGATGCCGGGGAACTGCTCAACGCCTGCCTGGGTGAGGCGGAGATTGACGTGAAGGCGACCCGTTTCCCCAAGGCGGACGTGCTGGGCGAGATTTACTCGCTGGCGGTGAACACCGACCGGAGCGTGCCGCAGGTGCTCGAGCGGCAGTTCCCGTACTTTCTCCAGCTTGCCGGACAGATCACGGAATTGCAGCAGCGCTATACCGACCGCAAGCGGGCCGGCGGCGTCGTGGATTTCGACGATCTGCTGGTGCTCTGGCTGCGGCTTTTGCGCGAACATGACGACGTGGGCGAGCATTACCAGCGCCGGTTCCAGTTCATCCTGGTGGACGAATACCAGGACACCAACCAGCTTCAGAGCGACCTGATTGATCTGCTGGCGGCCAGGCACCACAACGTCATGGCGGTGGGGGATGATTCGCAGAGCATCTATTCGTGGCGCGGCGCGAACTTCCTCAACATCCTGCGCTTCGCCGACCGCCACCCCGGGGCGAAGGTCTATAAGATCGAAACCAACTACCGCAGCACCCCGGAAATCCTCACCCTGGCGAATGCCGCGATCGCGCCGAATCTCAAGCAGCATCCGAAGCAACTCGTGCCGATGCGGGCGACCGGTCCCAAGCCGGTGCTGGTAGTGTGCCCCGACGCCGGCGCACAGGCCGCCTTCGTTGCCCAGCGGGCGCTGGAACTCCGCGAGGAAGGCCTGCGTCTCGCAGACATGGCCGTCCTTTACCGGTCGCATTTCCATGCGCTGGAACTGCAGCTCGAACTGACCCGGCGCAACATCCCGTTCAGCATCACCAGCGGCATCCGGTTCTTCGAGCAGGCGCACGTCAAGGATATCGCCGCCTATCTGCGGATCGCGGCCAACCCGCGCGACGAACTCGCCTTCAAACGCCTGGCGCGGATGCTGCCGGGGATCGGTCCCAAGGGGGCCGACAAGCTGTGGGGACGCTTCGCGGGCGTCGCCGCCAGGTCCGCCGCGCCAAGTCCGGCGGCCGAGACGAGTGATCGGCCGCCCGAAGCGGGTCCGCTGCCCGAATCCGACACCAAGGACGCCGGGACTGCCCCGGCCCGCTCAACCCTCAGCCCTCAACCCTCAACCCTCAGCCCGGCTCCCGTCGCCACGGCGCTGCAGGCGGTGGCCGATGCGGTGCCGAAGAAGGCCGCCGTGGCCTGGGCGCAATTCATCGCCACGGTGGCCCAGCTCGAAGCCCCCGCCGCACGCGGCAACCCGGCCCGCATGATCGAACTGGTCGTCGAGGCCGTTTACGAGGAGTACCTCCAGCGGACGTTCGCAAACTACGCCGCGCGGCTGGAGGACGTCGGGCAGCTTGCGGCGTTTGCCCGGCAGTTTGCCGGCCTTGAGGATTTTCTCGCCCAGCTCGCGCTCCTCACCAACATCGAGGCCGAGGCGGACGCCGCCGCCGCCGCGCGCGACGACGAACGGCTGCGGCTCTCGACGATTCACCAGGCCAAGGGGCTGGAATTTGGCGTGGTGTTCGTGATCATGCTCTGCGACGGGCTGTTTCCCTCGGCGCGGTCCACCGCGTCGCCGGAAGGCGAGGAGGAGGAACGGCGGTTGTTTTACGTCGCCATCACCCGGGCGAAAAACGAGCTGTACCTGAGTTTTCCGCTGGTCCGGACCACGGGCGCGTCGGGCGGCGACGTGTTTCAACAGCCCTCGCGCTTCTTGCGGGAACTGCCGCGCGAACTGCTCGACGAATGGAGTCTCCAGACGCCGGCGGTGTGGCAATGAACGCCGCGCTTCCGGCCGCCAACCGCTGTGTGCCGGGCGCTTGGTTAATGCGCCAGTGACGGCGGGGATTGCCCTGCCACACACTCCGCAAGCGAACCGACAACGGGTTGACGGCGTTCACCCGAGCCCTCGATGCACTCGCGGTCAACCCAACGCGCCATCCTTACGATCTCCTGTTCAGTTCATCGTGAACCGATCCAATCCCGCCGTCACTGACGCAGTACAGTCAAAATGCCTTCCCAGGATCGAAAGTCGGGCTACGCTTTCCCCATGCGGAATCCAATCATTGTGGCGTTGGATGTGCCGACGCCGGATCGCGCCGTCGAACTGGCGACCCAGCTCGCGCCGGCCGTCGGCGCCTTCAAGATCGGCAAGGAACTCTTCACCGCGGCGGGACCCGACATTGTTCGGCGGCTCCGCGGCACGGGCGCGCCGGTGTTTCTTGACCTCAAGTTTCACGACATCCCAAACACGGTGGCGCGGGCCGTCGAGGCGGCGGTGCGGCTCGACGTGCAGATGCTGACCGTCCATGCGAGCGGCGGCACCGCCATGCTGGTGGCCGCGGAGCAGGCGGCGCGGGCCGAGGCGGGCCGGTTGGGTCGCATGCCGCCGCTTGTCCTCGGGGTCACCGTGCTGACGAGTCTGGACGATGTGGCGCTGGCGGAGATCGGCATCAATGTCGGTACGGCCGCGCAGGTCGAGCGCCTGGCCCGCCTGGCCGTCAAGGCCGGGTTGCGCGGCCTCGTGTGCTCGCCGCGCGAGCTCAGCCTCCTGCGGCAGTGTCTGCCGCGCGAGGTCCAGCTCGTGACGCCGGGCATCCGTCCGGCCAGCGCCACCGCCGATGATCAGAAGCGCACCCTGACCCCGCCTGAAGCCATTGCCGCCGGGGCGGATTGGCTGGTGATCGGCCGCCCGATTTGTGCCGCCGCCGACCCGCGCGCCGCCGCCGAGGCCATCCGCGCTTCGCTGTAATCGGGGACGGCCGACGTTTTGCGTTGCGTCAGGCGCGGACGTGTTCTTTAGTTGGCCTCACGGGATGCCGACCGCCTCATCCCGACCGGTTTCATGAAATCGTCGAAGCAATCGCAGAAGACCCCCGCGACGCCGGCCAAGCCCGGCAAAATGTCGAGCCCTGCCCGTCCTCGCCGAACGAAATCGCAGACCGCCGCCAGGGCGGGAACGGCCCCTGCTGTTCCGCCGCCCGATTCGCCCGCCAAGCCCGCGCGTTCGCCGCGCGCCGCCGGCCCCCGCCGTGGCCCGGTGTCCACGCCGTCATCTGCTCCAGTGGGAACCGCGGCGGTTCGTCTGCGTGCGCCGGTTCCGCCGCCGCCCGCGGCACCCGGCAAAACCGCCGCACCGAAGCCAGCCGCCGCGCCGATCCCGGCGCCGCCGAAGCGCGTCCGGCCATCGCGTGGCAAGGTGCCCGCCGTGCCGACGGCGCAGCTTCCCTCCATCTTGCTCGAAGGCGAGGACGCTCCCGGCCCGCTGCCGAGCGGTCCGGGTCAACGGTTCGCCCTCGGAGTCGGCAAGACCGCGCCAGCGAGTGCTGCCCCGCCCGCGACCCTGCCGGACGCTTACGGCACGCGACGGCTGTTCGTCGCCGCTCGGGACCCGCATTGGTTGTATGCACATTGGGATTTGAGCGAAGACGAGGCGCAGCTTTACCGGTCTTTCGCCCGGGACGGTCACCTCATCCTCAACGTGCGCACCGAAGCGGTCGGGCTTGAGCCGCTCCAGCGGGTGGCAGTTCCGCCGGTAGCACGCGCATGGTTCATCCATGTGGGGCAGGCTGACACGCAGTTCGTGGTCGAATTGGGTTACGACGACGCCGGTGGGAGATGGCAGGTTGTCGCCACCGCGCCGGTGGTCAAGACGCCGCCCGAGGCGATGGCCACCGCGGGTGCGACGGAATTCGCCACGATCCCGGTGGACGTGCCGTTTGGCACGATCCTGGCCAGGGTGAAGGAGATCGTTCAGGAAGCTGCGAGCGTCGCGCCCCCGACGGCCGCGCCGACCGCGGCGACGCCGCCGGCTGAAGAACCGCCGGTTACACCGCCGGTTGGACCGCCACGGCCGGTCGAGTTCGCCCCGGTCGTCGAGGTCATTGCCCGACTGCGCGAGGAAGGCTTTCGTGACCTGCCGCTGCCCGCCGAAGCGCCGGCACGGGTTTGGACGCCGGCACAGGAACACGCCCTGGCCGCGGTTTTGCGGCTGGATGAAGCCCGTCGCGTGTGGATCGGTTCACAGGATCTGACGGCGATGGTGCAGGCCCGGTTGGGCCAGCCCGGCGTCACGGCCGCGGGCCCGGTGAGCGGGGCCGGGCAGCCTTCGCCGGCAGCCGGTCAGCCGCTCGGTGTCTCCAGCGGCGCGGCACCGACGGTCCCCGGACCGGCCCGGGATTTTTGGTTCAACGTCAACGCCGAGCTGGTCATTTATGGCGCGACCGAACCCGATGCCACGTTGACGGTGGGCGGCCGCGCCGTGCCGCTGCGGCCGGACGGAACGTTCAGCCTGCGGTTTGCGCTGCCGGACGGTGAGTACGCGCTCTCCGCCGTGGCGGTGGCCGCGCCGGGTGACGATCGGCGCACGGCCGGGCTCGAGTTCAGCCGGCGCACGACGTACCAGGGGGACGTGACTGCCTCACCGGCCGATCCGGCCTTGAAACCGCCGCGGGTCGCGAGCCCCGCCTGACCCGCCTGACCGCATCATCATGCCTGGATTCGTTGCCCTGGTTTTGCACGCGCACCTGCCGTTTGTCCGGCACCCGGAACATCCGCGTTTTCTTGAGGAAAGCTGGCTTTATGAGGCCATCACGGAAACTTACCTTCCGCTGATCGAGCTGCTGGAGGGGTGGCGGCGGGACCGGCTGAACGCGCGGCTCACCCTGTCGCTCTCGCCCACGCTGTGTTCGATGCTGATGGATCCACGGTTGCAGGCGCGCTACGAGCAGCGCCTGACCGGGTTGATCGAGCTGGCGGAGAAGGAGGTGTTCCGCACGCATTTCGACCCCAAACTGCGTCCGCTGGCGGAAGCGTATCGCGAGCGGTTTGGCCAGTTGCGGGCGCTCTGGCGCGGCCACGGGCGGGACCTCGTGGGCGCCTTCCGCCGGCTGCAGGACGAGGGGCGGGTCGAACTCATCGCCTGTGCCGCGACGCACGCCCTGCTCCCGTTGCTGGCGGGCTCGCCGGCCGCGCTGCGCGCCCAGGTCCTCACGGCGCGCGACCATTACCGCGCCTGCTTCGGGCGCGATGCCGCCGGCATTTGGCTGCCGGAATGCGCTTATGCGCCCGAGGTTGAGCCGGTCCTGCAGGAGGCGAACCTGCGGTGGTTCATCGTGGACACGCACGGGTTGCTTAATGCCACGCCGCGTCCGCGCTACGGCGTCTATGCCCCCGTGTTCACGCCGAACGGGCTGGCCGTGTTCGGCCGCGACCCGGAATCCGCGAAACAGGTCTGGAGCAAGAACGAGGGTTATCCGGGCGACCCGCGGTATCGGGATTTCTACCGCGACATCGGGTTCGACCTCGACCTGGATTATGTGCGGCCGTATCTGCCGTCCCCGGACGTGCGCGGATTTACGGGCATCAAGTATCACCGCATTTCGCGCACCGGCGCGGCGAAGGAGGTTTATGAGCCCGTGGCCGCGCGGCTGGCGGCCAAGGGGCACGCCGATCATTTTCTCGAGGCGCGGCGGGAGAAGCTGCGGCGCATCGGCGACGCCATTGAGCTGCCGCCCCTGGCGGTGGCGCCATTCGACGCCGAGCTGTTTGGCCACTGGTGGCACGAGGGGCCGGTGTTCCTCGACGCGTTCGTCCGCCGGGTGGAGGAACTGGGGGGCGAACTCGCGCTCGTGACGCCAACGGATTACCTCCGCCACCACGCAACCCACCAGGTGGTGCGGCCCAGCCCGTCCAGTTGGGGCGCGGGCGGCCATTTGCACGTCTGGTTGGATGAGAAGAACGTGTGGATTCAGCCCCACCTGCGCGCCGCCGAGCAGAAGCTCACCGCCCTGGTTCAGCGCTTCCCGCAGCCCGACGAGTTCACCTCGCGCGTGCTCCGGCAGATGGCCCGCGAGCTTATGCTGGCCCAGGCCAGCGACTGGCCGTTCATCCTCCACACCAACACGAGTCCCGGTTATGCGCGGCAGCGGGTGGAAACGCACATCACCCGGTTCCTGGCGCTGAGCGGACAGCTCGAGGACGGAGCCGTGGACGGCGCGAAACTGGCGGAACTCGAGGAACTCGACAACCTGTTCCCGCATGTCGAACCCGCCTACTGGGCGTGATGCGGCTCACTTTCCCGCCGCGCCGATGCAGAACAGACTGCGGTCGCCGCGGAGAAAAATCCGTCCCGCGCTGAGCGCCGGCGAGGCAAAACACCGTTCACCGATCTCGTTCCGCGCCACCACCTCGAACTTCGGGCCGGGTTTCACAATGGTCGTGGCCCCCTCGTCGTTGAGAAAATACACCAGGCCGTCCGCCGAAACGAGCGAGGCGTGGGATTCGCCCACCCTTTCCTGCCACTGCAACTGCCCGGTGGCGGCCTCGAAACAGCAGGCCTGACCCGTGTCGGAAACGAGCAGGAAATAATCGCCGGCCGCGATCGGCGACGGCACGTAGCTGACCCACGAGGCCCGGGTGTGATGCCAGGCGACCTGCGTTTGGGTCACGTTGCCGGTGCCGTCCGGCCGGATAGCCAGGAGGTGGTGGTCCGGAAAACCGCCGGTCATGAAGAACAGGTTCGCGCGGGCGTTGAACACCAGCGAGGCGACGAACTGCTCGGTCGGCCCGTCAATGATCCAGATCAGCCGGCCGTCGTCCGGGGCGTAGCTCGTCACGCATTTCGTGCCGGAAAGCACCATCTGGGTGCGGCCGTCGGCGTCGAAAACCGTCGGCGTGCAATAGCTCCGCGTCTTGTTCGGGCGCTCGATGCGCCAGAGTTCCTTTCCGTCGCGGCGCGCCAGGGCGACGATGTAACCGTCGCCGTCGTGGTCGGCGTTGACGATGACCTTGTCCTTGTAGAGCACCGGCGAACTGCAAAACCCGTGCATGCTGCTGAACCGGCCGGGGCGGACCTGCCAGCGCTGCTTCCCCGCGAAATCGTGGGCGGACACCACCACCTCCTGCACGTCAAGGAATGCCGTGAAAACCAGCTCGCCGTCCGTGGCGGGCGTGCTCGACGCGTGGCTGTTCAAGGCGTGTTTGCGCTCCAACGGCGAGACGAGGACCGTCTGCTGCCAGAGCCGGCGGCCGGTGGCCCGGTCATAACACAAGAGCGCGCGTTCCTGGGTTTCGGCCACGGCCGTAACGAGAAACAGGCGGTCGCCCCAGACGATCGGTGACGCGTGGCCGGTGCCGGGGACTTCGCTGCGCCAGAGGATGTTGCTGGTGGGGCTCCAGGCGACCGGCAGGACGGTTTCGCGGCTGGTGCCGTCGCCACGCGGGCCGCGCCAGCCGGGCCAGTTCTCCGCGCCAGCCCGGCCGGCAAAGGCCAGCGCCAGCGCGAGTGCAAACGGGGACAGGTTCATACGGTGATTGACACCGGCGAGTTTTGTCGGCGAATTTGGCGGCCGCTTGGTTTCACGACAAGCACTTTTGCCTGCAACTGCCGCATGACCTACGCCGACGCCATCCGGTTTCTCTACGATCTCCGGCTCTTCGGTTTCAAGCTGGGGCTCGAGAACACGCGCCGGCTGGCGGCGCTGGCCGGCAACCCGCAGGTCCGCCTCCGCTTCATCCACCTCGCCGGCACCAACGGCAAGGGCTCGACCTGTGCGATGCTCGAAAGCATCCACCGCGCCGCCGGCCGGCGGGTCGGCCTGTTCACTTCGCCGCACCTGGTCAGTTTTCGCGAGCGGCTGCAGGTGAACCGCCAGCCCATTGGCAAGAACGCGGTCATCCGCCTGGTCGCGGACATGCAGGCGCTGCTGCGCGACTTTCCCGCCGATCATTCGCCGACGTTTTTTGAAGTCGTCACCGTCATGGCGCTGCGCTGGTTCGCCGAACAGGACTGCGACCTGGTGATTTGGGAAACCGGCCTGGGGGGCCGGCTCGACGCCACCAACATCGTCATGCCACTGGCCAGCGTCATCACGAACATCCAGTTCGACCACATGCCGTGGCTGGGCAACACACTGGCGATGATCGCGGCCGAAAAAGCCGGCATCATCAAGCCGGGCGTGCCGGTCATCACTGCCACCGACGTCCCGGAGGCGCTGGCCGTCATCCGTGAAACCGCCCGCGTCCTCGGCGCCCCGTTGATCGAAGTGACGGCCGCGGCGGCCGCCCACGCCCGGCGGGAGATCCCGGAATTGCCGCTCCTGGGCGAGCACCAGCAACTCAACGCCGCGCTGACCCTGGCCACGCTGACCTGCCTTCAACCCACGCTGCCGGTCGGCGCCGCCGCCTGTCGCGCCGGCCTGGCGACGGTCGAATGGCCGGGCCGCCTGCAGGTGATTCCCGGACCGGCCGGCCAGCGAAACCTGCTGGACGGCGCACACAACATGGCCGCCGTCGCCGCCCTCATCGCGGCGTTGACGCGCCATTTCCCTGGCCGCAAGCCGGCCCTGATTGTCGGCGTGTTGCGCGACAAGGAATGGGCGGAGATGTGCCGGACCCTGGCACCGCACGCCGACGGCGTTTGGTTTGTTCCCGTCGCCAACAACCGCGCGACCACGCCCGCGGAATTGCGGGAGGCGTGCCAGGACCTGCGTTCAGCGCCGCCCCTGCACGTGTGCGAGTCGCTGGCGGAGGCCTTGGCACAGACCGCGGCGGAGCCGTTCCGGCTGATCACCGGATCGCTCTACCTGGTGGGTGAAGCGCTCGAACTGCTCGGCGCCGCGCCGGTGCCGGTCAACGGCGAGCGCGGGTTGAACGAATGGTCCGTGCCATCGCCCAAGAAGGTCGTTTGAACCGGGGCGGCGGATGACCCGCGCCCGGCGGGCCATGCGCCAGCAGGGCCGCGGCCAAAGCCAGGGTGGGGAAGGTCAATCAATCCAGCCGGACTGATCCACGTCCAGTCCCGCTGTTGTAGCCGGCCTTTCCCGCGCGGTTGGACGTTGATCGGACGGAGCGGCGGGCAGCGACGAGGCCAACCGGCCCGGGAACACCCGCAGTGCGCACACGCCATAATCGAGCACTGGCCGGCCCGAGTCGTCAACGTGCCGAAACTCCTCCGGCACCGCGTAAAACTGCTTGCGCCCGTCATCGTCCAGCGCGGGGACGACGACGACCGCGCCGGCCTCGCGGAGCACGCGCAGATGCTTCGAAACGAGGTTGGGCCGGCGCTGCAGCCGAGTGCCCAGTTCCTGCACCGACAGCGGCTGTCCGGTCGCTAGTTCGCCCAGGATCGCCCAGCGCAGCGGCTCGGCCGTTGCGTGGAGGAGTTTCACCGGGTTGTCGAAAACAATGGAAGGCGCTGCCGGCAGGCCGCCAGCGACCGAGGAAGCCTTGGAAAAACTGTCAGACATGGGAATACCATCGCCTGCATCATGGGAAAATGCAATCCCCGAGTTGCCATGAATCCGCCGCGCAACGGTGCTTTGAGGAACAGACGTGCATGTATTCCGGGTATCCGAGGACTATGTGAATGAACTGGGTTTCAATGTCGCCTGCAACGGTTATTGAGGGAACGAACAGGACTGCATATCGGGTTTGATATGAACGAAGATGTAATCGTATAGTTGGATGGCAATGTCATTTGCAGGAATGAATCAGCATATACATGTTGATCCTTTGGACTCGGGTTCCTATCTTTCGCTCGGTTTGCCGGTGATAGCGATGCCGCGTTCCTTTTCGGGGCCGGTGCGTCTGCCTCAGACGGTGAACGACGTTTCCCGAGGAACGTTCCGCCGGTCGGCGCAGGTTTGAACGGACCGGCGAACGAAGGATCCTGCGGATACCCGGCCGTGTTTCCCGCAGCGCTGGCGTTCCCCAGTCTGACGGAACCGACTCCGGCTACGTCGCGAGCAGGCGTTCGATACCGAGCACGTATTTCGAAGAGCGGCTCAGGCGATAGGGCAGCGGCTCGGCCACCCGCGTGGCCTCGTCCGCGTGACGCGGTTCGTATTTCAACTCGATGATCACCGGGTACGGATGGTCCGGCACCGGCGTCATCGCGCCCGTGGCGCCATGCAACCGCAGGAAACGCAGACGCGAATCCACGGTGAGCCGAAAGCCCCCGTTTGCGCTCTGGAAGTAGTGGCGGCGATAGCTCACGACCACGGCTGGCTCGAGGTGCCGCAACGCCGTCCGCAGATTCTCCGGCATTCCGGCCCCATCCAGGGCGGCGTTGAGATCCGGGGGGGCGATGCCGCCGTTCACGTGCAGGGCGGGCAGGGGGCAGCCGGTCTTGCCGCTGACCGATCCGCGCTTGAACTTGCGTTCCAACGTGGGGCGTTCGATGTGGCCGCTTAGTGGCCCGTACCACCGGATGCGCGTTTTGACTCGATTCGCCGCGCCGTTCACGTGCTGGAAGTAATCGCGTCGCGCCGGCGAGTCCAGGTAAAGACTGTTCACCGTGCGATCGGGGTAGGCCTCGCGGAACAAACCCGGGTGCTGGCGAACCCCGGCCAGCACCTCGGCGAGTGAGGCCCCCGATGCGAGGAATTTCCGTTCGTACCGCAAGTGGGGAAGCGGGTCGGTCATGGCATTCATTCCCGTTCGCGTCCGCCTCAGGAAATGAGGCCGCGGTCATCCAGGCAGCTCACCTTCACGTCCCGGTTGAGGGCGCGTAGTTGCTGGGTGAACTGCTCCAACGCGCCGACATTTTTAAAGTCAACGAGGAACGAGGCTTCGATTTGGTCCGGCGTCTCATCGAACCGTTTCAGGCTCGCGGCGGCGCCGGTAGCGGTCAGGAGTTCCAGAATGCGACCAGCGCTCACCTTTTCGGGCGCGGCACTCGCGACGGTGAGGAAGAGGTTCGGCTGATCCGGCGTCCGGTTGAGGAGACTGCGGAGGGCAATCAGAGCGAAAATGACCGCCAGCGCCACCACGGTCAGCGCGACCTGCCCGGCGCCTAGGCCGAGGCCGATGCTGATCGCCAGAAACAAAAAGGCCAGTTCCTCGGGTTCCTTGATGGCGGCGCGGAAGCGGATGATGGACAGCGCGCCGACCAGGCCCAGCGAAAGCGCGAGGGATGACTTGACGATGGCGATGATGAGCGTCGTGGTGACGGTGAGCAGCAGGAAATTCCTCGCAAAGAGCCGGCGGTTGGAGAGCGAGTGCCCGAACCGGATATAGACCTGTCCCAGTACCAACCCGAGCACGGCCGCGAGGCCGAGGCCCAGGAGAAATGTCGGCAGGGAGGCGACGGTTTGCGAGTTCCAGAGGAGTTCAGTCAACTGTTGCTTTTGCATGGATCGTTTTGGGAGGTGGTTTGCTATGGGTCGAATGTCGTTGTTGGTTTGGTCGGGACGGTCAGTTGCCCGCCTTTTTGATGGCGGAATGATTCAACAGGAACGCCCGCCGTTTCTCCGCGAAGTCTTGCAAGCTGGCGCCCTCAACGGCCTTCGATTCCCGTGCGACTTTCGCCACGCTGTTCAGGAAGTCCTCGGTGGAGTCGAGCTTGCGCGTGTCGGCCTTGACGTACTCTGCAATCAGCGCGTGGTACTTTTCCGCCAGCGGTCCAAGCTTGTTCCAGTCGAGCCATTTCTCCGCCATGTCGCGGACGTAGCCAAGATACTGGGCCCGCAGCGAAGGAACCGCGAGCAGTTTCGAGAGCAGCGGCTTGCTCGTGTCGTTGGCCGCGACCAGCGGATCCAAATTGGTGCCACCGGCACCACCCGGTCCGCCGGGACCGCCCATGCCGTCGGGGCCGCCCCGGCCGCCCGGGCCTCCGAAGTTGGGGCGGGGCAGGACGGCATTGAGTCCGTTGCGGAGCTCCGCTTCGTCCACAAAGCCGTCTTTATTGGCGTCCCATTCGGCAGACCATCGGGCGAACGTTTCCTTGAGTTCGATCCGGGTGAGTGAGCCGTCCTTGTTGGCGTCCGTGGCGGTGAAAAGCGCCATCCCCAGGAACCTCTCCGGCCCGAATCCGCCCGGCCCACCCGCGCGCGGCGGTCCGTCGCCTGGGAAACCCATTCCGGGCTGTCCCGCCGGGAACAGGAGCGCGCTGAATTTCGCGGCGAACTGTTCCTGGCTCACCCGGTTGGTTTTATCCGGGTCGAGTTGGTCGAACCAGGCGTCCGCCAGCGCCATGAATTCGTCGCGTGTGAGTCTTTGATCGCCGTTCTTGTCCGCTTGCGCCAGCAACGCTCCGGCGATGAACATGCCCGGTCCAAATCCTCCGGGACCGCCACCCGGAGGACCACCGCGCCCGCCCGGACCACCCGGACCACCCGGACCGCCTGGGCCGCCCTCGCCCATGCTGAACGTCTCGTTCGCGTCGTAGGGAAAGATGTGGAAGCGACCGGTCTTGTCCTCGTAGATGTCGTAGTCGCTGGCGCGGCTGTAGAATCCGTCCCCGCTGGCGAGGACATTCTCCCAGGCGAAGAATTTCAGCGCGCCTTCGACGTCGAGCAAAGGAGCCAGTGCCTGCTCCAGCTTGTCGGCCGGCGTTTGCTCAAGGACCTTGCAGAGTTTGATCAGGTCCGCCCACGGCGCCGGGTCGTCTGTGCTCTTGATGGCGTAGATGCGCTTGTAGGGGGCCACGTCCTCGCCGAGATAATTCAAGCCGCCCTGGCCGCCCGGACTGCCGGGGACTTTCCAGCGGGCGCCCTTGCTGCTGCCGAACCACTGCTTCACGAAATCCTTGTTGAAATGCTGTTGGTTGACGTAAACGCCCCAGTATTCGCCGTTGATCACCACGCGCACAAAATTCGCCTTGGGCGCCGGCAGATAGTCGCGGGCCATCTGCAGGGAGAGCACCGTCCGCAGGAAGGACGCGTCCTCATGCGAGTTCAGCAGGTTGAGCTTGTGATAGCCGCCAAGCTGCTGGTCCGGATGCACGGAATCGAGCGACAACACCATCGAATGCTTCTGCCCCTCGCCCACCATCATGAACGACGACATGCCATGAAAGTGCACGCCGACATCCCGATACGTCCGGCCGTCCACGGTGAGTGTCGCGGGCACTTCCACGTCGGTGCGGTGGAAGGCGATCAGTTGCTTTTCCCAGTCGGTGTCGGCGAATTCGAGGAACAAGGTGCGCACGGTCAGCGCGTCGTAGAGCGGCGCGCCGGGAAACGATTTGACGTCGGCTGGCGAGAGCTTCGGACCCGGCTGCGCGGCGGTTCGATTCATGCCGCGTCCGCCCGGCCCGCCGGGAGGCCCGCCCGGTCCCCGCATCCCGCGCCCGCCAGTCTGCGTGTTCAGGAACGCCATGGCAGCGTGGCGCTCCTCCGTGTTGAGACGGCCGTCGCCGTCCTTGTCGAACTGTTTTACCAACTTGGTGATTTCCGGCACCCCGCCGGGACCGCCGGGACGGCCGCCTCCAAAAAACGGACCACCGGGACCAAAGCCCGGACCGTCAAAGTCCTCCGGCGGGCCGTCTTCGCCCTCCATCGGATCTCCCGGAGCCTGGGCTAGCGCCGGCGCCATCAGACTGAAGCTGACGAGCGCCGACAGGAGCCGGAGGCTTAAGAAGAGCTGATTCATAGCGTCAGACGTTCGATTTGGACCATGATCGCATTTGCCGGGCCGTCGTTGAGCCCCAAGCATTTCTTTCGTGACGCAAATGTAACACGGCCAAACTTAAGGCAACATGAAGAAACGGAACGAACCGGCCGCAGAGGTTGCCAATCGTCATTCGCACTTCCTCGTTCGCCCTTTGGTGTAGCGGCTTTCGGCAGAAAGCCGCCCTTTGCTTCGCGAACAGAACGGCCTTCCATCCTGAGTTTCCTCCCAGTTTCAAGCCCCGTCCGGGCTTGCCGTGAGAGAATGGGCGGCGCTCTTCCGAGCGGCCGCTACGACCTCACTGGCTGACCGGCACTCAGTCGCCCTCCTGCGCCTCCCACATTTCCCAGTACTTTCCCCTTCATGCGGAAAATCATTCATGTTCTCTTAAGGTGGACTGTGCCAGTGTTAGTGCCTGGAAACCCGGATCGAACGCGGCAACATGAGAACCTTGATCGTCGAGGACGAACCCGACCTGCTGGCCGGATTGCTGAGCGCCTTGCGCGACGAAGGCTACGCCGCCGACGGCGCCGCCGACGGCGAGGAGGGTTTGTACAAGGCCGAGAACTACGATTACGATGTCGTGGTCCTGGACGTCATGCTGCCGCGCCTCGACGGCTGGGAGGTCTTGCGGCGACTGCGCAAGACCAAGAAGACCCCCGTCCTGATGCTCACGGCGCGCGACACCATCCGTGATCGCGTCCGCGGGCTTGACACCGGCGCCGATGATTATCTGGTCAAGCCGTTCGAACTCGATGAACTCATGGCGCGGCTGCGGGCGCTGATCCGCCGCTCGGCCAGCCAGGCGCAAGCCATCTTGACCATCGGGGACGTGAGCATTGACACCGCGGCACGCACGGTTTCGCGCAACGGCACGGAGGTCACCCTCACCGCGCGGGAATATGCCCTCGTGGAATACCTCGCCCTGCATCGCGGGCAGGTCGTCACGCGCACAATGCTTTACGAGCATCTGTTCGACGAAAACGACAGCACGCTCTCCAACCTGCTCGACGTCCACGTCTCGAACATCCGCAAGAAACTGGGCCACGACTTCATCGCCACCCGGCGCGGGCACGGCTACTGGGTTGGTCCAGACGTATGATTGTCAAATCCATCCGCTGGCGGTTGCAGTCCTGGCACGGGCTCATCCTGGTGGTCGTGCTCGCCGGATTCGGCTTCACGGCCTACGAGGTCGCCCGGGAAAACCAGTTGCGACGGATTGACCAGGGGTTGGAGGAACGGGTCGCCCGGCTGTTGTTCCGTCCCGGACCACGCCCCGACGACGGACCGCCACCCACGCTGCCCGAGGGAGGCCCCGGCGGCTCCGGCCGCGGACGTGGCGGGGGCGGTCCCGGTCATGACGGGCTGAGTGGTCCCGGCCGTGGGCATGGCGAGGGCGGTCGCGGTCATGATGGCCCCGGCCTTGGTCGCGATGAAGGCGGCCCCCCCGATCGCGATTTCTGGCGCGCCCAGCTTTGCGAGCGGATCAAACAGGCGGACTCGCTCGATGCCGACCAGGCTGGCGCGTCGTATTTCATCCTGTGGGACCGGGCGGGCTCCCTGCTCGCCAGTTCCACCAACACACCGACGGGCGTGCCCAAGCCCGAACCCACGCGTCCATCCGACCGCTCCGGTTTTCGCGGGCCGCCGGATCCCGGTCCCGGTTTCGGGACCACCGCCCGCTCCCGCGCGGAGTTCCGGGAACTCGTGAAGGACATGCCCTCGGGCGATCTGCTGGTAGTGGGACGGTCCATCGCCGCGGACCGTCGCGGCATGCGCCAACTCGCGTTGTGGCTGTTCGCCGCCGGCGCGGCGGTGCTGGCGCTCGGGCTGGCGGGCGGCTGGTGGGTGGCGTCCCGCGCCATCCGGCCGATTGAAGCCATCAGCGCCACGGCCGGGAAAATCGCCGCCGGCGACCTGAGCCAGCGCATCAACGTGGCCGACACCGAAAGCGAGCTGGGCCGGCTCGCGGGCGTGTTGAATTCGACCTTCGCGCGCCTCGAAGCCGCCTTTGCCAACCAGTCGCGCTTCACGTCCGATGCCTCGCACGAATTGCGCACGCCCGTCTCGGTCATCCTCATCCAGACCCAGACGGCCCTCTCCCGCGAGCGTCCGGCGGCCGAGTATCGCGCCGCTCTGGAGGCCTGCCAGCGCTCGGCCAAACGCATGCGCACCCTCGCCGAATCGTTGCTGGAACTGGCGCGGCTGGATGCCGGCCAGGAAGGCATGAAACGGGAACGGTTCGATCTCGGGCGCGTGGCGCGCGAGTGCGTGGACATGATCCGACCGCTGGCGACGGAGCGCAATCTGACGATCCACTGCGAACTGCCCGAAGTGCCATGCACCGGCGAAGCGGAGCGCATCGGGCGCGTGATCACAAACCTACTCACCAACGCTGTTCATTTCAATCGCGACCGCGGCGAAATCCGAGTGGCGGTGCGGGCTGAGGACAACACGGCCTTGATTGTCGTGAGCGACACGGGCGAAGGCATCTCGGCGGAGGACCTGCCGCACATCTTCGAGCGATTTTATCGCGCGGACAAGGCGCGCTCGGGCATCCAGGGCCGCACCGGTCTGGGGCTGGCGATTTGCCAGGCGATCGTCGAGGCGAGCGGGGGGACGATTGAAACTGCCAGCCGCCCCGGCGAAGGCAGCACGTTCACGGTCAAACTGCCGCGCGAATAGGTAGTGTTCCAGTTTGGCGGGGCGAGGCTCCGACGAGCCGGCTCGCAGGGATGCCAGAGACTTGCGAGTGTCGAGCGTCGAATTCGTGTCTCGGCTCGCGAGACGCTCGCCCCACCAGGTCAGGCAAATTGAGACACTACCCCGGCGATGGCGACGAGCCCTTCCACCTTTCAGGGCGCGGCGTTCGTCAAACCCATTTGCTGAACCGACCCATCACAGAGGAGCACGTTGTTGTGGATCGGGCAGCGGGCCAGCACGGTGTCGGGGTGGTTCTCGTCCACATTTGTGCCGGTGTGGAGTTGGTAACTCACGTTGGCTGGGCCGAAGTTCGTGAAATTCGGGGCACGCCGCTTCACGGAGTCTGCCGGGCAGATGAGCACGATCGGGTTGTACAGTTCGTTAGAGAGCACTTGGAAATGCCTCCAAGCGTTCGAATCGAACCCGTCGGCGTCCTGAGTGGCAAACTCAAGCGTGCCGCCGTCTCGCGCCGGAATGTTGAAGGAAAATTGGTTTCCATGGTCACTCGACCAAACCCGGAAGGAAATGCCAAGCCCAACCAGTTGACCGGCACAACGGATACGGTAGGCCTTAGCCTTGGCCTTGGCGAGAACCGGAAGCAAGACGAGAGCCAGCAGAACCGCGACATAACCGGTAGTGAAACCAGCGACGGCCAGGCGGCCTCCACCGTATTCGTCCGGCTTCTTCCGCGCGCGATGGTAGGCGATGTGACCGAGAATGATGGCGGGCAGCGCCAGCGGTGCGCCTACAACACAGACACCCAACGATAGGATGCCCAGCACGAAGCTGGCCACCGCCATTCCACTGCGTTTGCCCTCGGCAGTCTTGGTTATGCTCCCATTGGCCATGCTTCGTCGGACTCAGTCCACGCCGATTTCCAATGGATTAGACCGCTCGGAGGCCGAGGCGTCACCCTCATTCTATGGTCTTCGACGGTTTGCGGGTGACCTCGAAAACGCCACGGTCGAGTAACAACCCAATTGTATTGGACCGCGGCTGTGTCGGAGACCAGCCGCAGCGCCATCTGCCTGCTGCGGCTGACGCTTCGCGCACAGCCGCGCTCCTGGGACCGGCCAATCGGTGTCCTGCGAGCGGTTGACGTTCCACTGCGTTTGCCCTCGGCAGTCTTGGTTATGCTCCCAATGGCCATACTTGGTCGAACTCAGTCCACGCCGGTTCACTGAACACTGAACGCTGATTACGAATCACGAATTACGAATTATTGTTGTCCACACAACTCAGCGCGCACCGCCGGCGAGCGTCTCACGGCAATTCCCAAACGCGGATGAGCGGCCGGCCGGCGTGGCGGCGGATTTCGTTGGCGCGCTGCTGCATCGCCACGAGCCGCCGGAGTTTCTCCTCAATCGGGAGCGCCGCCGCCGCCTTGCGGCTGCGGGCCTTGCCGGCGAAGATCTCGCGGGCCAGCACGGCGGGTGAATTGGCGTTCACGGTTTCAGCTTACATTTTTCCCAGCGGTCCTGCAATTGGTGACGGACCAGAATATCCCGCAAGCGCGCCGCATCCACTTCGGCTTCTTCGAGCAGCAAGGCAACCCGGGCGTAATCCTTGGCCCGGCCGGTTTTCAGGGCGATGGCGATGAGGTGTTCCACGCGCATGACGCGGGTGCTGGTCTGGCCGACGGTTTTCTCAACGGCTTCGCGGACGGCTTCCTCGGTGAGCGCATCATAGGCCGGAATCAACTGAACCAAAGTCCCGGCCAGCCAGAGATGCTCGCGTTCCTCGGTCGCGCCCCGCTGTTTGAGAAAATCGTAAAGGGGCGTCAGCGTGACCAGGCTGCCGGTCGTCTTCAACAGGACGAACGCATCCAAATCTTCCGTGACCACGGCCTCGGCGTAAAAGAACCCCGCCATGGCCCCGCCAATCGCATAACGCTCCACCAGTCCGGCGGACTCCAGTTCGTTCAGGATGGCGAGGGTTGCTTGCACGGCGGGAATCTATTCCCACTCGATGGTCCCCGGCGGCTTGCTGGTGATGTCGAACACGCAGCGGTTGACGCCTTTCACCTCGTTGATGATCCGGCTGGCGAGTTTCTCTAACAGGTCGTACGGCAGCTTCACCCAGTCCGCTGTCATGCCGTCCTGCGATTCCACCGCGCGAATGGCGATCGTGAAGTCGTAGGTGCGCTCGTCGCCCATCACGCCCACGCTGCGCACCGGCAGCAGGACCGCGAAGCTCTGCCAGATGCGGTAATACCAGCCGGTGGCCTTCATTTCCTCGACCACGATGGCGTCGGCGCGGCGCAGGATTTCCAGGCGGGTGCGCGTGACGTCGCCGAGGATGCGCACGGCCAGTCCGGGTCCGGGGAACGGCTGGCGGTGGACGATTTCGTCGGGCAGGCCCAGCTCCTTGCCGAGCAGCCGGACCTCGTCCTTGAAGAGGCATTTCAACGGCTCGACGAGCTGGAATTGCATCCGCTTCGGCAGGCCGCCCACGTTGTGATGGCTCTTGATGAGCGCGGCGGGGTTGCCGGCGATCGGCACCGATTCGATCACGTCGGGATACAGCGTGCCCTGGGCGAGGAACTTCGCCTTGCCGGCGCGCCGGGTCGCCGCCTGGAACACCTCGATGAACGTCTTGCCGATGATCTTGCGCTTGCGCTCGGGGTCGGTGACGCCCTTGAGCCCGCGCAGGAACCGGCGCGTGGCGTCCTCGTATTGCAGCTTGATGCGGAAATTGCGGCCGAACACCTCGCGCACGACCTCCGCCTCGTGGGCGCGCAGCAGACCGTTGTTGACGAAGATGGCGGTGAGGTGATTGCCGATGGCCTTGTGAAGGAGGGCCGCCGCCACGCTCGAATCCACGCCGCCCGACAGGCCCAGGATGACGCGCTCGTTGCCGACTTGTTCCCGGATTTCGGCCACCGCCTGGTCAATGTAATTCCGCATCGTCCAGTTCCGGCCGCAGCCGCAGACGCCATGAACGAAGTTGGCGAGGATTTCCTTGCCGCGCGGGGTATGCACGACCTCGGGGTGGAACTGCAGGCCAAAGAACTTGCGCTGCCGGTCCTCGATCGCCGCGAAAGCCGAGTTGTCCGAAGCCGCCACCGGCACGAAGCCGGCGGGGAGTTTGGTCAGCTTGTCGCCGTGCGAATTCCACACCTGCAATTCCGCCGGCAACCCCCGGAACAGCGCGCACGCGCCATCCTTGACCGTCAAGGTGCCCTTGCCGTATTCGCGCTTCTGGCCGGGCTCGACCTTGCCGCCGAGGAACTGGCCGAAAAGCTGGACGCCGTAGCAGATGCCGAGAATCGGGATGCCCAGCACAAAGATGCCGGGGTCGGCCAGGGGCGCGTCCTTGGCGTACACGCTCGAGGGGCCACCGGAGAGGATGAGTCCGCTGGGCGCCAGGGCGTCAATCTCGGCCGCCGGCGTGTCGTAGCGCAGGATGGTCGAATAGACGTTGCACTCCCGTACGCGGCGCGCAATGACCTGCGTGTATTGCGAACCGAAATCGAGGATGACGATTTGCTCGTTCATGGAAGCAAAAGCGACTATTTGCCGCCCCGCCGCCCGGATGGCGAGCCAAAAAGAATGCCCGCCACAAATTTGAGGGCAAATCGGCGGTTCCCCCGACAAAAAAGGACGGCGGCGTTCTGCCGAACGCCGCTACCACGCAAATTGAGTACAAATCGGTTGCGGTTCGGGAGCCGCACCCGGACGCGACGGACGGGCGGGCAATTTTACATTTCCATGACAAATCGGCTCGGCCCACCGGGCAGCCTCTGGTATCAATGGCACCCAGCACTGCCTACATGAATGCCACCGGTCCACGCCCGCCGCGCCGCCCCACCTTCGTCTGGCAGGCGGCGCTGGTGGTGTTGCCGGTCGTCGTCCTAGCCGCGCTGGGGCTGGTCTCGCTGCGCCAGGACCGCGCGCTGGCGGAGCAACAGGCGAAGGAGAGCGCCCAGATTCTGGCGGATCAGATGGCGCGCGAAGCGGCGCCGGCAGTCGAACGGACTTGGTCCAGTTACGAGTGGGGCTTGGCAGAGCTTCTCGCTTGGCATGACAGCGAAGTTGGCCGGGGGCTGACGAACGTCGGCCAGGCCCCCGATTCCGCGGAATACCGGCCGGCTTTCGAGATACCACATCCGTTCTCGGTGCCGGCGTCACCGTTACGGGCGCGCTGCCGAGTGGACGCCGCCGGCCGGCCGCTCGCACCGAGGGATTATCCAGCAACGCCGGCGCCGCCGGATTGGTTGAGCGCGTTGGGCGCCGACCAGTTTCAGTTGTGGCAGGCTGCGCAAGCGGCCATGACCGGTCGGCCCGATGCGCCAGCGGAGGATGCGTTGCGGCAATTCCTGGCCAGCAATCCACCGGACGAGGCAAAAGCCAATGCCGAGTTTTTGCAGCTCCAACTCCGTGACCGTTCCCTTCCGGCAGAAGCGGTCTTCACCAACCTGCTGGCTTTCGCGCGCCAGCGGGCTGGTGCGGTATCGGCCAGCGGCCTGCCGCTGGGCCAGCTCGCCGCCCTGCAGGCGCTCCGCGTTCAAAGCCCTGGACGCGAGTTTTCGCCGCAAACCTGCGCCCAATTCGCTCCGCTCGTGCTCGACACGCCGTCGGTGCTGAGCCCGGTCATCCTGCGCGAACTCGAGTCGCGTGTTCGGACTAACGCCCCATCCGGTGCAGTGGCCCCGACCGCTGGAACCCCCGCATACATGACAGCGCTGCACGAGTTGTGGAAGATGGACGCCCACCTCGTTCCCAACACGAGTGGAACCCGCGCATACATGACAGCGCTGCACGAGTTGTGGAAGGCCGAGGAGCATACCCGGCGCACCCTGGCGGCTTTGCGCGACCAGCATGACCCAGCCGGCTGGACCAACGACGTTCTCGCCTTCGACGCCCCGGACAATGAAGCATTCCTGGCCGCGATTGAGCGGGAGCCTGTGCCTTCGGGCTTGGATGGCAGTGCTCGGCCGCTACCGACGTTCGAGGTCCGGCTCGTCCCGGCACAACGGGTGGAGCGGGCCTTGTCAAATGTCGTAGCGGCCTCCGCCGTCCCGCGCTACGCGGTCGTGGCGGTGCAGTTTGGCGGTCGCTCATGGCTGCCTGGGGGCGGCGCGCAAAGCCATTCGACCGCCGCGGCCAGCCTGCCCCTGCTCGCGGAGGCGACCAGCCGACCCGCGATCAGTGCGAACCCGGACGGGGCCTTGCTGCGCAACCTCGTCGTGCGGATTTCGCTGGCCGACGCGCCGTTGCTGTACGCCCGGCAGCGGCAGCGTGGGTGGCTCTTCGGCGCGTTGATTCTCGCGGCCGCGGTCACCGCATTGACCGGGCTCGTTGCCGCCCAACGCGCCTTCGCGCGGCAGCTCCGCCTCAGCGAGATGAAATCGAATTTCGTTTCCAGCGTGTCCCACGAACTGCGCGCCCCCATCGCCTCCGTGCGGTTGCTGGCCGAAAACCTCGACCGCGGCAAAGTCACCGACGAGGCGAAGCGGCGCGATTACTTCCGGCTCATCGGCCAGGAATGCCGCCGGTTGTCGGCGCTGATCGAGAACGCCCTCGATTTCTCGCGGATAGACCAGGGCCGGAAGCGCTACGAGTTCGAGCCGACGGACCTCGCGGAGTTGGTCCGGCAAACCGTCGAAGTCATGCAGCCCTACGCCGCCGAACGCCATGTCCGCCTCGAGTTTTCGATCCCTCAACCCTCAACTATCACCCCTCAACCCGATCTGGACGGCCGCGCCATCCAGCAGGCGCTGGTGAACCTGATTGACAACGCCGTAAAGCACTCGCCCGCCGGCGAAACCGTCACCATTTCCCTCAACTCTCAAACCTCATCCCTCAACTCTCAACCCTCAACTCTCAACCTTTCCGTCAGCGATCACGGCCCGGGCATTCCGGCGGCGGAGCACGGCCGCATCTTCGAGCCGTTTTACCGGCGTGGTTCCGAGTTGCGCCGGGAGACGCCCGGCGTTGGCATCGGCCTCACGATTGTCCAGCACGTCGTCGCTGCGCACGGCGGACGGGTGCGGGTCGAGAGCGAGGTTGGCAAGGGCAGCCGGTTCATCATCGAATTGCCGGTCAGGCGCGATCCCAACTCCAATCACGGATGAACACGGATTCACACGGAGGCGCAGGCCATCTGCCGGCCGCGACTTGGGATCGTTCAACCATCAACTATCAACTATCAACCCCGCCACCATGCCGCGCCTGCTGATCATCGAAGACGAACCCGCCATGCGGACGGCGCTGACCGACGTGCTCGAGGCGGAAGGCTACCGTGTCATCACCGCCGCCGATGGCGCCGAAGGCCTGGACCGCGCCCTCAAGGAAAAGCCCGACCTCCTGCTGCTCGACATCATGCTGCCCAAGCTCGACGGCTTCGCGTTGTGCGCCGAACTGCGCCGGCTCGGCCACGCCGAACCGATCCTGATGCTCACGGCCAAGGGGCAGGTCGAGGACCGCGTCACCGGCCTCAACGCCGGCGCGGACGATTACCTGATGAAACCGTTCAGCACCGATGAATTGCTGGCCCGGGTGCGGGCACTGCTGCGTCGCAGCCAGCGGGGCGAAAAGGCCGTGCTCGAACTCCGGCTCGGCGACGTGCGGATTGATCTCGCGCAACTCCGCGCCTGGCGGGGGCGCACGGAGTTGCATCTCACCGCGAAGGAATTCGCCATGCTGCGCCTGCTGGCCGAGGCCGAGGGCGAGCCGGTGAGCCGCGAGCGCTTTCTCGACCTCGTCTGGGGCTACGGCGCGTTCCCGACCACGCGCACGGTGGACACCCACGTCGCCAGCCTGCGCGCCAAGCTCGAACCGCATCCCGACGCGCCGCGTTGGATCAAGACCGTTCACGGCGTCGGCTACCGCCTGGAGTTAGGCCCATGATGAACCACGAAATACGAAACTCACGAAACCCAGCCACGGACCCGATTCGCCGCAAGAACGCGAGAAGACAGCGAACCGTTCTTCCCTTCGCCCTTGGCATCGGGGCCTTGGCCCGGCATAGCGGCGCGTCGGCAGACCGCCGCACTCTTCCCGCCTGCGTTCAAATGGCGGCGTTCTACCGAGACGCCGCTACGGCGAAAGGCCCGCAGCTACCGTTTGGGCCGGTTTGTTCGGCTTCGTGTAGATTCGTGCGAATTCGTGCAATTCGTGTCTGTTCTCATCCATGTCATTCGCGTCTGATTTTGCACAACCATGACAACTCCGCGCTTCGCCTGCGCCATCCTCGCGCCATGAAAACTCGATTTGCTTTGCTGCTCGCGGTCGCCCTGAGCACCGCTGCGTTCGCTGCCGACCCGTTCACCGACTCGCTGCAAAAAGGCCTGCTGGAGGAGGAGGTCAACCACGATTACACCGCCGCGGCGAAGGCGTACGAAAGCGCCGTCCGCCAGACCGACGCCCAACGCCAGGCCGGCGCCACCGCCGTCTTCCGCCTCGCCGAATGCTACCGTCAGCTCGGCCGGACCAACGACGCCGTAGCCGCCTATCAACGCCTGCTGCTCGATTTCAGCGGCGAAACGAACCTCGTCAAACTCAGCCGCGGCAACCTCGTCGCCCTCGGCGCGCTCAGCCGTGATGCCAGCGCATCCGGCAGTCCGTCCGTCAACGCATCCGCCGGCGCGAGCGACGAAGCCGCCCGGCTCGCCGCCCAGCTTGCCAGCATGGAGCGCCTGAAGGACGATCCCGAGAAGCAGGCGCGCGCCGTGCTCGCGTTCTTCCCCGACGACGGCTTGATGAAGATGCTGCTCAACGTGCCCAAGCTGCGCGACCAGGCGGCGCTGTTCCGCAGCCAACCCGACCTGAAAACGAACGCCTTTCACGTCGCCCTCAACGCCGAAGGCCGAGCCGACCTCCTCTCATCCGGTTCGGAAATCACCGCGGCCCGGTCGCAATCGGAGCTGGATCAGCAGCTCGCGGTCATCAGCGCACGCATCGAGTTCATCCTCGGCATCCAGCGGGCCCGGCTCGCGGTCCTGCAGGACGCGACCGGCGCTTCGCCGGCGGTCGCGACCCGTCCGGCCACCAGCCCGGCGGATGAACAATCGCTGAAGGAGGAAATCAAGCTGGTGGAGCAGGAATTGGCGGTCGCGCAGAAAAAAGTCGAGATGGGCAGGGCCGGCCAGGACGAAATCCGCAAGGTCCGGCGCGAGCTGCTCAACCTCCAGCGCCAGTTGCCGGAGAACGCCGCCAAGGACCGCCAGGTCGCCTTGGTCCAGGAGGAGATCAAACTGGCCGAGCTGGACTTGCAGGAGATGCGCAAGCGGATCGAGGTGGGCAACGCGCCGCCGCTCGACGAAATCCCCGCCCGGCGCGAACTGCTTTCGCTCCAGCGCGAACTCGCGGCCGCCCAGCGCGGGCCGGGCGCGGCCACGGCGACGACCGCCGCGGCCGACTTGAACACCCCCTTCAGCAAGCGCCTGGCCGCCATCCTGCAAACGGCCACGGCGACGACCACCGCGCCCGACTTTGGCACGGCGGACGCGCCCGCCACGAAAGAGGAAGCCGAGGAAATCCAGCGCATTCAGGCGATCATCAAGGACAGCCCGGACCTTATAAACGCCCGCAATTCAGATGGCAGCGGCACGCCGCTCTATAAGGCGGCCGGGATGGGATACCTGGCCGTGATCGAGTATCTGCTGGCCAACAAGGCCGACGTGAATGCCGGGGACAGCCAGGGCAACACGCCGTTGCACCTTGCGGCGGCGAGCGGCCACAAGCGGGTGTGCGAGGTTCTGTTGGCGGCCGGCGCGAACGTGAACGCCGCTGGCCGCGATGGCGCGACGCCGCTCCATGCCGCCGCCGAACACGGCTTTGTGGAGGTGGCCGAAGTGCTCCTGGCCAAGGGCGCGCAAACGAATGCCAAGGCAACCATTGCCAGTACCGGTGGCACCACAGCGCTTCACTTGGCAGCAGAGAATGGTTTCCCGGCGATGGTTGAATTCCTGCTGAAGAACGGCGCCGACATCAATGCCAGGGACCAACGTGGCGATACGCCGCTGATTCCGGCCATTCTTCATAACCAGTCGGCGCCCGCGAAGCTGCTCCTGGAACATGGTGCCGATGTGAATGGATTCGATGCCAGCGGCTACACCGCAATGTTCTTCGCTGTCCGCGATTTGCACCCGGCACTGGTCGCGTTGCTGCTGGACCACCACGCCAACCTTGAAGCGCTGGTGCCGGCGACCTATAGGGACAACCAAGGCTCCATGCACGAAAGTCTCCCTGACAAGGAATGGCCGGTCCTGTTCGCGCCGGTGGGCACAGGCAGCACGAACCTGACCCGGCTGCTGTTGGATCACGGCGCGAACCTGAACGCGAAGGCCGCCAGCGGCATCACGCCCGTTCACTGGGCCGTGCTTGCCAACGCGAAGGACACACTCGGACAGCTCCTTGAGCGCAAGCCGGAACTGAACGTCCGCGATCACGGCGGCAACACGCCCTTGCACTACGCCGTGGATGCCCCCCACTTTGAACTTGTGGCTGCGCTCCTGGCCGCCGGTGCTGACCCGAACCTGCCGGGCTGGACCCAGGGCGGCGACCAGCCGTGGTTCCCACTGATGAAGGCCGTGGTATCAACCGAGCAATCGCGCCCCCTGATCACGCAGGCCTTGCTGCAACATGGCGCAGACGTGAACGCCAAAACCACCAATGGCTGGACCGCGCTGCACCAGGCGGTGCAGCTTGGTCAGAACATCCAGGTTGAATTGCTGGTGGCTGCCAAAGCGGATGTGAACGCCCACGGCTCTTTTCCGAAACAGACACCCACGCTCGCGGACCGGAACGCCGGAGAGACCCAACCCGGGGGCAGGCCGCCCACGGGACCGCGCTCCATCCCGGTGCCGGGCTTCGGAATGCCCGGTCCACTGCCCATGATGCCTAATAACGGGCTTCTCGTCGCCGACCAGGACGTAACGCCGTTGCACATCGCGGTCGCCTATCAGAACCTCGAGCTCGTCAAATATCTGCTCGCTCATGGCGCCGACGTGAACGCTCGCGACGCCAACGGCCGGACACCGCTCCACTTCGCCGTGAACCAGCGCGATGTGGAATTGATGCGGGTTTTGCTGGACGCCAGGGCGGACCCCGACGCCAAGGATTCGGCGGGAGAAACCGTTTTGGCGATGGCGCAAAAAACGCTTGACACCCCCAACATCTATGCCGCGCCCCTCCGCGGGAAGCTCGTTCAACCTGAAGGCAAAGACATCGTGGCGTTGCTCCGCGAACACGGCGCGCAGGACTGGGTACCGCGGCCCGGCCAGATCACCGTCACGCGGCGCAGCACCGGCGTGGCTGTCCCCGTGTTCCGGCAGGGGACGAATTCGCTCAACCGGTTCACGCTGCTCGAAGCCATCGCGGCGCTGCCGTGGGGGCCAACGAGTGCCGCACCCTACGGGAGCAGGCGGGTTGTTGTGCCTTTTCCTGATTTCAGCAAAATCACCATCACGCGCCGCGATCCCAAGACTGGCCAGCTCATTTACGTTCCGGTGGATGCCGCCGCGCTGGTGGCGGCGGAGGACAGTTCCAAGGACGTGCCGTTGGAATGGGGCGACTTGGTGAACATCCCGGATCGTGAACACAAGCTGAACGAACAATGGCTGGGCTTGCCTGCGGACTTCGTTCACTCCCTCGCCAAATGTCTGGCGCGTAAAATCACGGCCGTCGTGAAAGGCCAACCGCAAACAGTCACGTTGCTGCCCGGGGTCACCGACAGTTTTAGCCAGCATGAGTTGAGCCTGTCGAATCCATTCATCGCGATCACCCTCCAATTCCACCTCAAGGAAGCATTGAACGGCAGCGCCCAGTTGCTCAGCACGTCAGACTTTACGCGGGTGAAAGTGCGGCGCGTTGACCCCACCACCGGCCAGCCGCACGAATGGGTCTTCAACGAGCAAACCGTTGATCCCGACAACGACCTCTGGCTCCGCGACGGCGACGTGATCGAAGTGCCCGAGAAGTGAGGTCTCAAATTCAAAACCCAGAAAAGAAGCGACCGGAAACCAAGACGTCCAGTCTCGCCGGCATCCGCGAAGGCCAACCGGCGGAGGACGTGGTCTTGCAGGACGGTGACCCTGTGACGGTCAGCCAGTGAGGCCGTAGCGGCGGCTCGGAAGAGCGCCGCCAATCATGAGTCCGCACGATGGCCGCTGAAGGCAACGCGAGAGTGGGGAGCGCGACCGTCCCGGTCGCCTGCATCCGGCGTCCCGCCGGATCCCCCGGGGTCTTCGGCGGGACGCCGAAGACTGCGGGCGAGGACGCCCGCGCTCCCCCAAAACCGCCCCTCGCCCCTCATCCGAGGATCTTAATCAAATTCTGATAGGCGATGCGGCAATCCTCGATGGCGTCGCGGCCACCCTGGCCCGCGGTGTCCTGCTCGATTGCGAAGTACTTCATCCCCGCCAGGGCGGCGTTGGCGAAAATCGCCTTATAGTCCACATCGCCCTCGCCCATGGTAACAATCTGGGCGCCTCGCTGGCGCTGGCTCGGGGTCAACTTCGGGTCCAGGTTCTTGTATTTGACATCCTTGACGTGCCACAGCTCGTATCGCCCCGGGTTCTTCTTGAACATCGCGAGCGCGTCCTGGCCGCCGATGTAGGCCCATCCGATGTCGAGTTGCATCGCGACCAGCGCAGGGTCGGTTTCCGCCAGCAGCACATCGTATTGGGTCGTCTTGCCATCATCCAGAAGATCGAACTCCCCGGCGTGGTTGTGAATGAGGATCTTCATCCCGAACTTTTTGACGACGGCTCCGTACTTGTTCATTTCCACACACGAGGCCTTGACGGACTCGACGGACTGAGCCGGGCGCGGTCCGCCACCGGGGCCTCGGCCTGGACCGCCAGGTCCACCGGGGCCACGGCCGGGATCGCCCGGTCCACCCGGACGACCGGGACCGCCGCCCGGTCCACCCGGGCCGCCGGGACCACCGCGACCGCGGCTGCCCGGGCCTCCCCCGGCGCGGACTTCGGTGTATTTGATGCCCATGAGCTGGAAACCTTCGAGCTGCTTCTCCAGATCCGGACCCGCGGACGCCCCCGAGTGCGTGCTGAACATCTTCAGCCCGTACTTGTCCAGGAGCGCCTTGTACGCCTTGGGCTCCAGGTTGTTGTAGGGGTCCGCCGGTTCGACCTCGCGGTAGCCAATCGCGGCCAGTTTCGCCAAAGTACCCTCATAGTCCTGTCTTAAGAGGTCCCGGACGGTGAAAAGTTCGATCCCCATCTGATTCTTCCAGTTGGGAGTGGTTTCGGCGATCAGTTCGCTGGCGCCGCCCACCAACATGAGGGCGCCGCTGGAAACGGCGATCTCCTTCAGAAAAGTGCGGCGGCTGTGTCCACGCAGGTCGTTTTTCATAGTGCCTTTTTGCGTTTGATATGTGGTTGAGAGCCGGTGTTTTGAAGGAAGGCTGAATCGCCTCAGGCTCTGCGGCTCGGTGGATGCATAGTCCTGATGACTCGGTTTAGCCCCGGCAGGTTACACCCGAGTCAGGCGGGACATGCTGCGGCGTGTCCCCATCTTCACCAAGGCGCTGGCCCCCGTTCGCATCCCGCAAGACCAGACACCGGCCGGGCAAACTAGCGGCTCAAATGTCATCGGTGAATTCCATCGAAGTCGGAGCCGACTCGCGTCGGCTACGCGTCTCTGATGATTGACAGTTGACCCGCTCGCGGTTTTCCAGCTTCGAAAACACTGCGGGATTGACGCGAAGGCCTGCGCAGAGTTTCGATGACGGCCGGCCGGGCTTGCGCTAGACTGCGCGCCGGCAAGTGAATCACAGACACTGATTATGACGACAAATGCTTTTCCGCTGATCGGTTCGCTCCCGAAAATCGGCATCCGCCCGGCCATTGACGGCCGCCGCCGCGGCATCCGGGAATCGCTCGAAGACCAGGTGATGGGTATGGCCCGGAACGCCGCAAAATTCCTCTCCGCCAGTCTCCGCTATCCCAACGGCCAGCCGGTCGAGTGCGTGATTGCCGACACCTGCATCGGTGGCGTGGCCGAGGCCGCCGCCTGTGCCGAAAAGTTCGCCCGCGCCGGCGTCGGCGTCTCGCTCACGGTGACGCCCTGCTGGTGTTACGGCAGCGAGACCATGGACACCGACCCCCTCATCCCGAAGGCGGTCTGGGGGTTCAACGGCACCGAGCGCCCCGGCGCCGTCTATCTCGCCGCCGTGCTCGCCGCCCACAATCAAAAGGGGCTGCCCGCCTTCGGCATCTACGGTCACGACGTCCAGGATACGGGCGACACGAAGATTCCCGCCGACGTGCAGGAGAAGTTGCTGCGGTTCGCGCGCGCCGGGCTGGCCACGGCAATCATGCGCGGCAAGTCCTATCTCTCGCTGGGCGGTGTTTCCATGGGCATCGCGGGCTCCATCGTCGAGCCGGCGTTCTTCGAGCAATACCTCGGCATGAGGGTCGAGGGCGTGGACATGTCGGAGTTGACCCGGCGCCTGGAGGAGAAGATTTACGACGCCGCGGAGTTTGACAAGGCGCTCGCCTGGGTGCGGAAGAACTGCAAGGAAGGCAAGGACGTCAACGCCCCGGCCAGCCGCCGCAGTGCCAAGGCCAAGGCCAAGGAATGGGAAACCGTCGTAAAAATGACGCTGATCACACGCGACCTGATGATCGGCAACCCGCGCCTGGCGGAGGCCGGTCTCGGCGAGGAAGCGCTTGGGCACAACGCCATCCTCGGCGGCTTCCAGGGCCAGCGCCAGTGGACCGACCATTATCCGAATGGCGATTTCATGGAGGCGATCCTCAACTCGTCGTTCGACTGGAACGGCATCCGGCCGCCGCGGTTGCTCGCCACCGAGAACGACAGCCTCAACGGCGTGTGCATGCTGTTCGGTTACCTGCTGACGAACACGGCGCAAATCTTCGCCGACGTGCGGACTTATTGGAGTCCCGACGCCGTCAGCCGCGTCACCGGTCAGAAACTCACCGGCGACGGCGCCAATGGGTTGATCCACCTGATCAATTCCGGCGCCGCCACGCTCGACGGCACGGGCGAGCAAACCCGCGACGGCCAGCCGGCCATGAAGCCGTTCTGGGAAATCACCGAGGCCGAGGCGCAGAAATGCCTCAAGGCCACGACCTGGCCGGCGGCGGTCTATGAGTATTTCCGCGGCGGCGGGTTTTCGTCCTGCTACCTGTCGCGCGGCGGCATGCCGATGACGATGTCGCGCCTCAGCCGCGTCGCCGGGCTGGGACCGGTCCTGCAGATCGCCGAGGGCTGGTCGGTGGCAATCCCGGCGAAAGTCCACCAGCGGCTGGACGAGCGGACGAACGAGACGTGGCCGACGACCTGGTTTGCGCCGCGGCTGACGGGCTCGGGCCCGTTCGCGGACGTTTACAGCGTGATGAACAACTGGAGTGCCAACCACGGCGCGATCAGTTTCGGCCACATTGGCGCGGACATCATCGCGCTGGCGGCGCTGCTCCGCATCCCGGTGGCGATGCACAACGTGGGTGAGGCGGGCGTGTTCCGGCCGACCACATGGCCGCTGTTCGGCGCACAGGACCTGCAGGGCGCCGATTACCGCGCCTGCGCGAATTTCGGTCCGCTCTACGCCTGACCCGTGCGCACGGGTGCAACGGAGATGACAGCAAAGTCAATCCGGTGCGGCCGCGGCGGCGAAGCCATTGCGAAGTGTGGCTTTGCCGCGCATCCTCGGTTCGTTCTCGACTCGCAAGACGGAAGTCGGCGCGGCAGAGTTGCGCCATGACACCTGAAATTCTGCGGAGCTGGCGGCGTTCCATCGGGGTTCTCGTTGCCGGCAGGCTGGCGCTCGTCGTGGCGGTGGGCGGGCTGGCGGCGGCGGGTACGCCGTTCAACCTCTACGTTGCCCCCAACGGCAACGATGCCTGGTCCGGCCGGTTGTCGGCGCCAAATCGCCGCGGCACGGACGGGCCGTTGGTTTCGCTCGAAGGGGCCCGGTCTGTGATCCGGCAGGCGCGCGCCGCCGCGGCCGGCGGATTGGGGCCGGTCACGGTGCAGGTGCGCGGCGGCATTTACCGGCTCGAACGGCCCTTTGTGCTGGAGCCGGAGGATTCGGGCACCGGCACGTCGCCGGTGGTGTTCACGGCTTTCGGTCACGAGCGACCCGTGTTCAGCGGCGGCCGGCGGCTCGCCGGTTTTCGCCAGAATGGAGCGCTTTGGGAAACGGTGATTCCCGAGGTGAAGGCGGGCCGATGGTATTTCCGGGAGTTGTTCGTGAACGGCGCGCGACGCCAGCGGGCGCGGAGTCCGAACACCGGCTATTTTCGCATCGCCCGCCTCCTGCCCGGACCGCCGAGCCCCAACGCGAAACCGGTGGCCCGCGACCAGTTCGGTTTCGCTCCCGGCGAGCTCAAGCCGTGGGCGCGGCTGGCCGACGTGAACCTGGTGCTGATGCATTCGTGGGAAACTTCGATTCACGCGCTCGCGGCCGTGGACACGGGGTCGAACATCGTCCACTTCGCCGCGCCGCTGAAGGAGTGGTGGACGATCGGCTACTGGGAGACGAACCAGCGGTACTATGTCGAAAATGCCTTCGAGTTTCTCGACCAGCCGGGCGAATGGTATTTGAACCGCGAGACGGGGGCGCTGAGCTACTGGCCAATGCCGGGCGAACGGCCCGAAACGACGGAGGTGATCGCGCCGTGGCTGACCGAGCTGGTGCGGTTCGCGGGCGACCCGGATGCGGGCCGGCTGGTGCGGCACGTCACGCTCAGCGGGCTGACGTTTCAGCACAGCGACTGGATTCTCGATCCGCGCGGCAACAGCAGCACCCAGGCGGCGGTCGAAGTGCCCGCGGCGGTGATGGCCGACGGGACGCGGGATTGCGTGCTTGCCAATTGCGAAGTGGCGCATGTTGGCACTTACGGCATCTGGTTCCGGCGCGGCTGCCAGGACGGCCGCATCCAGCACAACCGGCTGTTCGACCTGGGCGCGGGCGGCATCCGCGTGGGCGAAGCCAGCATGGCGAAAACCGACGAGGCCGAGTCGCGCCGCGTGCTGGTGGACAACAACCACATTTACGACGGTGGTCGCGTGTACCCGGCCGGCGTCGGCATCTGGGTGGCACAAAGCAGTCATGATCGCATTTCCCACAACGACATTCACGACCTGTTGTACTCGGGGATCAGCGTGGGGTGGAACTGGGGTCTGGAAACCAACCGCACCCACGACAACGTGATCGAGTTCAACCACGTTCACGATTTGGGCCACGGGGTGCTGAGTGACGCGGGTCTGATCTATTGTCTGGGCGTTTCGCCGGGCAGCGTCATCCGCAACAATGTGTTTCATGACCTCTGGCCCTACCCGAACCCCCCGTTCGGCTGGGGCATTTACCTCGACGCCCAGTGCGGCAATTACCTCGTCGAAAGCAACCTCGTTTACAACACGCGGAGCGGCGGCCTGATGTTCAACAACGGCGGCCATGAGCACGTCATCCGGAACAACCTCTTCGCCCTCTCGGCCGACCTGGCGCTCTGGCCGTTCGCGGAGAAGCGACCCTGCGTGTTCCAGCGGAACATCGTGTATCTGACCCAGGGCGGACTGCTGGTGCCCTACGGGGAAGCCTCGCTGAATGAGCGCCTGGCCGCCAGGGAATCACCCGGCGACTGGGACGAAAACCTCTACTGGCACACCGGTGGAGCGGACAAGCTGCGCTTCTACCAGCGCACCTTTGCCCAGTGGCAGGCGCTGGGCCTCGACCGCCATTCGCAGGTGGCGGCCCCGCAATTCGTCAACCCGGCGGCGCACGATTTCCGGCTCCAGCAAGGCTCTCCCGCCTTCGCCCTCGGCATCCGGCCGCTGGACCTCCGTCAGGTTGGCCTCTACGGCGAGCCGGCGTGGGTGAACGAAGCCAGCCATGCGCGCTGCCCGGCGACGCCGCTGCCGGCACCGACACCCCGGTAAGGACCGGCGCGGGTGTGAGTTGGAACGCACAGTTGACGGGACGACGGCAGCAGGTAAGCTGGATGCACAACCAACTCAAACGACTATGACACACAAGTTCAGCCAACGTGCGCAAGGGTTCACGCTCATCGAACTCCTGGTGGTCATCGCCATCATCGCGATCCTCGCCGGATTGCTGCTGCCGGCCCTCGCCACGGCCAAGGTCAAGGCCCAACAGATCAAGTGCGTGGGCAACACCAAGCAGCTCCAGCTCGCCTGGATCATGTATGCCGGCGACAACCAGGACCACGTCGTGAACAACTTCGGCGTCACCGAAACCGAGAACTCCGATCAGACCACGAATCCCAACTTGTATGGGCAGAACTGGATCAACAACGTGATGACGTGGGGCGCCTCCGGCTCGGTGCCGGATACCACCAACACGAACCTGGACCTCATCCGCGTCAGCAAGCTCGCTCCCTACGCGTCGTCCGGCCCGGACATTTACCGTTGCCCCGGCGACCATTACCTGAGCGCGGCGCAGCGGGCCAAGGGCTGGAGCTATCGCGTCCGCAGCTACTCGATGAATGCCTTCTTTGGCCTCTTCTCGACCGGTGAATCGGGCGACTCCACGGCCACCGGCATCAGTTGGGCCAATTCAAACTACAAGCAATATCTGCACACCGCTGACGTCACCAAGCCGTCCGGCATCTTCGTCTTCCTGGACGAGCATCCGGACAGCATCAATGACGGCTATTTCGACAACAACCCCGACGGCAATACGACCTGGGGTGACGTGCCTGGCTCCATGCATTCTGGCGGGTGCGCCCTCGGGTTCGCCGATGGCCATTCCGAGCCGCACAAATGGCTGAGCAGCGCGACGAAGATCAAGGTCACGACGCTGGGCTACGGTGGCTGGCCGGCCTTCGACGCGCTGGGCCGGCAGGACTATGCGTGGCTGCTGGCCCGTACGGCCGAGAAGCTGAAGGGGATGGGGCCTTACCAAAACGCACCTTAGTCACCGTTCCCATTCTGACGGAATTTGATTCCGCCCCAAGGCGCAATCACCCCCGTTGCCGTCAGGGTGCAAGGCCCTTTTCCGACACGGGCCGAACCCGCCACCAGCCGGTTTTCTTTTGCGCGGCCGGGCGCTTCGCGCTTTCATCGCGCGCATGAAAGCAACGACGCTCGTTTCGCTGGCGGCAGTTTCGCTGGCGGCCACCCTGCTGGCCGAACCGCAGGCACCCATCCCGCTCTGGCCCGGCCCGGCGCCCGGCGAGAAGGGCGACATCGGCGAGGAAAAGGACACGACCAAGCCCAGCGACGGACTGATCGCCGGCAAACCGGTCATCCGCCTGGGCAACGTCTCCAAGCCGACGCTGACCTTCTACCCGGCGCCGCACGACAAAAACACCGGCTCGGCGGTGATCGTCTGTCCCGGCGGCGGCTATTACATTCTGGCGATGGACCTCGAGGGGACGGAGGTGGCCGAGTGGCTGAATTCGATCGGCGTGAATGCGGTGTTGTTAAAATACCGCGTGCCGGCGCGCAAGGACCGCGAGCGGTATGACGCGCCCTTGCAGGATGCGCAGCGGACGATCGGCCTGGTGCGGCAGCGAGCGACCGAGTGGGGCCTCAACCCGCAGCGCCTCGGCATCATGGGCTTCTCGGCCGGCGCCCACCTTTCCGCGGCGGCGAGCGGCAATTTCGACAAGCGTACCTACGAGCCGGTGGACGCAGCGGACCAGACGAGCTGCCGGCCGGATTTCGTGATGTTGATCTATCCGGGCTATCTGGCCCGGGAGCAGGAAGGCGGGCCACTTCCGCCCGAACTGAAAGTGACCGCGCAAACACCACCCACCTTCCTCGTGCAAACCGAGGACGATCCGGTCCGATGCGAGAACAGCCTCGTTTATTTTCTCGCGATGAAAAAGGCAAAGGCGCCGGCGGAAATGCATCTCTATGCCACCGGCGGCCACGGCTATGGCCTGCGGCCAACGAAGGAGGCGGTCACCACCTGGCCGCGCCGGGCTGAGGAGTGGCTGCGCGGGCAGGGCCTGCTGGCGCCGGCAAAGTAAACCGACGCGGAACGGGTTCAGACGACCGCGGATACCGTGCCCGCCGGCTCGGAAGCCAGGGCCGGCAGCGTCGTGGCGGTGGGCGCCGCCTCCGCTGGCGCCACGGCCACCGAGAGGAGCGCAGGGTCGCACACCGCAATCGCTTCGATCCGGTAGTGGTTGGTTTCCCCGTTCAGCTCAAAGCGGACTTCTTCGCCCACCGGCTTGTTCAGCAACGCTTGGGCGATCGGGCTGAGATAGCTGATGATGTGGCGGTCCAAATCAAAATCCCAAGCGCCTAGGATGTTGAACTCCTCGGTCCGGTTGCGACCGAGGTCGGCCACCGTGACCCGCGTGCCGATGCCAACGACCTCCGTGCGCGCGCCGGCAAAATCGGTGCCGCGGGAGCGGGCGAGTTCGTCCTCGAGTTCGCTCTTGCGCAGCATGAGCAGCCGGTGCTGCTCCTTGGCGGCCTTGTATTCGTGGTTTTCGCTGAGGTCGCCGTAGCTGCGGGCGATTGCAATGTCACGCGAGTTGGCCGGGATCCGCTTTTGGACCAGCTCGTCGTATTCGAGCTTGCGCCGTTCGAGGCTGGGCCAGGACACCACCAGCGAATTGTCCTGTCGCGTATGCTCGCCGGTGATCATGCTCTGGATGACCGGGAAATGCTTGACGATGCGCGCCAGCAGGGACCGTTTGTCCATGTCATCGAAGCTCGGCGAGAGCTGGAGGGCGCGGGTGAGGTCCTTGATGACCTCGATGTTGGCCGATTCGATGAGCTGCACGAGCAGTTCCTGGTCGTCGAGGATGTAATCGCGGAGGTGGTTGGACTTCCGCTCGTTGAACTGGTCGCGCTCGATCGCCGTGAGCATCGCGCGGAAAACATCGGGGCCGAGGATGTCGGCGAAACTGTCGGAGCGGTCCTTGGCGAGCCAGAGGAGAAGTTCGCTGCCGGCGGTATGCTGGCTGATCATACGGACCAGGGCGTTCTTGAGGGCGTCGGCCCGACCCCCGTCCACGAGCAGGTGGACGCACTCCCCGCACAGCTTGGCGGTGGCGGTGTTGAGGATGCCGAGCAGGGCGTCGGCCCAATAGGCGGGACGTTGCGCCTGGAAGGAGAGGAGCGCGCGCCGGAACTTGCTGGCCGGGACCGCTTCCAGCATTTTGGCGAGGTGGTCCACCTGGGCCCACACGGCCGCTTCATCCAAATCGCCTTCGATCGCCGGGAGCCCGGCGGCGATACGGAGGTCGTCGCGCATCCAGATCGCCTCCAGAGCAAGCGCCGGCAAGGTGCGCTGGTGCGACTGGATTTCGGTGTTGAGGAGCGTGACGGCTTCCTGAACGGCGGCGGTCTTGTCCGGCACGTCGCCGAGGTTTTTGAGCAGCTCGCTGGCCGTGGCGAGGCGGGCCTTGAGCCCGCGCGCGGAGTTAAAATCGCGCATGAGCCGGTCCTTGAGGGAAACCTCGGTGGCCTGATAGACGATCGGCTCGGTCTTCTTGGTGGGCAGGTGGAAATGGCCGTCCTTCTTCATTTCATGCTTGGCCGCGTCCCACCACTTGCGCCAGTCGGCACTGATGACGTCGGGCACGAGCACCTGCTGGATCTGGTCCACGGTGGCGCGCCCGGCAAAGCTCTGCAGCACGAGGCGGATCAGTTCGAGATGATGCAGGGCCGCCATCTCCCGGACGGCTTCAAGGTCGAGCGCCTTGCGGGCGAGGATGTGGTCGCGCGGAATGGGGCGGAGCGACTCCGCGGCGAAGGCCAGGTCCATCGAATGGTCGGGCTTGCCCGGAAAATCGATCTGGAAGCGGCCAAAAACGGTGTCCACCTGCTTGATTTGGCCGAAGCCCCAGCTCCGGTGCTGGCAGAATCCGCATTCCACCAGGCGCAGCAGGGCCGGCAGGTGCTTGTGCGTGATCTTGCCGGCCGCCGCCAGTTTTTCAAATTCTTCTCTCATATCGGTTTCCACTCGCTTGCGAGCGGCGCCATCGGCATTATTACGAAGTGCGGTCGCAGAAACCAAGAGAAATTGCCTTCGAGGTCCTCCGCCGCCGCCAAAGCGGCGCCGACTTCGTCGAGAACCTGCTCGAGGCCGCGCTGGCGCCCGCCCGGCTGTCCGCGCCCGACCGCGCGCTCGCCCAGGAACTCACCTACGGCGTCGCCCGCTGGCAGGCGACCCTCGACTGGCTGATTGCCCGCCGCACGGAGGGTCGCGACCAGAAGCCGGCCCTGGGCACCCTGCTCCGCCTCGGGCTCTACCAGCTTTTCTGGCTCGACCGCGTGCCCGACCACGCCGCGGTGAACGAAACCGTGGAACTCGCCCGTGCGGCCGGCTTTGGCCCGCAGGCCGGTTTCGTCAACGCCGTGCTGCGCGGTTACGCCCGGGACCGGGAAGCCACCCGGAAGCTGCTCGCCGACCTGAAAACCACCGATCCCGCCACGGGTTGGTCGCATCCGGCCTGGCTGGTGGAACGCTGGCAGCAGCGGCACGACGCGGCGACCGTGACCCGCCTGCTGGAGTGGAACAACACACCGCCGCGGACCTTCGCCCGCGCCAACCTGCTCCGCACCGACACCGGCCGGCTCCTTGAGCGCTGGCGCGAGGAGGAGGTCGCCTACGATTTCGGAAGGTGGGACTGGGTGCCGGAAAACCTCGTGTTCGAGCTCAAGGCCCACCCGTCGCTGGCCTCGCTGTCGAGCCTGCGCGAAGGGTGGTTTTACGTGCAGGATCCGAGCACGCTGCTGGCGGTGCGCCTGCTCGATCCGCAGCCCGGCGAAGCGGTGCTGGACTTGTGCGCGGCCCCGGGAGGGAAGACGACGTTCATCGCCCAGCAGATGCAAAACCAGGGCCGGATCGTGGCGGTGGACAGTTCGCCCGACCGGCTCGAGCGGTTGCGCGAGAATTGCGCCCGGCTGGGCGCCACGATCGTAAGCGCCGTGGACAGCGCCCAGCTCGACGCCCAGCCGCCGGTTCTGTTCGACCGGGTGCTGGTGGATGCCCCGTGCTCGAACACCGGGGTGTTGCGCCGGCGGGTGGACGTGCGTTGGCGGCTCCGCCCGGAGGATCTTGGTCGGCAGGCGGCGGCACAGTTGTCGTTGCTCGAACGCGCGGCGTCGCGCGTCCGGCCCGACGGGACACTCGTGTACAGCACATGCAGCATCGAACCGGAGGAGAACACGGAAGTCGTCGCCGCGTTCCTCACGCGGCACCCGGAGTTCGCTCGCACGGCGGAACGGATGATTATTCCCGGAGCGGTTGACGCGGACGGGGCGTTCGTGGCCGGGTTCCGCCGGGTCGTGTCCTGACGCGACACTCGAAGCCCGAACCTCGCATTTCTCCAGGTCGGTGCGGGCGTCCTCGCGAGCCGGCGGGAAAGTTGAGAGGGTGGTGAGTTGAGAGTTGAGCGGCCGGAGCAGGGTCGCGGCAAACCTCGCCGCCCGACCTCACAAACCCTCACGAATTCGACCCTCAAAATTCGCAACTCGCAATTCCCTGGCGGAGCGTCCCCGCGAGCCGGCTTGGCCTTCCCGTACTGACCAGATGGACACAGATGAACACCGATGACCAAGGTGAACTGGCTGCACTTGAATCTTGAAACTTGAAACTCGAAACTCATCCCCATCCGAACTTCGACCCTCGCAACGCGCAACTCGCCATTCTCCGGGCGTTCTTGACCAGCCCGCTGGACGCCTCTATTCTCGCCGATGAGAGAATGAAACTGTGGCTTAACCTTCTGCTTGGCGCCGTCCTGATCGGGGGATCTGGGCGCGCCGAAACCGCCCCGGGTTCCACCAACGCGCTGGCGTCCGGCGGGAACATTGTCAACGGCGTGGTGGCGATTGTCGGCGATCAGGTGATCACCCGGAAGGACCTGTTCGCCTACGTGAACGATCCGGTCAACGTGTTGATGGACCGTTACCGCTACCAGCCGGACGTGCTGCGGCGCGAGGTGGCCAAGTTGACCACCGACGGGCTCGAGCACCTGGTCGAGCGGAAGTTGATCCTCCAGGAATTCAAGACCGCCGGCTACATCCTCCCGGAAAGTCTGTTTGAAGACGAACTCGCGAAACGGATCCGTGAAAAGGCCGGCGACCGCACCACGCTCGTGCGCGGGCTGCGGAGTGAAGGGCAAACCTTCGAGTGGTGGAAGGAGCAGGTCCGGGAGGACTTGATCCTGATCCTCATGCACCAGTTCAAGGTGCCGGAGTCCAAGATCATCATTTCACCCCACCGCGTTGAGAAGTATTACGCCGAGCATCAGGAGGAGTTCAAGGTCGAGAACGAATACAAGCTGCGCATCATCATGATCAACCACGCCGGGAAGAACACCGCCGATGGCGCGCGCAAGCTGGCGGAGGAAATCCTCGCGAAGCTCGACAATGGCGCCAGCTTCGCCGAGATGGCAGGCGTGTATTCCGAGGACACGTACCGCGCCAAGGGGGGCGACCGCGACTGGGTGGAACTGGAAAAGGAGCATTACCAGAAGCAGCTCGATGAGGCCATCCGCAAGGTCAAGCCGGGCCAGCACAGCGGCGTGATCGAAACCGGTGAGGCTTCCTGGATCGTGCTGGTCGAGGAGTTTAAACCGGCCCACTTCAAGACCCTGTCCGAGGTCCACAACGAACTCGAGTCCACGCTCAAACTGGAGGAGCGCAAGCGGCTCCAAAAGCAGTGGGTCGAGCGTCTGAAGGCCAAATCCTTCGTCCGGTATTTCTAGGGTCCGGCCGGCAGCCCGGTCACCCGCAAGGTTCCCAGCCGGTAGCGATGCTGTCCATCGTCGCCGTCCAGCGGCAGCGCAAGCCTCGGCGTGCCGGTCCGGGTGCCGAGCGACACCCACACCGTATAATTTCCCGGCTTCAGGTTGAACGGCACGCGAAATGTCTTTGCCTGGGGCCGTGCCACCGCCGTGCCCGGCGCGCCCACCGGGAGTTCGCGCACCTCGAACGCGTCGTCCACGAAGACGCCCGCAAGGCCGCCGTGGTCATCCTTGAGCGTGAACGCTGGAAAGCCACCCGGCAGACACGGGGCCACACCGGCATTGCGCCATTGCGACGTGACGCGCCAACCGGCTTCCGCGGCTACCACTGCGGGCCACGCCGCCACCGTGAGTTGCAGCCGGTAACCGAGGCGGCGATTGATCCGGGCAACCAGCTCACGATTCTCCGCCAGAAATTCGCGGGGCCACCAGTGGATCGAAACGTAGCTCGCGTGGTAATCCTCCACGGCCTGCAGGTATTGCGCCCCATCCTTCCAGTTGCCCCGGTCACGCGAGCCACCGAAGTGTTCGCTTTCGAGAATCACCGGCCGGTGTGGCCAGAAGGCCTGCGCCATCGCGGCGTGGAAATAGGCGTTCGTCCCGCCCTGCACCAGGATGCTGTCGTCGCGCAACGTGAGACCGGCGGTCGCGGCGTGGCGGATGGTCTCCTCACCCTGGAAGCTGAAATCGTCATTGGCCGCGAGCAGCGTCCGGGGGAAGTATTTTCGATACAGGTCAATATGCCGGATGAGGGTGCTGGCGGGCCATTTTCGCTGGGTGCTGGCCCAGGTGTGTCCTTCGCCCCATACGCCAAACGAACCGACGTCCACGAAGGCCACCTCGGGGTTGCCATCATAGCGTGTCCCCAGCGCGGCCAGAAAATGATCCAGCTTCGCCAGAAACACCGGGTCATCGTACTCCGGCTCCCAATAGGGACCGTCCGCCTGTTCCTTGCCGGGGGTGAAGTTGTAGCCCTTCGCGCCCGCGCGCTGGACCCACTCCGGCGTGGCCCAGCGCATCCACGATTCGGTGCAGGAAATCCGCAGGGCCACCTGTTTGCCTTTGGCGATCCAACGCTGCGCCGGGGTGTCGAGCACCGACCAGTTGAACCCGCCCTCCTGCGGCTCGAGATACGACCACGGGATGCGGAGATAAACGACCGCCAAGCCGGGGAAGTCGTCCACGGTGTCGGCAGGTTCGAGCCGGGAACCGTAATTCGCGGGAACATTGTCATAGAAGTGCAGCACCCAACCCATGCCGGGATTGACCAGCGCGGCCCCGTTGTCGGCTGGCCGCACCTCCGTGGTTGCCCCGCTGGCCGCCTCACTCGCGAGCACGCGGGCCGCGACTGCGAGCAACCACAGCCCGCCCAACCGGCGGGCCCATGACCATGAACTCAGCGACTTCATGTGAAAACGGTTCAACGTCCCAGGAACGGAGGGCGGCGCAGCAGTTCGAGGTTGCGCTCGATCAGATCGAGGCGTTGCCGCACACATGCGGCGGAACGTAACGGATCGGGCGGCGTGTTGCGGCAATAATCGGCCAGCTTCGCCACCGTGGTCGTAGCGACATGGCAACGCGTGTCGCTCGACGCGTAATACAGGAGGACCTGGCCATCGGCCCGCGCAACCCAGCCGTTCGAGAAGGTGACGTTCGAGACGTCGCCCACGCGTTCCTCGTCCTGCGGCGCCAGCAAGTAACCGCCCGGTTCCTGGATCAGCCGGCTCGGATCGTCGAGCGCGGTCATGAAGAGGTACAGCACGTAACGCAGGCCGGCGGCCGTGTTGCGCACGCCATGAGCGAGATGCAACCAGCCGTCGGATGTCTTGATCGGGGCCGGCCCCAGCCCGTTTTTCACCTCATAGATCGTATGATATTTGCGATCATGGACGATCTTCTCCGGGCCGGTCACGGCGTGCCGGATGTCCTCGGCCAGCGCCCAGCCAATCCCGCCGCCGGAACCCGTGTCAATGAAACCATCCTGCGGCCGCGTGTAGAACGCGTACCGGCCGCCCACGAATTCCGGGAGCAGCACCACGTTGCGCTGCTGGGGCGACGGGGTCTTGAGATCGTCCAACCGCTCCCACGCCGTCAGGTCGCGGGTGCGGACGATGCCGCATTGGGCCACCGCGGACGAAAGATCGCCACGCGGCGCCTTGGGATCGCGGCGCTCGGTGCAAAACAGGCCGTAAATCCAGCCGTCCTCGTGCCGCACAAGGCGCATGTCATAGACATTGATGTCGGGATCATCCGTCTCCGGCAGGACTACCGGACGGTCGCGGAAGCGGAAGCGTTCCGTGCCGCTGATGCTCTCGGCGACGGCGAAGAAGCTCTTGCGATCCACGCCTTCGACGCGCGCCACCAGGCAGATCCGGCCGTCGAACTCGATGGCGCCGGGATTGAACACCGCATTGATGCCCAGGCGCTCGAGTAGGTGCGGATTGGTGGCGTGATCCAGGTCATAGCGCCAGAAGACCGGCGTATGCGCGGCCGTCAGCACCGGGTGTTGATGGCGGTCGAACACACCGTTGCCGCCGGGCCGAAGCCCGTTGGGCCGCGCGATCAGGACTTCGTGCTCGCGGAAAAGCTGCCGCACGCGCTCGTTGAATTCGTTGACGGTCATGGCTGATTCGGTGGCTGAGGCTCATCCGCCACCCGGCGGATGACTTCCAAACAACAGCGTCCGTTATGATACGGACACTTCCACATCGAAACCTTCGGCGGCGCGAGGTCGGGCGTGCCGTCGCGCGCCACGCGCCAGAACCATTCGCCGTGGACCCGGTCCACCAGGCGGTCTTGGATGAACTGCCAGCACCGCGCGGCGGCGTCAAGAAAAGCCTCGTCGCGCGTGAGCTGCCAGGCGTTGTAGAACCCGACCACCGCCTCGGCCTGCGGCCACCATTCCTTGGCATCGTTGATGATGCGACCGCCGCGCCCCTCATAGAGCAGCCCGCCATCCGTGTCCACGCCCTCGTGCAGGACGGCGCGGGCAAGCCGCACGGCCAGTGTCCGCACCACGGCGAGCAAAGCCGGATCGCCCAGCACCTCCGCCGCCTCGCACAGGAGCCAGCTTCCCTCGATGTCATGGCCGAACGTGTAGCGGTCGGACTTCGGCCGCCACGCCTCGTCGAAGAAATGGTGGAAATGGCTTCCGTCGGGAAACGCGATGTGGTGTTGGAAAACTCCGATCAGCTCGCGCAGCCGCGCGGTGAGGACGGGGTCGGCCCAGACGCGGTAAAGGTTTGTGTACGCCTCCAGCACGTGGAGGTGGTTGTTCATGGATTTCTTCTCGTTCGCGTCCTGGTCGCTGAGCCGCATGTCGGCCGCGGGTTGCCAGTCACGGGTCAGCGACTCAAGGTACCCACCGGCCACCGGATCACGGCTGTGCCTTTCGATCAAATGAAACAACTCGATCGCCAGTCCCCGCGCCGCGGGATCGCCAAACACGCGGTCGTATTCGGCCAGGGCATAAATGCCGAACGCCTGGCCATAGATCTTCTTGCCGTCGTCGCGCACGCGTCCTTCCGGATCCAGCTCCCAAAACAGGCCGCCGTGTTCCGGGTCGCGGAAATGCGTGACCAGGTAGTCCAACGCGCGGCGGGCCAGCACGCGGTCGGTGGCGTTGCCGGTGTAATGTGACGCCGCGGCAAACGTCCACAAAATGCGCGTGTTGAGGATCAGTCCCTTGCCGGCCGCGGGCGCGGGGCGGAGATCGTTCGCGAGTTCGGCCACGAAGCCGCCGTGGGCGTGATCCACGGCGTGGCGCCGCCAGAACGGCAGGATGTTCTCGAGCAGCTCGCGTCGCGCCCCGGCGGCGAGCCGGGTTTCACGGGGCAAGACCATACTGGATCTCGATCCGCGACAATTGCGCCTCGGCGCCGAACTCGATCCGCAGCCGGCGGGCGGCGGGCCCGACCGGGCGAACCTGATAGAACGCCGGCGCCCAATAGCCGTAATCGCTGCCCCCGCCACCGCGCACGTGCTTCTCCCCGACCGGCAGGGCCGTGTATTGCGCGCCGTCGGCCGACACGGCGAAGGTGAAATCCGCCGGCTTGTCCGTGAAGAAGGCGTAGAGCCAGACCTGCGCGATGGGACCAGGCAGTTGATAAAAGATCGCGCTGCCGGGGCCGCCGGCCAGGCGCGTGGCATCCTCGAGCGCCTTGCGACAGTCGTGCGTCTCGAACGAAAGCGTTCCCGAGTGCGACTGGATGTGCGCGAAGTCGGCGAACTCGTCCACCAGCGTGCCGTGGGTCACCGTCACGGGTCCAACGGGCGCGGATGGGTCGGAAGTGCCGGCGTTGTTCCGGGAGCGCACGCGGTAAAACCATTTCCCGGGACCGGCGGCGGTGTCGGCGAACAGCGGCCGGTACTGCACGGCGGTTTCATCCACGTTATCGCCGGCGACTCTCCACGGCCCGTTCTTCGCGGGGGCCCGCTCCACCTGGTAGCTGATGGCGCCGACGGCGCCCTGCCAGGAGATGGCGGCCACATCGCTGATCGGCAGCAAGCGGGGCGCCGCGGGCACGTGCGGCTTCGGCAGCGGCAGGCCGCGGATGGCGAAGGCCTGTTCCCGCAGCCGGGACAGGAGCTCGATCTCGTCGTACTCGGCGCCGGTGGGGAATCCGGGCCAGTGGAAGGCCTTGTACTTGTTGCCGCCGGCGGGCTCGTAGTGCCAGTAGAACCCGCCGTCGCGGTTGCGGAAGCGCAGGCTCCAGAGCAGGCCGCCCGCGGCGCCGGTGTCGCGCACCGCCTGCATGGCGGCGATCATCGCCGGGGTCTCGACGAAACCGAACTCGCCCACGACGTAGGGCTTGCGGCCTTTGGCCTTCTGCCAGTTCTCGTGGATCAAGTCGGCGAACGATTTCCGGCCGCCGGGATAATGATGCGTCGTCACGAGGTCCACCTCGGGCATCGCGAGGGATTCTTCGCGCAATTCGGTCGCGTTGAAGCCGTCCATCACCGGATGATTCCGGTCCAGGCTCTTGATGAACGCCGCGATCGCGCGCGTCCAGGCGGCGGGCGACTGGATCTCGTTGCCGGTTTCCCAGCATAGGATTGCTTTATCATCGCGATAAGGCACGCCGGTCACCGTGTTCGTGCGGGTCACGAGGAAGCGGATGGTCTGCTTGAAATCGGCGATTACCTCGGGATCGGTCCAGAAGGCCTCCTTGGGTTTCCCGCGGAAGCGGGCATACTCGGCGATGCCGCCCCACCAGTTCCAGTTGTCCACGAAAGGGATGATGAGGCGCACCCCGGTGTGGTTGGCGACCTCGAGCACCTGGTCCAGCGCGCGAAAGCCCTCTTCGTTGAAGCGGCCCGGTCCCAGCACGTGCCGGGGCAGGCCCGGGGCGTCGTCGGGGCGCACCACCGACAGCACGTAGCAGCGGGTGACCGTGCCGCCCTGTTCGCGCAACGACTCGAGGGCGTCCCTGATCTCGAACCGGTCCGGCCACCGCCACGCGCTCGACGCCTCGAAGGCGACATTGTCCTCGACCAGGTGGAGGTTCGGGATGTCGAAGGAGAGAAAGCGGAACGGCCGGCCCGCCTCGACCAGTTGATCCCCGTTGACGGTGACAAAGTGCTTGAATGCAGAGCCGGCGCCGGCGGACTGGACCGTCGCGAGCGCGAACAGCAGGGCGGAAAGGAGGAGGGTTTTCATGGCTTGATTCAGGCGGTTGAAAAAACAGTTCGGGCAGCGCGGCCGATTAGTCGGCCTCCAGGCGATCGAACCAGTTGAACTTGATGAACAGCGTCGCGGCCACCAGCAGCGCAGCGATGCCCGCCACCCACGACCAGCGCTGCAAGACAAGGCAGATCGGCAACGCGGTCAGGCACAACTGCCAGACGATGCCCACGACCACATTCACCGTGTCGCGACGGAAGCGCGGGTTTGGCTGGAAGCCCGGTTGCTCACGCTGGACCCGTTCGCGGATGGGGCCCCATGCGCCCCACGGCCGGACCTTCCGGTAAAAGTCCTTGAGAATGGCGGGGTCCTCCGGCGCCGTGGCCAACGCACCGACAATGCACCCGACCGCGGAGAGCCCGAAGATGACCGGGAACAGATAGAGTGGGTTGACCGGGTGGCCGAGACAATACGTGGCCAGCTTCGGCATGACCATCGCGCTGAGAATGCCCGTCATCATGCCCCAGAAAAAGCCGTGGCCGTTGAAGCGCCACCAATACCACTTGAGCACGTTCGCCATCACGTAGCCGCTGTAGAGCGCGCCGACGATCCACATCATCACATCGGTGATCCGGTTGGTCAGCAACCCGACGAGGATGCCGACCGCGAGGACTACGAGGGACGCGATCCGGCTCAGCCGCACCTCGAAGCGGCCGGAGGAATGGGGATTGATGAAGCGCTTGTAGATGTCGTTGACCAGGTAGGCCGGCGCGGAGTTGAGCGTGGCGGCGAAATTCGACATGAACGCCGCCAGCAGGCCGGCCAGCAGCATGCCCGCCACGCCCGCAGGGACATATTGCGTCAGGACGATGGGAAGCAACTGCTCGAAGTCCGGCTTGTCCATCGCCCGCAGTTGCGGCAGGCAGAAGGCCAGCGCCAGCACGGTGATGCCGGTGATCATCATGTAACGCGGAAAATAGAGCACGACGTTGACCATCCCGTTCATGAGGCAGGCCTCGCGCGGGTTCCGGGTGGCGAGAATCCGCTGCATGTCATAGTTCGGGGCCGGGCCCGCCAGGCTCGCCAGCACGCCCTTGAAAAACATCAGGCCGAAAATCAGCATGAACCACTCATTGCCGTCGGCCCGAATGGAATCGTTGACCTTGTCGAGGATGCCGGTCCAGTCCAGGCCCAGCTTCCACCCGAAGAACGGGCTCGCCCAGCCCTCCGGCACGGCCTTTTGGATCATTGCCGGCGACACCTTGCAGATGGCGATGATCCCAATGGTCACCGACGTGATCGTGAGAATCGTGAACTGCATGACCTCGGTGATGACGACGCTGATCATGCCGCCCTTGATCGCGTACAGGGAGGTCAGGCCGAGGATGATGATGGCGTAAATGTTTTCGTCGGTGAACAGGCCCTGCGTGGCCCCGGAGAAATGCCACGGCAGCATCACCACGGCGAACTTGCCGATGCCCTTGAACGCGTAGGCCAGCATGCCGATCACGTTCACGAGCGCGAAAAAGACCACGCTCAGATGCGCGAGGTTGGCGCCCGTGCCGCGCCCGAACCGGGTCTGAATCCACTCGGCCCCGGTGAGGACATTCGACCGGCGCAGCCAGCCGCTCAGGAACATCATCAGGAAGATCTGGTTGAACACCGGCCACAAGAACGGCAGCCAGATGCTCTTGAGGCCGTAACAAAACAGCCAGTACACCATCAGCATCGTGCCGCTGATGTCGAACATCCCCGAGGCGTCGGAGACGCCCAGCAGGTACCACGGCAGCGATTTGCCACCGAGGAAGTACGAATTCAGATCCTTGGCGCCGCGCCGCGAAACCCAGAGGCCGATTAGGATGACCGTGGCGAAATAGGCCAGGATGATAAGCAGGTCAACGGCGTGCAGTTTCATGTGCGATGCCGTCAGCCAACCTGAAACCGGCGCGCGCGTCAACGCCCACGATACGCGGATAGCGTCCTGACTCGATTTGCCGGTGGGGCGGTGGGGCGAGCGTCCTCGCGAGCCGCAGTCAAGTTGATGGGTGATGGTTGAGAGTTGAGCGGCCGGAGCAGGGTCGCGCCAAACCCCGCCCCCCGGACCTCACAAACCCTCACCAATTCGACACTCGCACCTCGAATCTCGCAATTCTCCGGGCCGTCGTGCCCGTCTTGAGTTGATGTTCGGCTCGTCAGGAGCCCCACCAGCGAGCCGGCTCCGCCAAATTAGGACACTGCCAATGCGCGCGGAGGCGTGTCGCCCGCGCCTTCATGCCGCCGGCATGGGGGGAACGGCCCCCAGTCGCGCCAGCGCCTCGCCGGCGACACGGCAAATCCGCCAGTCCGCCAACACTTCCGCGCCCAGCTTGCGGTAAAACCCGATGGCGGGCGCATTCCAGTCGAGCACCGCCCACTCGAATCGTCCGCAGTCGCGTTCCACCGCGACGCGCGCGAGGTGGCGCAGCAACGCCTCGCCCAGCCCGCGCCCGCGGCATTCCGGTTTCACAAAAATGTCTTCGAGATAAACTCCCGGGCGGCCGAGGAACGTCGAGTAGGTCTGGAAAAACAGGGCGAACGCCACGGGCTGGCCGTCCAGGCGGCCAATCACCACCTCGGCCGCCGGGTGCGGACCAAAGAGCGACTCACGCAGCCGGTCCTCGGTGGCGCTGACCTGGTCGGCGAGGCGCTCGTATTCGGCCAGGGCGCGGATCAGCGTCAGCAGCAGCGGCACGTCCGTCGGCGTGGCGGGGGTGATTTCGATGCCAGCCATTTCCCTCTCGACTAATTCGGCGATCCCAGCGGAACAGCGGCGTCGGCGTCCGCTGTGCGCACGGCGTGATCGCTCCGCAGACGCTGGAGATTATTGGCCAATTGCCGCCAGTAGATTCCGACGAGCGTAAACACCAGCACCAGGGCCGCCAGCTCCACTTCCACATGCCGGGAGGAGATCGGGCCATACACAGACCCAATCACGCCCCCATAGGCGATAAGCGAGGTGACTCTGTAGCCCGCTTTGCAGACCCACCGTGGCGGAAAATCGCCCGTCGTTCCCTGCCGCAGCACATCGCCCAGCGATAAGTAATAGAGATACGGCATCCAGTTGGTCGTCGCGCTCGCGGCCTGGCCGCAGTTCGGACAAAACCAGTCCGTTTCCTCGTGCGGACAGAGGCAGCGCGTGCAGACCGGCTTGAGGTCCGCGTCCTCCAATCGGGCCGCCGTCGCTTCATCCCAGGGATCGGGCGGCGGGGCGCCTGTCCCAAACGCCTGCACGGCCCGCCAGACCACGACGGCGAGGATGCCGAAACCGGCCAGCCATCCAACCAATTCCTCTGGCCCGCTGGCGTGCATGACGGCCACGCCTATTGATACATCGCCAGGAATTGTCGGCGGTAAACCGCTTCCTGCTCTGGCAGCCGCGACCGCAGGCGGTCCTTCGCCACCGCGCCATGCTGGAACCGGCGCTTCTCAAACACCGGCATCGCGAAGCCCGTGATCGCCTGCACGCCGCGCGACACGATTTCGCCTTTGAGCGAATAGAGCGTCGGCACGTCGTAATGCGTCAGCGCGATGAACGGAATGCCCTCGGCGACCTCGACGACGCCCGGTCGCGTGAAGGGACTGAAGCCCTCGAAGCCAAAATGCCGCGCCGGCGCGTACGTGCGCGCGTAGCTCCGGCTCAGTCCGCCGCTATAAGTCAGCGAATGCTTGATCCGCCCCACGCCCCAGCCTTCGTGGTAAAGCATCAGGTTGTTCACCACGCTGCGGATCGTCAGCTCCGGGTTTTCCTCGATCGGATAATCCTTCAAGTTCTCGTCGCCGCCATCGCCGTCGAACAGGTGGCGCCACTCCGGATAGCGCTGGCGGATGCCCCGCGCCAGCGCGAGGCCCATCGAGGCGCACTCGACATCGAGCGGCTTGTAGTCTTCGAGGACACGGAGGGTCTCGGCCACGTCGAGCCCGTTGAAATCGGCCTCGATCGGTTCCAGGAACAGCCCGAGGCCGAGGCGATCGAGAAATTCGCGCGCCTGCCGCAGATCCGGGCCGTCGCCGAAGCTCAGCGTGAAGGCCTTCAGCCGGGCCGGGTTCAGGCCCAGCTTGCGCAGGACGTGGTAGGTCGTCAAAAAGACCGCCCCGCTGTCCACGCCGCCGGAGAAGGCGACGCCGATCGGTTCGCGCTCCGGCACCAGGCGAAGCCATTTGGCGATCTCCTCCGCCAGCGCGCCAATGTAACGCCGGCCAATCTCGTTCAGGTCGGCCGGGAGCGAGTTCCTTTCCGGCGCGAAGAACCGCGTGTAGGTCGGGTCCGGGTCGGGACAGCCGATCAACTGGAGTTCCACGACGTAATGGGCCGGCACCATGCGCGTGTAGCTCGGGTGAAACTGCCCGGCCAGCCCCTCGCGTTCGAGCTGCGCGTGGATGGCGTCAATGCGGTCGGCAACGATCAGGGCCGGTCCCTCGGCGCGCTTGGCGAGGAAATAGCGCATCGGGCGGTCGAGCGAGCGCGCCATGCGGACGGTCTTGCCCTCGCGTGCGAGCAGCGCAAATGAGCCGTCAATGCCGCGCACGGCTTCCGGCCGGCCGGAGCGCACCCGCGCGCGCGCCTCCTCGAGCGAAAGGTTGCCAAGGCGGTTCAGGGCCGGATCCAGCAGATCCACGACCCGTTCGATGTAGTGATTCGGCAGTTCGTGCATGATTCCGACCACACGATAGCCGATGATGTCGCCTCGCAAAGCGGAAAATCGAACGCCACCGCCACCGGAGTGGCGCGCGGGTCGGCGACCCGCAGCAGCCTCCGCCGCGCAGGTGCTCCGCGTGGTGACCGTTACTCGCGGGGCGACCCACCAGGCGCTCACACCGTCCCCCGACTTCAAACCGGTTCGACCCGCGTCCGCGCCGACCAACGCTTCTGCCGCCTTCGACTGGAAGAAAGTCGAGGCCGAGGATTACCGGAGCTACGTCGCCAGCTTGCGAGCCATCGGCTGCCCGGAGCAGACCATTCGCGACATCGTGATCGCCGACGTCAACAAGCTCTACGCCTCGCGACGTGCCGACCTCATTACCGGTGGCGCGGTGCCTGCCTATTGGCGGACGACGCCCGACTTATCCGACGAGGAAGCACGCAATCGGCGGGAACAACTCCTGGCTTGGGACAAGGAGAAGACCGACGTCATCCGGTCGCTCCTCGGAGTCGATCCCACCACCGAGGCACGGAAGACCACCGAAGGATACACCTATCCCGAGAACCGCCTGGGCAATCTGCCGCCGGAGACGCAGGACCAAGTCAGCCTGATTCGCGAACGGTTCAACGAGCAATGGGAAGACGTCCAGGCGTGAGGTCGCGAGTCCGGCGCCGACGCGGACGCAATCTCCGCGCAATTGCGTCGACTGGACGCGGACCGCCTGGCGCGGCTGGCCGAGATTCTCACGCCCGAGCAACTGCGCGAGCACGAGTTGCAGACTTCTGCGACGGCCCTTCAGTTTCGCTCGCAGCTCGGCGGCTTCCAGGCCACCGACGCGGAGTTCCAGGCCATTTACGACCTGCAGAAGGCCTACGACAACGAGTATGTGCATTACTTCGGCGCGCGCACCGATCCGGCGGACCTGGCGCGCAAGGAGGCTGCCCGGCAACAATTGCAGATGCAGATCCGTGATGCGCTGGGCAAACCGCGCTACGCCGACTACCTCCGGGCGTTGGCGGGATCGGCGGGACCTCCTCCATAACCATCTGCGCAACCTGTTGATAATCAACAAAACCTCTGTAGATGGTTTATGGTCCGTGAGCAGGTCTGAAAGGAACACGAGGCTGCCCTTGGGCGGAGATCTGTAGCGTTATTGTTTTCGGCACGAATCTACCGCAATTCGGTCTTCCGAATCAGTAAAACGTAGCGCTTGACACCCTCGTCCCGTCTGGCATCATCCGGCCATAATGACTGAGACCGGAAACCAATTCTCCCTCACCCCCGCAGAGGCAAAAACCGGCGGCGCGGTAAAAGCAAATTCCGATCCGTTGAACAGAGGAACACGGGGCCGAAAGGCGTCCCGCGGGCTAGCCGGACGCTTCGCTGCCCCCTTCACCTCCCTTTCCGGTTCCCAACCGGCCCTCTAAGCCGTGCCGGGGATATTTCAGTGGACTTTTGGGGGCAAACCACTGCCACTTTTCCCATTTGGATGGAAAGGCGAATACGTATTAATAAGTACTAGTTATTTTACTATAAGGAGGACAACGTGAAAACAGTGAAAAGACTTTCGAATGCATTGCTCATGCTGGTTCTAGGTTTGGGTCTGCCTGCGTTGAGAGCAATACCGGCAGTGCCAGATCAGGCCACTCTAGTGCCAACTCAGCCCACTCTCACCACCCTGACCCATGTCAGTTCGCCTGCCATTACCATGACGGCAGGCTACAAGGAGTTTGCCGCCCCGGGCACATGGGATGCTACGGATGCGCTCGCTCCCAACAACTACAGTGGTGTCTGGTCGCCTGCCACGGCAGTCAATTCCCCATGGACTCCGCCAGCAGGAGGTTACTGGGTGGATCCCAGTACTGACTCCACTTTAACCGGCTCCGGAGCCGTCTGGGTATCAACCACAGCCGCCAACATTGGCGAGGACCACCTCTTCGGTCCTGGCGCCGAAGATGAATATAGGCTGTTCAACGATTCGTTCGACATTCCCGCCGGTGCCATCAATGTTTCCGCTGATATCTGGGTTTCGGGTGACAACGCCTTTGCGGTCTATCTCAACGATGCGAGTCAGGTCATTGGAACGACCGAGCCGGGCTACACTGTTTACGGAGAGATTTCGCCATCGCAGTATGGCTCCATGCCCCAGCCGTTCCCCTTTGAGACAGTAACCCATTACACATTTACCCCGGCAGCAGGCCAGCCAAACAACGTACTGTTCGTGGTGCGTAACTGGCCCGCTGACGGAGGCATGAACCCAACCGCTCTGGTGTATAAGCTTGTCTATAACTACGAGATGCCAATCACTCCTCCCTCGGGCAACGTTACCACCCTTACCCTTCTCAGCTCTGCCAATACCATGACGGCAGGCTACAAGGAGTTTGCCGTCCCGGGCACATGGGATGTTACGGATGCGCTCGATCCCAACAACTACAGCATTCCTGCCTGGTCGCCTGCCACGGTAGTGAGTCCCCCATGGACTCCGACAGCCGGTCTCTGGGTTGATCCCAGTACTGACCCCACTTTTGCCGGCTCCGGAGCCGTCTGGGTATCAACCACAGCCGCCAACTATGGCGAGGACGACCTCTTCTCTGTTGGTGTCGAAGATGAGTACAGGCTGTTCAACGATTCGTTCGACATTCCCGCCGGTGCCATCAATGTTTCCGCTGATATCTGGGTTTCGGGTGACAACGCCTTTACGGTCTATCTCAACGATGCGAATCAGGTCATTGGAACGACCGAGCCGGGCAATACCGTCTATGGAGCTATTGAACCGTCACAGTATGACTCATGCCGGCCCTGGCCTTACGAGACAGTAAACCATTACGCATTTACCCCGCTAGCAGGCCAGAGAAACAACGTACTCTTCGTGGTGCGCAACTGGCCCGCTTCCGAGAACATAAACCCAACGGGCCTTCTCTACGGTGCCGTAATAACGTACGAGACGCCCACCACCTACACCATTAACGTCACTGCCGCTGCCAATGGCTCAATAGCGCCCGGCACGGCGACGGTTAACTCTGGAGCGAGCCAGACCTTCACTATCACACCGAACACCGGCTACTATGTGGCCGATGTGCTGGTCGACGGAGCATCCGTGGGTGCCGTGACGAGCTACCCGTTCAGCAATGTCACCGCCAACCACACCATTGCGGCCTCCTTTGCCATCAACACCTACACCCTGACCTACTTGGCCGGCCTGAACGGCTCAATCACGGGAACGACGCCGCAGACGGTGAATTACGGCGGCTCCGGCAGTCCAGTGACGGCGGTCCCCGCCACGGGTTACCACTTCGTGAATTGGAATGATGGCTTGACGGCCAACCCCCGCACCGATGCAAACGTGACGGCCATGATTTCGGTCACGGCCAATTTCGCCATCAACACCTACACCCTGACCTACACGGCCGGCCTGAACGGCTCAATCACGGGAACGACGCCGCAGACGGTGAATTACGGCGGCTCCGGCAGTCCAGTGACAGCGGTCCCCGCCACGGGTTACCACTTCGTGAATTGGGATGATGGCTCGACGGCCAACCCCCGCACCGATGCAAACGTGACGGCCGTCATTTCGGTCACGGCCAATTTCGCCATCAACACCTACACCCTGACCTACACGGCCGGCCTGAACGGCTCAATCACGGGAACGACGCCGCAGACGGTGAATTACGGCGGCTCCGGCAATCCAGTGACGGCGGTCCCCGCCACGGGTTATCACTTCGTGAATTGGGATGATGGCTCGACGGCCAACCCCCGCGCCGATGCAAACGTGA
>JBEKGJ010000007.1:0-109954 GCA_050012855.1 Verrucomicrobiota bacterium | reverse complement strand
TGAAGTCAAACGATCCGCAAACTCCCGAAGTCTCGCTCACGATCAAGGTGGATTACACGCCGCTCTACGACATCAACCCGATGACGCTCGTCCCCCGGCTGGCGTTTGGCATGAATGATGCCGACCAGTTCACCACGATTATCCACCACGCCGCTTTGCCGAGTTTGGCATTCTGCGCGGTTACGAGTTCCCATCCGAGCCCGCGGCGTTGCGTCGGCTGGACGACGCAAACGAAGAGAACCCGATTTCCGCTGCCCGTTGCTTCGGCATCTACCAGTTCATGCCCGACGCGCCGGTCTATGCCCGCGCTCGACGTTGGAAAGTCATCGGCCTCGATGTCAGTTCGCCGTGGAATCCCCGAACCGACGCGCCGTGGAATTATCGCCTCTGCCGCTGCTGCGGACTCAGGTATGCCACCGACCGCGCGCAATGTCCCCGCTGCCACCTGGCCGAGCCCGGTCCCGCGTATCCCGCCTTTGAGTTAGGTGGCTTCCTCGCGCCACGCAACGAAGCCCCAGTTTTCGACGAGGAGGATAGAATTGCCGCCCGCAATCTTGTCGCGTTCTATCCGCAATGGAACGGCGAAGTGTTTGTGCGTTGGGGCATCGGCCTTGGTTGGCAGCTTCAACTCAGCCGCAACGAGGAAGTTCGCTGGCTCAACGAAGGACTGACGCCCACCGACGCCGAGCGAGAGAGAGGCTTGCTGTTGCACGAGAACGTCCGCGGCTTCCGCCTGTGTAACGTGTGTGGCCGACAACTCGTCACTCCGCCAGCCGAAGACGCTGGGGCTCGCCGTCGCCCCCGAACCGGTAATGCTCGCGACCCCTATGCCCACGCTACCAACTGCGTTCGTGCTGGCCAGCCACCCCAGCCCGCCGGCATTGTCACCAGTATCGCGGCGGAAGTCTTGCGCTTGACTGCCTACATTCCCGAAGGATTGCAGCCGGCTGCTCTAGAAGAATGGTTCTACTCGCTTGGCGCTGCGTTGCGCATCGGCATCCGCCATCACCTGCTCCTTGACGGCAGTGAAATTAAGTTTGAGCCCGAGGGGCCCTGGAAAGAGTCACAGGACGCAGGCTCCTTCCAAAGAGTCTCCCTCACATTCGTGGACCCCAGCGTTGGCGGCAGCGGCTATATCGCCCGCATCGCCAGGGAGTTTCACCTGATTGCCCAGCGGGCGTTGGAGCATCTGAATCACGCCAACTGCGAAACCGCCTGCTACCGCTGCTGCTGGGTCCGGCGCCAGGCCTCCGGCTGGCTGGCCCGGCAGGCGTGTGCCGCGGCCCCCAGATAGGCGCTGACATGGAAGAGACCGCACAAGAAGTGGCCTTGCCCCCCGAAGATCTCCCGACTCTGGGCCCGGATCCAATCGGCCCATCGCCCAGCGCGTGAATCCGGCTCTTGAGCCCCCAGCCGGCCGCAGGCGCGCAGTGGCCCCAGCGTTGGCCGGTTTCACGCTCCCGAAGGTGGCGGCATACACCGTCGTGGTGCTGCCCAGGGCCTGGGCCGCGACCAACCGCATCTCGCTCCAGTCCCGGGGGCGTTCGCCCTTCCGCGGTCCCGGGGCCACCGTGTAGATTATCGTTCCGTCCGCCTCGGCGATCACCTGCTCGGCGCCCAGCACCGGCAGAACCCGAAAGGCCTGTCGATACTCCTGCTCCAGGCTTTCCCGCGCCCGGCGGGCATGTTTCAAGGTGGTCGTCCGCACCGCGCTGGCCCCGGGCGTAAATCCGTAATGCTCCATGACACTCTCGGCCGCCCGGACAAAGGGATGTTCGCAGCCAAAGTCGGTCAACACTCGTTCCAGCCGGCGCGACCGGCCCCGGGGTGTGACTCCCAAGCGCTGGGGCAACGGGCGCACGTAGCTCCGGCGGGAGCTACACCAGATCTGCTCCCTCACCTCCACCATTCCAAAGACACACCACCACCTCAGCAATTTTTCTACGGCTCCGCACCGTGGAATCCTGGTCCTGGAGTTCGGCGCTCACCCGTTGCTCGGCCTGGACGGCCCACTGGCTCATGGTCGCCTGGCCCAACTGACGGATCTCTTGGATCAGCAACTCTTCCACCTGGTCGGCGGTCTTGAGTGCACCCTCCTGACTGCCGGCGATTTCCAGAATGTTCTGCACCCGGGCCATGATCTCGGGATGGCAGCGCAGTTGTTCCAAGAGTTGGGTTTCCTGAGCGGTGATCGGCGGAGCAGGGTCATGCTATTGTTTCATCCCGATCCTCCCTAAGTACCCCCGCGGATTTACACAGCCTTTTCCGCCGCTCCTTCCGCGGCCCTCACCCACTTTCAATCACACCCAGCAGCACTTGGGGCAGGGGGGCAAGTGCGAGCTGGCGACCTTACGCTGGCGTTTGTTCCGTCGGGCGGCGGTGTGCAGCCGCGCCCAGGGCCACGGCACGGGCATGCCGGATCCCTCAGCCCTCGCTGTGAGCCGGCGGGGAGTCGCTGCCGACGTGTCTAAAGAGCGGTAGAGCGGTCACGGCGTTCTTCAGGGTTGCCAGTTCAATGTGGATGTAGGTGTGATGGACGGGCTTTGACGGATGGCCCGTCAGTTTCATGCGCACCTCCTCAGGGATGCCCGCATTCGCCAGAGCCGACGGAAAGCTGTGGCGGAGCGAGTGGAACGTCCGCTTGGTGAACCGCTTCATCCCCTTGCCGGGGACGATCCCGGGGGCAATTCCGGCCCTCACCACGATCCGCTTGAAGGAACAGCTCAGCCCATTGCGCCCCGCGGTGATCTTCTTCGCCAGCGTGGGGTAGAAGTACCCCGATGTTCCAGACGGGGCCAGGCGATGCAGGTGCTCGATGATGTGATAATGCATCGGCACCGTGACCTTTTTGCCGGTCTTCCTTTGCTCGTAAGCGATTACGCCCTTCTGCGGATCAACGGTCACCATGATCCAGGTTCTGGAGCACTACGACCTCGTGTCGCGGTTGCACCCGAACGGAGTGTGGGCACCAAAGTGGGCACCAATCGAGCCGGTTTGGGTAGTGGATGGGTAGTGGCAGAGTTCGCTTGAGTAGTCCGAGAAAACGGGTAGATTTGTTCTGCGATTGAGGCTTGAGTTGGCCAATTCCGCCCCCAGCCACCACTTCTTCAACTCTCTTATCACCAGTTATTTAGGACGATAAGAGCGAACTAAACAATGCTCCGTTTTCACGCTGAAAAACACTTCTCCGGGCCATTCCTGGGCCATTTCTCCGGTTCTGGGCGTCCTTTTGGGCAGGTGGAAACCTTCCTTGTGCATCCTTGTTCGACACCGTTCCCCGGTGAGCGGGGACGGGTGCACCAGACGCGCAGGACCATCTCGAGTGGTCGAAGCGCTGCATCGGGTTCCACATAAAGCCCGCCTGAGAGGTCCAACCGGTCGTCGTGCAACCGGGCGAGCGGTCCCACGATGGCAAAGTCGCGCACGGGATTGAAACAAGCCATCGTCAGCGGTCCCAACAGGGAAATCAGCAGCGTCACCGTAAGACCGATCGTCGCGGCGGTCAGCCCTTGTGGGCGCGCCTGGTTCCGTTCATCGGTCACGCAGAGGAACACCAGCAGGAACGTGCCGAAGAATTCCCCGGTAAGCCATGCGGGAAGGCCTTCATCCTTGCGCCCTCGGGCCGGTGGCGATGCGGTGGGTGGGCGTCGGCTTGCCCGGTCGGAAATGCTCCAGGTGGTCCAGCGTCGTCCGCAGGGTCGGAAAACTCTTCGCTTCGACCGTCAATGCCTCGCGGACGGCCGCGCCCAGCACATCTGGCGTCGCCTCTGCGCGCAGGTTGATGATCAACTGCCCGCCCGTCACCGGCGCCGCCAGATGAAACGAAAGCTCGGGCACGAAATCGTTGCGCACCAGGCTGACGGCCGCGAGGTCGCCCGCAAACCCGGCCTCCGGACTCAGCGTCATTTTCAAGTGCGCGACTTCGGCGTTCGCGACGCGCAGGCGCTGCTGGATTTCGACGGCGAGTTGCTTCAGGAACGCATCCGCGTCGAACGCCTCCTTCGCCGTCAGGGCCACGGTGCAGTTCAGCCAGCCCAACCGCGCCTCGCCGTCGGCATAGACCTGGTAGTCCACGTCCATCGCGGTTCGTGCCGCCCGCTCGGCGCCGGTGAGGCGGGCAAACCAGGCCTCGAGGTTCGTGCCATTGCGGGCCGACACCGCCAGAATCTCCCGGCCCGGAAACCGCGCGGCGATGGCCTGGCGCAGCGACTCCAGTCGTGCCTTGTCGAGCAAATCGGACTTGCTGATGATGACCAGGTCCGCTTCCTCGATCTGCTTGCGGTAGATATAGAGCACCTTGTCCGAGAAGCTGGCACCCGGCTCCACGCCGAACACGCGCAGCGCGCGAACCGGGTCCACCAGCACGCTGACCGGCGCCACGGTGAACTGGTCGCCGTAAAGCCGCCGCAGGGGATACGTCACGGTGGCCACCAAGTCGGTGCAACTGCCCACCGGTTCGGCGATGAAAACGTCCGGGCGACTTTGCTCCGTCAACCGGGTGGCCGCCTCCACCAGGGAATTGAACCGGCAGCAGAAGCAACCGCCGGAAATCTCCTCGGTCGCGAATCCCTGTGACCGGAGCATGGCCGTGTCCACGAGGTGGCGCCCCTGATCGTTGGTGATCAGCCCCACCCGCCGGCCTTCGTCCGCGAGCCGCCGGGCCAGCCGGCCCACGGCGGTCGTCTTGCCGGCGCCCAGGAAACCGCCGATCATGATGTAGCGCGGTTTCGGTCCCGTCAGGGCCGTTGGATTCCCGGTGCTCGGCATGGCGTTCATGAAACGTATGCTTAATCGTGCATACGTCTGCCAGGGGGCACAAGCTCATTTTCGCGCTTGCCCGGGTTCATTTCGGCAGCTTGTCGAAGCGGAACGTGCAGCAGCCCAGTTCCAGCACGTTCCGGCGGGCGGCCAGTTGGTCCTTCAGGGACGGCGCCACGGTGTAGAACCGCTGCTTGCCCGCCTTTTCCATTTCTAGCAGGCCGGCCGCCTTCAGAATCCGCAGGTGCTTGGAGACGTTGTATTGCGACATCGTCAGGCGGCGCGAGATGGCGTTAACGCCCAGTTGCTCCTTGAGCAGCAGGCGCACGATGCGCAGGCGGTTTAACTCGCCCAGCGCCTTCAAAACGGCCATGCACTTCACGCCGGTCATGGGGCGAGGTTAAACCGGCCGGGGCGCTTCCCGCAAGATGGCCGGCCCGGCGGTAGTGTCCTGAATTGGTTGGAGCGTCCCGCGAGCGGACTTCGTCGCGTTGGGAGTTTCGCCTTCAGGCGGCCCGGTCCGGCTAAAGCCGGGACTCCAAGCGCCCTTTGATGGTGGAAACAAGGACACTACCTGCCCGGCCCGATAATTTTCATTTGCGCAAAAGCCCGTTTGCCCTTGAATGTGACGCCATGAACACAATCCACCGTCGCGCCTTTCTCCGGCAATCCGTTGGCACGGCGCTCGGCCTCGCCGCCGTCCTGCCCGCCGCCGCCATCGAACCCCTCACCCGCAAGGGCCCGCCGCGGCTGCGCGTCAGCCTCGCCGCCTACTCGTTTCGCGACGCCCTGACCGCCAAGGACGAAGCCAAGCGGATCACGTTGTTCGACTTCCTCGATTTCTGCGCGGCGCACCACTGCGACGCCGCGGAAATGACCAGCTATTATTTCCCCAAGGAAGTGACAGACGACTTTCTCCACCAGATCAAACGCCACGCCTACCTGCACGGCGTCGCCTTCAGCGGCACCTCGGTGGGCAACAGCTTCGCCCGGCCCGACGGCCCCGACCTGGACCGTGACCTCGCGCTAACCAAGGCCTGGGTGGACCACGCCGTGGTCCTGGGCGCGCCCTATGTGCGCGTGTTCGCCGGCGACCCGAAGGGCATGGACCCGGCCGCCGCCCAACGGCAGGTCATCCGCTGCCTCGAGGAATGCGGCGCCTACGCCGGCGCCAGGGGCGTCTTCCTCGGGCTCGAGAACCACGGCGGCGCCGTGGCCCACGTGGCCGAAGTGCTGGAGATCGTTCGGGCCGTCAAGTGCCCCTGGTTCGGGCTCAACCTCGACATCGGCAACTTCGATGGCCTGGAGGATCCCTACGGCCAGATGGCGCAACTGGCGCCGTTCGCCATCAACGTCCATTTCAAGGTTGAAGTGCCGCGCCCGGGCGGTGGCCACCAGACGACCGATCCGGCGCGCGTGGTGAAGATCCTGCGCGAGGCCGGCTACCAAGGCTACGCCGCATTGGAATACGAGGGCAGCGGTGATCCGTGGAAGGACGTGCCCGAATGGCTCGAACGGATGCGCACCGCGTTTGCCCCAGCCTGAGCCTCAGGGCGAGCGAACGCGATAGAACCGCGCCCCCACGCCGCCCAGCGTGTTGTCGGTGAACTGGCCCGCCTTCAGGCCGCTGCCCAACTCGACGAACCCGCCGTCAGCCCGGTCCGCAGCCAGCACGGTGTAGTCGCGACCCGGCTGCGCGGTCCAGGCAAGTGTGACCGAGCCGTCGGCATTCAATGTGGCCGCGAGCGGGCCAATCTCGACGGGTGGGAGCGTGGAGGGTTCGCTCCAAAGCTTGCCGTCGTACTGCCGGCCGGGTGTCACCGGGCTCGTGCCGACACTCGATTGCGGCACGAACGGGCTGTTCACATCGGGATAACGCGTCATGGAACCGGTGGAAGAAACCATCGCGGAGGTGTAAACGACCCGCGCCACAAGGTTGCTGGCTGCATTGCGCAAGAGGATGGTGTCGCCGTCGTTGTTGAGGCTGAGCCCCGCGCTGCTTTCCTGGGCAGACACAAAAGGCACGTCGAGCTGTGGCCAGGGGTCGCCGGCCGGACCGCCATAGAACACGACCGCGTTCGACGAACCCACCGGCGTGGACTCATAGACCCGCAGCCGTGGCGCCGTCGCGCCGGCGTCGGCCAGCGTCCAGCCCGCGAAGTCCACCGTTTGATCGGAGCAGTTCACGATCTCGACATATTCGTCATCGCGGCTGGGCGACGGCGCGGGTTGGGGCCGGTTCAACGGATTGAAGAAGGGCGAATCCACCGCCGAGGTCGGGTTGGCCAGATATTCGGCAATGATGATTTGCTGCTCGACCGCAGTGGGCACGTAGAGCATCCAGGAGACACCGTTGGTGGCGCCGTCATTGGCGGCCTGCAGGGTGATGACAAACTGGCTGCCCGCTTCGTCAGGCATGGGCTGGGCGGTGAAGGTGCCGGTGAGATCCCCGCCGGTTCCGCCGACGAAACTCCATTCGGCAGTCGCCGGCAGCCCGTTGGTGGCCGGGTACACCGTGATCGCCCGGCCCTCGGGATCGGTGATGTCGAGGTGGATGGTCAGCTTTTCCCCCGGCCGGAGACATTGCTCGGCGAAGGTATTGGTGAGCGCATCCCCGGGTCGGATGAGATTGGACAACACATTGGTGAAGCGCACTGCGGGCGCCTTGGCGGCGCCGGTGAGGTCGGCAAAGCGGGTGGGCATCAGTTGATAGCCATTCGTTGCGGGCAGGGTGGTCGTGTTCTGCCCGAGCACACCATAAATCGTCACCGGCCCGGCCGGCTTCAACTGGCCGCCCATGTCGGTGCGCGCATCCACCCGCAAGGCAAACGTGCCGCCGGTGTCGTTGGTGATCGTCACCGTGTCGCCCCCGGTCTTGAACGCCGGTGGATCGAGGCTCAGAAATACATTCGAGGCGACGACATAGCTGCCCTCATACGCTTCGATCGTCGAGCAATCGTCGGTCCAGGTGAAGTCCAGTGCGACCGGCGAGGGCAGCGGATTGCCGGTGCTCAACACCGTCAGATTATGCTCCAGGTTGGTCGCGGCGAGGCCCAGTTCGAGCAACCCGTTGACCCCCGCCAGCGGACCAGTCACCCGCACCCGGGCACCGGCGGGCGGGCAGTTAACGGCGCCGCCGCCTTTGACCGCGACCGCGATGCCCGCGGTGGCGTCCTGCACGAAGAACTCGATGTTCGCGGTCGTCGCCAGGTTCGTCCAGGTGGTCACCACGCCCTCGACCGTGTAGAGCGTGTTGGGGTCCGACGGCCCGCCGGTCTGCGGGTCAACGAGGGCGCGCAGGGAAGCAATGTTGGTGATGGTGGGGCCGGCGCCAACCGGCGTGCCGAGTACGGTCACCATGTCGAAGCGCCAGGTGCCGGTCGTGCCATACTTGGAGCCCGGGTCGGCGGGAAGATACTGGCTGCCGTCAGCGAAATCCGACACCAACTGGAAGGCGAAGTTCGGATCATCGCGCACGTCAGGGAGTGCGTTGAGGTCAACCGTGAAACCGTTTTTGAACGTGCTGCCGGCGGCAATGGTGAAGTTCGTGGCTTCGAGGAAACTCGCGCCATCGGTGCTGCACAGGACGACCAGCCGGCGGCTGCCGGTGTTGCTGGCGCGCCAGTCGAACCGCAGGTTCACGTTCTCGAAGCCCGCGGTACTGGCGGCGAACTGGACGCCCGCGGTCCGCGGCTCTGCGCCCTGCGCGGGGAAGCCCGACAGGTTCCAGGCTTCGTCGGTGGCAGTCGCCGGGTCGGACGAACCGGTGCCGCTGGCGAACGTGGCGGTGAGGCCGCCCAGCAGCGCGGCGCTGCCCTGACCGAGGACCGGCGCGGGCGAGGGGGGGGTGTTCGTGTCGTTGAAATCCCAACGGGCCACAACGGTCTGCGCCTGCAGCGAGAAGACCGCCAGGCCGGCAAGCAGTGACCTGGTGGTGACCCGAAGGACATTCCATGATCGAGCCAGGCACGGCGCTAATATGAGGTTTGATTGATAAATCATCAGGCTAACGTTTGCTTATTATTAAGTACCTCTGCCACGCACCCTGCCTTCCGCAGCGAGATCCTGCCTAACACCACATCTCGAATGCATTCATAATAAAACACAGCGTGACTGTCAATGCTGAAACCACGGAAAATCAGGGCAGGCCTGGGCTCTTGCTCGATCCGCTGGTTTTCGGCGACGCACCCGCGAGTCGAGCGGTCGTTGCGTTGACTTACCTTTGCCCAACGGTTAAGCTTCGCGAACATGAGCCGCGACGAACACGCCCGCTCGCTGGCACAAGCCCTGATTTGGGTGAGCGTGGCGGGCGCCTATGTCGGCTGCCTGAGCCCGATCTGGCTCGACGGTTGGGGGTTGGGGGACGATCGGCGGCGCCTGCGCCATGACCATCTGGTGCCCTATGGTTTGACGCGATTTCGCCCTTACCAGCCTCGGCTTGAGAAGCGGGTTTCGTTCGTCCTTGGCTGGTTCCTGCCGCCCTGAGGGAATTCGGGAGGGGAAATCACGCCTCCGCCAGCAACGCCCCGGCGCGCACGCCGCGCAGGCTGACGCGCAAGGCCGGAAACCTGAACCGTTCCAGCACCGCCACGTAAACTGCCACGCCCATCAGGATCACGTCGGCCCGATCCGGCGGCAGACCCGGTACCTGGCGGCGCTGGGCCAGCGGCAGACTCCAGAGCCGGTCGCCGTGCCGCTCGACGGCGGCGCGCGCGAGTTCGAGCCCGTCGAGCCGGGCCCGGTCGAATTCAGAAGTGCCGAGTTCCATCAGCCCGAGGATCGAGGCAGTGCCCCCCGTGCCGACCAGCAGGGCGGACGCGGCCGGCAGCGCGGCCAGCAGCGGTTCCAGGACCGGCGCGACGCTCCGGGCGAGCACTTCATCCACGGCGGCGCCACCGGCGGCGCGCTCGGCCGGCAATGGCGGGTCGGAAAGGGGGCAGGCTTCGAGCAGGCGCACTGTGCCCAGCGGAGAGCTTTCACGGACCAACACCCTTCCTCCGTTCCCGAGGATGAATTGGGTGCTGCCCCCGCCGACTTCAATCACGAGTACGGGCCGGGCGGCGAGGCGAGGGTCCGAGGTGACGCCCTGGAAGGCCCAGTCCGCCTCCTGGTCGCCGGTAATGATTTCGGCGGGCAGACCAGCGGTCGCCTGGATGGCCGCGAGCAGGTCACCGACGTTGCGGGCGTCGCGGGCGGCGCTGGTGGCAATGATGCGGAGGGTGGTGGTCCCCAAGTGTGCCGCCCGGGCGCGAAAACTGGCAACGGCCTTTGCGGTGTGCCGGATGGCCGCGGGCGCGAGCTGAAGCGACGGATAGAAACCGCGGCCGAGCCGGGTTTGTTCGCTCAGCTCACACACGACATCGAGGGCTGGCCCTGCGACGTCGGCGACGAGCAGTTTGACCGAGTTGGTGCCGACGTCAATGACCGCGCGGCGCACCGTGGTGCCGGCGACCGTTCCAAGGTGTGAAGGCAGCGCCATCAGGCAGCGGGGCAAACACGGTCACTTCGTGAGCCGCTTGGCCAGCACGGCACCGCCGGTGATCCCGGCGTCGTCGCCCAGCTTCGACGCGAGGATTTCGATGCCAGTGTCGGTCCCCTGCATGGCGTAGTCGTGGGCGGTTTCGACGATGATGGCCATCATCTCGTCCTCGAGGGCGTCAATGATGCCACCGCCAATCACGATGACTTCAGGATTGAGGAAGTTGATGATGTTGGCGACCGCGATGCCGGTGTATTCGGCCGCTTCCTCGACGACGCGCTCGACGAACTTGTCGCCGCGTTTGATCGCCTTGCGCAGGTCGCCGCTGCGCATGTCTTCGAGGTCGGACCCGAGGAGGTCCGTCAGGATGGTTTTCTGTCCTTCCTTCACCCCGGCCAGGATTCTGCGGAAGATGGCGGTGCGGCTGGCCAGCGCCTCGAAACAGCCGCGGTTGCCACAGCCGCACTTGGGGCCGCCCACCTCGAGGACCATGTGGCCGATCTCACCGGCCGTCCGGTTGTGGCCGGCGAAGAGTTTGCCGTCAAGAATCAGGCCGGCGCCGATGCCGGTGCCAAGAAAAATGCCCACCAGATGGCGCGGCTTCGCCTTCAGTTCCTTTTCATAGACACCCAAGGTTTGGATGTTGCAGTCATTCTCGACGAACACCGGGATTTCGAGTTGCTTCTCGAGCAGCTTTTTGAGCGGGTAGTTTTCCCAGACCAGGTTCGGCGCGAACAAGACCGTGCCGGACTCGGGATCGCAGGCGCCAGGAGCGCCGATGCCGAGTCCGCGAATCTGCTTGGACTGGAGGTCGCACTCGTCAATCGCATCGAGCACGCAGCGGGCCACGCGTTCGGTGACCGCCTCGGCGCCGCGGGTTGCCTTGGTGCTGACCTTGGCGCGGCCCAGGCAGTTCAATCGGTCATCGAACACGCCCGCGAGGATTTTCGTGCCGCCCAAATCCACGCCCACCAGGAAATCTTTGTTGTCGGCCATACGGATCGGCTGTTACGGACTTCTTTGCCAGACGGGAGGAGGTTTGTCGAACGCCTTTTGGTTACATTGCACGCGCCGCCCCGGGACCGGCGCCGCCCCCGGTCAGGCCCGGCCCGCGAGCACCGACTCGATCTTATGCTGCAGCTCGCGGTTGACGACGTCCGCCGGCCGGTTGCCGTCCACGATGGTGAACCCGTACAGCTTCTGCAACTGCTGGAAGGTCGCCACCAGCATGCCCTGGTACTTCACAAAGCTGTCGAACATGTCGCGGGACAAGCCGAGGTCCATCCCGCTTTCCCAATAATCGAGCGCGTGGTTCTTGGCGAAGTTGCGCTGAATCAGTTCCTCGGCCGAGACCTGGAGGTAGAACACGGCATCCGGAACGATGGCGATGCCGTAAAGGTTTTGCAGCCAGGCCAGGTCCAGCCCGCGAACCAAATCGCGCGCCATCAGCGTGTAAATGTACCGGTCGGCCAGGACCATGAAACCCGACTTGAGGGCGGGCAGGATCACGTTTTCGAGCTGGTCGGCGAAGTCGGTTGCGTAGAACAGGCTGAAGGTGGTCCGGCTCAGCACATTGCCCTGCTGGGCATGGTCCAATTCCTCACGCACGAGATCGGAACGCTTGAGGCCGACCTGGACGGTGGCGTGGCCGCGGCCTTCGAGCCATTCCACCAGTCGCGCAATCTGGGTTGAGCGACCCGATCCGTCGGCACCCTCGACCACGATCAACTTGCCGGAGAGCTGCGGCATTTCGACCCCGGGGACGCCGTGGCCGAAGAAGCGCTTGGTGGACGGTTTCGGCACGAGAACATGCGACGCGGGCGGGCGGTGATGGAGCGGCGGCGCGGGTGCCGGGTTCGGGGCGGAGGAGTCGTCGCGCATGGGGTCAACGGTTCGGAGCCAGATACGCTTTCAAGTCAGTGTGGTCGGCGACCAGTCGCCGGAGCAAGGACTGCTGGACCTCGACCGCCTGGTTGGCGTCAATGACCCGGAAATCGAACTCGGTGCTCATGGCGAGGTACTGCTCGAGCAGGCGGCCCTGGAAGATGCGAAAGCTTTCCTGGGGATCGGCGGACAGACCAAGGTCCATGCCGGCCTCGAAGAACTTCAACTGCGGCCGGCCGTCGAGGATGCGCTGCAGCGACACCTCGAGCTGGGCCTTGAAGAAGAAGGTGATGTCCGGCAGCGCCGCAAAGCTGTAAATGCCCCGCACCCATTCCGGCGGGCAGCCGCGCACCACATCCCGCGCGAACGCGGTGAAGATATAGCGGTCGCACAGGACCAGGTAGCCGGCGCGCAACAGCGGCAGGAGCTGGCGCTCGTAGCGGTCCGCGAAGTCGGTGGCATGGATCAGACTGAAGGTGGTGGGCGTGAGCAGGGCCTGCTTTTTGCCCTTGCTGGTGGCGCTCTTGACCAGTTCGGAGGAATTCCATTCGCTGAAGAAGACCTTCAGCTTCTGCTGTTCGAGCCACCGTTTGAGCAGGTAGATCTGAGTGGACTTGCCCGATCCGTCAATGCCTTCCACCGCGACGAGGCGGCCGGGAAAACCAAGCTCCGCAAACGATTTCATCGGTTCGCTGCAAAACTAGGGCGTCGCGCGGGGAAGACAATACTTTTCCCGCGCCCGCGTTGGCAAAGGGCGCAACTTGGCACTGCCGCCAGGCAATGCTCCGAAAACGGAGCGCCGGCTTGCAGCCGGCTTGTGATGTGCTTGGCTCATCGGAACATGCCTTCGCAACCCAGTCCAAAGCCGGCTGGAAGCCGGCGCTCCGGCGGTAGTGTCAAGTTGCGTCCGTTGGCAAACCGCGCTTCCACTCGCTGCGCGGAGGCCGAGCCGCGTCATCCCAGGCCTTCCGATCACCACCGCACCGCGCCTTCGTAGAACCGCTGGCTGTTCGTCACCACCGAAACGGTGAAGGTGACAGGTCCGCCGTTGGTCCCTAAGTATTGAACCAACTGGTTCGTCAATCCCGACGTTCCTCCAGACCAAGCTGTGGACAGGGAATCCTTGGGATACAAGTAGTATCGGAAGCCGGCGCGTCCGGGCACCAAGCTGATGGTAATGTTGTTTGCGGCGTCCGGTCCCACGGCGGAAAGCGCGGGCGGGTTCGTCGGGACCAACGCTGATGTGTGCTCGGCCAGCCAGACGATGTCCGGATTGCCGGGCTGGGGGCTCTGGGCCACGTTGCCGTTTTGCACCTGGGTCCGCGCGTCCTGCCAGGTGTGGGTTTCGACGTGACCGTCGCCAAAGGCAAAATTCGCTCCGTAGCCGTGATAGGTGGCCGGCCAGTCAATCCAGAAGTATTGCTGGTTCGCCGGATTCGGTCCCACGTTGCTAAAGCTGCCGTCATTGATGCTGTAAGGGTCTTCGTCGAGAAACACAAAGGTGTTCGCCGGTCCAGGCTGGGACATGTCGGTCGTCCGGGCGAAGGTGAACCAGGCGTTGTAGGCCTCGCTGTGGTTGCCGCTCAACCACGGCCCATACACCGGGGCTCTGACCCCTTGGCCAGCTACGGAATACGGAAGAGTCCCTACCGCTTGGCTCATCGAGTAGCTCCGCGCCGACGGGACAATCGTGTTCGTCAGCGCCGGATCGGTGCCTTGGTAAAGGCCCGTCCGCAAATCGGAGGGACAATGGAAAACGCTGGCATCGCCATTCAGGTAGGACACAAGCAAGGAACGCGTCGGATCCTTCAGAATGTCCGGGTTGAATTCGTCCAGACCACCCATGCCCGCTTCACCACAGACCCAACTGGAATACGGATCGGTGCTGCCGTAGTCCCCGTTCGGTGGCAGGTAGGTCGCGTAATCCCCCGCGTAGAGCTGAAGTGCGCGGCCGAGTTGCTGAAGGTTGTTGAGGCAGCTTGCGCCCTGGCGGCTCCCACCCGCCCGGGCCAAAGCCGGCAGCAGCACGGCGGCCAGCAGCGCCAGCGCGGCCATCACGGCCAGGAGTTCCACCAAGGTGAATGCGGCCGAGTCCTTGCCGCCGGACCGTCGCGCCCGTGGGAGTGTCATTTGCCGAGTCTTCATAATGCTTGGTTTGTTGTTCGGCCCCGGGGTCCATCCGCAATCAGCGGCGACCAGGAAGTCATAGCAAAATGAGCATAACCAATGCCAATCCGTCCGTTGTTGAGCACCGCCAAACTCAACCCTGCGGGGAGTCGAGCGACGACCAGGCCGTGGCGCGCACATCGCGCGCGGCCGAGGGCATGAGACAGACGCCGCCGCCGGCTCAATTCGGCAGGAATTCGCGCGGGTCGGTGATCCGGCCCGTGATCGCGCTGGCCGCCACGGTCGCCGGCGAGGCGAGATAGACCTCGGATTCCTTGTTCCCCATGCGACCGGGGAAGTTCCGGTTGGTGGCGCTGATACACTTGAGCCCGGGCTGGTTCATCCGGCCGAACGTGTCCACCGGCCCGCCGAGACAGGCGGCGCAACCGGCGTTCTCCGTCATCCGCACGCCGGCAGCGAGCAGGACGTCCCAGATCGCCACGCCGTTCCACTGCGTCATCTGCAACTCGTTGGCGACCTCCGGCGTCGCCGGCACGCCAAAGGTATCAATGCTGACCTGCCGGCCTCGGACGATGCGCGCGAACTCGACGAAGTCGCTTGCCTTGCCGCCAGTGCAGGACCCGATGTAGGCGCGATCCAGCTTGATGCTCCCGAGTTCCTTTGCCTTCTTCCGCTGGCCCGGGTTTGGATGACACGCCACGGTGGGCTCGAGCTGCGACAAATCCAGCGTCAGTTCGCAAATGAACCGCTGGTCGGAGTCCGGTTCGACAGGCTCATACGCCTGCTTGGTGTCGTTCAGGTGCGTGCGGGCTTCGACGTATTCCGCGGTTCGCGCGTCGAACGGGAAGATGCCGTTCTTGCCGCCGGCCTCGATCGCCATGTTCGCGATGGTCATGCGGTCGTCCATCGAGAGACCGGCCACGCCGGAGCCGTCGAACTGCATCGCGCGGTACGTCGCGCCGTCGAAGCCGATTTCGCCGATGACGTGGAGGATGACGTCCTTGGCCATGACGCCGGGCTGGAGCCGGCCTTCGAGCCGGAAATGCATCGTCTCGGGCACCTTGATGAGCAGCTTGCCGGTGCCCAGGATGAAGCCGGCGTCGGTGTTGCCGATGCCGGTGGCGAACTCGTTGAACGCGCCGGCCATGCAGGTGTGCGAGTCGGTGCCGAACAGCACTTCGCCCGGCCGGATGTGACCTTTCGCCGCCAGCGCCGTATGACAGACCCCTGCGTAATGCGAGCCGAACTGGCGTTTCAAGTTTCCCTTCGCCGCGTCGAACCGCCACGTGCCGTTGGGATCGTCAATCACGTCGTAGAAATAGACCAGGTCCTGCTCCTTCACGAAATCGCGGAGGATGTCCACGTTGCGGTTCGAGAGCGAATCGGCGGTGAAAATGTAATGGTCGGGAATGATGACGACCTTGCGGCGGTCCCAGACTTTCGCGGTGGGGCCGAACTCGCGTTTGAAGACGCCGATGGTCCCGGGCCCGCAGACGTCGTGCGTCATGAGGATGTCCGCGTTCACCCAGAGGTTGTCGCCGGCCTGGACCTGCGCCTTGCCGGCGGCGCGGGCCAGCACTTTTTCCGTCAATGTCATAAACCGGGAACAATCTAGCCGACGGCGCGCCGGGGACGCAACTGGCGAAATGGCGCGGTGGGTCGTGGACCGCCGGGCCGCCGTGGATGGCAACGCGCGGTCATCCGAACCACCGGTTGTCTCGCCGGAGGAAGCCGGGCGATGAGTATCCATTATCAAGAACCGACCCCTTTTCCGGGGAGCACATGCCGCCGGCGTGTGGTTTTCGGCGGCCCGCCGAAAACCTGCCCACTCCGCCAGAATGAAGCGTCCGGCGGGCCGCCGGACGCAACAGGCGAGCCGCCTGTGCTCCCCGAATCGAATCCCGACCGACCGCCGGCAGGCTAGAGCGAGCGGGCGCGGATGATAGTGTGCTGGCTCGGCGGCGTGACCGGCACGGTTTTGAACGTGGAGCCGGGCTTCGTTTGTGTCGGCGTGCTCATAGTCAATCCGGCTCGCATTGGCGCGGAATCGCCAGCGTGTCACCCGAACAAATCCAACTGCGGCAGGGGTTCGAGGGTTTTGAGCTTCTCGCGTTCGGCGCGATGGCGCGCGGCCTGGCGGACGTTGCCTTCGGGCGTCAGCTCCGATTCCTCCAGGTTGCGCAAAATGGTTTTCGCCCGCTCGATCACCTCTTTCGGCACGCCGGCCAGCCGCGCCACCTGGATGCCGTAGCTCTTGTCCGTGCCGCCCGCCACGATCTTGCGCAGAAAGATGATCTGTTCGTTCCACTCGCGCACGGCGACATTGAAGTTTTTCAGGCGTGGCAGGCGCGCGGCCAGCTCGGTCAGCTCGTGATAGTGCGTGGCGAAGAGCGTTTTCGCGCCGACCTGGTGGTGCAGGTGCTCGACGATGCTCCAGGCCAGGCTCAGGCCGTCGAACGTGCTTGTGCCGCGGCCGATCTCGTCGAGGATCACCAGGCTGCGCGCCGTGGCGCTGTTGAGGATGTTCGCCGTCTCGCTCATCTCGACCATGAACGTGCTCTGGCCGCGCGCAAGGTCGTCGCTCGCGCCGATGCGCGTGAAGATGCGGTCCACGAGATCAATGCGCGCCGCCTTCGCCGGCACGAACGAACCGGTGTGCGCGAGCAGGGTCAGCAACGCCGCCTGCCGGATGTACGTGCTCTTGCCGGCCATGTTCGGCCCGGTTATGAGGGCGATCTGAGGAAGTGCCGAGTGGCGAATGTCGGATGTCGAATGAGGGGCGCCTGTTCGCACTTCGCTGGCCAGCTCCGTGTCGTTCGGCACGAAACGCTCCTCGGTCATCGCCTGTTCGAGCACCGGATGCCGGCCGTCGCTGATCTGGAGCACGCCCTCATCGCCGACGAACGGCCGGCAGTGGTTGTGCAGCCGCGCGGCTTCGGCGAATGCGGCCAGCACGTCGAGCTGGCCCAGGGCCTGCGCGGTTTGCTGGATCTCGGCCAGCCGGCCCAAGGCGGCCTCGCGCACGCGCAGGAACAGCTCGTATTCGAGTTTCATCCCGCGTTCCTCGGCGCCGAGGATTTTCGCCTCCATCGCCTTGAGCTCGGGCGTGATGAACCGCTCGCCGTTGGCGATGGTTTGTTTGCGGTGGTACTGCGGCGGCACCTTGTCGAGATTCGCCTTCGTGACCTCGATGTAATAGCCGAACACCGAATTGAAGCCGACCTTCAGCGACGGGATGCCGGTGCGGGCGATCTCATCGCGCTGGAGCTGGGCGATCCAGTCGCGGCCGCCGCGCTGGGCCGCGCGAAGTTCGTCGAGCGCCGGATCGAAGCCGTCGCGAATCAGCCCGCCTTCCTTGAGCGCAAGCGGCGGTTCGTCCACGATGGCCCGACTGATCAATTCCACCAGTTCCGGGCACTCGGCCAGTTGATGGGTCAGCTCCGGGATCAAGCCGTCCGCGGGCGGCGCGGCGGCGTGCATCGGCGCGACCGGGGCCGCGATGGGCAGTTCGCGAACTTCTGCGGCGGCGGGGCGGGGCGGGGCCGCGAGCGTGGCGAGCAAGGCCTTCAACGCCGGCACCTGCTGCAATCCGAGCCGGAGGGCGGCGAGGTCGCGCCCGTTGCCGGTGCCGACGCTCAAGCGGCTGATCGTGCGTTCGAGATCGCGCACGTCCGCCAACGCAGCGCGGAACCGGTCGAGCACGGCGCCCTGGTCGAGCCAGGCCTGCACGGCGTCCTGGCGGCGGCGGATCGGCTCGACGGCGGCGAGCGGCTGCGAAAGCCAGTCGCGCAGGCGCCGCGCGCCCATGGGCGTGACGGTGCGGTTGACCACGCCGTAGAGCGAGGTTTCGCGCGGGGCGTCCCGCTGCAGCGGTTCGAGCACTTCGAGGTTGCGCAGCGTTGTGCGGTCGAGGACCAGAAAATCGGCGGCCTGGTAAAACGTGAGCCGCGTGAGGTGCGCGACGTCGCGTCGCAACTGGTTGACCAGGTAATGCAGGACCGCCCCGGCGGCACCGATGGCCGCGGACCGGTCGCGCAGGCCGAAGCCGTCGAGCGCGGTGACTTTGAAATGATCGCGCAATGTGAACTGAGCCGTCTCCGGCGCAAAGGTCCACCCATCGTAGCCGGTGAGGAGGCGGCAGGCGGGCTGGAGCAGGTCGCGCAGGGTGGCGGCCTCGGCGGGCAGGACGATCTCCGCGGGCCGGACGCGCTCGATTTCGGCGAGCAGCGCGGCCTCGGTCGGCAGTTCGGTGACCTTGAAATCGGCCGTGGTCAGATCCACGAGCGCCAGGCCGAACGCCCGGCCGGTGTGCGCGACCGCGGCGAGATAGTTGTTCCGGTCGGCCGCGAGCATCCGTTCGTCGAAATGCGCGCCGGGGCTGAGGATTTGCGTGACATCGCGCTGGACGAGTTTGCCCGGCCGGGGCTCTTCGAGCTGGTCGCAGATGGCGACCTTGCGGCCGGCGCGCAGGATGCGGGCGATGTAACCGCCGGCGGCGTGGTAGGGCAGGCCGCACATCGGGACGCCCTGGCGGTTGGTGAGCGCAAGGTTCAGAAGTTGCGCCCCGGCCTGCGCGTCCTCGAAGAACAACTCGTAAAAATCGCCCAGACGGAAGAGCAGCAGCGCGTCCTTTGGCAGTTCGCTCTTGATCCGCCGATACTGCGCCATCATGGGCGTCAACTGGGCGTCCGAAGCCATGGTCCCGAGGATACCGGCCCGGCCGCGCCGGGTCGAAAAGAAAGTGCGGGCGGGCGGCGTCAGCCACCGAGCGACGACGGATCACTCACGTCGCCTTTGTTAAAATCCACATATTCCTCGGTCAGGTCGGCGGCGTACATCAACGCGCCGGCGCGGCCAAGGTTAAGATGGATGTGGAAATCGAATTCCCTGGCCGCCACGGCGGCGCACAGGGCCTTGAAGGTGGCCTTGGTCGGCTGGCCGCGGCGCAGGCTCCAGAGGATTTTGCGGCTGCCGGGCGCGCTATAGCCGATGTCCACTTTCGACTCGACAAAGGTCGCCGCGCTGTAGCCGAGTGCGGCCATGATGCGTCCCCAGTTCGGGTCGCCGCCGAACCAGCTTGTCTTCACCAGCGCGCTGTTGGCCACGGCGCGGGCGGCGGCATTGGCGTCGGCAAACGACTTCGCGCCGTTGACGCGCACGGTCACAAACCGCGTCACGCCTTCACCGTCGCGGACGATCATTTTGGCCAGTTCGAGACAGACATGATTCAGCGCGGCCTGGAACTGGCGCAGCCCAGCGCTCCGCGGCTTCAGCGGGCGTGTCCCGGCGAGACCGTTGGCCAGCACGAGCACGGTGTCGTTCGTGCTCATGTCGCCGTCCACGGTGATGCGGTTGAAACCGTTCGCCACGGCTTCGCCCAAGGCGACCTGAAGCGGACCGGGCTCGATGACGGCATCAGTCGTGATGAAACCCAGCATGGTGGCGTGGAGCGGGGTCGCCGCCGGGCGCGCGCCGGTGGCACTCATGCCCGGCTGAATCATGCCCGCCCCCTTGCAGATGCCGCCAATCCGCACCGGCCGGCCGTCCACCTTGAACTCGACGGCGACCGCTTTCGGCCGGGTGTCGCTGGTCATGATGGCCTCGACCGCGGCGGCGGCGTGTTCGGGCGTGCTGCCGAGCGCCCGGGCAGCGGCGCGAATGCCGGCCTGCATGTTGGCCATCGGCAACGTGACACCGATGCGGCCGGTGGAGCCGACGAGGACGTGTTCGGCGGGCAACCGGAGTTCCTCCGCCGCCAGTTCGGTCATGGCGTAGGCGTCCCGCAGGCCTTGTTGGCCGGTGCAGGCGTTGGCGTTGCCGGAATTGATGACGACCGCCTGCGCCAGGCCGCCCTTGACGCGCTCGGCACAGACCTTCACCGGCGCGGCACAGACCTGGTTCGTGGTGAACATGCCGGCCACGGTGGCCGGGACCTCGGACAGGAGCAGGGCGAGATCGCGCTTGGGTCCCTTGTTCGAGCCCTTGCCGGTGCCGAGGCGTTTGATGTCACAAAAAACGCCGGCCGCCAGGAAGCCCTGGGGCGCGACGATCGAGCCGGGGATTTGTTTCCACTTCATGTCAGGTGGCGGCTCCGGTCGGGCGCGTTTCGGCACGCCGCCCGGGTCAGAGCGCCGCGCAGGTTTAATTGAGTTTAGCCGCAAAGTCCAACGACGAATCATCCCAAACCGTGCGGCGGGCGCGGGTCATTTGCCGGCCTTGAACAGCGCCGCCGGCAAATCCTCACGGTTCGCGATGCGCAGGTCGTCGAGCAACTCCTTCGCATGCGGATTCATCGCCAGGCTCCATTTCCAGTTCCAGCTCATGAAAAACACGGTGGGCTGGAAATCCTTCGCGAGGCCGTCCAGCAGTCGGCGGTAATCGAAATCGCCGGGCGGATTCTGCGGCCCGTGGGGTCCGTATTCGCTGAACCCGACCGGCTTGCCCAGCGCCGCGACGGCCGCGAAGCCCTTGATATGCTGTGAGTCAACGAAATCCGTGTAGGCATCCAGCCCGACCAGGTCCACGTAGCGGTCGCCGGCATAATACGCTGCGGTTCTGTCGCCATGATTGGGCCCGTACACCCAGAGCAGGTTGTCGAGCCCCTTCGTCTGGCTGAAGTAATCGAACATGTGGCGCCAGACCTTGATGAACGTCTCCGGATCCTGCGTGCCCCACCAGAACCAGCCGCCGTTCATTTCGTGGAACGGCCGCCAGAGGACGACCACGCCGGCCTCCTTCAACTCCTGCAGCCCGCCGGCGAGTTCGTCCAGTTCGCGCATCCAGCGGGTGTGCGTCTCGGAGTCGGGCGCCAGCAGATCGGCCAGGTTCACCCCCTTGTCGCGCAGTCCACCGCCCTTGGGATTGGCCGGATTGTAGAGGTGGGCGCTGACGGTCACCAGGCCGCGCTGGCGCCAGTATTCGATGGCCGTGCGGTTCGGCGCGGCGAACGTGAGGCCGCCCTTGCCGAAATCCGCGTAGTCAACCCCGATGAGCGCCGGCCAATGCCCGGTCTGGGTGTGGATGTCCTCGATCAGCTTCAACTTTGCGCCGTTGCCAAAATCGGTGAACTGGCCCGAGAGCACGCGCTTTTCCTTCCGCGCCGCCAGACCGTCGAAGTAATTCAGGATGGCCCGGGCCGGCGCGTTCGCGCGCGGATTGGCGGGCTCGGCCGCAGAGGCGAACAGGATCGCTCCGGCGAAACCAAGGGCGTAAAAGCAGGATCGTGGGAATCTCATGAGCCACGTTCAAACGAAGTTCGCCCCGGGCGTCAAAGCAATTCGACACGCCTTCATTAAATGATTGGCATCCCCGGTCGCCGCTTTATTGTTCCCCGACGATTTGAATTTATGGCTACACCAAAACGAACGGCGCGCTATCGCGAGGACCTTTCCGAAACGCCGGACTGGCTGAAGAAGCAAAAATGTCCCCACCGGGACAAATTCCTCTCGGGGAAACGCATCCTGCCGAAGAACATCACCGGCAAAGAGAAGCTCCCCGACCTCATTGACGAAACCTTCCTCGCCTACAACGGCGCCCGTCTCCGCGAAGGCGCGCAGTTGTTCGCCGAAAAGATGCTCGAACCCGATGTCACGATCGGCATGAGCCTTTCCGGCGCGCTCACGCCCGCCGGGATGGGCTGCTCCAGCATCGTCCCCCTCATCAAAGCCGGCTTCGTGGACTGGATCGTCGCCACCGGCGCGAATCTGTATCACGACATGCACTTCGCCCTGAACTACCCGGTGAAGGTCGGCAGCTTCAAGTTCGACGACACCGAGCTGCGCAACAACGACATCGTCCGCGTCTATGACGTGCTCCTGGGCTACAGCGACTGCCTGATGGCCACGGACGAAATCCTCCGCAGCATCCTCATTCAGCCGGAATTCCAGAAGGAAATGGGCACCGCCGAGCTGCATTATCTCATCGGCAAGTACTGCGCCGAGTGGGAACGCAAGGCCGGCTTGAAGGACGTGTCGGTGCTCGCCGCCGCGTATCGCGCCGGCGTGCCGTGCTTCACGTCGTCCCCGGGCGATTCGACCATCGGGATGAACTTTGCCGGCGTGGAACTGCGCGGCAACAAGCTCCGCGTCAACCCCTCGATTGACGTGAACGAGAGCACGGCGATCGTGCTCGCGGCCAAGCGCTCGGGCGGCAAAAGCGCCGTCGTCCTGTGGGGCGGCGGGAGTCCCAAGAACTTCATGCTCCAGACCGAGCCGCAAATCCAGGAAGTCCTTCGCATCAAGGAATACGGCCAGGACTATTTCCTGCAGGTGACCGACGCGCGTCCCGACACGGGCGGCCTGTCCGGCGCCACGCCGAGCGAGGCCGTGAGCTGGGGCAAGGTGGACCCCGACCGCCTGCCTGACGCCGTGGTGTGCTACACGGACACCACCATCGCCATGCCGCTGCTCACGCACTACGCGCTGGCCCGCCACAAGCCGCGCAAGCTGCGCCGCCTTTACGACCAGCGCGCGGCCATGCTCAAGGCGCTGACGAAGGAATACTTCGCCCACAACAAGGTGAAGATGATTGACGGCTCCGATCCAGTGCTGGACTGATCAGGGTCGCGCCCGTCTTTGAGGCTGGCCCAAAGCCGGACGGACGAAGCGGTCCACCAGGGCGTGAAGCCGCTTGCCGAGGCTTCGTGCGCGCGGCGCGCGATGGGGCAGTTCGGGCCGCCGGATCACCGACCGGGCTGCGGGTGCGCCCGGACGAACAACGGAATGCTCCCCTCTTGCCGGCCGTCTATGGCCAGATCAATCGAGTATTCGCCGAAGGACTCGAATTTGATGCCGCCGATGTTCGCGACCACCTGGACCGTCGAAGTGTGTTCGCTGGCCGGCATGGCCACCTCGAGCGGCGACTCCACTGCGGGCAACACCGGCTTTCCATCCGCATCGGTCACCGACAGGCGCAGGCGCTTCTGCCCTTCCTCGATCTTCTCGAAACGCAGTTTGACGGCAATGCAGCAATGCGGATGAACCACGGGCGTCTGCCGCGCAAACAGCGTGTCGAAGACGGCCATCACGCTCAGCTTCCCACCGTAATCAGCGGCGAAATCACACAATGCGAAGAGTTCTACTTTCATAAAGGAACCACGATGCGCCTGTCGAACGGCACGACCCGTGCCAGCAGCGGGAACGCCGCGAACGTGTCCTTCAACGCTTGCACACGGGGATTGGAGCCGAAACCGGGCCTGCCGCAAGCCTGAAAAGATGTACTCTCGCAGTTTTACGAGGCGCCGGTGGCCACTTCCCGGCCGTCGAGCGGGGGAAAAGAGGTGGATAGGTTTTGCGCCGTCGGGTTTGCGTTTCTTTCCACGAAGTGGTTTAACCCGAGTCGGTTTCCAAGACCTGGCTGGAATCAAGAAATATGTTGGCAGTCTTGGACCCCGACCGCTCCTCTCCCGTTGCGAAGGTTCGGCCCAAGGCGGGAGAGCCACTGGCAGACGCCGGCTCGGGCGGCGTGTTTTGCCTTGTGCCGGCGGCCGAAAGTCTTCACAAACCGGCCGACGCAGGATTCGCCATGACCACGAGACAACTCCAGGCCCTCGCCCGCGAGCACGGCACGCCGCTCGTGCTGATTGACCACGACGTGCTCCGCCGCAACTACGCCGTCTTCAAAAAGCATTTGCCCAAGGTGCAGGCGTATTTCGCGGTGAAGGCCAACCCCGAGCCGGCCATCATCCGCACCTTCTACCAGGCCGGCACAAGTTTCGACGTGGCCTCGCTGCCGGAGTTCATGCTGGTTTACGAGAACATCAAACACCTCCCCGCCCAGGCGCAGCAGGACTTCATCTGGGACAAGATCATCTACGCCAATCCCACCAAACCGAAGGCCACGCTGCAGGCGCTCGACCAGTACAAGCCGCTGGTCACCTACGACAACCCCGAGGAGATCCGCAAGATCAAGGCCTACGCGCCCCACGCCGGCGTGGTGCTGCGCCTCCGCGTGCCCAACACCGGCTCGCAATGCGAACTCTCGTCGAAGTTCGGCTGCGACCCCGGCGAAGCGGTGGACCTGGTTCTGGCCGCGTTCAAGAACGGCCTCGTCGTCGAAGGCCTGAGCTTCCATGTCGGCAGCCAGTGCACGAATTTCGAGAATTTCGTCCAGGCGCTCAATGTTGCCGCCGCGGTGATGAAGGAGGCCAAGTCGCGCGGACACGCGATCAAGATTCTCGACATCGGCGGCGGTTTTCCGGCGCCGTATGACAAGCATGTGCGGCCGTTCAGCGAACTCGCGCGGAAGATCAACGCCGAGATTGACCGGTTGTTCGCGCCCGACATCCAGATCATCGCCGAGCCCGGGCGGTTTCTCGTCGCCACCGCGGCCACGAGCGTGGCCAGCGTCATCGGCAAGGCCGTGCGCGACGGCAAGCCCTGTTTCTTCATTGACGACAGCGTGTATCACACGTTCTCCGGCATCATTTTCGACCACGGCCAGTATCACCTGAAGCCGTTCAAACGGGGGCCGAAGCGGTTCTGCGCCGTGTTCGGCCAGACCTGCGACGGCCTGGACATCATCTCGCAATCCGAGGAACTGCCGGACCTGGCGATTGGCGACCTGGTGTTCGCCGAGAACATCGGCGCCTACAGCAACGCGTCGGCCACCTGGTTCAACGGTTTCCCGCCCGCGAAGGTGGTGCACGTGAACACCTGAGCGGCGATGCGCATCATCTCCCGCCGGATTCTCCGGGAATTCTGGGAGCGTCACCCGGATGCCCGTCAGCCGTTGCTGGCGTGGTTCCGGGATGCCAAGCGGGCCGACTGGCGGTCGCCAGCCGACCTGAAACGGATTTACCGCAATGCGAGCGTCGTGGCCAACAACCGGGTGGTCTTCAACATCAAGGGCAACGCCTACCGTCTGGTGGTTGCCATCCATTACGGCTATGGCATTGTGTATGTGCGGTTCGTTGGAACGCATGTGGACTACGACCGAATCAACGTGACGACGGTTTGACAGGAAAGGCGAGAGCCATGCAAATTCGCCCCATCCGGACGGAAGCAGACCACCAGGCGGCCCTGGCGCAAATCGAGCGTCTCTTCGACGCCAAGCCCGGCACGCCGACTGGCGATCAATTGGATGTGCTCACCACGCTGGTGGAAGCCTACGAAAGCGAGCACGAACCGATGCCGGCACCCGACCCCGTGGAGGCGATCCGATACCACCTGGAAAGCCGCGGCTTATCGGCCAGCGATCTGATTCCGTATATTGGCAGCGCCCGGATCGTTCACGACATCCTCGGCCGCCGCCGGGCTCTGACGATGGCGATGATCCGGCGCCTGCACGCCGGCCTGGGAATCTCCGCCGATGTCCTCATCCAGTCGTATCCGCTGACCTTGTCCCGCCGGGAATTGGCCACGGCGGCCTAACCGACCGTCAAACACCCTCCCGCCCGCGAAGGTGGTGCACGTGAACACCTGAGTCGCGCGCGATCCGGGAAACCCCCGCCGCTTCTCCGACAACTGGCGTGACTTGGCGCCCGCCGTCTGCTATGACGGGCGCATGTTCAAGCTGACCTTTGCCCCCCTACGCCTGGGCTTCGCCCTGCTTGCCGGGTCCGCCCTCTCCGTCGCCATCGCGGCCGATGATCCCGCCCGCGACGACTGGTCGAACCCGCAGCTTACCGGCCTCAACAACGAGCCGCCCCACGCGACGATGATCGTCTGCCCCGACGAGCGCACCGCGCGCACCGTCGGCGTCGCGGTGAACGCCGAGCGCGTCAAGTCGCCGTTCTACCGCTCGCTCAACGGCGATTGGAAATACCACTACTCGAAGAATCTCACGCGACGGGTGCCGGATTTCTGGAAAACGGATTTTAATGACTCGGCCTGGACGACCATTCCCGTGCCGGCGAACGTCGAACTGTTCGGCCACGGCATCCCCGTCTATGTCAACATCCGCTATCCGTGGACCTGGCACGGCGCACCAGCGAACCCCCCGTTCATCCCGCTCGACGAGCCGAACAACACGGTGAACTCGTATCGCCGCACCTTCGACCTGCCGACCGAATGGCCGGGGCGCCACATCTACCTCACGTTCGACGGCGTCAATTCGTTCTTCTACCTCTGGATCAATGGCGAGCGCGTCGGCTTCGGCAAGGACAGCCGCACGCCGGTCGAGTTTGACATCACCAAGTTCGTCAAGCCGGGGCAGAACCTCCTCGCCGTCGAAAACATCCGCTGGTCCGACGGTTCGTATCTCGAGGACCAGGACATGTGGCGCCTGAGCGGCATCTTCCGCGATGTCCATCTGTGGTCGCCGCTCAACTTGCACATCCGCGATTTCGAGGTGAAAGGCGACCTCGACGCGCAGTACCGCGACGGCATCTTCGGCGTGGCCGTCACGCTGGCCAACCAGACCCAGGAGCCGGCGAACGTGACGGTCGAGGCCGCCCTGCTTGACGCCACGGGCAAGACCGTGGCCGCGCCGCGGATCCAGATGCGCGTGAGTCCGGACGGCACCGGCAGCCAGGCGACGATCTCCACCTCGATTCCCAACCCGCTGAAATGGTCGGCCGAGTCGCCGAACCTTTACCAGCTTCTGCTCACCCTGAAGGACGCCGCCGGCAAAACGCTCGAGGTCATCCCGGCGAAGGTCGGCTTTCGCAAGGTGGAAATCCGCGACGGCGACCTGCTCGTCAACGGCCAGCGCATCCTCATCAAGGGCGCCAACCGGCACGAGTTCGACGCCGACCGCGGCCAGGCCATCACGGTCGCCGGCATGGACCGCGACATCCGCCTGATGAAGCAATTCAACCTGAACGCCATGCGATGCTGCCATTATCCCAACCAGACCGCCTGGTACGATCTGTGCGATCGCTATGGCATCTACCTGATTGACGAGGCGAACATCGAGAGCCACGGCATGGGCTACGGCAGAGAATCGCTCGCCAACCCGCCCGAGTGGGCCGACGCCCACCTCAACCGCACCATCCGCATGGTCGAACGTGACAAAAACCACCCGTCGGTGATCATTTGGTCGCTCGGCAACGAGGCGGGGGACGGCCCGAATTTCGTGGCGACCTCGAAGTGGGTTCACCAGCGCGACGCCAGCCGGCCGGTGCATTACGAGCGCGCCGAACTGCGGTCGCACACCGACATCGTGTGTCCGATGTATCCGCACCCGCGCTCGGTCGCGGAATATGCGTCGCACCCGCAAACGCGGCCGTACATCATGTGCGAATACGAGCACGCGATGGGCAACGGCTCGGGCGATTTCTGGTCCTACTGGAACCTGATCTACAACCAGCCCCACCTCCAGGGCGGCTTCATTTGGGATTGGGTTGACCAGGGGTTGCGGACGATCCAGCAACCGTTGCCCGCCGCCCGCTACGAGGCGCCCCAGCCCGGCCAGAAAACCTTCTGGGCCTATGGCGGCGACTTCGGCCCGGCCGGCACGCCGACCGACGACAACTTCTGCTGCAACGGCCTGGTATCGCCCGATCGCAAACCGCATCCGGGCCTGTTCCAAGTGAAGCACGTCTATCAATACATCCACGCCAAGCCGGTGGATCTCGCGGCGCGGACGGTCGAGGTAAAAAACTGGTTCGACTTCACGAACCTCAAGGACCTCGCGGCCGGCGAATGGCTCTTGAAGGCCGATGGCAAAGTGATCCAGCACGGCGCGCTGCCCGCGCTCGATCTGGCGCCGCGAGCGACGCAAACCCTGACCCTCCCAGTGAAACCGTTCGCGCATGAGGCGGGGGTCGAGTATTTCCTCGAAATCCGCTTCACGCTCAAGCACGACCAGTCCTGGGCCAAGGCGGGCCACGAAATTGCCTGGGATGAGTTCAAGCTGCCCGACGCCGCCCCCGCGCCGGTCCTCGCTGCGGGTTCCTTCGCGCCGCTGAAGTCCTCGGAAACCGACGCCGCGCTCACCGTTTCGGAACGCGCCTTCACCGCCACGTTTGACAAAAAAGCCGGCGCGCTCGCTTCACTCCAGTTCCACGGGGTTGAACTCATCCGCACACCGCTGCGGCCGGATTTCTGGCGCGGCCAGACCGACAACGACCGCGGCCGCAAAATGGAACAATCGCAGGGCATCTGGCGTCATGCCCACGAGGACGCCCAATTGACGGCCTTCGAGAGCGCGACCAACGCGAACGGAACCGTCTCGGTGAAGACCACGCACGCACTGCCGAAAGTCAATGCGGTGTGGGAGACAAGCTACACGGTCCATGGCAGCGGCGACATCGTGGTGGCGGCGAAGTTCAAGCCCGGCAAGACCGATCTGCCGCCGCTCGTCCGGCTGGGAATGCAGATGACCCTGCCGCCTGGCTTCGAACGCCTCGCCTGGCTCGGCCCGGGCCCGCAGGAAACTTATGCCGACCGCAAGGACGCGCCCGTCGGCGCCTATTCCCGCCGCGTGGACGATCAATTCTTCGCGGATTACACCGAACCCGGCGAGAGCGGCAACAAGGTGGACGCGCGCTGGATCGCCCTGAGTAACGGCAGGGTCGGCCTGCTCGCCGTGGGCCTGCCGCTGCTCAGCGCCAACGCGCTGCACTACGGCACCGCGGACGTGAACGCCGGCAAGCACGCCTTCGAACTGCCGCGCCGCGACTACGTCACCCTGAACCTCGATCTAGTGCAACAGGGTGTCGGCGGCGATGACAGTTGGGGTGCCTGGCCGCACGAGTCTTTCCTGATTCCGTGCCGGGAGTACAACTACGAGTTTCGCCTGCGGCCGTTCGCAGCCTCGCAGAACCCCGGCCGGCTCGCCCGCACCCAGGTGGCGGCGACGCCGTAACGCACCATTCGCGGAGCATTCGGGAGGTGGGGAGCACGCCCGTCTCGGGCGTTGCTGGACGCGCCTCGCGTCCAGCCCTCTGCGGCCCGAGCCTGTCAGGATGCACTGGTTGTTTTCCGCCGGGGCGGGAAAACCGTGCCCGGGGCGGGCGCGCTCCCTCTTCCAACCTCCGTTCTCGGATCAGAGGTGAAGGCTGGCGCACCAACGGGTCGTTATTCCGCCTCGATGCGGATCGTGTGCGTGACCGGCACGAACGCGGCGGCGACGGCGTCGGCCAGCGGCTGGCGTTTGGCTTCCGTGCTCGCGGCCGTTTTCTCCATGTCCGCCTTGCCTTCGTTGCCGTGGAAGGCGCCTTTGATCTGCTGCGTCTCGTAGTTCTGTTTGGCCGCGACCGCCTCGTCCACCCGCTTGAAGGCCTCCGAGAACGGGTTCACCGCGAAGTCCTCGGCGAGGTTCACACCCCTGGCGAGCTGCGCCGCGGAGTAACTCTTCGTGGTGTCGCCCCACGTGACCTGGTAGCGCGCCGCCTTCCCCCGTTTCGCCACGAGCAGAAACCGGTTCAACTCCGGGTTGAACGGCATCAGCGTCATCGCCGAGCGCATCGAATTGTCCTTGTCCGGCACGCCGGTGGCGCAGAAAGGATACCGGTGGCTCTCGATCATGATCGCCCCAAGAGCGACGGCTTTGACGACATGACCGGTGGTCGCGGTGGCCTTGGGCTGTTTGCCCGCGAGATCCACGGTGATGGTGCCGATCGCGCCGTTGAGGCCAAAAGCCTTCAGGAACGCCCGCGCCATGAACAGGTGTCCCGCCCAGCCGGGATGCACGCCGTCCTTGCCGGCGATCGCGTAGTCCGCGCCGTATTGCTGGCGGGCGTTGAACCCGGCGACGAACATCGGCCAGAACACGTCGGCGAAACGGACCTTTTCCTTTTCAGCGATCTGGATGTCCAGGTTGCGGAGCAGGCAGAGGTTCAGGTTAAGGTCCTCGACGGTGCCGCTCGCGCTCTGCACCCAGCCCGGTATCTTGCCAACGCAGCCGGCCGAGCCCAGCACGACCCGTGCACCGGCCGTCTTGAACGCGCGGACGATCGCGGTCTGGTTGGCGACGTACCAGCGCCCGTTGGCCTCGTCGTAGGCCCGGTAGCGGTGGTCGTTCATGCCGTAGCACGTCGTGGCAATCGTCGGGTGGAAACGCAGACAATCATTGGTCATCCGGTGGAGGAACCCTTCGGCCACCTCGCCGCTCCAGCCGTATTGCCGGACGGTGACCTTCAACTGCGGCACGCAGACCGTGAGGTAGGTCTCCATGATCCGCGAATACATTTTCTGCTCGGTGATCGAGTCGCCGCAGATGGCGAGCCGGTCGCCCTCGCGCAGCAACAGGCCGGTGACGGGCGGCGCCTTGACAGGCGCGAATTTCGCGAAAAACGCGTCGGCGGGTTTGGTTTCCAGTTCGGCGGCGGCGAGCAGCGAAGGGACCAGCAGCGCGGGTAGGGCCACCTGGGCAAGGGCGCGCCGCAACGCGGAAAAGGGCGATTTCATGGTGGCGCGAGTGTTGGTCAGGTACACCGCAGCGTCAAGCCGGTTGCAGCGCAGGTAGTCTCCCCATCCAGCGATCCGGCGACGGACCGCGGCTCGGCGAGCCGCAGAAATGCCCGCATCAAAGACCGCGTCGGCCTTGTCACAAGGCCCGCTTGCAAGCGAACCTGCTGCGGGTCACAGACCCGCGCTCCGGGTAAATGACACTACCGCACCGGAGGCCGCTTCACTTCGCAGGGTGGGCGCCGGGGGCCGTGACACAAAACAGCCTCGCGTCCTGTGGTGCCAACCGGACCGGCCAGCCGCCACCCACCGAGGCCACCGGCGTTCCCGTGATCAGCTCTTGGGCCGCGACGCTGCGGGGCAGGTGCAGGGCTTTGAAATCGCACTGCACCGTCCCGCTTTGCTCCTGCGCGGTGTCGTTGAACACGGTGAAATAAAGCGTGCCCGCAGTGTCCGGACCGAAGCGCTCCACGAGGATCGCGCCGTTGTCGCTCGCCGCTTGGGTGACCGGCTGCCACCCGGCCTCCGCGACGCGTTTGATAAGCGGCAGGTACTCTTTGAACCGCGGCCGGTCGCGCTCGTACCATTTTGGGTTCTGCCAATACGGGTTCTCCGACGCGTTGTGGCTGAAGAAACCCGGCCACATGCCGTAAAACAGCGCGCGCTGAAAATACTTCTCCACCATCGGTGGCCCGAACACGTCGTAGTCCGTGTTCATCAGCAGCAGATACGGTTTCCCGCCCGCCATCGTGCGCCAGAGATCTGTCTGCGACACCGGCACCGGCGCGTAACGGCCGTCGCGCAGCCAATCCGTCTCGGTGCCCATCACGTCGAGCCACGGACACAGGAAGGAGAAGCGATAAGGCACGCCGTTGGCGAAGGTCAGCTTCCCCAGACGGTGCACGTCGTCGCAGAACCACTTGGTGAACTCGAACACCGCCAGCCCCTTCAGCAGCGTCGGCTGGTGGGTGTCGGCGGAAAACGTGAGCGGCACCGTGGTAAACCGGAAATGCTCGCGGCGGAAATTCAGCTCCGCGGTGACGTAGCCTTCGAGCGAATCCAGATATTCGCCGTCCAGGTGGCCCGTGGCCGCCGGGCCGTAGAGCTGCTGCTTGGTCGCGTCGTTCCAGTGCAGCGTTGCCGCGTTCGGTGAGCCCGGCAGATGCGGATTCGGATTGAGGCTCCACACGGCGCCGTTGCACCACGGTTCGTTGCGGAAGATCAGGCCCGGTTCGCCGGCTTCGTCGGACATGGCGGCGACGCGCGAGGCCGCGGCAAAGCGGCGCTGCTCCGCATTCGCGCCGGCGGCCAGTTCCTCGCGCACGCGGAACGCCGCCGCGGGCGTCCGCGGCAGCTCCGGTTTCATCGCCATCCACCAAGTCATCGGCTCGGTGTAGCGGAAGCTGAGCACGCCGTGCGCGTCGTCCCACGGCACGTTGTTGTTGCCCTCGTGGTAGCGAAAGCCGAAGTCCTCCCAGCCGTGGACCGTGCTCACGTCGGTGAACGGCATCCACAGGCCCTGGTCCCGCGAGCGCACCGCAAAGTAGTCCGGGAAGATCGTCCGCAGCTTCTGGAACGCGGCGCGAAAACCCCAGCGCGGCTCGAAGCGGTAGATCACAAACCGGAAATCCGCGCCGCCCGGAAAGCGCTCGGCCTCCTTCACCAGCCCGAAATCGTACGCCATGAACAATTGGCGCGTGCTGGCGTGATAACCGACGCGGAACTGCGCCGGCTCCGCCATGTCCAGCGCCAGCGCCAGGCCGGCGCGCTCGTTCCACACGGCGCCGACGGGATAGAGCGACATCGTGCCGGTCGCACCCGAGCGCACACTGATGACGTTCGCGAACTCGCCCTGACCGTGGATCACGCGGCTGCGCCGGATGTCGTCGCCCCAACGCCAGCCGGTGGCGTCGAGCGGCAACGCAAACACCAGCGTCACCGCGCGATCCCGGCCCGCCGTGTCGGTGACCCGGCCGGTGACGGTGAGATGGTCCGCCGCGGCCTGGACCTGCGCGTTCAGCTTGAGGCCCAGCTCCGGGCACGCGCCGTTTTCAAAGGCGCAAAAGTCGGAGTTCGTCGCCACGTCGCGGACGAGGAAACCGCCGGGCAACGAAGGCGACGCGAGTTCGCGGCCGTCGAGGCGTAGCGAAACCACGGCGTCGTCGCGCAAGCCGAGCATCAAGCCGTCCTGCGTTGCGCGGCGCTCGTCGGGTTTGCGCGATGGAGAATTGGAATTGGGCGCGGGCTGGACGGCCACGCCCTGAAAGAGCGTCGCGCCTTCCGCCGCGCGCAGTTCCTCCACCGACACGTCGTCGAACCACACCTTGCCTGAGTGGCCGCGGAGAAGGCAGTTGAGGGTCAGCGATTTGACCGGCTTTTCCGGCAGGATCACGAACTCGTGGTATTCCCAGTCGTGGGTGCCGCAGCGGAAACTGGCGGTCTGCCCCCACAACGGCGTGTCATCGGTGTACACGAGGTCCACGTAGAGCGAGTAGTCGCCGTCCGTGCCGCCGGTCACCCCTTCGGCCCGGCTCCAGCCGCGCACGACCAGCGGGGCGGTGTTCGTGCGCGCGAGCACCACGGTCTGGCTCGCGCCGCTGGCCGTCCGGTCAGTCTCGTTCTGACAGAAAATCGCCGTGGAGCCGTTGCGGCCCGCGCCAGGCGCGGATCGGAAGCCGGCACCGAACGGCTGCCAGCCGGCGGGCCGCGCCTCGCGCAATTCCTCGAAACCGCCGTTGCGCAGCAACACCGTGCCCGGCGCTGTCTCGCGCGCCACACGCAGCACGGGTGCCGACCACGCTGTCGTGCCGGCCAGACACGCGGCTAGAAACCAGACGCCGTTCCGCATATCAGGTCCTTGGTTCGCCGGGCGGCCCGGTCACTTCGGCGCCACCTGCAGTTCGCGCAGATCCTTGCTCGCGGGCCGGGAATAGACCGGGATCCGCGCCGTCAGGGTATCGAATCCGAAAAAGTAGCCCTTGGATTTCTCGGCCTTGCCCACGCACTCGAACCGCAGCGTGTGCGGCCCGGCCGCAAGTGTGACGAAGCCCAGCTTGTGCGCTTCCGGAACCGCGTCCGCGTTGAGCAGGTCGAGAGTGGCCAGTTCCTTGCCATCGAGCCGCACCCGATACGTCCCGTAGTCCCAGGAATGCAGCAGTTTCACCCACAACTGCGCGGTGGCCTCTTTTTCCGTGCTGAACGGCACCTCCACCCACGCGTTCGTGTCGGTGGGCTTGAACCAGAGCTGCTTGTTGTCGGTCAGGCCGCCGACTTCCTGCACCTCGAGCGGCGCCGCGGAGTGTTTCGCTTCCTTGACCGATTTCCAGCCCACGACCAGCGATTGTTCCCGGAACGGCAGCCGCTCCGCGCCGGGCGGCAACGCCAGCCAGACCTTGTGCGGCTCGGTCTGATACCACAACGCCACGCTCGACATCAGATCGTCGCGCTCGATGAAGCCGTCGAACTTCCCGTCCGGGAACGTCTCCGAGCCCTTGTGTTCGATCTCGACCCGCAGGGATTTGGTGAACGTCACCGGGTCGGGGATGTGGAAACGGTAGGCCGTGCCGCGGTCGCCCGTGTCGAAACCCTCCCACAGTGGCGTGCCGTAAAAGGGACCGGCCTGCTGCTCGAAGCCCCAGCCGTTGCAGAAATAATCCTCCGTGCCCGTGCCGCGCAGTTGCGGTTCGGCCGCGCCGTCAATGAAGAAGAAATCGTCGCCTTCGCCGTACCAGCCGGGCGACACGTGATACACGCTCTGGATGGTGCCGATGTAGTGGCCGCGGCCGACGAGGTCCGCCAGCAGATAGTTCTGCCCCATCACGCACGGATATTCCTGGCGGTACATCGCGTGAAAATAGGCGGTGTCGTCCGGCAGCGAATCGTGCTTTTGCCAGTCCAGGTAGTAGTAAAAGGCATGACAGCGCTGCTCGCTCTCATTCGTGACGGTGATGCGCGCCGACTTCCGGAACGGCATCGGCCAGTAACAATTCCGGGCGCGTCCGTTCGACGTGACCCGGATCGGCAGCGACGTGAACGACTGGTCCACGCCGTGGCCGATCCCGAAGAAATCGCCGATGGGGCATTCGACGCTGGGATGTTCCTCGCCGTCCCAGTAGATCCGGAGCGTCATCAGCCGCGAGTAGTAGGGGGCGTCGTGGGCGATGGTGCACCAGAAGTGGGTGATGACGCCCGGACCGTCGAATTCGCCGAGGGTCAACGTGCCTCCGGGCGCGATCGGCCGGGCGTCGTTGTTGCCATTCTTCCAGTTCGGGTCGGACGACGAGGCCCGGCGGGTCTCGAAGTTCTTGAGTTTCTCCAGACCGGCGAGCGGGTTGCCGGTGGGGAAACCGGGGGACGATTGGGCGAGCAGGGAGGTGGCGCCGGCGACGAGCGCGGCCAGCAGCAGGGTGGTGCGGTTTTTCATAAAGCAGTGTCAGCCGCATGTTGCGGCCGGGGGCGGGGAATTCAACCTCCGAATTCGCCGGGACCGCCCCCGGCACTCCGGCGGCGGCAGGCACGGCAAGTTCAACCGCGCCTTCTCCTCTGGCTGCGGACACGATAGAGCCGCTCGGTGAAACCGCCCTCTTCCACGAAGGCCTTTTCGAGAGAAGTTATCTGGCGGTCCAGCAGGCTGCACGCCACCGTCAGCAGCGCCAGCGCGCCGTTGGCTGAAATCTCAGCATAGGTGGACGTGGTGGCCTGAATGGACACCGTGGACTTTTGTTCTACCGGGCTTTGTCCATCCTGTCCACGTCGTCCATGTAGTCCCTCATGCACGGCCCGCACCCACTCCGCCACATCATCGGCGGTGCCGGGCCGCGCTGCTATCAGTTCCGCCCGGCGCACGTCTTCGCTGGGCCACTGCGCCAGACCGCGCTGCCGCAGAAAATCCTCATAGTCCAGCCGCAGTTCCTCCAGGCTGGCCCGGGCCACGTTTGTGAGCTTGAGCTCGGTCTTCTTGGACGTTCCACTCGCCTGACTGCCCCCGGCGATGTTCTGCACGCCCGACCGCGCCGCCTGGACCATCTGGTCGTGGGTCCGGCTCCGCCTGTCAATATAGCGGTCGCAGAAACGCACCGTCACATCGTAGGCCAGTTGGGCAACCTGGAAGCTCTTCAGCTTCCGGTACCCGCGATGCAAGGGAATCAGTCTCTCCGGCCCTTGCTTCATGCCAGGCAGTGCGGCGGCAGAGGCGCAGCATCTCCTCCTCGTAATCGTCCGCCGCGAATGGGACGGCCTGACGCGCACGACCCGCAGGGCCTTCCGCCGGAGGAGCGGCAGGCGCCGCGCAAATGTCCCCGTCGTCCGCCGCCCCGTCAGCGCCCTCCGCGCCGCTGAAAGCGGTTGCCCCGCCGCCCTAAGCGTCTCCCGCGAAAGCGAAAGCACCGTCCGCGACCGGATCAGAACGATCCGCGTTCCGGAAAGCGTCCTCCGCGCGGCCGTCAGCGGTCAAAACGCGCCGTTCCGGGCCTGCCGCACGCCAATCAGCCCCCGGTGCTTGAACGCGAGACGCTGATTCTCAGGCGTTTACACAGGTTTGAGCCGACCCGGCCCATCCCGGGCAACGGCACGCTGGAGAAGCGGCAGGTCAGGCCAGGACCGACACCCTCTCCGCCTCGTCCGGGGACTTGAGCCGCTTGGGAGGCGGCGAAAGGAATTCGGCGAAGCCGCAGGCCCGCTGCGGGCCGAGCGAGCGGGCGCGAGCGAGTCACTGGGCCGGGGCGAGCTGTCGAAATCCCTGCGCGGCCTCGATGGTGCGGTTTTGCTATTTGCGGATGGTGGCTTCCAGCATTTCAGCGAACGAGCAGGACTGGACCAGGTATTTCTTCTGCCGAGTTTTCAACTCGTTGTTCAGCAGCTTCTGGAACAATTCCACGGCAAGGTCGCGCCGTGGCAGCCGCTGGACCTCGGCCAGAAATTCGTCGGACAAAATCGAAATGTCCGGCATGGCCATGCAAAAAAGGTGAAAAAATCTATTGTCAGATTCTGGGATGATAGACTACCATCCCAGAAATGCGAACCGGAACGCAAATCCTTGTAGAAACCACCAAGTCGCAGAAACAGGCGCTCGCCTCTGTGCTGAAAGAGAACGGGGCGACCTTGACCGAGTGGTTCACGGACAACATCGCCGAGGCCACAGCCGATTTTTCGTTTGAGCCGATACAAACCCCTCAAGACCCTCAAAACCTGGAATCGTTAGCGGACGCTGATGAAGTTTTGCGCCAGTTGCAGCAACTTGACTGGGCTTTCACCGACGATGACACGACTTATCTTTCTCACGACATTCATCCCTACCCTTCGAAGTTTGTCCCTCAAATCCCACGCAACCTGATTGCTCGCCTGTCTCTTCCGGGAGAAACGGTTTGGGATCCATTTGGCGGCAGCGGCACAACAGCTCTCGAAAGCGTGCTTTTGGGACGGCAGGCAATCAGTTCTGATTTGAATCCTCTTGCCGAAGTCATTGGCAAGGCGAAGCTGCTCACCCCCACAAAAGAGGATGACGATTTTCTGACCAGTCTTGTTGAACAGTTGTTCATCATTTCGGCAAGTGAAGGTTCTGTCTCGGAAGCATTAAACAGGTTTGCCCCTCTTTCACAGTTTGCCCCTGACATTCCAAACTGTGATCAATGGTTTCACCCAAACGCAGTTGCCGAGCTTTCTTATTTGAGAGCGCGAATCAAGACTTTCCAGTCGGAAAAATGCCAACGCCTTGCGTCGGTCTGCCTGTCGAAGATTATTCTCAAGGCTTCGTTTCAAGACAGTGAGACACGATATGCGCGTTGTCAGAAAGAATTCCCGCTAGGAAAGATCATCCGGCTGTTTGCCGGTGCATTGGAATCGTCACTGAAGAAGGTTCGTTACCTCGGCACGTTTCTGCAATTTCGCGAAGCGCAATTCCTGACTGCGGACCTGCGGCAAGGCGATGTCGTCAAACCGGGATCGGTGGACTTGATCGTAACGTCGCCGCCCTACGCCAACGCCAACGATTACCATCTTTACCACCGTTTCCGACTCTTCTGGCTCGGATTCGATCCGCGTGAGCTGGCGAAAAAGGAGATAGGCTCGCACCTTCGACACCAGAAAGAGCAATCTGGAATTCAGGAATACCTGAACGAAATGCAGCAGTGCCTCGGACACATGATGCATGGCCTCCGTCCAGGGCGCTTTGCGGTAATGGTTGTTGGAGATTCCCTGTTTGCTGGGAAACTATCCCACACGGCTGGTCTGCTCGGAGAGCGAGCTCAAGAAGTAGGATTTGAGGTCGTCGGAGAAATTGAACGCGACCTTCCCAAACATCGCCGGTCGTTCATTTCAACTGCGCGACGGCTGCGCTCCGAAAGTTTACTGGTGTTAAGGAAGCCGCTTGAACAAGTGAAGATTCGGATCTTTCCACCCCCATACAAACTTTGGCCCTATGAGGCGGAACTTCGGAAAGTTGAAATTAGTCACTTGCTCGGCGTCAGCGCCCAAGAAGAGCTTGGCAACATATTGACGGCCCGAATCAGTCCCCTTCAAATCGACAAGCTGCGACAGCTTACGTTTAGTCACAGCTTTGCTGCAACTTCCATCCATGAAGAACCAACTTGGCAGGCGATTCTTGAAAACGGCGATGCCCTGAAAACTTCTGCGAGAAAAGACCCGAAATATGTCACGCATGGCATACATGCCTACAAGGGCAAATTTTACCCCCAACTGGCCCGCAGCCTCTTTAATCTCGCGGGGCTTTCGATTGGCCAACGAGTTCTCGACCCGTTCTGTGGAAGTGGGACTGTCCCGCTTGAAGCGTATCTCAACGGATTTGAGGGTGTCGGTTTCGACATGAATCCGTTGGCCATCAAGATTGCCAAGGCGAAAACCGAGGTTGTATTGGTTGACCCCTATTTACGAGACCGGCTTCTGGCGCTTTTTCAACAACGAGTTGCAGCATTAAAGCCATCGTCTGAATTGGATGTTTTCCCACAAACCTCAATGAAAGAACTTGAGGCTTGGTTTCCAACAATGGTGCTTCGCAAGCTCGCAGCGTTGCTCCGTGCAATCCGTGAGACGCCAGAGGTGCGAGTAAAAGAATTTCTCGAAGTCCTGCTCAGCAGCATCGTGCGAGATATTTCCCAGCAAGACCCAAAAGACCTTCGGATTCGACGCCGTGACAAACCGATTGAAGATGCGCCAGTCTTTGAATTGTTTTTGTCGCACCTTGCCGAACAGCGTGGTCGGTTAAGCGAATTCGCGTCACGATCAAACAAAGCTCCGTGTAAATTCCGCGATTCACATATCTGGCAGAACGACAGCCGAGACGTGCGCAGTTTTAGCTCGGCTGGAATTACAAAAGAGAGCGTGAACGCTGTAATCACGAGCCCTCCCTATGCGACTGCGCTACCCTACATCGACACGGACCGGTTGAGCATCTTGCTTCTTTGCGGCGTTTCGTCCTCAGAGCGTTCGCAAATTGAAGAGTCTTTGACAGGAAGTAGAGAAATTCGCAATGGCGACCGACGTAAGCTCGAAGCAACAATCGAGGCTGCACTATTCGATGACGTGCCATCCGTTACCGCTCGCGCTATCGTCACCAAAATCCATCGCCTCAATAAAAGCGCCGATGTTGGTTTCCGCAGGAAGAACATGGCTGCGCTTCTCTTGCGTTATTTCGCCGACATGACGAAGGTCTTCCGAAATCTCGACATGTGTCTCAAGCTCGGCGCGTCAGCTTTTTTTGTCATCGGCGACAACGTCACGACCGCCGGTGATCAGGAAGTAATAATAAAGAGCGCGGATGTTTTGACCGAAACTGCGGCAGAACTTGGGTGGAACATTCGTGATCGGATTCCCATTACCGTAACTACCGAGAACCGGCGTCACGCAAGGCACAGCATCACGGAGAATGAGATCATTTGGTGTGAAAAAACAGCATAGTGCCAAAATCATGGCTGCCGCCGAGTGTTTGTGATGCTATATCACCCGTAGCCGAATCTCCTCGTGCTGCTCCGGACGAGAGTCGTGCAAAACGGAAGCCAAGTGGCATGCTCGGGTGTTCCTTGGTGGGCGAGAAGGCATTCAAAATCGACGTCCTCCGAGCCGATTCGCGTAATTCTCACAATATCGCCAAGGTCGGCTCCTGCATTCACCAAAGGGCGGGCATAGAATCGAAAATCTGAACTGTTTTCGTACATGTACATTCGAACCTCTTGGCGGGTATGAACTCCGGGATTCGCTGCATTGGCAATTTGCCAGCGACTTCTCCAGTTGAAATAGACGCGTTCCGCGCCACCTCGTGGGCTTTCACGACGTTCATAGGCGTCCGGCCATCCCCAAAAATCCTCCGCCATTTCAATGGCAGCGAGTGGTATTCGCCCTTCACCCGGAATGTTTGGTCCCTGTAACGTTGGAAGCGTCATGTAAAAAGACGCTGGTGCTATTTGTGCTGGTGAGACAATCGCAGGCGCGGCCGCATTTGGCTGCGCCACCGCCCGACGGCGGCGGTTCACGGCGAGCGAAAGCGCGTCAAGCAGTTCGGCCGGAAGCGGCGGCGGGGCGGGAATTGCCTCTGTTCCAAATATTTCCTCAGGTCTCTGCGCAGGTTCGCCGGCCTGAGACTGAGCCCGTTGTCGGCGACGATCTGCTTGGAGTTGCGCTTCTGACGGGATGTCGGTTCTTTGGGCGAGTGCTTGGTAAAGGTTTGGAGTTAGCCGCAGTCCGAGTGGCAATGTTGGCTCTAGGAACCGCCGAAGGCCAAGACATGCTTGGGTGTAGGCATCAGAATCTGCCGGGAGCGAATATGTAATATGGCTAGCGGCCTCATAATTCCGAAAGAGCCCCCCTTCGGTGAGATTGTTTGAACCAACAAAGACATCAGATGCGGTGGGCGATTCGATGAGAGCAATCTTCGGATGGAATGTGTGTCCCGGCCTCCTGTGCCGATAAACGAAGACTTCTACTTGTGTCCAAGATGCCAATTCTTGTAGCACTTCTCGGCTAGTGCCCTGCATGTCGACACCAATCACAAGGCGAACCAAGGCACCACGTTCCGATAAACCGATCAAGGAATGTTTGAAACGCATCACGGTCTGTAACCCAGCGAATGCTGAAACAAGCACTACTCTTCTTGGATGAGGAGCCTGTGCCAGTAAAGTGGCCAGAATTTGACCGTGAAATTGATCCGGCTGGGTGATGTGGCGAACAATCATGAGCTTCTAGTTTTCAAATGCATCGCCGGACTGGTTGGAGGACATAGTGCCACCAGCGAGGACGAATCCGGCCACGCCCACGGGCGAGAGGTGATGGATGAAATGTTGAAAAATGTCGGCGTTGCGCTGAACTCGACGTCTCACCCCAGCCCAGTGACTCGCTCGCGCCCGCTCGCTCGGCCCGCAGCGGTCCTTCGGCTTCGCCGAATCCCTTTCGCCGCCTCTCAAGCAGCTCAAGTTCCCGTTCGCGGCGGCGAGGGAGAAGTCGCGGTGCATTCGCCGATTGCGGCAACTTGTTTTGGCCGACCTGAAGGTCCCGCCACCCTTTTCAACCCCAGCCAACTTGGCCGTCGCCTGGATGGTCTGCCAGCGCCCTTCGGGCGGCAGCCAGAAGGCACTGGCGGCCAGCAGCGGAGTAGTGCGACTTTTCATAAGGCAGTGTCAGGCGCATGTTGCGGCCGCGCCCGGGGGATTCAACCTCCGAATTCGCCGAAGTCGCCGGCCCAGCCAGAGGAGGAAGCCCAGCGTCGCCAGCCCCACCAGCGCCATGCCGGTCATCGGCTTGGAGGGGTTCTGCTTGCCAAATTCCAGCAACGGCGCCAGCAGCACGAAGAAACATAACCCGCCGGACACGAGCGCCACCCGATGCCGGTCGCCCCACGCGTGCGCGCCACCCGACATCCACAGGACCAGGACCAGCACGCCGGCGCCCAGCACCAGGCCCACGGCCACCGTCAACAACGGATGCAGCGGCGTGTTCGGCAACAGCCAGAACGTCGCAAACAACCCCACCGTCCCGAAGAACCCCACCAGCACGAACCAGCAGGGTCGGGCCGCCGTCGTGCGCCCGCCCGCCCGCGCGGGAAATAATGGCATCCGCCGGGCGACGACCCCGAGAACCACCACGCTCACCACGGCGAGCCCATAGCCCAGCGGCGGCGGCCGGAACGGGTGCTTGCCCTCCGGGAAAAACAGGAACCCGGTTACGACCACCAGGGTGAGCAGGCCGACGAGCACCCAGCGCCACCGGGGGCCGACCCAGGATTCATGGCGCGCCGCCGGAAAAGTCAGCTCCACCAGCGTGATCGGGAGGAGAATGCTGAACACGGTGTGGAACAGGATCAACATGGCGGCCCACGCCCAGTTCACCCCCAGCCACCGCCCGTAGCTGCCCAGCAGGCCGACGTCCGGCCAGTTGGCGTCAAAGAAGCTTTTGCAGCACAAGCCCTCCTCAATGATGGCATAAGCCGCGCCCAGGGCCAGCAGTGTCGGCCAGCCTCGCCGCCACCGGAGGGTGAACTCGCGCGCCAGCAACGCGCCGCTGCCGTAGAGGAAAGCCTCCATCAGCAGCGTGAAGGGATTGAAAAACCGGAGCGGCGGCGACGAACCGCTCAGCAGTTCGCCGACGGCCGGGGCGAGGAAGAACAACATCCACGCCGCGGCCCGGGTGCTGGGCCGGGCGGAGGATCCGACAACCGGTGGTTCGAGGTTCATGGATAGAGGAGGTATTTTGACCGACGTTCCCGAAATGCCGCCAGCGGCGCGTTCCACCGGGCGCGGATCTCCGCGAGCGATGCGCCCGCCCGGATCGCGTCGAGGGTGCCGGGGTCCTGTAGCAGCGTGTTCATCTTCTCCAGCTTGAACTGCTGCGGATAGAGCCGGTGCAACGTCTGCGCCAGCACAATGCCCAGCCCCACGGCGTCGGCATGGTTGCGATCGGCCAGGCGGATTCGCACGCCACCGCAGGGCCGGTCCTTGAACACGCTCGCCGTCGGGGTGAACCGCACCGGCTCGAACTGCACGCCCGCCAGACCGGCGCGGTTGAGTTCCGCCGCCAACGCCGCCTCGTCAATGTAAGGCGCCCCCACCAGCTCGAACGGCGTCTCCGTCCCGCGACCCACGGACAACGCCGTCTCCAGCAGGCCAACGCCGGGGTAAAGGGTCGCCGCCGCCAGGCTCCGCATGTTCGGCGATGGATTCGTCCACGGCAGACCGGTCTGGTCAAACCACTGAGTGCGCGACCAGCCGGCGACGGGAATCACAGTCAGGTCGCAGTGCCAGCCGCGCTCGGCGTTGAACATCCGCGCCAGCTCGCCGACGGTCATGCCGTGGCGCAACGGCAGCGCGTGGAACGCGGTGAAGCCCGGCTGGCCCGCGTAAACCGGGCCGTCCACCGCCACGCCGCCGATGGGATTGACGCGGTCGAGCACGACGAATTTCACGCCCGCCTTCGCCCCCGCCTCCATGCTCAGGCCCATTGTCGCGATGTAGGTGTAAAACCGGCAGCCGATGTCCTGGATGTCGAACACCAGGGCGTCGAGCCCCTGCAACTGCGCGGCGGTCGGCTGGCGACGCTCACCATAGAGACTGTAAACGGGCAGACCGGTCCGTTCATCCATGCTGTCGCCGATCCGCTCGTCGCGTTCGCCGCGCAGGCCGTGCTCCGGACTGAAGAGGGCGACGAGCCGGACCTCGGGCGCAGCCTTGAGGAGATCAATCGTGGCCCGGCGCTCACGGTCGTGGCCGGTGGGGTTGGTGATCAGCCCGACGCGCAACCCACGCAACGGGGCGAACTGCTGTCGGGCGAGCACGTCAATCCCGTTGAGCACGGTCATATTGGTCGCCGTCGGCATTGGCCACGCGGGTGCGGCGTTCGTGCGGGCGGGCAGGGCGCCCGGCACGGCACTGAAATCGAAACCTACGACCGCTTCGGCCGCCAGCGTGCCCAGCATGTGGCGCAGCGGGAGAACGTTCCCGCTTTCGTCGGGATGATTGCGGTTCGAGAGGAAAATCAAAAACGTGCGCGAAAACGGATCAATCCAGAGCGATCCGCCGGTCCAGCCCGTGTGGCCGTAGCCGCCCAGCGGAAAACGGTCGCCGCGCTCGCCGGCATAGGGCGAGTCAATGTCCCAGCCCAGCCCGCGCCGGGCCGGAACCGCCGGCGGCGTCTGGACGCTGGTCATGAGCGCGACGGTTTCCGTCCGCAACACGCGCACCCCATCGAGTTCGCCACCGTTGAGCATCATGCGGCAGAACCGGGCGAGGTCGGCGGCGGTGGTGAACAGGCCAGCGTGGCCCGCGACGCCGTCCATGCGGCGGGACGTCGGATCATGCACCACGCCGCGGAACGGCTTGCCATCTACTACCTCGGTCGGTGCAATGCGCGGGAGCTTCGCCGGGGGCGGGTTAAACTCCGTGTCCACCATCCCCAGCGGCCGGTAGAAGCTTTCGGCCGTGAACATGTCCAGTCCGCGACCGCTGACGCGACGGACGATCTCGCCGAGGACGATGAAATTGATGTCGCTGTAAACGAACGTCGTGCCCGGGCGGTTGATCAGCTTCACCGCGCAGGCCAGTCGGATCGCGGTGTCATAGCCGGTCCAGTCGGGACTCCGGCCGATGCCCGACGGCAGGCCGGACGTGTGGGTGAGCAATTGACGGATCGTGATGGCCTCCTTGCCGTCGCCGGTGAATTCCGCCAGGTAGCTTTGGGCGGTTGCATCAAGCTGGATCTGCCCGCGCTCGACCAGGGACATGATGGCCGGCGCGGTGGCGAGCACTTTTGTCAGCGACGCGGCGTCGAAAATCGTGTCCTCGGTCATCGGCTCCGGCGCGGGGACCCCAGCGCGCTGGCCGTAGGCCTGGTAGTAGGCGGTGCCGAGCCGCTCGAGCCACAGCACGCCGCCGGGGCATTTCTTGTCGGCGATGGCCTGGCGGATCACGTTGTCCATTTCGGCCAGCCGGTCTGGTTGAAAGACAAGGTTGCTTGGCGCGGGGACGGTCCGAGGCTCGGGTGCCGGGGCCGTGGTTTTGGTGCCGCAACCGCAGGCAAGGAGCCACAGCGCGAGGGCGGCGATGCCAGGCAGGAACCGTTGGACTTGCATGTCGGAGGAGATTAGCGGCCGGCGGCTGCGGGCGCAAACCCGGCGCGGGGGCCGGGCGGATCAACCCGCGGCGGAGATCACCTGGACCAGGCGCGTCAGATTGGCCTCGACGCGCTCGACATACTCGTTCCGGCCGCCGGGATAGGGATCGTCGAGGTAGTGGAAAAGGCCGCGAAATTCGCGCGTGATCCGGTCCAGGACATAGTTGCGCCAGAAGGCGGGGGTCTGGCGCATCAGGTCCTCGGCGTCGCTGAAATTGACCGCGTCGGGCGTCTCGCTGCGCTCGTGGGCGCGGGCTTCGTCGAATTCCGCAAACAGCATCGGCAGTTTGTCCACATAGTCCGGGGCGGCCATCTGGCCGACGAGGTCCGACGTGCCGAGGGCGTAACCGACCACCCGGTCCAATTCATCGTCAAAGGGAATTGCGGCGAGTTCCACGTTCAACCCGGTACAGCGAATCATGTTCTGCACGGCGCGGATGTCCCGTACGGAAAAGCCCTTCTCCGCCAGCAACAGGGCGCCGAACTCCACGCTGCGGGCGACGTGCGTGAACGTGTATTTCGCCCCGGTGCCGAGGTGGTCGCCCCGTTTCTTCAAGTAGCCCGAGTCGTGAAGCAGGATCGCGAGAAGGCCGAGTTCGAACCGCCGCCGGTCCAGCGCGGGAACCGCCCCGGCCCGCTGGTAGCGCGTCAGCAACCGCCCCATGCATAGCGTCCCCTGGAGCGTGTGCTCGAGGTCGTGATATTGGACGTCGATCGCCTGGAAATCGCGGTAGCGACCCGCGAAACAGTCCACCAGCCACCGGAACGCGCGGGGCACAAACTGCGGGTCACTGTCCGCATACAACTCCCGGTAGGACTCCTCCACCTCGCGTTCGACAGCAGACGCATCCTTGGTGTCAACGGCGTGAAACATCCGTATAACCTAGCCACTCTGGCGCTGAAATCCAAAAAAATCGGCACGCGCCGGTGATGTCCTGATTTGCGAGCTGGTGGCCGCCCGACCGCTGGGTGGCCAGGAGTTGTCGCCGCCCAGCGGTCCGCGACCCAGCAAATGAGGACCCTGCCCGCGCGCCCCCCGGCTTGCGCCGCGCCCGCCGCCGGCGCTATTTTGCCGGCGTGTTCAGACCGTGCATTGATCTCCACGAAGGCCGCGTCAAACAAATCATCGGCGGCACGCTCCGGGACGATGGCACGCCGCCGCAGACGAACTTCACTTCGCCATACCCGGCGGCGTGGTTCGCGGAGCAGTACCGGCGGGACGGCCTCCGTGGCGGGCACGTGATCATGCTCGGCCCGGGCAACGAAGCAGCGGCCCGCGCGGCCTTGGCGGCGTTCCCCGGCGGCCTGCAGGTTGGCGGCGGCATCACCGCCGACAACGCGGCGGCCTGGCTGGACGCGGGTGCTTCCCACGTCATCGTCACTTCCTGGGTTTTCCACGCGGGGGAATTGCACGCCGGGCGGCTGGCGGCCCTGGTCCGCGCCGTCGGTGTGTCCCGGCTGGTGCTCGATCTGAGCTGCCGGGCCCGCACGGGCAGTTACTGGGTGGTGACTGACCGCTGGCAGAAGTTCACCCGGCTGGCCGTCAGCCCCGCCCTGCTGGCGACGCTGGCGAACTCGTGCGCCGAGTTCCTGGTTCACGCGGCCGATCTCGAAGGACTCTGCCGCGGCATTGATGAACGGCTCGTCACGCAACTGGGCGACGCAAGCCCGATCCCGGTCACCTACGCGGGCGGCGCGACTTCACTGGCCGATCTCGAAACGGTAACTCGTTTGGGGAACGGCCGCGTGGATCTGACGATTGGTTCGGCCCTGGACATCTTCGGCGGCACCGGGGTGCGTTACGCGGACGCCGTGGCCTTCAACCGGCGCCAGCAGGCGTCGCGAATCGGGTCCGCCGGTTAAACACCGGCAACCATGCGCACAGTTTATCTCGATTATAATGCCACTACGCCGCTCGACCGGGCGGTGCGCGAGGCCATGCTGCCGTTCCTCGATGGGATCGAAGGAAATCCTTCGAGCATCCACCAGTCTGGCAGGCAGGCCCGCGCGTTGCTGGACGACGCCCGCGAACGGCTGGCCGCCTGCTGGCAGTGCCGGCCCGGCGAGGTGGTGTTCACCAGCGGAGGCACCGAGAGCAACAACCTGGCGATTTTGGGCACGGCCCGGCGCCTGCGCGATCACGGCCGCCACATCATCACGTCGGCGGTTGAACATCACGCGGCGCTGCGTCCGTGCGAATACCTCGCCCGCCGGGAGGGATTCAAGTTGACGATTGTGCCGGTGGATCATGAGGGCCGGGTGGATCCCAGTGGCGTTCGCGCAGCATTGCGTCCTGACACGGTGTTGGTCTCCGTGATGGCAGCCAACAATGAGGTGGGCGCCTTGCAACCGGTGGCCGAGATTGGCGCGTTGTGCCGTGAGCGAGGCGTGGCCTTTCACACCGATGCGGCGCAGTGGTTCGGCAAGCAGCCGTTTGCCAGCATTCAGCAGTTCAATGCCGATCTGGTTTCGGTGTGCGCGCATAAGTTCCATGGCCCTCGTGGCGCCGGTGCCCTGTACATCCGCTCGCCGCTGCAGCCGGAACCGATTCTGTTCGGGGGTGGTCAGGAAAACGAGCGCCGGGCGGGCACCGAGAATTTGGCGGCGATTATGGGCCTCGTCAGCGCTTTCATACGTTTTGTCCCAATCCCGGTCTTCGCGGCCAACCGGCTCACGCCTTTGGCGGCCCGGTTGCGTTCACGACTGGGAGCCATTCCCGGCGCGGAAGTTTGCAGCCCGCTGGCGCAATGTCTGGCCAACACGATCAGCGTGACTTTCGAGGACTGCGACAGCTTGTCGCTGCTCGCCGGACTGGATTTGGCCGGGGTGTGCGCTTCCAGCGGAGCTGCCTGCTCAACGGGTTCGCTTCAACCATCACACGTCTTGCTGGCAATGGGTTACGGACTGTCCGCGGCGAATGGGCTTGTCCGCTTTTCGTTGGGCCGGGAATCGTCCTTCGAGGACGTCGAACTGGCGGCAGTAACGCTGGCGATGATCGTTGACCAGATCCGGCGCAGCCAAGGAGCGCACCAATAACCGGTGAATGACCTGGAATTTCAGCAAACAAACGGCCGGAGAACCAACTTGTTGGTCGCTGTTGCCAGGTTGTTGGTCGTGCAATTTTTGGTGTAACTGCTTGTACGCAACCTTGACACTGCGGATTCTTTGTTTTATTCACCACCCTTAATAAGAAGCTTCTTTCAGAAGAAAGAAATACAGTAAAGCTGTCATGAAACTTACGATCGCCAAGGACCAGCTCAGCAGTGGGCTCCAGGCCGTACAAAACATCGTCGGCGTGCGCACCACCCTGCCGATTCTCTCGAACGTGCTGCTCCGGGCCACGGAAGGGTCGCTCGAGTTAACCGCGACCGACCTCGACGTCACCATTGTTTGCTCGGTGGGGGCAACCGTGGCCAAACCGGGGGCCACGACTCTCCCGGTCAAAAAACTCGTCAGCATTGTCCGTGAACTGGCCACGGCCGAGCTCGAATTGGAAGTGGATGACAAGAATTGCTGTAGCCTCCGCGCCGGGGCCTCGTTCTTCCGGATCAACGGGTTGTCGGCGGAGGAATTTCCGCCCTTGCCGAAATTTGCCGAGAAGCGCCGCGTGGTTTTGCCACAGGACAAGCTCAAGGGCATGCTCCGGCGAACCTCCTTCGCGGTTTCCAACGACGAGGCCCGCTATGTGCTCAACGGTATTTTTTTCAGCCTGAAAGAGCACAAGATGACGTTGGTGGCGACTGACGGTCGTCGCTTGGCGCTTACCGACGAGGAAGTGGACATTACCGCCGACAGTCAGGCGGAATTCATCGTGCCCACCAAGGCCATCAGCGAACTAAGCCGGCTCCTCCAAGAGAAAGGCGACGTGGAAATCACGTTTACCGACAATCAAGCGGCTTTCACGGTGAAGAGCGAACCTGAAGCTGGAAGTAACATTCTCGTCATCACCAAGCTGGTGGATGGCACCTACCCAAACTACCGGCAGGTAATTCCCGGCGAATCCAAGGAACGGATCCCATTGATCCGGGAGGAACTTCTCCAGGCGTTGCGCCGTGCGGAGATCATGACCAGTGACAAGAACAACTCGGTCAAACTGGCCTTCAGCAAGAATTCGCTGGCCGTCACCGCCAACACACCGGATGTCGGCGAGGCACGCGAGAACCTGGCCGTGAACTACAAAGGCAAGGACCTTGCCATCGCTTTCAACCCCACCTACTTGCTCGACGCGCTCAAAGCGCTCGATACCGACGAGGTTTTTCTCGAACTCACCGACGAACTCAGTCCCGGCGTCGTGAAGATCAACGGCCCGTTCCTCTACGTCATCATGCCCATGCGCATGAACTAGGCGCCGGTTCAAGCCCAAGGTCTTCTTGCGGTTCAGCCATCGGTCGGCGCATGACGCGCAGGCAAGCGCGGGTGGTTGATAAACACACCTGATCCGACGCTGCGGCCGGTGGCGCACGGCTTCATTTCTTGGTTGCCGAGGCGATCGCCACAGGCTTTACTCCACCCGTCATCACTCAAGGCTGTGCTATGGAATTCGCCATCTACCTGATTTGCCTGGGGACCGGACTGCTTTTCACCGTCCTGAGCGCGTTGGCGGGGCATTTTGCCGGCCACATCGGGCATGTGGACGGCAGCGGTGGTCATGCCGAGGCCGGAGCGGACGCCAGTGATAGCCCGGGAGTTTCCTTGTTCAGTCCGACGATCATCGCCGCATTTATCATGGCGTTCGGTGGCTTCGGCATCGTTTTTCACGAGATTCCCGCCACGAGCCGCCCGTATGTCAGTGCACCGCTGGCGCTGCTCGGCGGTCTGTTGACCGCCACCGCACTCGTATTCGTCCTGCGTGAACTCTTCCGGCACACCCAGAGTTCCAGCGAGGGCAAGGTGGCCGGGCTCGTGGGAACCAACGCCACCGTCATCAGCCCGATCCCCGCCAACGGCGTGGGCGAGATCGCCTACGTGCAATCCGGCACACGTTACACTGCCCCGGCCCGGGAGGAAACCGGGGTGGCCCTCGCCAGCGGACAAAGCGTCCGGATCACCCGGATCACCGGGTCCCAGTTTTTCGTCAGAACCGCCTGAAATTTGGGCATCACCCTCAACCTAGGAAAGTTCATGTTCACCCCCGTTGTTACCGCCGCACCGCCAGTCATGCTTGCGGCCGAAGGCATGATTCCGTTGGTCATCGTCGCCCTCGGTGTCGGCGTCTTCCTGCTGCTGTGGATGATCCTCAGCCGCTACACCAAGGTCGGCCCCAACCAGGTGCTCGTCGTCTCCGGCCGGCGTCACCGCTACGTTGATCCCGACGGCACGCCGCGCATGCGGGGTTTCCGGGTCGTCAAGGGTGGCGGCACGTTCGTCTATCCGATCGTCGAGAAGGTGGATCTCCTCTCGCTCGAACTGCTGACCATTGATGTCCAGACGCCCGAGGTTTACACGAGCAAGGGCGTGCCGGTACGGGTGGACGGCGTAGCCCAGATCAAGGTCAAGGGGGACGATATCTCGATCGCCACCTCAGCCGAGCAGTTCCTGAGCAAGGGCACCGCCGACATCAAGAACATCGCCATGCAGACGCTCGAGGGTCATCTGCGCGCCATTCTGGGCACGATGACCGTCGAGGAGATCTACCAGAACCGCGACGCCTTCGCCTCCAAGGTCCAGGAGGTGGCCGCCGGCGACATGGCCAACATGGGCCTGGGCATTGTCAGCTTCACCATCCGTGACATCCGCGACGGCCAGGGCTACCTCGACGCCCTGGGCAAGCCGCGGATCGCCCAGGTCAAACGCGATGCCATCATCGCCCAGGCGGAGGCGGACCGTGATTCCGTCATCCGCTCGGCCCAGGCCAACCAGGCCGGCCAGGAAGCCAAGTTCGCCGCCGATACGAAGGTCGCCGAAGCCCAGCGCGACTACCAGATGAACGTCGCGAATTACCAGGCCTCGGTGAACCAGCAGAAGGCGCAGGCCGATCTCGCCTACGATTTGCAGAAGTTCAAGACCGGCCAGCTCGTCAAGGCCGAGGAAGTGCAGGTCCAAATCATCGAGAAGCAGAAACAAATCGAGCTGCAACAGCAGGAAATCCAGCGCCGCCAGCGCGAACTCGAAGCGAACGTTCAGAAACCCGCTGATGCCGAGCGTTACCGGGTCGAAACCCTCGCCAACGCGAAGAAATTCCAGCTCGAAACCGAGGCGGCGGGCGCCGCATCGGCGACCAAAGCCACGGGTTTCGCGGGCGCCGATGTCGTCAAGGCCACCGGCGTGGCCGAGGCCGAGGCGAACAAGGCGCGCGGTCTGGCCGAGGCCGCCGTCATCGAGGCCCAGGGCAAGGCGACCGCCGAGGCGATGCGCGTGAAGGCCGAAAGCTTCAAGCAGTACAACGAAGCCGCGGTCATCGAGATGATCGTGCGCGTCCTGCCTGAGGTGGCGGGCAAGATCAGCGAGCCGCTGGCCAAGACCGAGAAGATCGTCATCATCAACTCCGGCAACGGCCCCGGCGGGGGCGCCAGCAAGCTGACCGGCGACGTCACCCAGATCATCAGCCAGTTGCCGCCGGTGATCGAGAGCCTCACCGGCGTCAAGTTCGAGAAACTGCTCGAACAGGTGCCTGCCCTGCGGAAGGCGATGGCGAAAGACGATGCGGGCGAGAAACCTTGATGCCGGGCTGGGCCCTCATGCGCATCTACATCGAAAGCACAATCCCGAGCTACGTGGTGGCCCGCCCCGCTCGCGACTTGCTACAAGCCGCCCGGCAACAAATCACCAAAGACTGGTGGGACTTGAAAGGCCATGACCACGAGCTTTTCACGTCGCAAGTCGTGCTGGATGAGATTTCATTCGGCGACCCGGAAATGGCTCAGTTGCGGCTGAAAACCCTGGAATCTCTGCCGCTCCTGCAGGTGGACGAAGAAGTCATCGAACTGGCCCGCACAATTGTGAACTCGGGGTTGCTGCCGGCCACCGCTGGCCGCGATGCGACGCACATTGCTCTCGCCACCAGCTACGAAATGGAGATATTGTTGAGTTGGAATTGCCGGCATATCGCCAACGCCGTCCTTCAAACGCGTTTGCGGCGTTTGGCTGAAGTCGCCGGTTTCACGCTCCCGGTGATTTGCACCCCGGAGGAGCTGATGGAGAACGATCATGAAGGTGGCGAATGACCATCCGCGAATGATGGCGGCAGGCGATGTGGTCTTGCGGGAAGTCTGGCGGGCCAAAGACAGTCTGTCCGCCGCCTGCGGCTACAATCTGGACAAGCTCCTGGCCACAACACGCCAGCGCGAGCAGCAATCCGGGCACCCGCTGGTGTCGCGCCCACACCGACAGAAAGTCGCCCCCCCGGCGCAAGGCGATGGCGAAAGACGAACCGCCGTCCCCGGAAAAACCCGGCGGATAAAACGAGGAGGCTGATATGTTTGCGATTATGGGAATGAGCGGTGGCGAGGTGATCATCATCCTGGCGGTGTTGTTCGTCTTCATTGTCCTGCCCGCCCTGGCTTTAGCTGCGGTCCTCATGCTCGTGGCGAAACGGTCGCGCTCGGGGACGGTGCAACCGATGGCTGCCGTCGCCGCGCCTGTTTTCGCAACCAGCATTTTGCCCGGGCCGGTCCAGGTGCAAGGCCGGCCCTTGAAATGCCTCGTTTGCGGCCACGACACGTTCCGCACCTCGGCTCCAACACCCGGCCGCGCCGATGTGGCCTACACCTGCGCACAGTGCGGCTGTTTGCACTGGTTCATGCCGACATGAACCCGGCCGCCGATACCAAGGTCTGCCCGCTGTGCGCGGAGACGATCAAGGCGGCGGCGAAGAAGTGTCCTTTTTGTCAGACGCTGCAGACCCGCCGCGCCGTCTGGGCGGCAGCGCTGGTTCCCATCTCCGTGTCCGTCGGTTTCCTGCTAGTGTTCGGGCTGGTCGGCGCCATGCTTGATCGCGAGGACGCCGCCGATGGCCGCCGGTTTGTGCGTGAGCGCGGCGAACTCCAGGTGATGCGCCCGGCGCTCATGCCGGGCAGGAGTCCTGCCATTTTCTGGTTGACCGGCAGCGTCACCAACCGGGGCGATTACCCATGGCGCGTGAAGGAGCTGGAGATTCGTTTCCTCGATGCGGGCACCAACCTGGTGGACGCCCAGCACCCGGATATGGAAGAGCCGTTCGTCGTGCTGCCCCATACCGAACGTGCTTTTCGCTCCGAATTGGGAACCACCGTTAGCACGAATCGCATCGCCACGATCCAGGCCCGCGTCCAAATGGCCACCGACGGCAACCGCGCTGCCGAACCCGACTGAAGTCCGTGGCAATACCTCGAACCTTGATTGGAACATGAACACCAATGACCGCCGGACCTGCCCGTGCTGCGCGGAGGAGATAAGTACCTTGGCGAAGATATGTCCGCGGTGCCGGCAGTGGCTGACGTGGCGTTGGCTCCGTCACCCCATTGTCGCCGTGTCCGCCGGGGTAGTTCCGATGGTGATCGCCTTCGCTTGGCTCGGCCACGTTGCCCTAGCAAGATGGGATCGGTCCGTCAATCCGCGGCCGTTTTACTCGGAAATGCCCGGTTCGCTCCAAGTCCTCCAATCGCGGCTGAACTGGGTGGAAACCAAGGACGGGTTGCGCATCTTCCTGACCGGCACGGTGACCAACCAAAGCTCCGAGGCCTGGCACGACGTGGAATTCGATTGCCGTTTCCTCGACGCCAATGGGGTGATGGTGGACGCGGCCAACGCCCGTAGCCGTTTCACCGCGTTGCCGCACGATGACGCAGCCTTTCGCGTTGTGATCGCGCCGGCCCGGGCCACCAACGATTACGCCTCGTTCAAGGTCGGCGTCGGCAGCGCGCGGGTGGCGAAAGGATGGTTTTGATATGCGCCTGTTTGAAGCCATCCTGGAGGCCAACCACCGCGCGGTCGCGGGCGACCCGAACGCGGGCTTGCGGCCGGGCGACTTCGCCGCCGAGCTGCCGGTGATCGCGCTGACGTGTGTGGACCCGCGGCTCAACGCGATTATGCCCAATGCGCTCGGCCTGCCGGGTGAGGCGTTCATCTGGTTGCGGAATGCGGGGAACATCATCACCGGGCCGTTCTCCAGCACGATGCGGTCGCTCGCGCTGGCGTGTGCCGTCAAGGGCGGCCGGGAGATCGCCATCCTCGGCCACACGGATTGCCAGGTGTGTAAAACGACCACGATGCAATTGCTCGAGCAGTTGAAGGCGCTGGGCATCGAGCGGCAGGCGCTGCCGGAGAACCTCAACGAGTTTTTCGGCATGTTCGCCAGCGAACGACAAAACGTCATCAAGGCCTGTGAGCTCGTCCGGCACAGCCCGCTCATCGGCGCTCGCATCCCGGTGCATGGACTCGTCGTGGACATTCAAACCGGCGGGCTGGAATGGATCGTCAACGGTTATCAATCGCTGGAAACCACCACCGCTCGTTCACCCGAAATCGCCAAGGCCATCGGATTAGCCACGGACGCGCTCAAGTCGCTGGCCAGTTTCAATATCGGCGAGATGGCCTTCCCGCCGACCAAGATTGGTGAAGCCGCGGCAAAAGCTCCGGAAACGCCGCCGCCGTCGGCGCCACCGGCCGCCAAACCACTTCCCGTGCCGCCGCCAGTGGTGTCGCCTGGCGCCAAATCCCCCACCGTCTGGCACCGATGACACACGGCCCACCGCGCGCCGGCATTAGGCCGAAATGCTGGCGCAGGCTTTGGAACTACGTAGAGATCAGACTCAGCCGCGCGCGTTCGCGCAGCGTCGTCCGGTCAATCCGGAATAGCGCGTCGAGCAGGGCCACCTGGAACGAACCGGGCGCATCATGGGCTTGCGCCGCCAACTCGCCGGCAATCCCCCACACCACGAGCGCCGCGCCTGCCGCGAAAAAGGCATCCGGCTCGACCGCGCAGAACGCCCCGGTCAGGGCCGTCGCCACACAACCGGTGCCGGTGACCCGCGCCATCAGCGGATGGCCATTCGCAATGGTGGCGGCGCGCGTGCCGTCGGTGACGAAATCCACGGCGCCGGTCAGGGCGACGACCAGGCCGTGCTGCCGGGCGAGTTCGCGGGCGGCGGCCCGGGCGGATTCGGCGTCGTCGGTGGCGTCCACGCCGCGGGCGCGGCTGGGCTGGCCGGCGACCGCCAGGATTTCGGAGGCGTTGCCGCGCACGACCGTCAGCCGCAAGGCGCTCAACATGCGTTGCGCCGTGTCCGTCCGAAAACGGGTCGCGCCGGCGCCGACGGGATCGAGGATCACCGGGATGCCGTGGGCGTCGGCCGCGTTGGCGGCGCGGAACATGGACTCGATCCAGGGGGTGGACAGCGTGCCGAGGTTGAGGATCAGCGCGTCGGCGAGGCCGGCCATCTCCTCGACTTCCTCCGGCGCGTGAGCCATGACGGGCGAGGCGCCGAGGGCGAGCAGGGCGTTCGCCGTAAAGTTCATTGCCACGTAATTGGTGAGGTTGTGGACCAGCGGCGGGCGGGCGCGCAGGGCCTCGAGCCGGTCGGCGATGCGTCCCGGAAGATCGTCCATGCGGCCGAAGCTACGGCGGGGGATGGCCGGGCGCAAGCCGTGGCCCCGGCGTGCCGCTGCGTTGTTGACGGCGGATGCGCAGGAACTAGGATTCAAAAAATGAATCCCGGTTCACTCCCAGGCCGGGCGTGTTCGCGCGCCCAGCGACGGCTGGCCTTCCTGGCCGCGGCGGCCGGGGTTTTCGGGGCTCAGGGCTACCAGGGCGCTTCGATGGCGGACATCGCCGGCGCGGCCGGCGCGGCGACCGGGACGCTCTACCTCTATTTCCAGAACAAGGAGGAGCTCTACGTCGCGCTGCTTGAGGAAAAGATCCTCGAGTTGAGCCGCGAGGTGAAAGGGGCGGCCCGGGATGAAACCGCGGCGTGGGCGGTCCTGGCCCGGGCCGTGCGGGCGCAACTGGAGTTCTACGAGCGCAACCGGACGTTCTTTCAAACCTTCGTGCGCGAGCGGCTGGAGATGAAGGCGCGCCTCCAGCGACGCAACTGGAAGCGCGTGACGGGCGCGGTCGAGCGCCATACCCGGCTCCTTTCGGGCTTCATCCGGCGCGGCCAGCGGCAGGGCGTCGTCCGGAAGGGCGATGCGCGCCGGCTGGCGCTGGCGCTGCTCGGCATGATCAACCAACTGGCCCGTGAGGGCCTCAGTCACCGGCGGTCCGAGGGGCTGGCCGCCCAGGCGGAGTGGATCGTGGACCTCTTCGCCCAGGGCGCCCGGCAGCCGTAGTCCCGACCCATTGCCCACCCTCATCACGATTTTATGGACCAGATGCTTCAACAATGCAGGCCCGGGTGCAGCCGGGTGGCGGTGGTGGTCTGTCTCAGTGGCGCCGTGCTCTTGCTGCTGGCCGCCTGTTCGCCCGCAACCGGCGTCGTCGCGGCCACACCGGGCCCGACCAACGCGCCCGCCGCGCGGCCAGGTCGCGGTGCCCTGACCAACGCGCCGGTGCCGGTGTGGGTCACGAATGTGGTGGCCCAGGACGTGCCCGTTCAGATCACCGGGATCGGCAATGTCCATCCTTATTCCACGGTGTCGGTCAAGAGCCGGGTGGTCGGTGAACTGGCCCGGATCGGCTTCCGGCAGGGGGACGAGGTACGGGCCGGCGACCTGATTTTCCTGGTTGATCCGCGGCCGTTGCAGGCGTCGCTGGACCTGGCGAAGGCGGTGCTTGCGCGCGATCAGGCGGGGTTGGTGAAGGCCCAGGCGGATTTGCGGCGGGCCGACGAATTGCGGGCCAGCCAGATCGTGGCCGAGTCCGACTACGAACAGAGCCGGGCCAACGTGGACGCGCTGAAAGCCACCGTGGCCGCCGATGCCGCCACCATCACCAATGCCGAGGTGCAACTGGGCTTCTGCACCATCGCCTCGCCCATCACCGGCCGCATCGGCACGCTCCTGGTCAACCAGGGCAACATCGTCAAGGACGTGGACACCGTGCTGGCCGTGATCAACCAGCTCCGGCCGACTTACGTGGATTTCTCCGTGCCCGAGCAGTTCCTGCCAGCCTTGCGCGAGCGGCAGAAGCAAGCGCCGTTGAAGGTGGAGGTCGCAATTCCGGGCAACGATCAGCGCCGCGCCGAGGGCACCCTCGTGCTCATCAACAACCAGGTGGACCAGGACACCGGCACGATTCTCCTGCGGGCCGAGTTTCCCAACGAGGACGAACTGCTCTGGCCGGGGCAGTTCGTGAAGGCCACGCTGACACTGGCCGTCGAGCGCGGGACGGCGACCGTGCCGTCGGCCTCGGTGCAATTGGATCAGACCGGCCAGCACGTTTGCGTGGTGAGGTCGGACGACACCGTGGAGATTCGACCGGTGGAAATCGGCCAGGCCTTCGGGGGCGTCACGATCGTCACAAAGGGCCTGCGGCCGGGCGAACGGGTCGTCACCAGCGGTCAGCTCCGGCTGGTTGAGGGTTCGCGGGTGAAGGTGGTCGGGGGCGGCGCAAGGCCGGGGGCGTGAAGCGCGGTCGTGAAAGGAACCCGTTCCCATGAGTCTGTCTGAGCCATTTATCCGCCGGCCGGTGGCCACGACGCTGGTCATGCTGGGCATTCTGTTGTTTGGCCTGATGGCCTACCGCTCCCTGTCGGTGAGCGACCTGCCCAACGTGGATTTTCCCACGATCATGGTGTCGGCGAGCCTGCCGGGGGCGAACCCCACGACCATGGCCTCGGCGGTGGCAACCCCGTTGGAGCGGCAGTTCTCGACGATTGACGGCGTGGACTCGATGAGTTCGATCAGCAGCCTCGGCTCCGTTTCCATCACGCTCCAGTTCAACCTGCGCCGGAAAATCACCGACGTCCCGCCGGACATCGAGGCGGCCATCGCGCAGGCCACCCCGCTGCTGCCGCCGGGCATGCCCCAGCCCCCGATCTACCGCAAGGTCAACCCCGCGGATTCGCCCATCCTCTACCTGGCGCTGACCTCGAAGACCCTGCCGATGTGGACGGTGGCCAATTACGGCGAGGTGATGATGGCCCAGCGGATCTCGATGGTGAACGGGGTGGCCCAGGTTTCCGTGTACGGCAGCCAGCACTATGCCGTCCACGTGCAGGCGAATCCCGACGCGCTCGCGGATCGGGGCATCGGCATTGATGAATTCGAAAATGCCGTCCGCAATGCCAACGTAAACCTGGCCGTGGGCACGATTTTCGGCAAGGAACGCACCTTCACGATCCAGGCCTCCGGCCAGCTCCTCGACGCCAGCCGCTACAATGACATCATCGTCGCCTACCGCCACGGCGCGCCCGTCCGCTTGCGCGACATTGGCCGTGCGACCGACAGCGTGGAAGACGAACGGACCGCTTCCTGGTTCAACGACGCGGAGCACCATGACCGGTCCCTCATCCTGGCTGTCCAACGGCAGCCCGGCGCCAACACCGTCGAGGTCTGCGACTCGATCAAGAAGCTCTTTCCCACATTCCAGTCGTATCTGCCGCCGTCGGTCGAGCTGCACACCGTTTACGACCGGTCGGTGACCATCCGCGATTCGGTGCATGACGTGCAGTTCACGCTGCTGCTGAGCCTGGCGCTCGTCATCCTGGTGATTTTCCTTTTCTTGCGGAACGTGTCGGCCACCGTGATTCCCAGCCTGGCGCTGCCGCTGAGCCTGATGGGCACCTTCGGCCTCATGTTCCTGTTCGGTTTTTCGCTCGACAATCTGTCGCTGCTGGCCCTGACCCTCTCAATTGGGTTCGTCGTGGACGACGCGATTGTCATGCTCGAAAACATCGTTCGCCACATGGAGATGGGCGAGCCGCCACTGGAGGCGGCCTTGAAGGGCGCCCGGCAGATCGGGTTCACCATTCTGTCCATGACTCTGTCCCTCGCGGCGGTCTTCATCCCGCTGCTGTTCATGGGCGGCATCATCGGGCGGCTCTTCCGCGAGTTCTCGGTGACCATCTGCGCCTCGATTCTGATTTCCGGCATGGTCTCGCTGACGCTGACGCCGATGTTGTGCAGCCGCTTCCTCCGGCCACACGGCGCCGCGAAACATGGGCCGGTGTTCCGCGCGTCCGAACGGGTCTTCGAGTCCATGCTGGCGGGGTACCAGACCACGCTCCACTGGGTTTTGCAGCACCGCCGCCTGGTTATGCTCGTCAACCTGGGCGTCCTTGTGGCCACCGGGTGGATGTTGGTGAAGATTCCGAAGGGTTTCCTGCCGGACGAGGACACGAGCCAGATCATGATCACGACCGAGACGCCGCTGGGCACGGCGTTTCCGGAGGTGGTCCGTCGCCAGGAGCGCATCGTGGAAATCGCCCGCACCGATCCGAATGTCGAAGGCTTCTTCTCGAGCGCGGGCGGAGGCAGCCAGAATTACGGGCGCATGTTCCTCCATCTGAAACCGACGCGCGAGCGCCGGCTGGACGTGTACGGCGTCATGGAGGAACTGCGGACGAAATTCGCCGCCGTGCCGGGCATCTGGGTGTTCATGCAGAACCCGCCCACCATCCGGATCGGCGGCCAGGTCAGCAAGAGCCTCTATCAGCTTGCCTTGCAGGGCCCCGATCTGGACGAGCTCTACGCCACCGCCCCGCTGCTCGAAGCCCGGCTCCGCAACCTGCCGGAACTTCAGGACGTCACCAGCGACCTGCAAATCCGCAACCCGCAGGTGAACCTGGAGATTGACCGCGACAAGGCCTCCGCGTTGGGCCTGACCGCCGGGCAGATCGAATCGGCGCTCGCCGATGGCTTCGGCCCGCGCTGGATCTCCACCATCTATGCGCCCAACGACCAGTTCAAGGTCCTGATCGAGCTCGAACCCCGTTTTCAGGGCGATCCTGACACCATTTCCAAACTGTATGTCAAATCCGCGACCGGCCAACTGGTGCGGCTCGACACCGTGGGCAAACTCACGCAGAACGTGGGTCCCCAAACCATCAGTCATCTGGGCCAGCTCCCGGCGGTGACCATCTCGTTCAATCTGCGCCCGCACGTCGCCCTCAGCCAGGCGATGGAGCGGGTCCAGGAGGACGCGCGCGCCACGCTTCCGTCCTCGGTCACCCCCAGCTTCCAGGGCACGGCGCAGGCGTTCCAAGCCTCGATCACCGGCCTGGGTCTGCTCCTGGTGCTGTCCATCGTGTTCATCTACATCGTGCTCGGGATCCTGTATGAGAGCTTCGTCCACCCGCTCACCATCCTTTCCGGCCTGCCCTCAGCCGGGCTGGGCGCGCTCCTGACCGCGGTGATCTTCAAAAACGACCTCAACGTGTACTCCTTTGTCGGCCTGATCCTGTTGATCGGTATCGTGAAGAAAAACGCCATCATGCAGATTGACTTCGCGCTGGAGGCGCAGCGCCACGAAGGTCTTCCGCCGACGGAGGCCATCTTCAAAGGCTGCGTCGTCCGGTTCCGCCCCATCATGATGACCACGATGGCCGCGCTGATGGCGTCGTTGCCGATTGCGCTGGGCACCAGCGGCTGGGCCCGGCGTCAGTTGGGGCTGATCATCGTCGGCGGACTGCTCACTTCCCAGCTCATCACGCTCTACCTGACGCCGGTCTTCTATCTTTACATGGACGCGCTCCAACACCGGTTCACCCAATGGCGGGAGCGTCGCCGGGCCGCCCGGGGCCTCCAGCCCGCGCCCGCCGCGTGACCGGCTGAATGGGTTTTCCCGCCAAACGCGCGAAAAAGCAGGGTTTAAGGCGGTCCGTTGTGGGAATTGAGGAGCGCGGCCGTCCTCGGCCGCTGTCTCCGGCGTCCCGCCGAAGACTCCGGGAATCGTCCGGCGGGGAGGCCGTCATCGTTTGCGGCTTGTGGCCGCAGGGATCGGCAGCGCAGCGCCGACATTACAGTCCAGTCGCGGCCCAGCGGTCTGCGACAAGCGTTGGACGACCGTCCACCGGCACCGGCCACCATTCGCAAGCCCTTGAAATCACGCTTGCTGCGCCCTGCAGAACCGGACACACTCCATCCCATGACAAACCACCCGCGACTTCGGCTTTCGCCCCTGGCTTTGTCCCAATAATACTTTGGCCCTGATCTCTGCTGCGCAATGTCCGGAATAGATAATAGACTCGGTGACGCTCTCCTGCTCTGGAAGACGGGCAGACGGGAGGGTGCGTTCCTTAGCGCGCTGATCGCCGTGGCGGCTGCGGCGCGGCGACGCTATCCAACCTTGAAAGACAGAGAAGCATTCGAGAAGTTTCTCGCCGATTGCCATACGGTCCGCATCAGCGTCGAGTATCGAGGTGAATGTCATCCCGTTGAGCACATTTTCTACAAATGGCTCAGGTGCCAACTGGTGCACGAAGGAGGACTACCTCCTGATATTCGTTTCACCAAGGATTCCGAGCCGGGCTCGATGTCGGTTCGAGCGGGCGGTGCACCCGAATTCATTTTGAAGATTGGGACCGGCTGGTTTTCTCATATGATCGCCTCTGTCCAGCAGGCGCCCGAGAATGCTGACCAATGTCGAGGCAATTGAAACGGGGGGGCCAACCAGTCGGTCCAGCGAACGGGAGCCAGCCGTTTCGCTCGGAGTGAAATACGAACGTCATCGGCGGCTGGCTCCCGTCGCTGACCTGCGTTAGGCTGCCAGGGCGGCAGAAGATTTTATGAGCACTAAAGTATCAACACTCAAGCGTGCCGCGACCGCGTTCAAGAAAGCAACGGGCGCGAAGCGGTATGGAGTTCATGGCAAAGCGTTCGTTTGTCAGTTATGCGGCCAAGACCGATTCAAGATTGGAAAAGGTGGGGCCATGATTGGGTTACATTCACTGGCATGTGCCGAGTGTGGCCACCTGGAGTTTTTTGCGGCGACGCCACCGGTTTTGGATGACGACGGAGCCTAACTTGTGCTTCAGCGAATGCGCCGGTCGCGTCTCGGTTGCAACCCGGAGCCCTCGGCGGCGCATCGCTGAGCTGGGCCGTTAGCTGCCAGTATGATTTCCTTCATTATTCCCGCGCACAACGAAGAGCTGTGGATTGGCAAATGCCTGGCCAGCATCCGCTCGTCCATGGAAAAGCTTGGCGAAGCCCACGAAGTCATCGTGGTGGATGACGCCTCAACCGATTCGACTCCTCAGATTGCGGAGGAGATGGGGGCGCGTGTCATTCGCGTCGAGCATCGCCGCATCTCCGCCACGCGCAATGCCGGAGCAAGCGCGGCTCAGGGCAAGGTGTTTTTCTTCGTGGATGCTGACACACAGGCAAACGAATGGGCGGTGGGCGCCGCTCTTGACGCCCTCCGCTCCGGCGCTGCCGGTGGCGGTTGCGTATTTGAATTCGACCGCCCCTTGCCGCTTTGGGGCCGCATCATGTATCCTGTCGGAGTTGGGATTGGCCGCCTGATTCGATGGGTGGGCGGCTGCTTCCTGTTCTGCACGCGGGAGGCCTACGATGCGGCTGGCGGCTTCTCCGAGCGTTTATATGCCGGGGAGGACATCGCCTTCATTCAGGCTCTCAAGAGGGTCGGGCGCTTTGCGGTGCCCAAGCCGACGGTGGTCACTTCGGGGCGGAAGCTCGACGTGGTTGGTCCTTGGGAAGCGATTCGTTTGTTGCTTGCTCTTGCTATCCGCAGTCCGCGCCACAAGAAGAAGGACGGACTGGATTTCTTGTATGGAAAACGAGCTCAGGATTGCAGGAAGTGACCTCGTTATGGCCTGGCACGGGATGCGACGCCGTCGCGGATTTCAGCCAGCAGCTTCCGTCCGCGTTCCGCATCGCCCTGCGTCTGGCGTGACACAAAACCGGCCTCCGCTGCGGCCATCCAGTCACTCGCCCAGCGTCAATAACCCAGCGGCGCGTCGGGATGGCTGTAGCGTTTAGCGGGCTTTTCGTGAAAGGGTCGGTTCTAACAATTGACAATCAGGAAACGGTTTGGTCAAGGGGTCGCGCATTTGCATCATTCCCTTCGCGGGCTCGAACCCGGTCCGGCGTGAAAGGGTCGCCGATTGGCGGTCCCACATATTGACAACATGGCTCCCTCCATCCCGTCCGGCGCGGGCCGTTCAACGCCCAGCGAGATCAGGGCGTGAGCGCCTCGAGCCAGTAGAAGCGCGATGGGGCCGCCGGGCTGCCGGGCGGCGCCCCCGTGACTGTGCCGTCGTCGGTCCAGCTCTGCGCGGTGCCGGTCAGGTTGGTCACGCGCGCGGTGCCGATTTCCAGAGCGCCCAACCGCGCCAGCGCGTCAATCTGGTAGGTCCGGCCAACGACCGCCTCCCAAGTGAGCGTGGCCAGTCCGTTGGTGGCGTCGAGGTTGAGACTCAAAAACCGGGGCGGCGGCTCCGGCGTGATGAGAAGTTGCGCCACCGCCGCATTCCGATCCTGCGGAGGCGCGTAGTAGTCGTTGATAAAAGCGAGAGCGACGACGTGCCGGCCGGCAGTGACCGGCAGCCGGACGAGGTAGTGGCCCAACGCCGTGTTGGTGACCGAGAAAGTCTGCCGGATCACGCCATCCAGCCGAAGCTGCACGAGCGGCCAGACCCCGATCGCCGGCGTGCCGCTGGCCTGGATGTCGAATTGATAATTTCCGGTGGAAGTGAAATTTACGGGCAGCTCAATTCGTCCGTTGCTATTGAGGTTGGCCGTGCCGCCATTGGTGCTGTAGGCGGCGATGTCCACGTTGGTCATTTCAGTGCCAAGGATGCGCAGACTCGGGTGGGCGGCCAGAATCGCCCCCAGGCCCGTGAGCAAGCTGCTGGCCAATCGCCCCGTCTTCACTTGTTCCATGGTTTCGGTGTCCCAAGCGATTTCGTCCACCACGACCAACCCGCGGCCCAGTGGCGCCTGGGCGACGATGCCGGGTTTCGTCAGCACGTTCACACCGTTGGTCCCCGGGTCCAGGCCATAAAGGATCTGGCCGAGGAAGAGGTTCCGGTCCTCGGGCGGTTGATAGGCGTCATTATCGAAGGAAATGGTGAACAGATGGGAACCGGCGGTGACGTCGGCGCTGAGGGTGTAGGCTTGCCAGGTATTGTCCCGAAGGAAGATCGAGTCCTGCACCTGACCGTCGAGGTTGAGCGACATGTGCGGGTAAACGCCGGCGACCGGGGTGCCCCGGGCGGTGATGCTGAAGAGGTAACTGCCGCTGGCCGGGAAAACGAGATTCTGGCCGACGTAGCCGTTTTCCCACAGTTCCCATCCGCCGGCAACGGCGCCGCCGCTGCTGTGGATCGCCATCGTTTCGGCGTGCAGCATGGCGTAGGCTGACAGGCTGAAACGCTTCTGATAGGTGCGGCGGGCCAGATTCGTGGAGAGCACCTCCGGCTGGTTCCAGTTGCCGGGCTGGCTCAGGCAATGCAAATCGTGGTTGGCAAAGTGGGCGACCAGGTTGGTTCCGTCGCGACGAAGAACCTGGCCCACGGGGCCGTTGGCCCAGGTGACTTGGGACAGGAGGCTCGTGGCGGCGGCGTTCAGAAAACCATCGGGCGGTTGGTGCAGCAGCAACCGCCCGCCCGCCTGGACGAACGCGGCCAGCCGGTCGAGGTGGTTCGACGCGTCGGTCCACGCGGCCGCGCCGCCACCGACGATCAGGAGCGGACAGGTACGCGCATCGAGGTTCGTCAACTGGCCGAGCCGCGCTTCGCTCACCAGCCCCAGCGCGGCCAGTTCGGCCGCCACAGTCGAATTGGTTTCCGTCACCAGCCCGCTTACCACCGAGGCCGGGTGCGGCGCCGCCGGGGCGACATAATCGAATAACCGCTGCCACATCGCCGCGGCCATCGGCTCGGCATCGAACTTTTCGTTCAGCAGCAATTGGGAGCAAAGCAGGCCGCCCTGGCCGATCGGCAGCTCGAGCACGCCGGCGTATTCGAGTCCCTGGCTGGAGCCGATCTGGATGGGCACACGGAAGTTGCCCCGCGCCGGCACACGGATGGCCTTGGCCGCCACCAGGTGGTCGCCGGCCCACCACCGCAAATCCTCCGCCGCGAGGCCCTGCGCCAATGGGTGGTTCGGATTGGGGAAGGCGAAGTTGGCGCCGACGCCCTCGATATTCACTCCCAGCGGCATCCAGCGCGGGTACACGTCCTGTTCCATGACCAGGATCCACCCGCCGCGCCCCGCGAACTGCTCCCATTGCGTCGCTGGCAGGTTGGTGCCCACCTGAAAGCTGCTGTCGTTGGTCAGCGCGCCTTGGCCGATCAGGAGTACATTCCACGGGCCATAAGAGTTCGTGATGAGGTTCGTAACCAGATCAAAGGGAACACCCAGGCGTGTCAACAAGGTGCGGCTGGCGCCGGGCGGATCGTACACGCCTAGCCGAACGCCGGCCGGCAACCGCAGGGTTGGGCGCGCGCAGGCACTGTAATTCTGCTGGTTGGTGAAGACCGGCGTCGTGCCGTTGTCGAGTTCGATCTGGAACGGGAAGGCGCCGGGTGTGGCCGGCGTCGGCACGGAAACCGTTTCCACGCGCTTTGCCGCGGGCGCCAGGTTGAACGGCCGGGTATTCCACGGCGCGCCGTCCGCCGTGCGCCACTTCAAGACGAAGTTCCCCGGCTGCAAGGTGTCGTTGTAGATTGAAAGCGTTCGCGAGGGCGTGTCGCCCACGAAAAACCGCGGGTTGTAGGGCTGGACAAAAACCGCGTTGGGTTGATAGGCGGCCTGCTGCGCCTGATAGAGCTGGTTCTGGGTCGGATTCAGATCGAGCGTGCCAGCCGGGACTGCCGGGTCCTCGAACATGGTCCAGGGCGCGATGCCGCTGACGCCATAGGAACGGTAGGCCTCGATCTGCATCTGCCAGGTCCAGCACTTGGCGAGGATGCGTTTCGTGGCGGTGTCGCGGTAGGCGTCATCGCCAAAAAGGATGCTGAACCCGTCCGCGGAATTGCCGGGGATGTACAGGAACTCGCCAATATAAAGCGGCTTGTCCCCGTGCCACTGCCAGGTGCCGCCGGGCATCCAGTCGCGCGCGATCGGCGTGTCCATCCAGTACGCCGTGTTCGGCCACAAGGCAAAATCGGGGTATTCGTGCGGGTAATGCAGGCCCAGAACGTCGGCGGCGCCGTTGGGATCCAGGTCGGATTCGTAGGTGATCGGCCGCGTCGGGTCCAGCGCCTTCACGCGCGCGCCGAGCAGCGCGAGTTGCTGGACGGTGCCGGTCCAGGCCAGGGCGCCGCCGACGCTGAGCAGCTCGTTTTCGAGGCTCCATTGCACGATCGAAGGATGGTTGCAGTCGCGGCGAATGGCTGCGGTGACGTGCTGGAGGTAGTTGGTCCAAAACACCGGGTCGGCCAGCCGATAGGAGTAGGCGTCGCACCACACGGCGTTTTCCTCGATGAGGAGAATGCCGGTTTCATCGGCCACCTTGTAAAAAAGCTCATCCCAAGGCTGGGTGTGGAGCCGCATCGCCACGCAGTGCGCGGCCTTCACTTCGGCAAAGATCGTTTGGATTTGTGTACTCGACAGGAAGCTGGCCGTCGGCCAGGTCGCAGTCGCCAGCAGGTGAATGGGCGTGCCGTTGAAAACATAATTGGAGCCCTCGGTCCAGAGCTCGCGGAAACCAAAACGGTTTGTGACCGCGTCCGCCGCACCCGCGTTGTCCAAGGTGGTCCGGAGCTGGTAGAGATACGGATCGAGGTGACTCCACAGGTGCGGATTGGCCCATGGCGCCGCGACTTCGACCTCCTGGCTGGCGCTGGCGGCGAGCGTGAGACTCTGCTGCGGGAAATCGAGCACCGCGGTGTCGCCGTCGAGCACTTGGTTCCGCACCACCACCGTCTGGGGCGCGGCGGTGTCGTTGCGCAACGTGAGGCGCGCCGTGAGCTGTTTCTGGCGCACCGACGGCATGACGAACACGTCGGCGGTGGCCACCGCCGGCACGCTCAGCACATGGACCGGCTGCCAGACGCCGTAAAGATCGTAACGGCCGCCGATCGGTGCGAGGAGCGCGTTCATGGCGTGGTCGCGCGGGTTCTCGTATGGCGCCAGGTTGCTGAAATCAACGTGGTACGAAAACGTGGCGGTCCAATCGGTCAGCGCCACCAGCAGTTCGTTTGCGCCCGACCGCGCGGCGGCGGTGACGTCGAACTCGAACGGTTCGTAGCCGTTGAGATAGCCGCCGACCGGTGTGCCGTTGACCCAGACCTGGCTGGCGAACTTCACGCCGCCGAAGCGCAGGCGCACCCGGTTGCCAGCCGGCACCGCCGGCAGGTCGAAGGTTTTGCGGAACCATGCGTGCTCGTAGTTGGTCGTCGAGAGATAGCCGGGAACCGTGGTCGGCAGCCACGCCGCGGGCGGCGGATAGGCGATCTGTGCGACGTTCTGGTATTGCCACGCGCCGCTGAGATCGAGGTCAAATCGGTCGGCGTGTGCGAGAAACGCGGCCGTAAACGACCAAAGCAGGATCAAATGTGCCACCCGCATCAACTGCGATTGCCGTTTGTGCTCGTTGAACCTGCTGCGTGGAAAGGACGCCATCGGCCGTCCGCGAATCCCTGCTCCTGTCATCGCCGTAAACTTCGTGGGGCCGGGCCGACGCCGTCAAGCGCTGATTGCCAGCCGCCCGGAGCACAGCACGGGCGTTATGTGCGATTTCGAAGGCAAAAAGAGACTCGTCGCGGCCGGCCCGCTGCCGGCGGCTTGTGGCCTGAGTTGGTGACGCCTGCCTGGACGGTTCTTGAAAGCCAAGGCGGTCGGCCGGATACTCGGTGGCGAAAGGTCACGCGCGCGATGCCCGCCCGCCACGCGCGAACCGGGTGCGGTTTCGCTTTCCGCCCCGGCCAATCGTTGTGCCGGTGAACACGTCATCAAGTCCGTCTGCGTCCGAAACCGCCCCGGAGTCCTCCGCGACTGCCGCGCCGGTGGTCCATGCCGATTTGCTGACCGACCTCCTGCGCGACGTCTCGCGGACGTTCTATAAAACCTTGCGCATCCTGCCGGTGCCGATCCGCCGCCCGGTGAGTCTCGCCTACCTGCTGGCGCGCGCCACCGACACCATCGCCGACACGGAACTCGTGCCGGTTTCCGGCCGGCTCGCGGCCCTGGACCACTTGCGCGGTCGCATCCTCGGTCAGACGGCCGCGCCGCTGGATTTCACGGCGTTCACCTCGGCAGCGGCGGGTGCGGCGCCGTCGGGAGGCACCGAGGCCGAGCGCGTTCTGCTCGCGCGCATCGAGGAAGCGCTGGTCGTGCTCGCCAGCCTCGATGCCGCCGACCAGGCATTGATTCGCGAGGTGCTTACCACGATCACCGGCGGACAGGAACTCGATCTTCGCCGTTTCGGCACGGCCAGCGTGTCGCAGATGGTCGCCCTGCAAAACGACAGTGAGCTGGACGATTACGCCTACCGAGTGGCTGGTTGCGTCGGGGAGTTTTGGACGCGGATTTGCCGGCGCCGGCTGTTTCCCGCGCTGCGGCTGGACGATGCCCGTCTGCTCGCCAATGGCGTTCGTTTCGGCAAGGGCCTGCAACTGGTCAACATCCTGCGCGACCTGCCGCGCGACCTGCGCCAGGGCCGGTGTTACATTCCCGCCGACGGCCTCGCGCACCACGGGCTGAGTCCCGCGGCGCTGCTCGATGCGACGGCCATCGGCCGGTTCCGCGACCTTTACGACGCCCACCTTGCCATCGCGCGGCAGCATCTCGCCGCGGGCTGGGATTACACGAACATGCTGCCGCGCCGGCAGGTGCGCGTCCGGCTGGCGTGCGCCTGGCCGATTCTGATTGGCATGCGCACGCTCGCCCGCCTCCGCACGGGCAACGTGCTGGACGCCGGACGCCGCATCAAGGTCAGCCGGGCCGAGGTGCGGCGGTTGATCCTGCGCACGGTGGTCTGTTATCCTCGGGCCGGGGCGTGGGAGAAATTGTTCGACCGCGCCCGCCTGTGATGATGATGCGCGCCGAAGCCCAGGCCCGCCACGCCCGACTGGCCGACCAAATCCGCCAGCACGACCGCGCCTATTACGTGCTCGCGCGGCCGACCATCAGCGACTTCGAATACGACCGGCTGTTTGGCGAGCTGCAGGAATTGGAGAAGCAATTTCCGGAACTCGTCACGCCCGAGTCGCCCACGCAGCGCGTCGGCGGGGCGCCCACGGAAGGGTTCAACCGGGTGAAGCATCTCCAGCCGATGCTCTCCCTCGAGAAAATCGAGGCGGCCGAACATCCTGACAGCACCGAGGAGCCGGATCGCGAAGAGCGCAACCGGCAGCAGGACGAGAACACCCTGCCGCGCCTGCTCGAATTCGACAAAACCATTCGCAAACACCTCGGTCGCGACCGCATCGAATACGTTCTTGAGCCCAAGGTGGACGGCGTGTCCATCAGCGTCCATTACCGGCACGGAAAACTCGCTCTCGGTGTCACGCGCGGCGACGGCCAGTTCGGCGACGACATCACCGCCAATCTCCGCACAGTCCGCGCGATTCCGCTGGAACTGAATCTACCGGACCCGCCGGCCTTGCTGGAAGTGCGAGGCGAGGCGTACATCGCGACCGGGGACTTCGAGAAACTCAACGCCAGGCTTGCCACTACCGGCGAGAAAACTTTCCCCAACGCCCGCAATGCCACCGCGGGGACGTTGAAGCAGCTCGATCCGCGACTGGTCGCACAGCGGCCTATTCGCGCGGTCTTCTATGCCGTCGGCAAGTGCGAAGGCATCGCGTGGGAGACGCACGCGGAGATTCTGGAGGCGCTGGCGCGATTCGGGCTGCCGACGCAACGCCGCTGGTGGGTCTGCCGTGACATCGAGGACGTTTTGCGCGTCTATGCCGACAAGGTCGTCGCGCACTACGACGAGACGCGCGACCTGCGCCGGCAGTTGCCTTACGAAATTGACGGGGTCGTGCTCAAGGTGAACCGCCTCGCCGACGCGCAACGCATCCCGCCCAAGACCCGCGCGCCCGGCGACGCCATCGTCCATAAACCGATTCCGTGGATCACGCCGGTGGAGACGCTCCTCAAGGACATCACCGTCCAGGTCGGTCGCACCGGTGTGTTGACCCCCGTGGCGGAGCTGGAGCCGGTGTTCGTCCAAGGTTCGACCATTGCTCGCGCCACGCTCCACAACGAGGACGAAATCCGCCGCAAAGACATCCGCATCGGCGACACCGTGGTCATCCGCAAGGCCGGCATGGTGATCCCCGAGGTCCTCGAAGTCGTGCTCGCGAAGCGGCCCAGAGGGGCAAAGCCCTTCGACCTGGTCGCGCATGTTGGCGGCCAATGTCCGGCGTGCGGCGGTCCGATTGCGAAGGACAAGATCAAATCCGGTAGGGCCGGGCTGCCGCCCGGCCAGGACACGCAGCAAGGCGTCCCAACCGAAACCGAAGAAGTCGCCTGGCGTTGCCAGAATGTGGCCGCTTGTCCGGCGCAGAAAACCCGGCGCGTGGAATACTTTGCCCAGCGCAAGGCACTCGACCTTGAATCCCTCGGCGGCATCGTTGCGGAGAAGCTCGTCGAACGCGGCCTCGTGGACGAACCGCTCGATCTCTTCGGCCTCACCCGGGACCAGCTTGCCCGACTCAACCTCGGCACCGACGACGAGCCGCGCGTCTTTGGCGAGAAGAACGCGACCAAGGTCATCGAGGCGCTGGAGCGCGCCCGCCCGCTGCCGCTGCACCGCTGGCTGCACGCGCTGGCCATTCCCGAGGTCGGCGAACAGACCGCCTGGCAGCTCGCCCAGGTCCACGCCTCGCTGGACGAACTGGCCGTCTCGCCAATCTTGCGCGACATCCGCGACCTCGGCGACAAGGAAACCGAGCGCGCCGCGATCTCGCCCCGGTCCCGCAAAAATCCGCCCAAGGACGTCGCGGAACTCGAAGCCCGCAAGCAGCGTTACGCCGCCCTCGTCGCCGAAATCGCCGCCCTCGAAGCGCGCCTGGAAAAGAGTGGAGCCACGGCCAGCCTCGCCGAGGTCGGACCGGTCGTCGCGGCGGCGGTGCTCGACTATTTCGCGTCGCCGGCGGGGCGGCGCGTGCTGGAGCAACTGCGCGCCTTGGGCATCAATCCGGGCCACGGCGAGAGCGGCCAGACGATGGGCGGAGGCGCGGCTGCCGGTCCGCTGATGGGCAAGACGTTCGTTCTGACCGGCACTCTGCCCACGCTCTCCCGCGACGAGGCCGCCGCGCTCATCCGCGCAGCCGGTGGCAGCGTCACCAGCTCGGTGAGCAAGAATACCGACTACGTCGTGGCCGGTGAAAACGCCGGCTCGAAGCTCGACAAGGCGCGTGAACTCGGGATCAAGATTTTGAGCGAGGATGAGTTCTTGAAAGTGCTGGGGTCAAAGCGTTCCGATAGGTCAATCGGACAAAGCGAACTGTTCTGAGCCATGAGAATCACCCTGCTCGCGAGAAGTAGCACTGGCGGCTCCTACGACGTTGAGTTTGAGGCCACCGAGAATTCCGTCCGCGTGTTTTGCCACTGCCAAGCCGGTGTTCTCCAGCAGATGTGTAAACACAAGCTCGCGTTGATCAAAGGCGATACGGGCATGTTATACGATCCCAAGCAGACTGCCGCTCTTTCGGAGATAAGGGAATGGCCGCAGTTCGGTGAATTACTGGCGCGAATGGACGACTACGAGCGCGATCTCAATCGAATCACCACAACGAAGACTGAGCTGGTTAAGCAAGAGAAGGAAACAAAGGCGCGGTTCGCCTACGGACTCACGCACGGCTTCAAGTAGAGATTGCCCTCACTCTTCCTTTTGGCAGCCGACAGGGTCGGCCGTTTCCAGAGCTCACCCCCGCCGCCGGCGGCAGCGTCACCAGCTCGGTGAGCAAGAATACCGACTACGTCGTGGCCGGTGAAAACGCCGCCACGAAGCTCATCCGTCAGCAGCAAGCCAGCGCGCGTTTCTGCTGCCAGCGCGATGGCCGCAGGGGTGTGTGGAGGCGAGGCCAAGCCGGCGGAAAAGCCGTGACGCACACCGGGCGACCGGGTTATACTCTTGATTGTTCGCTCAGATTCCAACGCGCGTGGCTGGCACTGAACACTTGGAACCATGAAACGTGAACCGATTGCTCGCGACCCGCCAGTCGCCGCGTGGCACCGTTGTATTTTGGCTTGAGCCTGGTGATCGGTTCGGGTGTTTTGCTCGTCGGATTGGGCGTTTTGTGAGAGACTGTTCGCCGAGCCAACCGGATACATCGAACCCCGCGGTTGCGTCTCAGTTCCACGGCAGACGTCACTGGCGCGCGGTCGCTGATTCCGGCCAGTTGGAAGGCTGCGCGCCCATGTCGGCGAACACGCCAAAAGACTCTTGGTTGGCGGCAATCGCGCGCAGTGTCGCGCTCTCAGGCCGACTGCCTGCACTTGAATTATGAGCAAGCTACAAACTGAAAAGCACGGGGCGGCCCGTTCCTTCCTGCGCATCGCCGGGCCGGTCATCGCCGCGGTGGGTCTTATTCTCCTCATCATTGGCATGGCCAGCTTCTTCCTGGCCTTTGCCGGGGGCGGCCCGCCCCGTCTGTTTTGGTGCGCTTTTGTCGGGATGCCGCTGCTGTTTGTGGGTGGTGTCCTGTCCATGCTCGGCTTCATGGGGGCGGTTGCCCGGTACACGGCGGCCGAGCAGGTGCCCGTGGCGACGGACGCCATCAACGATCTGGCCGAGGGCGCGCAGGGCGCCGTCAAGACCGTGACGCGCGCTGTCGCCGAGGGCGTGAAAGAGGCGCAGTCAGAGAAGCAGCCGTGACACGACCCGTGTGCCTGTCGAAATCGCTGGGACTCGCGCTGGTCGGGCTGATTTTCTTTTTCCTGAACCCCAAGGCCACCTGGAAACCCGTCGGTGTGTCACTGGTCGGACTGCTGGTGGCAGCGGCGGGGAGTCAGCTCGCCGGCATGGTCTGGCCCGATTGACGCGCCCGTCGGGCCAGACCACGCTGCCTGTGCGGGGAGAATCAGCGTTTGCAGTGCCGGCCAAGGTCGTTTATGATCACCCATATCCGGCAATCGGCTTTACCCAGCCGGAAAGTAAACCGTCGGAATTGAAGAAAGTTGATTATGGGCGACAAGTCTCCGAAGTCCGTTCACAAGCAAGCGGCACAAAAGCAGGTCAAATCCAACGCGGCTGCCACCAAGAAGCAGCAAGCCGTCGCCGCGAAGCAGGTGACAGGCAAGAAATAGCGGCCGACCGGGGTGTTTCGACATGGCGGCCCGGCCTGGCTCGAACCTTTTTTCGCGCGCCGGCGAAACACCCGATCCGGTTCCATTTGGCCAAACGACCGCCGCCGTTGCACGCCGCGGGCAAACGGTTGCTCAAGCTGCGCGAGAAAGCGCGGGGATGCCGTCATTGAGATTCTGACGGACCAAATGATTTGCCGCGCTTCGAGGGCGTGCCAGGCCCAGCGTGATCGCTGATGGGTGGCGCGACCCTGTCTGCCTGGTCATAAGCCAAGGGACAGTGTCCTGATTTGGTGGGACGAGGCGCTGACGAGCCGAAAACAGGTTGATGGTTGATGGTTGAGAGTTGAGCGAGCAGAGGAGGACCGCGACAAGTTGCGGGGGAAGGACGGCTCGCGAGGCCGCTCGCCCCACCGTGCAAGGCAAATTCGGACACCACCAGCCAAGGGTGAAGCTTGACGCCGCTGACCCGCGGAGTAGGCTCGAACTCATGAGCCTTCCTGGAGAATGTTACCCCGTCTCCTGCGTCGTGTCAGAAAGCAGACCCCGATCCATCTCGCCGGTGAAACTGCCGGGCTTTTTCTCGCGGCTGCTTTTTTGCTGGGTCGGCGCGTGCCTGGTCCTGCTGGCTCCGGGTTGTTTTGCCGCGACCGGAGACGAGAACTGGGACCGGCGTTTCTGCCTGCCGGGTGTGGACGGGCAGGTTTACACGACCCTCACGATCGGCTCGCGGCTCTACGTCGCCGGGAGCTTCGCGAAGGCCGGCGGTTACCAGGCCTACAACTTCGGTCGTTGGACCGACCCGGGGCTCGGCCCCCGCGTGTGGTTCGGCGCGTTCTCAAATTCGACCCTGCAGGTGACCTGGCCGGCGGCTGACTCTGATTTCACTTTGCAGCACGCGACCGCGATCACGTCCTCGAATATCTGGACGGCTGTTACGACCGCTGGCACCACCAACGGGGGCTTCCGGATCGTCACCCTGCCGGCGACCAATCAGAGCGAATTCTTCCGTTTGTTGCATCCTTGAGAAAACCGGCGAGCGGTCCGGGCGTCCCTGGCGGGGCGTACGCCCAAACGGCCTGGCCGACTGGTGGGGCCGATCGTTTAGTCGGCGACAAGCGACCCGCGCTGACGGATTGGTGGAATGGAGGGTTCAGCCCGGAAGCCGCGCGCGGATGAGTTTCGACTTGCTAAACCCGGTGGAATTCGGTCGGCGTGACTCGGATTCCGCCATGAATGAGCGCGATGCGGGAAGCCAAAACGCCAGCGACGAAGAAGCAATGAACACGGAGAGCCCAAACATGAACCGAGCCGGGAAGTTGCCGACCGCAAGCTGGGGTATCTTGACGGCATTATCGCTGTGGCTTGCCGCCACCGCTCGACCTGCGGAGCCGGCGCAGGAATTCGTCGGTCCCTTTCCCAACTGGGCCGACGTGAAACGGGATTACGGCGCGGTCGGCGATGGCCGGGCCGACGATACCGCCGCCCTGCAACAAGCGCTCGACGACCTGCACCGCGAGGACCGGAAGTGTTTCGTCCTGTATGTCCCCGCCGGAACCTACCGTGTGACGCGCACGCTCGTCCTGTTCCGCGAGAAGCACAACGAGTCCAAGGATGTCGCATTCATTGGCGAGGATCCGGCGACCGCGACACTGCGCTGGGACGGCCCGGCGGACGGCGTGATGCTCGACTATGGGGCCTGGTATTCGAAGCTGGGACGGCTCACCTTCGACGGCCAGGGGAAGGCCCGCACCGCCATCGCGCACGGCAAGTCGTTCGCCACCTATAACGAGTTCTTCGATGTCGTGATCCGCGACGTTGGCATCGGCATCGAGGCCGGCGCTCCCGGCGGCCAGGGCATTGCCGAGACGACGGTGTTGCGTTGCCAGTTCCTGCGGTGCGCGGTTGCCGGCATCAGCATCCAGAACTTCAACTCGCTGGACTGGTTTGTCTGGCATTCAGTCTTCGAGGACTGCGGCCTGGGCGTGACGAACCTGCGCGGCGCCGGCAATTTCCACGTCTTCGAGAGCCTCTTCCGCCGCTCCAGGGAAGCCGACATCGGCATTGGCAACACGGGCTACTTCTCGTTCCGCAACAATACATCGCTGGGGTCCAAGGCTTTTTTTGTGGGCAAGCCCGTCGGGGCTGCCGCCCTTGTCACCCTGCAGGGCAATGCGGTCTATGGCGGACAAGGGACGTTGGTCGAAGTCGGCAACCTTGGCCCGCTCCTCCTGCTCGATAACATCCTCCAAACCCGTCGCGGACCCGCCGTGCGCCTGCGCGCCGACGCAGGTTTGCTCTCGGTCGGCAACACGTTCACCTGCGACCCCACCATCGTCGCCAAGACCAACCGTTTGGCTTTCGATGACAAAGTCGTCCCCTTCGACGCGCTCAAGGAGACGCTGCCCGAGCTGCCGGGCACGCCACCCAACCGGCACCGGTCCGTCATCGAGGTGCCGCCGGGGGCCACAGACGAGGCGATCCAGCGGGCTGTGGATGAGGCTGGCAAGCTCGACGGGCAACACGCGGTCGTGCATCTGCCGGCCGGGGACTTCCGCGTCGCCCAAACCTTGACCATCCCGGCGGGCCGGGATCTCCAGTTGGTCGGGGATGGTGTGCGCACACGGCTGGTTTGGACTGGCCCGAGCACTGGACCCGTGTTGCGCCTGGCCGGACCATCGCGGGCGACGTTGCGGGATTTGGAGGTTAACGGCACCAAGCGCGCCGACGGCATCGTGATCGAAAAGTGCGACCAGCCCGGCGCCCGCATTTACATGGAACAGCCCAACGTGGACGCCGCCCAACGCGTCGGGTTTTTCGTGGATGGCGTCGAACTGGCCAATGTCGAGTTGCGGAACATGAACCACGGCGGCTGCGCGCTGGGGGTGAAGGTGCGGGGCGGGGAACGCCTCTCCGCCGGCCAGTCTGCGCCGGGGCGGGTGGCGATCTTTGCCGGCTCTTCCTCGAACAACCAACTCAGCTACGGCGTGACCGAGGGCGGCCGCCTGCTGGCGCGCGACATCTGGTATGAATCCGGTTCAGAACCCCGGTTCATGCGCCTGAGCGGCCGGGGCGAGCTGACGCTGCATGGCGCCATCATGGCGTGTGCGCTGTCGAAGAATGAAACGGAGCCCGCCATCGAGTTGGACAACTTCTCGGGCCAGCTCTCCCTGCTGAACGTGCAGTGGAGCGGCGGCGGCGAGTCGGTGCGGCTTGTCTGCCACGGCGAGGGGCGGAACACCGCGGTGCTCGGCTTGGGCGCCCAAGTCGGGAAGAATGGCCCGCGGCTGGACAACCAGTCTCCCCACGCCCGGCTCGCCCTGCTTGAGGTCATGCATTACACGGAGGGCGGTGGGGCGGCTCCAAGCCCGGACGTCGGCACGGCTGATCCGGACTTCATCCGCAGCATGATCGCGCCAACGCGCGCCGAACGACCCCGGCCACTGACGCCGGTTCCCGCCGGCATCACCGACGTCCGGTTTTTTCGTGTCGTGTCCACCCAGGGCCGGGATTGCATCCGGCTGACTCACGATTAATACTCGATGAGTTCCATAAGCCGGACGACAAATCGGGATGAGCACATGAGCCGGCAATACCCCGTGACCAAGCGAGGTGGAACCACTCGCCAATGACTCGCTCGCTCGTTCGCCATCCCCACGCACGACCTGCGGTGCTCGCGGCCATCGCCTCCGCCTTCCTCCGGCCGTCGTTTCCGAGTTGGTGGAAACCCAGCCGCCCATCTTCCGCAACGCGCAGGTGTGGTAAACTCGATCACCTTATGAAAACACAACTCACGGTTCTTTGCCTGTTCCTGCTCTGTCACGGTGACCGGAGCCTCGCCGCCTCGAACGATGAAAACGACGGGTCACCGCCGGCGCAGGAGCAACAACTGCCCAAACGGATGCGGTCGGCCATGCCGGAGGTCGTCCGTATTACGGTGGGCCACACCAACGCGGATCTCCTCGGCACCGACCAGCGCGCGCTCCAGGCCGCCGTGGATTACGTCGCGGCGCTGGGTGGCGGCATCGTCGAGGTCGGGCCGGGGGAATACCTCATGCGCGATTCGCTCCATTTGCGCCCGCAGGTGACGGTGCGCGGGACCCCCGGCCAGACCATCCTGCGCAAGGCCGATGGCGCGGAGTCACCCCTGGCGACCGACGGCGATTTTGGCGAGGAACAGATCACCGTCCGCGATCCGAAAGGCTTCGACGTCGGTTGCGGCGTGGCGATCTGGAGCAAGCAGGTCAACGGCTTTCATATTACGGTGGCCCGCATCATCGGCCGCCGCGGGGCCACGCTGGCGCTCGACCGCCCGCTGAACGCGGACTGCACGCTCGGCGATGACGCCCGGGCGGCCACCATTTTCCCGGTGGTCAGCGGGTATGACCTGGAAGGCGTGCGGCTCGAGCATTTGATCATCGAGGGCAACCGCGCGCATAACGTCTCGCTCGACGGCTGCCGGGGGGGCGGCATCTTCCTTTACCGCGGCTTCGGCACGGCGATCGAGCATTGCACGGTCCGCGACTACAGCGGCGACGGCATCAGCTTCCAGCAATCGAACGACGTCATCGTCAACGAGTGCATCAGCGAGGGCAACGCGGGGTTGGGGTTGCACCCGGGCAGCGGTTCACAGCGCGCGACCATCCGGAAATGCGTGGCGCGAAACAACGGCACCGACGGGTTGTTTCTCTGCTGGCGGGTCCGGCATGGCCTGTTCGAGGACAATCTGCTCGCGGGGAACGGACGCTACGGCATCTCGATTGGCCACAAGGACACCGACAATCTGCTGCGCAACAACCAGGTCCGGGACAACGCCGAAGAAGGCGTCTATTTTCGCGATGAAGGTCCCGCCCTCGCGGGCCACCGAAATCGCCTCGAAAACAACCTCATCGAGAACAACGGCCAAAACCAGACGGTGGCCGGCATCCGAATCCGTGGCGAAACCCGCGAAGTCGTGCTGCAGAACAACCGCATCCGGGACACGCGGCCGCCGGCGTCCCGCAAACAGACCATCGGTATCCAGCTTGATTCCACCGTCGGCGCGGTCATCCTGCAGGAGAACACCATCGAGGCCGCGGTGCCCGTGCAGGATCAACGCACGTCGAAGGCGGCAACGCCTTGAAGACCATGAAAAACACGATTGTGCGAATGGGGTTGTTTGCCGTGCTGGCGCTTGGTTGCGCGGCCGAGTCGCCGGACGTGGGACTGCTGCGCGACGAGGTGCGCGCCAAGGGCTGGATTGCCTTCGCCGCGCGCACCGAAAAGGGCGACCTGGATCTGTTCATCTGTCGTCCCGACGGCAGCGCGAAAACCAACCTCACGCGGACCCCGGATTTCAACGAAGGGTTGCCGCAGTTCTCGCGGGACGGTTCGAAACTGCTCTATCGCCTGCTGCCGCGGGCCGAGCATTTCGACAACAACCGCCACGGCGAACAAGGCACCCTGATCCTGGCCCGCGGCGATGGCTCGCAGCCCAGGATCTTCGGCGGCAACGGTGAGTTCCCCTGGGCAAGTTGGAGCCCGGACGGCACCCAACTGCTGTGCATGTCGCCCCGCGGCTTCAGCATCGTGGACGTCGCGAGCCGCCAGGTCGTCCGCCAGTTTCCCCGCCAAGGCTTCTTTCAGCAGCCCACCTGGTCGCCGGATGGCCAGTGGCTGGTGGGCGTCGCCAATTCCTTCGGCGAGAGTTGGAGCATCGCGCGGATGAACCTCACGAATGGCCTCGCGAGCGCGGTCAACAAAATCGACTGCTGCACGCCGGACTGGTTTCCCGATTCGCAGAACGTCATTTTCTCGTGGCGTCCGCGGGGCCAGAAGGCGCAAAGCGGCTATGGCTGGACGCAACTCTGGCGCGCGGATGCGGAAGGAAAGTCTCGAGAACTCGTTTATGGCGAAGATGGCCGGCACGTCTATGGCGGCCACGTGTCGCCGGACGGAACCTACGTCCTCTTCACCGGCAACATGCAGGAGGATGGCGATCCGAAGAACGGCGGCGCGCCGATGGGTTTGATGCGGCTGCGCGACGCCCCGATCATCGGCGGCCCGAGCGAGGAACTGCGCGCCAAATTCCCCGGCGCCAACAACGGCCCCGTGCTGACGCTGCCCAGCGGCTGGGAACCGTGCTGGACTTTCAGCGAATCCCCGGCGGGCCCAGGCGCGAGCAAACCGTGAAGCCACTGGCATTGCTGTTCGGCCTGTGTGTGGCGGCCCACGCCGCGGACATCGAGAGTTTGCGGGTCCGCTTGGTGTTTGGGCAACGCACGGCGCAGCGCCGAGAGTTTTCCGTGCAGTTGCTTGCCGGCTCGGCGGGGCTGACGATTGCCAGCGTGCAGAGTGTGGGGACGGAACCGGACGACGTGGTGGGAGAGCGCTCACGGCTGCACGCGGGCGGCGGTGACTGGGATGCGATTGACTGCGACGTCACTTGGCCGAAACCCGGCGCGAAACCGCGCGAGCCGCATCCCATCTGGCGGTATCTGTTGGAACACGGCAACCCCGGGCAGGTGAAACGGTTGCTGGATGATCCCGGCCTGACCCCGGATGCGCCGGTGCTCACCGTGCAATTGGCGGACGACGGAACGCGCGGGTTTTCCTTCGGCCTTGCGCAACTGGCGCGCCACGGCGCGATGTGGCTGCCGGAGCACGACGTGTTCCTCACCCGGGCGGACGCCCCGGTGGAGTTCGCCGCGCATCTCGCGTCGCTGAGAGGCGAACGGGTGCTCGACCGCGTCCGGCGCGACCCGGAGGCGACCCTGGCGGAATTCAGGGCGCGGTGGGAGGACATTGGCAATCCTGACCAATGGACGGCGCCCTGGCAGACGCACTGGCTCGGCACGACCGGGCACCTGGTCGGGACCGTCGCGCGGCACGGCGCGCTCTACAAGTTCGGCGTGGACCGTTGGGCGAATGTGAGGCCGGATCTCGCGTCCCCGCACCAGTTCCGCTTCGACCTCCGCTGGCCCGGCTGCCGCTGGGCTGGACAACGCATCGTGGATGGCCTGCCCGTCATGGTCACTACGCTGGAACGCGACGGCCAGCGCTGCGAGGTCGAGCAGTTTGCCGCCCCGCTCGGCGAGCCGCCGCCACCGCAGCGCGGCGAGATTGCGAGCGCCTTTTGCACTCGAGTCCAGATCACCGGCCCGGGACCGTTGCGGCTTGGCTTCCACCTGGCTACGGAGAACAAAGCGCGGCATCCGGAGCTGCGCGAAGTGGCGGGCCGCCCGTGCGTCGTGGACCGGGAGACGGGGGCCGTGTGGCTGATGATCGAGCCGGCCGCGGGTCTGGCCGTGACCACGCGGGTCGCTGGCGCGGGCGACGAGGTTCCGGGCCTGGAATTCGATTGCACGGGCCAGGCCACCGGGGGCGAGCCGCGCGTGATCGTGCTCAAGCTCGCCTCGCCCGTCGTCGCCGCGGAGAACGCCCCGCAGCTTGCCGCGCTCGATTTCGCCCGGGCCCGCGCGACCACCGTGCAATACTGGGAGGGCTGGCTGGCGCAGGGCGCACGGTTCGAGGTGCCGGAGCCCGCCGTGAACGATCTCTTCCGCGCGAACCTCTGGCACGCGCTGATGTTGCCGCGCTTCCGTGATGACGACCGCATTGACCTGCCTTACTCGAACTTCGCCTACGACCAGTTCAACGCCGATTGGCCCATCAACCAGGCGGTGTACGTGGACTACATGCTCTACGGGTTGCGCGGTCATTTTGCCGTGGCCGAGGAGGAGTTCGCCGCCATGTTTCGCAGCCAGCAGAAGCCCGACGGGCGCGTTGGCGGTTACGCGGAGTGGGGCGTTTATTCGCCGGGGATGCTCTATGCCATCGGGCAGAACTTCCTGCTCTCGGGCGACCGCGCTTCGTTCGAGCGGCTGCTGCCGGCCTCGCTGAGGGCGCTCGATTGGTGCCTCGCGCAAGTGGCGCACGGCCGGCAATCCCAAGCTGCTCCCGGCCTCATCGTGGCGCCGCTCAACGACCTGACCCACGACGCCCGGGCGTGGGGATTCCCCAACGCCTACTTCGTCGCGGGGTTGGACGTGTTCGGTCGCGCGCTCGCCGCTTACGGACATGCGCGGGCCGACGAAGTGAAGGCCGGGGCGAACAAGCTGCGGGCCGATGTCGAACGCGAATTCGCCCGCGCCAGCGTGAAGTCCCCGGTGGTGCAACTGGCGGACGGCACCTGGAACAACTACGTTCCCTGTGACGCGCTGACGCCGCGCCGTCTGCTCGATCAGTGGTATCCCACGGACGTTGACTCCGGCCCGCTGCACCTCGCGCGGCTCGGCGCGATCGACCCGCGCGGGTGGCTCACCACCGCCATGTTGCACGACCACGAGGACAACCTCTTCCTCCACCAATGGGGCGCCGCGAACGAGCCGGTCTATAACCAGCAGGCCACCGCCTATCTGCTGCGGGACGAACCCGAAGCCGCCATCCGCGCCTTTTACAGCATGATGGCCTGCGCCTTCTCGCATCATCAATTCTCCCCGCTGGAACACCGCTGGGCCTGGGGGCAATACTACGGCCCGCCCAGCACCGACGGCGCGTGGTTCGAACTCTACCGCAAACTCCTGGTGCGCGAACGCGACGACGGCATCCTGCTCCTCGCGCCCGCCACCCCGCGCGCCTGGCTGGCCGACGGCCGTCGGATTGCCGTGCAGCGCGCGCCCACGTATTTTGGCCCGGTCTCGTTCACCATCGCGAGCCGGGCCGCGGCCGGCACCATCACCGCCACGATCCAAGCCCCCGCCCGCCCGCCCGCCGCCTCGCTCGTGGTGCGTTTCCGCCATCCGGAGAAGAAGCCAATTCGCTCCGTCGTCGTGAACGGAAAACCGTGGACCGACTTCGATCCCGTGCTCGAATCGGTGCGACTGCCCCAAGCCGTGGCCGCCACGTACACCGTCACCGCGCGGTACGGAGCCGAGGAGCAGGCGCAATGAAACGACACCCACTTTCCCGCGTTGGACACTTGATCGCCGGGGTGCTGCTCACCGGCATGGCGGCGCGCGGCGCCGACCCCGCCGAGACCCTGCTGGCCCGCGAAGTGCATGACCTCGGCTGGATTGCTTTCAGCGCGGCCACGCCGGCCGGGGACTGGGATTTGTTCGTCATGCGGCCCGACGGCTCGGAGCGCCACCCGTTGACGGACACACGCGAGTTCAACGAAGCCGGGGTGCGGTTTTCGCCGGATGGGACGCATCTGCTCTACTACCGGATGCCGGCAAAGGAACCGGTTGACAACAACACCTACGGGACCTTCGAGCTGGTCATTGCGGACGCGAACGGCGCGCATCCCGTGAGCTACGGCAACAACTTCCCCTGGGCCGCGTGGGGGCCGGACGGAAAATCCCTGGCGGCGCTGAAGCCGGATGGAATTCACATCGTCGAGATCGCCACGCGCAAAACCGTGCGGACGATGCCGCGCCAGGGCATCGTCCAACAGCTCGTCTGGTCGCCCGACGGAACCGGCTTTGTCGGCACGGCCAACGGCCTCGGCCCCTACTGGAACATCGGCTGGCTGCGGGCGGGCACCGGCGAGATCAGCGCCGTCAGCGAAACCGACCGGTATAACTGCACGCCCGACTGGATGCCGGATTCGCGGCAGGTTGTGTATGCGCGCGGCATCATTCCCAAGGAGGGCGGCCGCGCGGAGCTGTGGATTGCGTCGGTGGACGGCCATGAGAAGCGCATGCTCTACGCCGAAGCCGGGCGGCACATTTACGGCGCGTGCCCCTCGCCCGATGGGCGCCATCTGCTGTTCACGCGCAGCGAGGAGGACCTGGGCCGGGTGGCTCATGCGAAAACCACGATGGCGCTCATTCGCGCCACGGACGCGCCAATGCTCGGGGATCAGGATGCAACGCTGCACGCGCGGTATCCGGACGCCAAGGCGACCCGGCGGCTCGATCTTGGCGCCGGCTGGGAACCGCACTGGACCCGATTCGAAATCCCCAACCCCAAATGAAAACGCCCTTCATCACGGTCGCGCTCCTGTTCACCCTGGCCTTGCTCGCGGTTTCCTGTGGCCAACCGAAATCGGGCGAGGACGCCCAGGTGAAAACGCTGGGCACGGTCGAGGTCACCGCCCGGCTCGTCGAAGTGCCCGAGGGCGCGGTGTTCCACCGTGAACTGTACGACTACGCGACGATCCTGAAATACGAGGTCGTCGCCGTGCATCGCGGCCCGGTGGCAAAGGGCGCCGTGATTTACGTCGGGCATTACGACCCGTGGAAACCGCGCGCGGAGGCTGCGGACCAGCGGGCGAAGAGCATTGGCGGCAACTCCCGGCAGTTTCGCGCCGGTCAGCTTCAGCGCATGGCACTCGCCACGCCGATGGACGACTTCTTCATGGGCGGCATTGTGGACAAATACTTCGGCAAACACGCCGGCCCGTCGTATTGGGCGGTCTGGACCAACGACGCGGATTAGCGCGCGATGGTTTTCACCTCGCACATTTTTGTCTTTTATTTTCTGCCGCTGGTGCTGGCGGGGTATTACGCGCTGCCCGCCCGCTCGACGTGGCGCAACGCGTGGCTGCTCCTGACGAGCTACCTCTTCTACGGCTGGTGGAATCCGTGGTTCGTGCTGCTGATGTTCTTTGTCACGACGGTCAACTACGCCTGCGGCCGGCTTATCGCGCGGCCCGGCGCAACCGCGCGGCAACGGCGTGCCGCGGTCACCGCGGCCATCGTCGTAAGCCTCGGCTTGCTGTGTTTTTTCAAGTACTGCGGTTTCTTCCAAACGAACCTGAATCACGTCCTGGCAGCGTTCGGCGCGGGCGGCGTGCGGGTCTGGCGGATCATCCTGCCGATCGGCATCTCGTTTTACATCTTTCACGCGCTGAGCTACGCGATTGACGTCTATCGCGGAGTCGCGCCTGCCGCGCGCTCGTTTGCGGATTTCGCCTGCTACATCGCGCTGTTTCCGCAATCGATCGCCGGACCGATCATCCGCTACAACACCATCGCCCACGACCTGCGCGACCGGTCGCACCACGCGGAACGCTTCGCGTCCGGCGTGGCGCTGTTCATTCTCGGCTTCGCCAAAAAGGTCCTGCTCGCCAACCCGATCGGTCGCGTCGCCGATGCCGCGTTCGGCGCGCAGACGCTCGATGCGCCCGCCGCGTGGTGCGGCGTGCTCGCCTACGCGTTGCAGATCTATTTCGACTTCGCCGGCTACTCCGACATGGCCGTCGGCCTGGGCCGGATGTTCGGCTTCGAGTTCCAGCGGAATTTCAACGCGCCGTATCACGCGGACAGCATCACCGACTTCTGGCGGCGGTGGCACATTTCGTTGAGCACGTTCCTGCGCGATTACCTGTACATTCCCCTCGGGGGCAACCGGCTTGGTGTCGGGCGCACCTATGTCAATCTCGCCATCGTGATGTTGCTCGGCGGTTTGTGGCACGGCGCGAACTGGACCTTCGTCGTCTGGGGCGCGTACCACGGCGCGCTGCTCATTGCCGAGCGCTGGGCGGACCGCAAGCCCCTCTACCAGCGCCTGCCGCATCCCGTGCGCATCGCGCTGACTTTCGTTCTCGTGCTCGGTTCGTGGGTCTGGTTCCGCGCCGAAACCCTCCCGGGCGCGCTGGCATATTTCCGCGCGCTGTTTGGCGGCGGCATGTCAACCGAGACCACGGCGCTGCTTGGGGCGCAAGTGTTCGCCCCCGGCAAACTCGCGCTCATGGCCATCGCCGCCCTCTGCCTCTTCGCCCCGCGCCAGGCGCACGAGTGGAGCGCTTCGCTGACGTGGCCGAAGGCATTGATCCTCGTCCCCGCGTTTGCCTTCGCGCTCATGGCGATGTTCTCGCAGACCCTGAACCCGTTTCTTTATTTCCAATTCTGATGCCCCCATGAATGCCAAACCCCTCTGCCACCTGCTCGCGCTCGGTTGCGCCGTGTCGGCGCTCGCGCAAAACATCGAGGTCACCGTCGGATTCAACGACCCGCTCGGGCCGATGCGCATCGAGCAGATGGCCCTGGGCCAGGGCGGGCTCTCCGAGCAGCCCATGTTCGACAGCCGCGTGGCCGAAATCCGCGCGCTGCATCCCGCCGTCATCCGGCTGTTTGTGCAGGAGTACTTCAACCTCCTGCCGGCGCCGGGGCGCTACCACTTCGACACGCTCGACCGCGTGGTGGACACCATCCGCGCGACCGGCGCGCAGCCGCTGATGTGTCTCTGCTTCAAACCGCGCGTGCTCTTTCCCGAAATCAACGATCGCATCGTCGAACCGCGGGACTACGCCGCGTGGGACGAACTCATCTTCCAGGTTGTGAAGCACTACCGCGATCGCGGGACGGGCCTCCGCTATTGGGAGGTGGGCAACGAGGTGGACATCGGCGAGGACGGCGGCACACCCTACCGGTTCGAGCCGCCCAGCTATGTGCGCTACTACCGGCACACGGCGGCGGCCATTTTGCGCGCCGACCCGTCGGCCCGCGTGGGCGGCCCCGCGCTGGCGAACGTGCGGTCGCCGATCTTCCCCGCGCTGCTCGACTGCTGCGCGACCAACGGCGCCCCATTGCACTTCGTTTCCTGGCATCTTTACAGCAGCAGTCCTGACGCGATTCGCGAGACGATCAAATACGCGCGTGGTCTGCTGGACCAACGTCCCGCGTTGAAGCCGGAGACCTTCCTCGACGAGTGGAACATGGACCTCATGAACCCGCCGCTCGACCCGCGCTTTCAACCCTGCTACGTCGCCGAGACCATCTGGCAGATGAAAGACGCGGGCCTTGACTGGTCGTGTTACTACCATATCCGTGACTGGTACGTGGCCTACGACACTTTCGCGCGCTACTTTTCGCCGGGCGGCACCGCGTTCATGACTCGCTGGTGGAACCGTCAGCCCCAGTTCGACGGCTTGTTCGATTACCAGAACCAGGTTCGCCCCGCCTATTTCGCCTTCAAACTCCTTTCGCGTCTGGCGGGCGAACGCCTGCGGGTCACCTCGAGCAACCCCAAGGTCCACGGGTTCGCCACCCACGACTCGCAACTTCAGATGCACAATCTCCTGCTGTGGAACTTTTCCGGCGAGCCGGTCCAGGTCGAGTTGCGCCTGGCCGCGTTGCCGAAGGACATGCGCGCCCGCCACGTCATCCTCGACGCCACCGGCGCCGGAGCGGATGAAAACCAGCGCCTCCGCCCCGACCCGCTCCAGACCATCAAATCCGGCGATCAGACGATCTCGCTGAAGCTCGAACCGTGGGCCATTCACTACTGGTCATTGGAATGAATGCCGCCTGGCCCAACCGTTTCCTCATCGCCGCCTTCCTGGCCATGCTTGCCGGCGTCCCGCTGCTTCAGACCGTGGTCGAAGCCCGGCGCGGCGAATGGCCGCAAGTGCTCGAACTCGTCACGCGCCGGCCGACCCAGGCCAATCTGCGCGCGGGCGAACACGCGCTAGAGGAGGCGAGCGTGGTGGCCCGCGCATTGCGCCCATGGATGCAAGCCGCGCAATTCTTCGGCCTCCACGAAGCCGGCGAGAAGGCCATGGTCGGCCGCGACGGCTGGCTCTTTTACCAGCCCGGCCTTTCCTGCCTCACGCAACGCCCCCGGCCCGGCGACTCCATGCCGCGCGAGGCGTTGGCGGCGGTGCTGGATTTTCGCGACCAGCTCGCCGCGCGCGGCATTGAACTCATCCTTATGTCGGCACCGAACAAAGAGAGCGTCTATCCCGACAAACTTGCGGGCCGCGCCACGCCGCCCGCCCGCGTCATCGGCGCCGAGACGCGCGAGTTTCTCGCGCAATGCGAACAGGTCGGCCTCGAAGTCATGGACCTGTTTGCGATCTATCGCCACGCCCGCGAACAATCCGCGACGGGACTTTACCTCGCCCAGGACAGCCACTGGTCGCCGGCCGGCATGGAACTGGCTGCCGGAGCCGTCGCCGAGCACATCCTCGCGCGCGGCCTGCTGGCGCGTGGCGCCGTCACCTACGACCTCCGGCCCGCACCCATCCAGCGGCCCGGCGACCTCGTGCGGATGCTGCGTTCGCTGCCGATCGAAGCGCGCCTCGCCCCCGAACCCATCGCGGCGGAACAAATCGTCCGCCATGCCGATGGCGCACCGTACGCTGACGATCCGGCTTCGCCGGTGCTGGTTTTGGGCGACAGCTTCCTGCGCATCTACGAGCAGGACGAGCCCGGCCACGCCGGTTTCATCGCGCACCTTGCGCGCGCGCTGGGCCGCCCGCTGACCAGCATCGTGAACGACGGCGGGGCCTCCACGTTGGTGCGCCAGGAACTGTTTCGTCGCCCGCAGTGGCTGGCCGGGAAGAAAGTCGTGGTCTGGGAATTCGTCGAACGCGACCTGCGTCTCGGCACCGAGGGCTGGCAGCACGTCCCCTTGCCGCCGGAGCCCAAGCCATGAGAAGAGTTATCCTCGCCAGTCTTGCTTTGGTGGCAGTTGGTTTGCTCTCGGTGACGCTGATTTCGCGTCTTGTGCCCAACGGCGGTCGTGCTACACTCCCGACTGTTCGCCCAGCTTCTCACACGAGCGGCTGGCATTGAACACCTGGACGATGAAACGGAAACTGGCTGCTGACGGCGAGTGCTTCGGGATTGCAGGGGGATACCATGAGGCGTTCCCAGCGAACCTCTCCAAGGCTGGCTCACTCTGCTCCACAGACCCCGTCCGCACGCCATGAAAAGGCTCCTCGCGCTGGTTTTGTCGTCTGCGGCGGTTCTTGCGACGGACACCGGCATCCAAGTCGTCAGCACGGTCAGGACGAACAAGTCAGGCACCTTGGACACGAGCGATGTGTTCACGCGGGAAGGGCAGACCAATCTCGTGCGCTTCATTTCTGCCAAGCCAGAAGCCATGCAGATGCATCGGTTTTACTATCGTGGTTTGCTTGTTGGCGAGTTCGTCGCCGCGCCAAAGTCATCTGGATTCACGACGGAGGCTGGTTCTCCCTATTCCGTGAGTTGTGAGTTTGGCCCTTCCAGAGAAGTGAAGTCTGTCATGATAGGCACGAAGGAGGGCGTCATCCTGGACGCATTCATGGCCACGAACGGAGTTTTCTACCCGGCCGACATTTCGACCATCCAGAAGTGGAACGATATTAACGGAGACCTGAGCAAACTGCTTTTACCGGCCCACGTTACCAACACGACACCCGGACAGTTCCGGCATGAGGTTGAACAGTTGATTGAGACGCACAGCACCAATCAACAGCCGTGAAGTCGATGTGCAACTCCATCACCGTCACCGCCTGGCGCCCGCAGTGGGCCGGCAGGCCGCAGATGATGTGGAGTCACCGGACCGGCCCCACGCCCATGACGACATCAGCCCGCAATCCGGGAGTCTCCCGATATGGACGGAGCGCGCGCGCCGCCTCAGCCGCAGCAGCATGAACAACTCCGCCGCGTCAGGCGTATTCCAGCACGCCCAATTGACGGTGGCGCTGCGGCTGGTCTCCGACACAGCCGCGCTCCGGAAAACGGCAAATCAGGACACTGTCCGCAATCCCGGTCGCTTGAAACACTCGTAGGCATACACACCATGAGTCATTCAAACAAGCGACAGCGACGCCTGGTGTTGGCGAAGCGCGGACGGCTGATCACCGGGCTTGGGCTGGTCTGGCTGGCGGCTCTGGCCGGAGGCTGCGTGCGCTGGAGTGAACAGTCGGATCGGGACTGGAAGCAGTATAACCCCGAATGGAAGTCGCCGACACCACCGGACCCGCGTCCGCAATGGGGCCTGCCCGCTTGGCCTTAGGAATGGTCAGTTTCCGTGGAGATTGAGGTGCGACGAAGCTCCCGCCGAAAAACCCAAGACATTGCATTATCTTGGTGGGGCGCTGACGAGCCGCTGGTGCAAGCCGGCCGCGGCGAGTTTGGGTGCAATCTGGAGTTGCCGGGTCGCAAGGTAAGCACCCAGGCCTGGGAGCGTGTCCCCTTGCCATTGGGATCCACGCAGACATCCACGCCTGAAAATCGGTGGCAGGCCGCCGGCCTGGCGGGGTAATTTGCCCACATGAAACAATTGCCGCCCCGCGCCGAGATGGAACGGGCCTACCTCGAACGCGATCCCGCCTACCACGGGCTCTTTTTCCTTGGCGTGCGCACCACCGGCATCTTCTGCCGACCCACCTGCCCCGCGCGCAAACCGCGTCCGGAAAACGTGGAGTTCTTCGCCACCGCGCAAGCGGCGCTGGCCGCCGGCTTTCGCCCCTGTCGGCGGTGCCAGCCTTTGCAGCATGACGACCAGCCTTCCTGGGCGGCGAAACTGCTCGCCGACGTCGAACGGGAGCCTTTGCGCCGCCTGACCGAAAGCGATTTGCAGGCGCGCGGGACCGATCCCGCCACGGTGCGCCGCTATTTCCAACGTCGCTATGGCATGACCTTCCAGGCGTTCGCCCGCGCGCGCCGGCTCTCGGCCGTTCTGCATCGCATTCGCGAGGGGATGTCCCTCGATGCCGCGGTGTTTGACAGCGGCTACGATTCGCACAGCGGTTTTCGCGACGCCTTCATCCGTCTGTTCGGCGAGCCCCCCGGCGCGTACCGCCACGGCGAGTGCGTGCGCGTCACCTGGATTAACAGCCCCCTCGGACCGCTATTGGCCGGCGCCACCGCCAAGGGCATCTGCCTGCTCGAATTCACCGATCACCGGATGTTGGAGACGCAATTCAAAGCGGTCCGCCGGCTCATCGGGTTGCCGGTTGTCCCCGGAACGAACGAACACACGAAAGCGTTGCGCGACCAGCTCGCGCGTTACTTCGCCGGGAACTTAAGATCGTTCACCGTGCCGTTGCTCTATCCGGGCACGGTGTTCCAGCGGCGGGTCTGGGAACAGTTGCGGGCGATCCCGTTTGGCGAAACCCGCTCTTATGAGGGGGTGGCGGCGGCGATCAGTGCGCCGCGCGCGGTGCGGGCGGTCGGTCGCGCCAACGGTCTTAACCGGCTCGCCATTCTGATCCCCTGCCACCGGGTCGTGAGAAAAGACGGAACGCTCGGCGGCTATGGTGGCGGTCTGCGCCGCAAGGAATACCTGCTGGCCCTGGAACGGGGGGGCGTCATCCCACAGCAACCGGCCCTCCCTGGAGGCTGATCACGCTCATAACCCATGTCTTACGTGGAACTGGTTGCCCCTGAGTGCCCATACTTGATCCCCCAGTTTTGCTGATTTTATGCGTTTGCGATCGTTTGGCCCGTTTCCTTCGCCACACCAGCAAGGGCCTGAAGCTCCAGCTTTTACATCGCCTTGATGTTCCAATTGAGGTTGCGATCGGCCAAGGGGCGGCATTTGAACCTGGATTGACACATGCTCGCCTCGTGCTGATACTGCGCCACGGTTGGCAGCCGCCCAAGGGTGTTCGCAATTACTGTGGTGCACGCTTTATGAAAAGATTCTTCCTGCTCGCCTGTCTTGGCGGTCTTGTTGTCCGACTCGGTGCCGCCGAACCCTACGCCGACCGGTTCGTCTGGGTTTTCGGCTGGGGACTGGGAAAGGACAGCGATGTGGCCGCGATTTCCAACATCCTCCAGTCCGCGGGTCAGCACGGATTCAACGGCGCGGTCGTTTCCTTTGGCCTGGACACGCTTTGCCAGCAACCCGCCGACTACTTTCGCCGCCTGGATGAGGTCAAGGCGGCCTGCGACCAGAACCACCTGGAGTTGATACCGGCAATCTTGTCGGTGGGCTATGGTGGCGGCGTCCTTTCGCACGACCCCAACCTGGCCGAAGGCTTGCCGGTCGAGGACGCTCCGTTTCTCGCAAGAGCCGGTGAGGCGCGGTTGGTGAGCAGCAACACCGTTCAAATCGTCAATGGTGGGTTCGAGGACTATAACGGGAACAAGCTCAAGGGCTTCGACTTTCACGACCAACCTGGCGAGATCAGTTTCGTCGATACGCAGGTCAAACACAGCGGCAAGGCGTCGCTGCGGTTGGAGAATTTCACGGCCAATCCGCACGGGCACGGCCGGGTGATGCAGACTATCCGGGTGTCGCCCCACCGCTGCTATCGCCTGACCGTCTGGGTGAAGACGGAGGCTTTACAGCCCACAAGCGCGTTTCATTTGCTGGTGCTGACAGCAGATGATCGAGAGATTGCCCCGCGGGACTTCAAGCTGGCTACCACCGGCGACTGGCGCAAGATCATGATGCTCTTCAACAGCCTGGACCAGGACAAGGTCCGGCTTTACGCAGGCTTGTGGGGCGGCAAGACCGGCAAGGTCTGGCTCGATGACTGGACGGTGGAGGAGGTCGGCCCGATTAATGTTCTCCATCGGCCGGGCACCCCGGTGACGGTGCGGAGCGAGGATGGGGCAGTGACTTACACCGAGGGGAAGGATTATGCGCCCTTGATTGACCCGAACCTCACCCCCTGGCGCGATACCGGCGAAGCCAGGGCGCTCAAACTGCTGCCGGGCGGGCGTATCGTCGAAGGCGGGCTTCTGCGGGTCAGTTGGTATCACCCCATGCTGATCAACGACTCACAGATCGCGGTTTGCATGGCCGAGCCCGCTCTCTACGACATCTTCGACCACGAAGCCAAACTCCTGGCCGAAAGGGTCCGTCCCCGCCGCGTATTCTTGAACATGGATGAGATCCGTATGGGCGGCACCTGCCGCGCGTGCCGGGGGCAAAACATGGGTGAGTTGCTCGGCCGGTGCGTCACCCGCCAGACGCAAATCCTCCGGAGCCACATCCCCGGAGCCCAGGTCTATGTCTGGTCCGATATGTTCGATCCCAGCCACAACGCGCACGGCGGCTATTACCTGGTGGACGGGGACTTTACCGGTTCCTGGCGGCATGTGCCCAAAGACCTGGTGATGGCCGTCTGGGGCGGTAAGCCGCGCGAAAAGAGCCTGCGCTTCCTCGCCGGAGAGGGGTTTCCCACCCTGGTTGCCTGTTACTACGATGCGGACGATTTGACCGAAGTAAAAGGCTGGCTCCAGCTTGCCCGCCAGGTTCCGAATGTGCGCGGCTTCATGTACACCCCCTGGCAAAAGAAGTACTCGCTGCTGCCCGCCTTTGGCGATTTGTTGCGAGAACAGCCCTGAGGGGCACAAGGGCGCTGAAGCCTCTTCTGCGAGATGCAGGATCAGAAGAAGCAAGGAGCCGCCGAGAGCGGAGACGGGCGCGCCCAATTGCCGTCGCAACCGCAACGGCCCTGCGGCGTTGCTTGTTCACTTTCACCGTGACTGGGGCACCACCGCCCCGGTCATCAGTGCTTCGCTGGCAAAGCGTGTCCAGGCCAAAGGAAACGACCGTGCCGTTGAATCCGTGCCGACCCGCGGACTGGAGGACGTCGGAAGTCGCGGCCACATCGCCGTCCTTTCCCAGTCCCCAACCAAAAACCCAGACGAACCGGTCGGCATAGGGTTCGGCGGCACCGAGCGGTTGACCGTCTCAACGGTCCCAGAACGCAAAATTAGCCCACGGAAGAAGGATGCGGCCAGGCCATCGCAGCAGTTGCCAACGCGGAGGAGCCGACCACGGACATCATCGGTCTTGACACGCGCTCGCCACGGCACAGACTGGCCTGCAAATCCGTGCCCCGTCGCCTCTGGCCCGTATGCGACGTGGCAACATTGCAACGGCATGAAACGCAGCGCTTTGGCCGAAGGAATGGTGCGTCGCTCCATCAGGGCGGCGCGAACTTGCAACCCTGGCCGCTCAATACAATGTTTCGCCGCCAGCCGCCGGCCGCCGGCCGCGACAGGCCGTCAGCGGGGTTGCCCGGGTCGGCCACGGGCCGCGAGGGCGTCCGATTGCCCGGCCAAAGGACAAACTGACTTTGTCCTCGTCCCGGTGAATCAGGGCCAGCCTCGGCGTCCCCGTGCGCGGACCACCGGCCTTGCGCAATACCTTGTGCACAGGCTTGCTGGGCACGGCCCGGACGGCTACCATCGCCCTCACCTGAGCAGCCCCTTGCCACTTAAGCTTTCGCCCCTGGCTTTGTCCCAATAATACTGTTAGGCGCATAAACGCCGCTCGTCCAATTCTGTTGCACAGTTGCGCGAAACCCGAAACATCTGGAGCTTTTCTTGTCATCTAATCCTTATCCCGTTCGACAAAGCAATCGCACCTTGACCGGCTTAGCCTGGGGTATTACACTTCTCGTAAGCACCCTACCCGACATTGCTTGGGTTAAGCTGGCAGGCGGCGCGCCACCCTGGTTGCCGTTCGCCAAGATGGGTTTGCTTCTGGTCCTGGCCTTGACGGCTTTCGTTTTGAGACCGCTACGCCCGCTGCGCAATTACTGCTTGGTGTTGTTTGCCTTCTTTGGCCTGTCGGAGCTGCGCCCGCATATCAACTTTACCTTGCCCGCCGTGCAAGCGGTTTTCGGCAGTAACGTTTTTGATGTCCGGATGCAGGCCGAGCAGAGCGGCAAGCTGGCGGTCGCATTCGCAATGATCGCCACGCTGCTGTTTCTCGGTTACAAGCGCCGCGATTTCTTTCTGGCGCGCGGCGACCTGCGCGCGCCGATCGAACCGGTGCCCCTGCTCGGCTTCCCCAAACCCGACCCCTGGCCGTGGTTTGGTTTGCAATGGGCGATCTATATCGCCGCCGCCCTGGCCGCCTTGCTATATTTTGGCCTGCGACCAAGCGGCGCGGTGCTGCTCAGGGTCGTGCCGATCCTGCCGTCCATTCTGTTTTATGCCGCCCTGAATGCGTTCAATGAAGAAATGACCTACCGGGCACCGATGCTGGCAACGCTCGAAACAGTGGGCGGGAGCAAGCACGCGCTGTGGATGTCGGCCTACTTTTTCGGTATCGCGCATTCCGTTGGAGCGCCTGGCGGCATTGTGGGCGGGATTGCGTCAATCTTCATGGGTTGGATTTTGGGCAAGGGCATGGTCGAGACACGCGGCCTGTTCTGGTCGTGGTGGATTCATTTCCTCAGCGACATCGCCATCTTCTCGTTTATGACTGCAGGTTTGCTAAAGTAACCCCTTTTTCGAGAGTTGGTAATAGGATCATAGCCGGCCTGACAAAATCACTGGAGCGAACGCGGGCGGGTCACGTCAGTTGCCAATGCGGAAGCACTGGGCCGCCCGCGTCGCTCAGTTCTGTCGTTGGGCCGACCAAGCGATGGAGCAGCGAAAGGATAGCAACCATGACACCTATTACATCAATTGCCACCGCCCCAGATTGGCTTCGAACCACACAAATGGCTCGAATACTGATGGTTCTGATTGTGCTTGTTCTAAGTGGTCTGACTTCCTTGGCGCAGAGCAACAACGTGACCCAATTCGAGGGCTTGAAGCAGCCGAGAATATCCACGAAGAAAAATCAAAAGATGGTGGTCGTCGAAGCCAAAGGCGACCCGAACGTCATCGGCGGACAGGCCTTCGGTCTCGTGTTCCAGCTCTACTACCGCATGCCGGAGACACCCAAAGGTCCATTGCCGGCTTTCCCGCGGGCACGTTGGCCCGAATCTCTGCAAGCGCCGAAAACGGAATGGACAGGTTTGTATGCACTGCCGGTTTCCGAAACCGTGGCCCAGCTTCCACCACATGAGCCCCAGGAGGGCTGAAAGCTTCAGTGGCAACCTGGGAGTATGGTGCGGTGGCTGAGATTCTGCATCTCGGTCCGTATAGCCGCGAGGAACCGGTTCTGAAACGGTTGAGGGAATTTGTCCGGGAACAGGGATATGTCATTCTTGGTGGTCATGAAGAGGAGTACATCATCGATCCCACGCCGAGTGGGAAGGGAGATCCTGAAAAGTATGTGACCATCATTCGGTATCGAGTGCGAAAGCCAGATAAGAAATGAGTGGATTCAACTTTTGCCTTTTCCGGGATTTTCCTGCGATATTTCATTGGCGGGGATAGAGGGCCAGGCCGCCGAGGTGGAGGAAAATATCGAGTTTGAACCGTTTCCGGGTTGCGGTGACCGACAGCGTTCCGAACTGAACTCCTGGCCGGCGCTGAACGGCGAGTGATACGTGCGCTGGCAGTAGCCATCGGGGTGAACTCCCCAAACTGCGTTATTTGCTTTGCCGTCAACGGGTTAATCCGGTAAACAAGGCAACAAAATCGGTCAAGTGACGCCGCGCAACTGGAAGAAGGCGCGTCCCTCCCAACTCGCGCAGGCGGCCTGAATCTCATTCAGCGCCGAGCCAACCCGCAATCCGATCACGCCGGTTCCGCCGCAACACGAGGAACCTGCTTCACCGCTTACGATAATTATCTACCACGGCTTGTGTTTATTCAATGCCGCGACGATGGCGCGTTTGAGGGCAAGGGCATCAACACTGCCGATTTCGCGATAAATGATCTTGCCGTCGGGAGCGATCAAGACAGTATATGGCACTTCGCCCTGCCAGTTCGGGTCGAAAGCATCAATCAATTTTTCCCGGTCGGCCGATGCGAAGATGAGGTTTCGGCATGATGCCTGGTTCTTCTTGAGAAAACCGAGGACGTCTTTCTCTTCGTCGGGGCGATTGAGTGCCACCGAAACCAACTCGAAATCGCGGCCACGATACATGCGGTTCAGGGTGACGAACTCGTGAAACTCGGCCACGCAGGGCGCGCACCAGGTAGCCCAGAAGTTTACCAGGCGAAACTTGCCGGAGTCATTCTTCCGCAATGTTTTAAGAACGCCAGCGTCAGCAGGAGCAAGCGACACCGGTTCGGAGGCGAGTTTTTCCATGTCCTTCTTGACGGACTCGCGCTTTTCAGCCCATTTGATCGAGCAGCCTACAATCTTTGTTTTTGCCACCGGCGGTTCCTTGCCGGCCAGCAAGGCCTCCAGCGCTTCGCGCACGTAGGATTTTGTCACATGCTGAACGCGTTCGGAATCGTCAATGGCCCCGGCATAACGCAACCTGCGTGTCGCGTCGAAGACAAACGCATGGGGCGTGGCCACCGGGCCGTAAGCGCGGGCCACCGCTTCGGTGTCCCCATCGTAAAGGTAGGGAAAGTTGAACTGGCGGTCACGGGCGCGAATCTTCATCTCTTCAAACGAATCACCCAAATCGGTATATCCCAACTCGGCAAGGCTCACGGCGTTGGGGTCGTTGGGCATGATGGCAACCACGGCCACGCCTTTATCATTGTAGTTTGTGGCGAGCGACTTGATGCGTTCCTCGTAATACTGAGCAGTGGGGCAATGGTTGCAAATAAAGACAATGACGAGAATCTTGGCCGCCGCGAAATCCGTCAGCGCATAACCGCGCCCATCAACCCCAGGCAGATTAAAATCCGGCGCGGCAGCTCCAATCGGGAGAGTCTCAGGTTGGAACCCGGCAGCGTGAGCACTGCCTGACGCGGCGAGGAGCGCAAGCAAGATGAACAGCATTCGCTTGACGTGGCACGCCTGGTTGATAATCCGAAAGTGTGAGTTGCCTTGCTTCATAAGGAATAGGTTATCATGGTTTAATTCAGGACCAGCCATACACGTATGCTGGAAGCCGGATAGTGTGGCTGGCTGTCATTGTTGATGTCAGACATTTTGGCTGCGCGTCGGCGAGTGCAGCAGCACGAGAAGGCACCTCTTGGGCCGGGCATGGCGCGGAAAGCGGCATGAGGGCGAGGCCGAGGAACGCGGAGACGAAGGAAATGCGAGTTTTCCTCGTCCAGCCATTCCGACACGCGGCTTTTCGGCTTGGTGAATGACCGCACCCGCAATTGGCGACACAGGGTTTGTTCACAATGGAGTTTCTAGCCTGCCAGCCCGGTGGGTTCAAGCCACGATTTCGCCGCCCCTGGAGATGCCGTTCATGTCGTTGTGCGAAAGGCTCGAACAAGACATGGGCGTCGTCAATTCGAGTATTTTCCGGCAGCCGCATGGGACGTCACAACATCCTCACCCCCAAGGCCTTTGATCCGCGTCATCAACGCCGGCTCGCGGTGTTTTCGAGTACACTTTGTTCTTGTTCCGCTGCCACGGCATCACTACCCTGCCAGTCGAAAGAGCCCACTTATGCGAGACACATTAAGCCGCCGGGCATTTATGCTGCCCGTTATCGTCACCGGACTTGGCCACTGGGACACTGCCCGCGTCTATGCGCAAGACAAACCGGAAACCCAACCCAGCCACTCTGCCACACCCCCAGCCGGTTCCACTGGGTCTCAGGCTTTCCCGACAGCGGCCGACAAAGCATTGCTGGCCATGGTGACCCGCGCCGAAGCTCTCCAGATAAAGGGCGTTGCGGTGGTGGCGTACATCGAGGGTAACAGCGTTACCGCGTGGTCTTCGAAAATGACCGTCGTAGGCTCAATGAAAAATGCCCCATCTGCAAAAGACCACGGCTCAAACCTGCTGGCGATCGCCTATTCCAAGGCGGCCGAGATGGCCGATTCGTTGAAAGAAAGTGGAAACGCGGGGCGTCCGCCCATGACCGGGGAATTTGGCTGGCCCGGCGGCGTAATCTCCAAGGGGAAGACAGGTTACCTGATTGCATCTTTCAGCGGTGGCCCTTCCGAGGACGATGTCCGGGTATCCCGGGCGGGTCTGGAGGTCCTGGCCCGCCTGTTGTAGTCTGAAATAGATCCACACCGCTCTGTCCCCTCCCATCGCTTCAGCGAGTTTATGTCCAGGACAGGAGGCCTACAAATCCCGATTGAGGCGCGATGTGGGCGCGGTGTTGACCTTTCCCGATGTCACCAGGCTGGTTGAGTTGTATAAACCCCGGTTGATGCGCTCATGGAGGAAATCGGGTTCACCATCACCGGGACCACCAACCCGGTCATCGTGGTGGAAGCCTGCACAAACCTGGCCAATCCCTCCTGGTTTCCGATGGGAACCAATACCCTCGCCGGCGGCTCATCCTATTTCAGCAAACCCCATTGGACGAATCATCCCGCCCGTTTCTACCGCCTCTGCTCGCTGTGAGAAGGAAGGCGGTGCTGCGATGCCGCCCCATCTTTCGTTACGCGCGGAGCGCAAGGCGAAGTCACTGCCGCGGAACACCCAGCACTGGCCCCGGACCGCGGTTGTCTCGAAGACCAGCCGCAGCGCCACCGCTGCAATGGCGTGCCGGGATACGCCGGACGCCGCGGAGTTTTTCAAGATACTGCGGCTGGTGAATGGTACACAGCCGCGCCCCAATCCGGCAGTTCTGGTTTGGTGGCTGCCCGATGCTGGACGAGCCGTTGCGGCGCAGAAACGAAAAGGCGTCTCGAGGCGAAGGGCCGAAGGACCGAACCGAACCAACCACGGCGCTGGAACGGGCGGCGGAAGAACGGACGAAGCAGCGGGGCGTGACCACTGCGGTCGCGACCCCGGACTGGCTAACGGCAGGCCGAAGGCCCCCAACCTGCCGGAGTGTTCGGCGTCACCGGAGTGCGTTCATGGAGAGGAAGACTTCCGGACGGACCAACCGCCGGATGCGGAAAACCGCACGTTCGGCAGTGTGGGAGGGTGCCGGGGCGCAATCCCCGGCACCCGACCCGATCCGGTTTGTTGCGGTCGGTGGCAGCGCCCGAATGCGCCCCTCACGGCAGCAGAAGCAAACTCGTTGGCGCGAAGGCGTGCAGCGCGCACACGAAGGCGCCGCCATACGCGGGGATTGCCGGGCCGGCCGGCCGGCTGCGCAAATCCACCGGCTGGACCTGTGCCGGTCGCAGCCCCTTGGGCAGTCGCACGCGGCACGTGCCCGAGCGACCCGCCAGTTCCCACAACCGCAACACGGTGCCGGCACCGTCCGGATTCGCGCCGAACGCCGTCACGAGGACACCCTTGCGGGAAAGCTCCAGTCCGGTCCGGGTGCGGGGCTGCGTGCCGCCTTTGCCTTCTGCCATCGTCGCCAGCAGCGGGTAGCGCGCTTCGAGCGAAGGCGTGACGAGCGAGGCTTCCGTGTCGGCCGCCGCCGCGACCGCCCAGATGCGGACGCGCGCGGTCCATGTGCCGGCGTTCCAGAGCCGGAAATTCGTGGTCCACTGGTTGTTGAACAGGTTGACATAGACGGTCGGTTTGCGCGGCACGTCCTCCACCGAGTATTTCCAGCAACCCGGCTCGCCGAGGCTGACGAGCGGATTGTCCAGCGCGCACAGGCCGGCGCCGCGGCCCTGTGGATCGGCGATGGTCAGGCCGGTGTTGAGTTCGAGCAGATACCGGTTCGCGCCGGGCACGATGTCCTTCGCCGGGTCAATGATCGAGCCGGGCCGCCCGAGGCGGAACTGCGGCGACATGATCTTGAACGGCAGGCAAATCCAGCCCGCCTCCGGCCAGGGATCCGCGGGTTTGTCGTGCAACGTCAACTCGAGGTCGAACCAGGGTTCATTGGGATCGAGCAGCACCTTGGTGGTGACCACAAACGGCACGCCGTTGCCGGCGGGCGCTTCCATCAAGGCGGCCTGCGTTCCGGATGAGCGCGTCGTCGGGAGGAGTTGAAAATGGGTCGGCGAGGCGGCGCGATACGGGATTTCGCTGGCGGGCGGCAGGTTGGGCTTGCCGAGCTCGTTGGTGGCCCAGGAGGCGTCAATCTTCACGTAGGCCTTCACGAAGCGCTGCACCTCGTTCGCCGAGAACCGTTCGTAAAGCAACTGGCCGAAGCCGACCTCCACGCCCGCGTCCACGAGTTCGCGGCCGGTCCGCTTGTCCACGACCGATTTGATGGTGCCGCGCTCCGGATTCAAGGTGATGCGGAGAAAACGATTCTCCAACGTCGCGTTCGGTCCCGGGGACGCGAGATCATCCGTGCCGGCGCGCTCCAGCCGGTAGGTCCGATAGCCGTTGGCCGGAACATTCTCGACGGAAAGTCGCAGGGTTTGGCCGTCGTTCTCGTAACACAATCGCGGTGATTTCGCGGGATCCTTGACGACCCAGTCATGCGATTGGCGGCGGGCAAGCGGCGTTCGGCTGACATCCATGGTGACAACGCCACCGCGTTTCCACGGCAGTGGATTGTACACGACGATCCGATCCTCACCGTTTTCGGCGGCCACGGAATCAGCCAGCGCCTGGAGTTCGTCTTGCAGCAGCGGCAGTGTAAGATCACACGCCTTCTCGATGTAGGCGGTGTGCTCGGCCCACGAAGCTTCGAGCCGGGTGAACTTGCCGGCGGCGTGCGCCTGTCGCCAGTCCTCGCCGTATTCGAGGCTCCGGCCGCCGTTGTACTGCGACACCCAGTAAAGCGCGCCGCCCCACGTATGCTCGCCGTATAGGAGGCTGTGCTCATAAGCCGCGGCGATGGTCTTGGCAGCGTCCGGGGCCGCCATCTGCCACGCCCGCAGCTCCGTGTTCAGGGCCTCGGCGATGGCGATCTCCGGCCGGAGGTTCCGCGCCAGCCTGGCGCCGGCGGGATCGCACATCGGTCCATGAATCCATGTGTCCGGCATGTCGCCGCGCACGACGGGCAACTCCGGTTTTTCGGCGAGCAGGGCGTCGGCGAAATCGGAAAGCTGCCCGATGCGCACGTTGACGCCGGGGAGTTTTGTTTTGGCCTCGGCGAGCAACTGTTTGACCTCCTCCGGTGTCGGCGGGCCGTGGTTGTCGCCGGTCTGGATCAAGGCCAGCCACGTCCGGTGCGGCCAGTCCGCCGGCGGGACGAGACCGGTGCCGTAGCCTTCGGCGCTGTACATGGTCAGCAACCGCGAGCCGTCGGGACCCTCCCACCAAAACAGCAGCGGCACGCGCGGGGAACTGCTGGCCGCGTTGCAGCCGAGGTGGAGGAAATCCACGCCGGCATGGCGGAGGAGCGTCGGCACGATCCACGAATGACAGGGCACGTCGGTCATTTTCGCGCCCCGCGGGAGCGGCAGACCGGCGGCGCGCGTCAGGCGCGAGGCATAGCCCAGCCCGCGGGCGAGGTCCTCCGGCTCCAGCGATTCGGTGTGGGTCGAGAACGGCAGCGCGTGCACGGCAAAGCGCCCCTGTTTGAAAGCATCCATGATGCGCCGCTGCCGGTCGGGCGTCTGTCCCGGCCAGTCGTCGAGAATGCGCGCCATCGGCCAGCCCGGAATTGTCCAGACGAACTGCTGGGCCGGCGGCAGGTCGCGGTTTTGGTCCACCACGGCCAGCGCCTGATCAATCATCGTCGTGCGATAGCGCTGGACGACGTTGCTGGCGAGGTCGGTGTAGCCGATGTCGAAATGGGTCTTGAACACGACGACGACCTGCTCGAGGTGCGCGGCGGCAAAACCAACCGGGGCAAATCCGATCAACCCGAAGAGGAGCGTGACCAGCAGGGGACGAGTCAGGCGGGCGGAGGAGTTCATCGGGATTCGATTGTGAACGGCGCGGCCGGCAAATCAAGCCCGGCGGTGTGCGCACCTATTTCGCAAGCGGAGTGCGGGTTTGCAACCCGCAGCGGCTTCTTCTGCAATCGCAGTCTCTCGATGAGTCCGTTGCGCTCCTTGCGGTCAAGGCACTGCGGCTCACAGAACCGCGCCCTGGCTGGGACGCTTTCAGCGTTCTTGTTGTGCCCCAGCGCGTCGCCGTGCCGCTCGTCCGGAGGGCTGTGCCCGGCATGCGCCCCGGCGAATTGGCTTCCGCCACCGCCGTCGTGGCGGATTATTGCGTCCGGATCGCTTTCACCTGACCCGTGTTGGGATCGTATTGGAAGGCCATGCCGTAGGGTGCCTTCGGCATGGCGCCCAGGTAGTGGGTCGTCACGAGTTCCTCGAGGCTCTTGGGATAGCGGTCCTCCATCTCGTGGAACTGTTGGATCGCCTGGGTCAACTGCGCGAGGTCAATGACTTTCTCGGAGTATTTCTTGGCCTGGGCCACGGCGCCGAGGTAATCCACCGGCGCGGTGATCGGGTTCCCGCTCGAGGTGGTTTCATTGGTGGCCTTCGCGGCCGGCGCGTTGGTGGCCTTGCCGCCGTTCGTAGCCGGCTTCTGACCGCAACCGGTGAGCACCAAAGCCAACCCGCACAGCAGAACAACGAGCTTTTTCATGTCAATACTGTAGCAGACCTGTTGCCAAAGCCAAGCCTGTCGCAGCGGCGTCCAGCACGCGCAGGCCACTGGCCGGTGTTGTCGGGCGACCCGCCCGACGAAACGGTGCGCGCTGGAAACTGACTGACGCCGCTTGACTCCAAGCCTTTCCCCCATTCCGCCCGGCGAGTCGCCGGGCGGGGCGGGCGAGTCGCCCGTGCCACCCAGCTTTGATGCGTTTGCGTTGTGTCGCTCAACCATCCGCCGGAAGTTGGACGGCCAGCGCTCGCGCCCGTTCCACCAGCGCGAGATCGGTGGCCAGGTTTGCGAACCGAAACCGCGGCAGGCCGCTCTGCTCCTGGCCCAGCAGCTCGCCGGGGCCGCGCCACTGCAGGTCCGCCTCGGCAATCCGGAAGCCATCGGTCGTCTCGCCCAGCACGTTCAGGCGCGCCTTGGCCTCCGGGGTCCGCGCCGCGGCGACCAGGACGCAGAACGCCTCGTGCGCGCCGCGACCGATGCGGCCGCGAAGTTGATGGAGCTGCGCCAGCCCGAACTGCTCCGCGTTCTCGATGACCATCACGGTGGCGTTCGGAATGTCCACGCCGACCTCGATCACCGAGGTCGCGACCAGTGCCTGCAGGCGGTTCGCCCGGAACGCCGCCATCACCGCGTCCTTGTCCGTCGCGCTCATGCGGCCGTGGAGCAGGCCGACCTGGTGCGGCGCCAGGGTCGCGCGCAGCCGTTCCGCCTCCGCCATCGCCGCCTTGCCGCCGGCCACCGCATCCGCGGTTTCGACCCGCGGATACACAACGTAGGCCTGGTGGCCTTCGGCCAGTTTTTTGCGCACGAAGTCCCAGACCTTCGGCAGGCTTTCCGCCGCGCGGACGAAGGTCTTGATCGCCCCGCGACCCGCCGGCAATTCGTCAACCACCGACACGTCGAGGTCGCCATAGAGCGTCAACCCGAGCGTCCGCGGGATCGGCGTGGCGGTCATCACCAGCAAGTGCGGGTAGCGGCCCTTGCGCACGAGTTGCTCGCGCTGGCCGACACCGAATTTGTGCTGCTCGTCCACGATCACCAGCCCGAGCCTCGGCAGGTCGAAACCCGCCGTGAGCAGGGCGTGCGTGCCCACGAACAAGGTTGAGGGTTGAGGGTTGAGGGTTGAGGACACAGGCGGAAGGTGGGCCTCAACTCTCAACTCACTTTGTCTCTCAACTTCCGTTTTGTGGCTGCCGGTGCGCAGCTCGACCGCGACGCCCAGCGGGTCGAACCAGCGGCGGAAATTCTGCCAGTGTTGCTCGGCGAGGATCTCGGTCGGCGCCATCAGGGCGACGTTAAACCCGCTCTCCAGCGCCATTAGCGCCGAGCACGCCGCGACGGCGGTTTTCCCCGAACCGACATCCCCCTGGAGCAGGCGGCGCATCGGGTGCGGGCCGGCGAGGTCGGCGCGGATTTCGCGCAAAACCCTCGTTTGCGCCACGGTGAGCTTGAAACCAAGGCTGGCGAGGAACGGCTTCATCAACCGGTTGTCGCCCCCGCAGGGCAGACCGCGGGCGCGCGCCTCGAAACTGCGCCGTCGCTGCCGGATCGCCTGCTGCAACGGAATCAATTCGTCCAGTGCCAGCCGCTGCCGGGCAATCTCGACGTCGGCCATCTGGTCGGGGAAATGAAGCATGCGGAGGGCGTTGGCGCGGGTCGGGAGGTCGGGCAGGGCGAGTGTCGGCCACGGCTCGGCAATGACGGCCTCGAACTGGGCCAGCGTTCGCCAGATCAACGCCCGCAGCCAGCGCTGCGGCAGGCCCTCGGTGAGCGGGTAGATGGGCGCGATGCGGTTGAGGTGGATCATCGTTTCGTCGCCCGCCTCGCCGACTTCCGTTTCCGGGTGATCAATCGTCGGTGGCTTCAGGGAAACCAATTTGCCGTAGGCGAACACGTCATCCCCCACATGGAAATAGTTTTCCATGAACGGCAGGTTCCACCAACGGCAGTGCAGCCGGCCGGTGCCGTCGTCGAGTATCAGCTCAAACACCGAGCGGGTGCCGCGCCGCCAGCGTTTGACGCCTTGGGCCACCACCGTGCCATGCACGGCCACGGCTTCGCGCGCGGTCAGGCTCGCAATGGAATGCAGGTGCCGGCGGTCCTCGTAACGCCGCGGCCGGTGCAGCAGCAGGTCGGCCACCGTGTGGAGGTCGAGCCGGGCGAGTTGCGCCGCGCGCTCGGGGCCGACGCCGCGCAAGTCACCGGCGGGCTTGTCCCAGGGAGCTGACGGAGCGGTCGGCACAGCGGCGGTTATAGCGCGGGCCGTTTCCCGGCCAAAGCGCAAAAGCGCGTCCGCGCGTCGTGGCGACATTGTGCGCAGATAGGCTTGTCAGCCTGCCGGGAGTCATTAAGTTGGGGAAAACCGCTCGTTGCATGAAAGTCTTTGCCAATCGTCGTTCCTTTTTGAAACGGTCCGCCCTGGCGGCCGGTGCCCTGTCCACCGCGCGCGTGCTCACCATGCCGCAGCTTCTCGCCCAGTCATCCGGCGACCGGTTGCGGTGCGTGCAAATCGGTTGTGGCGGGCGTGGCATGGCGCACCTGGACTGGGTGGTCGGCCAGAGCAAGGAGCGCCTGGTGGCCATTGTTGATCCCGACGAGAAGCGCCTGGCCAGCGTGCGCTCCTGGTTGAAAGCCAGGGGGCAGGATCCCGACACACCCCAGGGGTTCACGGATTACCGCCGGATGTTCGACCGCATCGGCAAGGAGATTGACGCCGTGTTCATTGCCACGCCGAACCACCATCACGCGCTGGCTTCGATGATCGCCATGCAGTTGGACAAGGGCGTGTATTGCGAGAAACCGCTCTGCCGCGACATCGCCGAGACCCGCAAGTTGCGCACGATGGCGAAGGCGTCCAAGGCCCCGGCGCAAATGGGCAACCAGGGTCATTGCGAGGAGGGCTATCGGCGGCTCTGCGAATACCTGTGGGCCGGTGCCATCGGCAAGGTCCTGGAAACCCACAGTTGGACCGACCGCGCCAACGGCGGCGAGGGGCCCCGTCCGCCCACGCTCCCCGTGCCCGCCGGGTTGCACTGGGACGAGTGGATCGGGCCTTCGCCGTTCCGCGATTTTAGCAGCGACCTTCACCCGCACGAATGGCATGGCTGGTATGACTTTGGCAACGGCTCGATTGGCAACATGGGCTGCCATGTCCTGGACGGCGTCTATTGGGCGCTCAAGCTCGAGCACCCGACCAGCATCGAGGTCGAACAAATGCGCGGGGGCAGCGACGAGCGTTATCCGCTTGGCTCCCGGGTGCGCTGGGACTGTCCGGCCCGCGGCGACATGCCCGGCTTGAAGGCTTACTGGTATGAGGGGCTCAACGCCACCACTCCGGCGGGGCCCGTCGGCAGCCTGCACGCGGCCACGGGCGACGCCTGCAACCTGCCGCCGTTGCTGAAGGAACTGAAGGAAAAGTATCCGGACGAGGTGTTCGACAACAGCGGCACGCTGTACGTCGGCGAAAAAGGGATCATTTACACCGCGACCTACGGCGGCGAAATGCACATCCTGCCGCGCGAAAAAATGAAGGACTTCGCGCTGCCGCCCAAGACGCTGCCCCGCGTCAAGAACGTCATGGCCGATTTCCTCGACGCCTGTCGGGCCGGCAAAACGGAAACCGCCGCCAGCTTCGACTACGGCGCGCAGTTGACCGAGTTCACCCTGCTCGCGAACCTCGCCCAGCACGTCGGTCCCGGGAAGAGAGTGGAATGGGACGGGCCGAACATGAAGGTTACGAACCTCGCCGCGTTGAACGAGTGGGTGGGTCGTCCCTACCGTGAGGGCTGGCGGGCTTGACGCGCCGACAAACGCAGCCCGGCATTCCCGCCCGTCACTGTGCCCTGGCCCACGCCAGGCCGTCCGTGCCGCGACCGGTCGGGATCAGTTTTTCGACGAGCCAATCCTTGAGGTCCAGCACCGCGACCTGCTGGCTGGCATCGCACGACACGTAGGCCGCCGCACCGCCGGGTTGCACCAGCACTTCCTGCGGCGACGCCGGGACGCTGAGGGTGCGTGCCAGTTTCATGGTTTCGAGATCAACCACGCCCACGAGGTTCTTTTTGCTGATCGCCACCAGCAGCCAGCGCCCGTCCGGGGTCGGGGCCGTGCCGTAACCGGTCCCCGGCAGCTCAATCCAACTCCGGATGCCGTTCGTGGCCGTGTCAATCACCGCCAGCCGCGGCTGTGTCTGGTCGGAGGTGAAGACGAAACGGTCGTCCACCGAGAGCGAAATCCGTTGCGCCTTCGACGAAATCGGAATCACCGCCCGCAGCCTGCGCTGCACGAGGTCGAGGACGGAAACCGTCCCCGGTCCGACGTTCGAGGTGTAGCCGCGGCGACCATCGCGCGTGATGGCCAGCATGTGCGATTCCGCCTGGCCCGTGGGTACGGTCCCGACGATCGCCAGCGTCTTCGGGTCAATCACGGTCACCGTCCGGTCCAATTCGGTCGTCACGTAAAGCAAGCCGTCGGGGCCGACTACGGCGCAATGTGGCCGCACGCCCTTCGCAAAATCCACGGTGCCCACGATTTGTCGCGTGGGCAGGTCAATCACCCGCAGCAACCGGCCGTCGGTGCCGATCCCACCCACCCCCGAGTTGCCATAGATCGGCACGAACGCCCGCCGTCCGTCCGGTGACGCTGCCACTTCGTGCCCGGTTTCGCCGTCCTCGGCCACGGTCGCGAGCGAACGCCCGGCCACCGGATCCACGATCGCCAGCGTCTGGTCGCCCTTGTTGGCCACCAGCAGCCAGCCCTTGCCGTCCGCGTGGCTGGGCGCGGCGGTCGCGAGGGCGGCGAGCACGAGCCCGCCCCACCGGCGCCGCCTCCGGCCCGCGCCCGCGACGCGGGGGCCTTTGCCGCCATTCCGACCGGGATGAACCGGCTGCTGGACATCATTTGAAATCATGATGGCCCAAAGTTGATCGAAAGGACGATGAAGTCAAACGCGGCTTCGCGAGCGGCGCCGCCAGGGAAGTGCATCGGCTCGCCGGCAACGCGCCAGACCCGATCTTGGAGCGTTTGGCGGTGAGGTGGAATGGTCGAAATACCCGAGTATTTGAGCAATCCGGGAAAACACCCGATTGGGGAATGCGGGGCGGGCGAAATGCCTGGGGATAGGCCGATATTGGGCGAAAAACGCGCGAGGAGAGTTCAGCCGGAATTCGGTTTCCTCGTTTGGGCGAGGGGACCCTGCGCGCTGCCCCCTACGCCGGGGAAAGACAAGCCGGGAACCACGTGACCACCTCAACCCCAGGGCCGGGTGATGAGTTGTACCTCATGGATTCAGTTGCGCTTCCTGGGTCCAGTTGACCGTCCAGGTGATTTCGGGGTGCGGCTGGTTGTCGTTGTTCCACCGCGCGCGCCACTCTACGTTCGCAGGATCAATCACGTTCTTGCGGATGGCGGCTTCGGCATGGCCGTCGGTGAACATGATGTCGGTCCGGCGATTGTGGCGGTTGGACGGCCACTGGCTGTCCTGCGTCGGGTCAATGTTGGCCTCGAAGGAGTAACCGGTCGCCAGCGCCTGAGTGTCGGCCAGCATCATCATCTGGCTGGGGGAAACCACCATGGTGTCGGTCACCTGCCCCCAATAATGATTCCCATCAACATCGCCGCCCAGTCCGAGTTGCGGCTTGTGGCTGAGGCTCAGCCCCCAGTCGTTGTAGCCGTAGGAAAAGCGGGATTTGCTGGTAATCGCCCAAACATCATAGCCGCCGGAGGGGGACGTGCCGCCGAGGGTCTGGTTCACGTTCGTGTCCCACGCCGCGCTGGGAATCGCCGCGGGGCAGTGAAACGAGGCCCGGTTGGTGCCCATCTGCTGCAGGAGACGGCCCGGCCAGACATAATAGTAGCCGTTGACAACCGAGATGTTACCGGGGTAGACGCGGTTGTCGCCCACATACATGAGGGTGGCAATTCCGAGCTGGCGAAGATTATTGATGCAGGCGGTCTGCTTGGCCTTGGCCTTGGCCTTCGCCAGGGCCGGCAGGAGCAGGGCGGCCAGGATCGCAATGATGGCAATCACGACCAGCAGTTCGATCAGGGTGAAGCCGAAGCGCCGGGTAGTGCGCTTTACGGGAGGGGCGATTCGAAGTTCCATCACGGTTTCTCTCCAATTGAGTCTGAACGTAACTACGCCTCGCCTGCCGGCCTGTCAAGGCGCCCGCACCCGGTGTCATGGATCCCTGCCGCCGCCAAGATGGCTCTCCACCATGCACAAATCAATTCGACGAGGTCTTGATGCACGGCATGGATGCGCCAGGTTATCGGGACCGGGAATTATTGCAGGAAAATCGCCCGGAAATCGGAAATGTTGCCGTCGAGATGGGATGGATCCTGCTGGCTTTGTCGCGCTTTTGATTTCCTGGGCCAGGGCGGCAAACAAGGCGTCGTATGGTTCCATCGCGATCCGAGCGGTCATTGGTTCAAGCTGACGGTGCGCCGCAAGTGCCGGATGGACGGGGGGGCTGCTGTGCCACAAGACGCACACTTGCCAGGCAACGGTGCGTCGAGTACACCACTCCCGAAGCACACGCAACTTCAAGCAATGCGGGTGACTTTATGAAGTTTTCTGCGCCAACTGCCCCGGCCCGGAGTGATCATGGTTTTACCTTGATCGAGTTGCTGGTGGTCATCGCCATCATTGTGGTTTTGGCCAGCCTGCTTCTGCCCGTGCTGTTTCGAGCCAAGGCCAAGGGTCAAGGGATCACTTGTCTGAACAATATCCGCCAACTGATGCTCGCCTGGAAAATGTACGCTGACGATAACAACGGCAAACTGGTGCGCAACGCGGCTTTCAATGGGATGGCGCGCTACCGTGCCGACACGGGCGGGTGGATTCACGGCTGGCTGGACTATAGTGACAGAAATACCGACAACACGAACATCTTGAAATTGATCGGCTCGTTCGATGGGCAGACGGCCCTGTTTGGCAAGTACATCACCGCACCCCTGGTGTATAAGTGCCCAGCGGACCCAAGCACCGTGAAAATCGGCGAACACATCCAACCGCGGGTGCGCAGCCTATCCATGAACCAGGCGCTCGGCTCCGGATCAACCGCCAGTTGGTTGCCGCCTTCGACTTACATTGTCTTCCAGATGGAAAGCGACATGATCAATCCGTCGCCGGCGAACCTGTTGACCCTGTTGGATGAGCATCCCGACAGCATTAACGATGCGGGATGGGCGTTTCAAATGCACGACCCCGATGAGCAATCCCGGGCGAGGCTCATTGACATTCCGGCCAGTTACCACAACGGAGCCGGCAGCCTGTCTTTTGCGGATGGCCATTCGGAGATTCACAAATGGCTCGATGCGCGCACCAAGCCGCCGATCCATCACAGCAACGACGTCTCGAACGTCGCCACCCCCAACAACCTGGACTCGGATTGGCTGGCGGCCCGCGTGTCCAGCCGAAAAGACGGCACCAAGTCATGGTGGTAAAACTGCATGCCACCGGTTTACATCCGCTGTATCCCGCCCGCCTTGCAGGGAATCGAAACCGGCACTGCGGCCGGTGGGAGGAGTGAGTTTGTCCACGGTGACGAGTTGGTCGCCTTGCGGGTTGTCGCTCTTGTCGCTGGAAAGCAACATCCCTCTGCCGTGTGGATGTTCGGATCGCCCGCTATACCCAGCGCGGCGACGCGTGAACACGCCGACGCCGTTTGTCAGTTTCCGTTCCGCGCGGAAACACGTTCGCCCGACAGCGCCATCCGGAGAGGATCCCAGGCGTGGGTCTGGGGCTGATGCGGATTTTTGTCGAGCACGTCGCCGCCGGCCTTTGGGGGTGACCGGGTGGCGTCCGACCGCAGCGGCGATCGCACGCTGGGCAAAACCAATGGCCCGCCGGGCGGGCGGGCCATTGCCGTAACCTTGCTTGGGAAGCGAACTAATTCACACGGGTCGGATTGATTATTTTGGAGCTGGTGCGCGGCTGTATCCATTCAATGTCCGGGTCCCTCGGTGCAGCTATACCGAGCGACAGCAATTGGCCGGGTTGCAGTTTCGGCATCGTGCGGGCATCCTGCCATTTCTTAATCTCGGAATGACCGTCGAGGAAGGAGAAGCCACCGGCCCCGTTGTGATAGCTGGCTTCATAGTCCACCTGGATCTCGGCGGTTGGGTTGACGGGGTCGAAGCCCGACATGTCCACGGCAAACCAGCCGTCGTTGATGCTGTCCTCGCGTTCATCGAGGAACACCCAGCACTTGGAGGGCGAGGGGTTCGAGACGTCGCCGATTTTCTCGAACTGCCAGAAGCCGGACGTGTAGGGCGCGGCGCGAACGCCCAAGTAGGAGTTCATCGAAAGGCTGCGCACGCGGGAACGGGTGACGCCGCCGTTCCGCACCATGGACTTGTCCGCGGGGCACTTGAAGATGCCGGCCGAGCGGGCGATGAAGGGGCCGAGTTGGGCGTTGATCAGGAGGAGTACGTTCGTGTTGTCCGAATTATCGGCTGCCACGGTGAGCCAGCCCGCACA
>JBEKGJ010000006.1:0-116643 GCA_050012855.1 Verrucomicrobiota bacterium | reverse complement strand
AATCTGAGCGCGTTCGGCCGCCGTGGTGCGTTGGCGGCGGCGAGGAGCCTTGGATGTGTTCATTACCCCGGCGTTTACCACGCCGGCTCGCCGCGCACCAGACGGTCCCCGCTTTACCGCTTACGAGAGTTGAGGGTTGAGGGCGGGGGAAAACGGTCGCCGGAACGCCGCGTCAGCGGTTGGTCAAATCGGGTCCGTCGGTGCTGTGACGGTGACGCGCAAAGTAGGCCGGGCCTCCCCGGTCGGTCCCCCGACAGGCGGGACGCCTGTCCTACGGCAACTGCACCACGCGGTACATCTTGAAGCCGGTGAACCCGCCGTTCTGGGTGCCGTCGTCCATGAACGTGTAAACGCCATTCGCGTAGGTAATCGGCCCGGTTAGCGTAATCCATGTCAACGTCCCGCCCGCCGGGATGCCGGCGGCGTACTGAACCTCGAAATTCAGCCCGGCGTCCGCGGTCCAGGAGAGCGTGGCGACGGTGCCGTTGACGGTGATGGCCGGCGTGACGGTCGGCGGCGCGATGGTCGGCGTCGGCGGGGCGCTGCCGGCGAGCACCCGGTAGAGCTTGAACGGCGCGGGACCGCCGGTGAGGCTGCCATCATCGGTGAAGGTCCACAGCCCGTTGGTGTAGGTGGGGGCCACCGCGATCGTAATCCAGTTGATCGGGCCGGTGCCCGGGATGTTGGTGGCGTATTGCACCGTGAAGGTCTGCGTCGCCGTGCCCGCCCACGTGAGGGTGACCACGCCATTGCTGGCGGTGATGCCCACGTTATCGGTCGGCGGGCCGGGCAGCACCTGCGAAGCCTTGACGGAGTAAGTGACGGACGTCGGGTCCTGGTTGACGATGCCGATGTACCAATTGCCCGGCGTCAGCGCTTGCGGGGTGCTGTTGGTAGTCACCGGCACGAGCAGCGTTCCCAGCAGGCTCGCTGAGTAGTCGAAGCTCGTCAGATCGGGCAACGCGCCGTAGAGGATGAGCATGTCCACGTCCCCGTTGACTGGGGTGATGAGGAAATCGGCTTCGGTGGCGTCGGCCGCAACGGTGAACATATAGTAATCCAGCACCGCCGGCAGCCCCAGGGTATCGGCGGCGATGGTCCTGGTTACCGGCACATTGTTGGTGAGGGTGGTGATGACCGGCACGGTGGACGGCAAGGAGGCTTCGATGGTGAACGTGACCGGGGCGGTGCCCGGGTCAAGTACGGCGAGGTACCATTCGCCATTCAGGCTTGGCAAGGCGTCGTTCGTGCGCATGACGATCCGCGAGGGCGCATCCGGCGCGCCAAAGTCCATGGCATCGTAGAACGAGGCCGTCGGCGGGTTGCCGAGCAGGGTCACGAAGGTCGCGTTGCCGCTCAGGTTGTAGAGATCGAACTGGACCCAAGGACTGCTGTCGGCCACCGTGAAAAGGAAGTATTTGGTGATGAGACTGCCCGGATCCACACTTTGATTCAAGGGCACACCGGCCGTGAGCGGGAAGACCTGAACGAGATTGGTGACCGATTCCACGACGCGGATCGAGTAGTTCACCGGCACGGTGTCCGCGTTCAGGACGCCGAGGTACCAGGGACCGCTGCCGAGCGGGACGAGGGAATTCTGGGTGACAACGATGATCTCGGCATTGGTGCCGGGGTTCTCGCTGGCGTAGTCATAAACCTGCGGGGTGGGCAGCGGGTCGTCCACGGGCGTGGCCTTGCGGATGTAGAGGTTCACGTCGCCGTTGGTCGGATAAACCTCGAACGAGGCCCACTGCGCGTTGGTGGTCACGTTATAGACGTAATATTGGAGGGCGTTGGTGACCGCAATGTTGGTGACGATGGTCTGGCCGAAACCGAGCGGGGTGACGCCGAGGACGTTCGTGTCGAGCGCGTTGAAGTCCACGCGGATCACGAAGGTGGACGGAGCGCCGCTGTTGGTGACGGCGAGGTAATAGCGCTGGCCGGGTTGGAGCACGGGCGGGGCGATGGCCGGATAAAGCGGGAGGCCGTTGGTGCCGGCCTGATAGGTGCCATTGGTGGCGAGCACCGCGATGCCGGCGGTGGTGTTGGTCAGCAGGTGGAAATCGCCGAGGGTCGGATCTTCCGATGGCACGCCGTTCTGGTTGAACCAGAGGTCCACGGGTGTGACCGCGGTGAGCGAGTTGGTGGCCCGCGTCGCGCTGCGGGGCACGTCCACGATGAAATAGCGGGTCTGACCGGTCGGCGCGGTGTTCGTGTAGGGGACACCGTTGGTGAGGCTGACCGCGGAGAACGACACCGGGGCGTAGGTCAGATCGAGCTGCCACTTGATCAGTTCGGGCGTGATGAGGTTGGTGGCGCCGACCCGGGAGTCGGTCACCTCGAGCAGCCAGTTCCCGAGGGCGCTTTCGCCGACAAAGGGCGCGAACGGTTCCTCCGGGAGGAAGTAGGTGACGGGCGCCTCGGTCAGTTCAAAACTGTCCAGCATGACGCCGGGCTGCAGCGACTGCACATCAAGTTCCGTGCCGTTGGTCGAGGCCAGGAAGTTGATGGCATTGGTCTGCCACGTCGAATCGCTGTTGAAGAGATTGGTGATGGCGCCGTCGAGCACCACCTGGGTCTGCGGATTGAACGGCGGCCGCGCTTTGCCAACGGCGTTCATTTCGTATATCTGCGCGATCTGGTCCGCCGTAAGGACCCCCTGGTAGAGCGTCAATTCGTCAATCACGCCGTTGAAGTTGTCCACGCCCGGGATGGTGGCGCCGATGAGCAGGGCGGTGAGATTCGTCGTTCTGGCCAGCTCGCCGGGCAGCACTTTGGCGCTGCGCAATTCACCATCGAGGTAGAGCTGCAATTCCACCTGGCTGGCGCTGATCTGTTGGAACGTGCCCACGAGATGGTGGAACTGGCCGGGCGCGGGCGGCGGCGAGAGATTGACCAGTTCAAAGCCGTTTTCCAGGTATCCGGCGCCCGGGTCAACGCTGTTGGTGACCCAGAGGTCATTAAACCAGAGGTCAATCTCACTAGGCGTAACGCTGGCACCGTAGTTGGCCGCGAGACTGGTGAGGACGGTCGGTTCGGCGCGTTTGCCGATGATGCCGCCGCGCTCCGTCGAGCCAAGGTTGAACCACGTCTCGACGGTCATCGCGCTGGTCAAGTTCAGCGAGGGGGTCGCCGGCACACTAAGGTAAACGTTGTTCCCGGTGAAATGGAATCCCTGCCCGACCATGCCCGGAGCATACTCCACTGCGCCAACGGGCTGGGCGTTGTTCGCGCCGACAATGTCCTGGGCATTGCCGTCGCCGGGCCACCAACTGATGATGTTGGTGAAGGCCGGCTGTTGGCGGTGGACAAACTGGAGTTGGTAGGTCTTGCCGGCCGTGGTCGGCAGGGTCCGCGTGAGGCTGGCACTGCGCAACACGAGCAGGTTCGTGCCGGTGTGCGCGAGCGGCGGGGCGTTCAGGACCGTGGCGAAGTTGGTGACGACCGTCCAACCGTCGAACTGGGCGCCGGCCGTGAAGTCCACCGTGCGGTGCGCATTGGTGACGGTCTCGAAACTGCTGATCAACTCGTTCGTGAGCGAGTAGTCCGCGTTCGTGGCCGGCGTGGCAAACTTGATCGGCACCAGGGCGAGGTTCGTGTCGTCGGTGAACGTCGCATAAACCAGGTTGGTCAGCACGGCATTGGTGAGGATCAGTCCCTGCTGGGTCGCGGTGACAACGTGGTTCGAGCCGGCGGTGTCGGGCAGGCTGACGGTCAGCAGGCCGGGCGGGAAATTCGTATCCGTGCCCGGGATCAGGGAGAACTCAACGCCGGTGTGGTTGGTGCCGTTGCTCCAGACGGCAATGGGCTGCGGCGCCGCGAGGTCGCTCGGGGCAATCCACGCATCGAACGTGAAGCCGCTGCTCAAGCCGACGTCGAGGCTGCCCCGATTGATGACCTGCACCCGGTCACCCGGGCTGACAAACTTCAGGGCCTCGCCAAAATCGCCGGGCACAAAGGTGGCGCCGGTGATGATGGCCTGGTTGGTGCCCTGCACGTCGGCGCCGTTGCCGTCGAACGGCCAGCGACTGACGAGATTGTTGGTGGGCTTGCCCGCGCCACCAAACTTGTAAATGCCCAGGATTTCCGAAGGTCCGAGCGCCCGGTTGTAGAGGTCCACCTCGTCCAGCAGCCCGAAGTACTGGCTTCCCAGGTTCTCGCCGGCCCCGTTGTTGGTGGTGATCTGCGGGTTGTAACCGAAGAACAGATCGCCGGCGGTGTCGGGCGTGATGGCGCCGATGTTGCGCGCCGCCTGGAGTTGGCCGTCGAGGTAAAGCGAGGCGATGCCGCTATTCGTGCTGTAGGTGAAGGCGACATGGTGGTAGTTGGTCACCACGCTCTCGTAACCCAACTCGGTCCAATTGGTGCCGCCGCGGTTTTCCTCCACCAGCACGCTGGTGCCTTGCGGGCTGACCAGGTGGAAGGAAAGATCCGAAAGCCGGGGGTGCTGGACGCGCAGGCCGACTTTAACACTGGTGACAATCCGGTCGTCCGGAATCGTATTGGTCGCCACCGTCGTCACATCGTCGCCGAGATAGGTGGAATTGCTGGAGGCGAGGTCACGCTGGTAGGTGTCAGGCAGGTTGAGTTCGAGCTGGGCCCGCAAGAAGTACGTCTGTGTGACGCCGGTGGGATTGAAGACCCCGACGTAGTAAAGACCCGCCGTCAGGGGCGGGATGTCGGTGACGCCAATGCTGACGGCGCCGCCAGGGGCGTTGAAAAACCCGGCCTTGTCATAAACCGTGGTCGTAGGCTCCTGACCCTGGCGGAGGTAGAGATCCAGCGGACCGCTCGTCTCGGAGAGCGTGACGGTCAGCTTGCTGGCATCGGCGGGCACGTCCACGAGGTAATACCGCCACTGATTCGCGACCACCGAGCCGTAAACGCCGAGCAGCAGGTCCGCCATGGGCGAAATGCGGAGGGTGAAGTTTTGCACGATACCCCCGTGGCTGATGGCGTTGTCCACCATCGTCAGCATCCACAAACCGGACCCGTTCTGGCCCAGGAAATTGTTCAGACTGCCCGGACCGTCGCTGTGCCGGGCGGTCGGAAACTCGCCCGAACCACTGTCGTCGTAGATCGGGCTGATGTTGGTCGTGCCAGGCAGCCAGTGGTCGTTGAGGACCACGAAGTTCGCGCCGTGGCTCAGGTTGCCCACGAGATCGCCGATGTCCTGGTGGACGATGGTTTCGCGAGCCACGACCTCGCCGACGCGGATGGGATACATGGCGATGCCCATGATCTGGACCGAGCCGGGCTGGGGCGGCGACCCGTCGGGAATCGCCGCCGGCACGGGCAATCCCTGGACCACCAGATTCCCGTTCTGGTCGTACCTGCTGAAGGGCGTGATGCTGGAGAGGCCCACCAGGCCGTATTCGGCCGCCTGTTGATCCTCGGACTTGACTCCGACGTAAAAGATCTCGCCCAGGTCGGCATTGGTAAACGCGACCAGCTCGGTCCCGCCGGAATTAAGCGATTTGAATGCATTCGTCACGGTCAGCGGATCCAGCGTCAGTAAAAGCGCGGCATTGGGATCCGTCTTGGTGCGCGTGACGTAGAGGTCAATGTCAGCCTCGCCGACGAGGCGGGGCACGGCGAGGTTGGGCGGCGAGAAGGTGGCGAAGGCGACGTAAGGTCCGTTGGTCAACGCCGAGCCGGGCAGCAGGGTATTGGTGAAGGCGTAAAAATGCCACTGGTTGGACGTGCCGATCGGGGAGTTCAGGAGCGGCGAATTTGCGCCCACCCGCTGGTACAGGAGCGGAATGCCGTTGGTCATGGCGGTCACGGCGTTGGTGAAGGTGGCGGAAGAAACCGCCTGCGCCAGCCCCAGCGCGTTCGTGCTCGTGGTCGAAACCACCAGCGCGTAATCCTGCGCGATGCCGACGGGGGCGGCCGTCACGGCGTTGACGTTGATGCGGCGGCCGACGACCAGGATCGTGTAATTGGTGCCGATCGGACGGCGGAGGAAGACGTTTTCAACATTGTTGATGTTGTCGAACACCGACGGGGAGTTCGTGGCGCCCGACCGGGTGTAATTGCTGTTCGCGTCGAAGTCGTTCCCCGCAAAAACCTCGCCGTTGACGTTGTTCGAAACGATGAGGTCGAGGTCGTTGACCAGCTTGATCGAGGCGGCGGGGTTGCCGGGCGGGTCGGTCCAGACGAGGGTGACGTGGAGGTCGGAATCGCTGGCATCCTCGGGCAAGGTGACGTTGTAGAGGTGCGACTGGCCGGTGACGAGCGAGTTGGTGGCGCTCTGATCCACCCAGCGCAGCGGCCAGGTGGTTTCGCTGGTCGTGTTGGTCAGCGCCGCGGGCAGGACGGCGGACAGCACGGGCTCGCCCCAGCCCTGGTAATTGATCGAACCCCGCACCGTGAAGCTGTATTGCGGGCTGAGCGAACTGGCGCCGTTGATCAAGAGCGCCTTCAGCAAAGCGGGGCTGTAGGACCGCTTGAGCTGCTGCTCGAAAAACTCCTCGACCAGGGCGAGCAGGCCGGAGACGGCCGCGGCGGAGGAACTCGTGCCGGTGTCGAACCGGTAATTGGGACCGAGCGGGCCGTTCAGGGCGGCGAGCGCTTCCGATTCGGCCTCCGATCCGGCGGGCACCGTGATCACCGTGCGCAGGTCGAACTTGACGGCCGCATCGGTGTTGTTGCCGATCTGATAATACCAGACGCCCTGGGCGGGCGCATTCAGCACCACCTGGTTGTACCCCGCCAGGGGCGGGTTGGTCACCGTGGCGTCCTGGGTCAGGTAGATCGGCAGCGCCGGGAACGGTTGCACCGAGAACTGGTTGCTCAGCACCTTGATGACGAGCGAAGCCGTGTTCGTGGGCACCAGCACCGAATAATCGTTGAACGCGTGGGCGCCCACCGACTGCTGCGCAAACGTGCTGACAAAGACGTTGGTCGGACTCGAGTTCGTGTTCCAATCCTCCGACCGGGTGGAAACCACGAAAGTCCCGGGCGCGACCAGGTCGGGTTTGAACCGCCCATAAAGACCCTCCGTGCCGATGCCGACATTGCCGCGGCTCGAGAAGGCCGCCACCTCGTCGCTGCTGTCCGTTTCCCCCAGCCACACGGTGTTGGTCGTGTACACCCCGTTGTCCAGCGTGGCCACCTGGTTCGTGATCTGGCGCGGACTTTCGATGGCGCCGACGGTGATGACGTTCTTGGCGGTGGCCGGGGAGTTGATCGTGCCCGGTTGGCCGCCAGTGCCGACATCGTTGCCGACGCCGTCATTGCCGGCGGCGAAGACGTAGAGCATCGGCTGGGAACCGGTCATTTCCGGCAGGGCGTCGCGGGTGGCCGCGTCGTAACTGGCGGACGAGCTGGTGTAATCGTACTGGCCCACATAACCCCAACTGTTGTTGGAAATGAGGGCGTTGGTGCGCTGGAGCGTGGCGTAGTTCGTCTGCGCCGCCGTTTCAATCAGGTAGGCGTCCGAGATCACCGGTCCGAAAACACTGTCCACTCCGAGGACGAAGAGTTTCGCCTTCGGCGCCATGCCGCGAAAACTCGCGCCGTTCGTCGAACCGGGGGCGTTGGTGCCGTTGGGACCGTTCAGACCGCTGCTGGCAATCGTACCGGCCACGTGCGTGCCGTGGCCATTGGTGTCCCCCTGCAGACCGAAGACGCGGCCGGCGAGGTCGAGATTCGCCGCGTCAACGCCGGTGTCGTTGAGGTTCACCCAGACGTTGTTGCCGGTGAGTTGGAGGTAATTGCCGTTGGTGGTGGTGTCCTCGCTCACGCCCAGGGCAACGCGCGTGAGGTCGTTCATCAGGGCGCGCCGGGCAACCGCCTCGACCAGTTGGACGCCCGGCAGCGAAGCCACCGCGGCGAGACCGGCCGCGGGGGGCGTCACGATGAGTTGCGGCCCGAACGGCGACCGGGATTCGCCCTGGACCCCGGCGCCGAGGGCCAGCAGGGCCGCGCGGGCCGTGTCGGCCTGCCCGGGAAAAACGGTGACATTCAACCAGCGATCCGACGTGAGCGGCGTCTGGTCCACGGCCGCCGGCAGCAGCGCCGGATCGAGCTTGTAATAGGGTTCCCACGGCACGACCGCCTGGACGGGAGAGGCGGCGGCGAGACGGTCGGCCGCGGCCGCGGTCAGGGGAACGAGGAAGGCGTTGTTCGGGAAATAATTGCCGGTGAAATTCGTGCGGTTGCCGGCCTCGGCTTCAACGGCCTGGAGGAAGCCTTCGTCCACCTGGCCGCGGGCCTGCACGATGTAGGCGCCCGGCTCGGCGCCCGCGCGCAGATTGGCGGGGATCGGCACCGGCGTGCCGCTGGCGGTATCAATCAGGGCGTTGCGGAGAAGGATGGCGCGATCATCGCGCAGCAGGTCGGCCAGCCGCTTGCCGGTGTTGGTCAGCCGGTAGGGAACATGCGGTTCCGGCACATCCGGCGGCGACTGCCGCACGGAGGCGCGTGTGGCGACGGTTGGGTTCGGACGGGCGCCAAGCGCCGGCGCCTGGGTGAGCAGCGACACAGCGGGGCGGGCGAGCGTGGCCACCGCGGGCCGGAAATCCGGTCGCGAGTTGCCGCGCCACCACAAACCTAGCGCCACCAAAACGCCGGCAGCGACAATGACGGACCACGTTCGCAGCTTCATGGGTCGGAAACTGAGCATCTTACTCGGAGTTCAGCACGTTCTGGCTCTCGATCACGGCCCGGGGACGAGCCAACGGTCCATCCAGCCGGATGACCGTCCGGGTGACGTATTCGGCTTTGATCTCGTAGTTCGTGCAGATCAGGTTGAAGGGACCGGGTCCGAGGTAGCGCGAATTGGGCGCCTCGCGCAGGGTCTGGCCGAAGGAATAGACGACGAAGCGCGGCTGGTCATCGCGCAACAGCGAAAGGATCTGCTGCGGGATGCGCTCCATAATGGCGTCGTCCAGGTAATGGTTCGGGTTGATGAACGGCGAGGCACTGGTCAACTCGGGTGTGGCTAGAATGCGTCCCATGCGTTGGAACAGCGGGGCGGCCACCGGGAAGGGCCGGCCCACGACGCCAAGGGCACCGCCGGTGCGCTGGAACAACGGCACTTCACGCCCCGTCATGATCAGGTTCGTTTCCCACTGGCGCGTGCGGTTGATGCCGGCGAGGATGTTGGTGAGCTGCCAGCTCACCGGGCTGGGCTGGATCAGCATCTCGGCAAATCCGACGGTATTCGAGCGCAGGCGGCCGGTCGGCGTCGTGTTGGTGAGCACCGAGACACCGCTGAGGACGGCCGACCAGGCGGCGAGATTGGTCTGGTTGACCGAGAGCAAGCCCCGCGCGGCGTTGTCGTTGGGCGCGGTAGTGAACAAATCCACGAGGTACCAGTCGTTGGTCGGGTGGGTTCCGGACGTGAGAATGTTCGTTCCGGGGTTGAAAATCACTCCTGAGTTTCCCGCCCACGAGATCCAGTTGGTGGAATCAATGATGCTGGACTTGAGGTAAATGGTCTGCCACGGCGTGCCCCGGTGGACGCGGCCGATCCAGCCCACGCCCGGCAGTTTGTTGGTCGGAAACTCCCAGTCGTCCGAGCGTTGGATCATGGCATCCTTCACCCGGGTATCATAGGCGAGGGGGTCCGTGGACTGGTTCGGATTGCCGCCCCACGGCCGGTAGCGGCCGTTGAGCAACCCGAGGTTGTCGTTGGTGAAGACGGTGTTGAGCAGCTTGGTGAAGCGCACGTTATTGGTGCCGTTGGGCGGGTTGTTCGGGTCGAACAAATCCTGGAACACGTAGTGGACGAGCGGGTCGTTCACCTGCCAACTGCTCTCCTGCGAAAGTATGCCGGGCGGCGAGTACGGCGCCTGCATGGCTGTCACGCCGCGGATCAGAGCCGCGATCTCCTGGCGCTGGCTTGGGCTCTGATAGACCAGCGGCGTCAGCCCGCAAAACATGCGAAAGGCGTCAATGCTCTTGGGCTTGTCGCGACCGGTGGCCGCGACCTGGCTCGAACTGGTCCAATCCGCATCGCTGACGGGAATGCTGCCATTGGAGATTAAATTCTGAGTGACGACACCGGCGCCGGGGATCCAGCATTGCACCACGGGATCCGGGCTCCTGCTGCCCTGCTTGGCCAACTCGCTGGTAATATACAGCGAGGTGGTCATGTTGGTGCCGCCGATGGCCACAAAATCCACCAAACGGCTCGGCTTCACGCTGGCGTCCACCGCCGCGTAGTAAAACCGGTTGGTCACCAACAGCACCCACGACGGCATGGGGATCCACCCTCGGGAGAAGATGACAGGGCCGCTGTTGACGCTCAGCTTGCTGCCATAGTACATCGCGTTGCTGCGCACCACGAGGTCATTGGTGATCGGCAACTGGAACTGGTGAGCGGGCCAGCGCGTGAGCGTGTAATTCGTGGCGTAGCGATTGATCACGGGGAAACCGGTTTCCACATTGTTGCTATTGAACAACCCGACCGTGAAATCGCCGGCGACTTGAATCTGCAAAGCCCGCGGGTAATCCGAGGTGTAGGAATTCCAGGCCTCCAGGCCGAACCGATTGGAAATCGTGAGCACGTAAAGCTGGTTCGTGAGTGACGGACCCGGGGCCATGGGCGTACTCTTCGAAAACTCGAGCTTGCGGGTCACCTGCGCCACGTTCAGCAGCGAAAACTCATTAAAGTTGGGGAGGCCCTTCTTGGCCCCAACTACGAACGGCACGTTGTAGAGAACAATGTTCCGGTCACTGGGGATCAGTCCATTCTGGACGAGCCCGACGAGTTTGTCCCGATCCACCTTGGTACTGAGATCGTAAGGAGGTGTGACGGCGAGTTTGGTCAGAAAGTCCACGTTCGTGACTTCCACGTAGCCGGCGACGAAGAAGTTCGTCTTGTCGTAACCGAAGGTCGGCCGGAACACGGTGGGCAGATAGGGTTTGAGGGTGGCCGGCCGGTTGGTCGTGGCGTCGAAAAGGTTCACCGCCACCTGCAACAGCCGGTGGATCGTGGGGGTGTACTCGTTGCTCGGCCAGAGATGAATGTTCGTCACGGCGAAGGCAGGATTCACCAGCGTGTCCCCGATGATGAAATTGGTGACGCCAAAGCCGGCGGCGTTCAACGTGTAGAAAGGCAGTTGTGCCCCGGCGAAAAGGCGCGCGGCGGCATTCGTGAAAAAGGTGATGGGGGTCCAGGACACCAGGTTCGTGGCATGGAACCAGTTGGTCTGGGCAACCGGGTTCGCGGCGAGCCATTTAGCCTGGCCGTTCACGTCAACCAGACCGTTGGCGAACAGCAACGGCAAAACACCGGCGTCGCGCAAATCGGCAAGATTGTTGTAATTGAGGTTGAGCTTGTCCTGGTTGGCCGGCGCGGATTCCATGCCGATCTGGTCCAGCATCCGGTAGAACGTGTAGCGGTCGAAAGTGGACGGGACGATCTGATTGCGGAGCGGCTGCTGCACCCGCTGGACCCGCGTCAGCCAGTCCGCTGAAGCCTTGTTGGGGTCGAACAGGTCGGTGAGCGTGAAGAAGGTCTGGGGATTGTCGCTGCCGGGCCACGGACGCGTGGGGTCGTCGTTGTCGGTGGTCAACGCGAGTTCGCCGTTGAACGCCGGGCCGTTGGCGTATTCGTCAATGTTGTCGTATCGGATCCGGTTGATTTGCGCCGTCGTGTTGCCGAACCAGGCGGTGGCCGGGGCGAGGTTGGCGTAGTTGGTGGAATACCGATAACGGAGGAAGTCGAGCGCGTGGAGGAACGGATGCGATGACAACGGCGTGCCCAGGCCATTGTAGCCGTAATCGAACCCCGGCCCGTAGGCGTCCGGGTTCAACTCATAGAGAAACGCGCCGAGGTTCAGCTCCCACGAGCCGACGCCCTGGTTGCGGTAGTAACCAATCTGCTTGAGGTACTCATCCTGGCGGTCGCCGAGCCGGGCGTTGTTGTGGATGAAATTCCAGTCGAGCGTCCGGCCCGCCGGCAGAATGATGTAAGCATAGCGGCCGACGAACCGGTTGGTGGCCGAATGCGGCACATCCGGATGCTGCAGGACGCCGATCCACTGGGGGTCGCCAATGACAAAGTTCGTTCCCAGCACGCGGCCACGGGCGTCCAGCACCGGCTGAATGCCGCTGGGATCGAAGATGCCGTTCCGGTTCAAATCGAGATAGAACCGGAAATCAAGCGACGGGGTCTGGGCCGAGTTCAGGGTGACGAAGACGGGCGGCCGCGAATCGAGCTGGAGGTTGGCGATGACTTGGAGGCGGTCGGCCTGGCTGAGGGGCGCGCCGCTGCGGCGATAATCGTAATTGACGTTCGTGGGATTCCACGCGCCGGGAATCTGGGCCGGATCGAAACCCTGCGGGTTGATGAAGTTCGTGGAAACCGCGAGGTCGTAGCTCAGGAGGTTGGTGCCGGCGAACATGCGCGCCACGGTTTCGGAGCGGGCCCGGGCCAGGGCCGCCTCGGACATGAGCCGGGCGGTGGTTGTCTCCTCGGTGACACTCACGGAGGCACGCTCGCGGCGCGCGACACCGAGAAAGGTGATGGCCATAAAGGTCACCACCGCCAGCATGATCAAGGTGATGACGAGCGCGACGCCGCGTTGGGATTGGGCTTTCATCGGTACTGGGCGTAAAAGACCGCGCTTTCGGCGATGGGCACACGCTGCCGGAAGAGCTGCACCTGGCCGATGTGGTTCGAGAGGAAGGTGGCGGCCATAGGGGAACCGGCCGGGAACGACTGGAATTGCGCCAGCGTGGTCGGCTCCAGCACACCCAACTCAATGTCGAGATACGCCGGCAGGGCGTTGCTGACGAAGGTCGCGCGGGTTTCCCTCGCCACGGCTGGACTCAGCCGGTCGTTGGCATCGGGCAGGAGCCAGACGCTGTTCGTGTCAAACCGGTTGGTGGGCCACGACAAAGGCATCCCGAACGTGTCGTAAGCCAGGACGCGGAAATGGATCACCCCGCTCGCGATGGTGGCAAAGTTGGTGGCCGCCTGCTGCTCGGCCAGCAACGCCAGCAGGGACACCGGCTGGCGGAACATCGCCAGGTTGGTGATGTACGTGAAGCGCCCCAGGGTGCCCACCCCGTTGTTGGCCCCCAGCACCCGGTAGCAGGTGCCGCTCACATTCTGGCCGTAGCGGGAGAAGAAGTAGATTTCCTGCAGCCGGTTGGTCCGAAACAGGTTGCCGGCCACCGGCACGCGCTGAACGACCGGCTGGTACACCGGCGTCAGGAAGGCCACAAAATTGGTGCTGTTCGCCAGCCGGGTCGGCGCCATTTGCGAAAGTTCGCGGCTGAGCAGGTCCATGGCCACCCGGCCGGATTCGAGCACGTCCACCTGATTGACACTGGAGCGGAGCGCCTTCTGCGTCTGGTAAAACATGGCGTAGAGCGCGCCGACGATGACCACCATGATGCTCACGGAGAGCATCAGTTCCATCAACGAGAACGCCCGCTGCGTGGCGCGGCGCGCCTCCGACCGGCGAGGGCGGGAAAGTTTCATCGGATGAACACGAATTGCGAAGGTTGGAGGAAGTAGAACGTGACGCCGGGGAGATAGCTGACGCCGTTCGTGACCAGGCTGCCGCTGACCAGCGTGCGGAAGACCTTGCGGTTGGCCCCCACGCGCACCCCGCTTTGGTTCAGGTACACGGGCCAGTCGAACGTGAGGCGCAGGTCGTAAAGATTGTTGCCGAGATTGAGGGTGCGGTTAAGGAGGTTGGTGCGGCTGATGAGGGTGTCAAGATTCCCGCTCACTCCCGCGAGGTTGGTGATCATGCCCGGCGCGGCGTTGAACGGCACCACCTCCACGGTGAGGCGGTACCAGAACGCGAAGTCGTTGTGCGGCGCTTTGTCCGATGCGGGTCCGCTCATGCCTCGCACAAACGCCTGCACCGTGTTGGTCCACCATTGATTTTGGGAGCGGGCCTCGGGCAGGACCTTGGGCAGCGACAGCAGGCCAATAATGTCGCGGCCGTTCCGGTACCCCTGCTTGTAGTCGTAGGTATAGTTGGCAAAAGTGGAGCCGGACTGGCTCCGGACCTGAATCCAGTCAACGTAGTTGGTCAGGTAATCCAGGCCGGTCGCCCCACTGCGAATCGCCTCCAGCCAGACCGAGCCGTCCTGATTGATGATGGTTTCCTCCCGGTTCTGCTTCTGGACATTCACGCCCGTGGGGAGGACCCCGATGATGGCGACCAGCGCGAAGCCCACGATGGCGATCGAGATGGCAATTTCGACCATCGTGAAGGCGCGCTGGCGACGGCGCGACCACGACCGGGATGGCGGGGAAAAGTTCATTGTTGCATGGCCGCACGACCCGTCAGCCAGTTGATCCGCACCAGCAGTTTGTTGGTGGCGGTCGCCACGATGTCCGGGGGGCTGCCCACGGTGTAGCGGCCCAGGTTGTCACGGGTGTAAAAGATGCTGCCGCGGGAGAGCGAAACCGATTCGCCCGGCCGAAGCGGGGTGAGGCCGTTTTCGTAGAAGGCCCGGCCGCTCGAGTCGAACGCGATATAGGGAACGCGCGCGGTCGGGCTGGTGGTGGCCGGAAAAGGAAACAACGCGTAGGGCAGCGGCCGGTTCGTGTCCGGTTGGACGTTGGCCACCGCCAGCCACGCCTTGTCGCTGCCGAGATCAATGAATTTGTTCGTCGTGAAAAACATGCCCTCGGGCAGTTGCTTCCAGTCGGTGAGATACCGCCAGGTCTGCTGGCCGGGTTGATCCCCCACCACGTGGCGCGCGAACAGGGCATAGGCCGTGAACTGGCCGTTTACCAGATTGGTCAACTGCTGGAGCTGGCGGCGAATCTGGTCGGCCGAAAGGGTCGTGGCCTGCCGGATGTTGGCGAACTGCCGCGGGGTTACGCCCCCCGGCGTCGCGAACACCACATAGACAACCCGACGACCGCTGATCGCCAGTCGCCGGGCGTAAGCGAGGTCATCCAGAATCTGCCGGCTGCCCGAGGAGATCGTGTTGCTCGCCATCATGCTCCGGATTGACGGCACAGCGATGGAGGCCAGGATGCCCATGATGCCGATGACCACCAACAACTCCATCAGCGTGAACGCCCGCCGCCGGGGGGCGAGCCCGCCTCGAACCGCCGCCTGACCGCGCCGGAACGCACCGCCGGCCGTCGCCTGCGTTCGCCTCATCGGGTCGCGTGTGTTCGCGGTTCGCATGATCGCCTCCCTATTTCCAGCTCAGGATGTTGTCCTTGTTGACGCCCACGTTTGCCGAGAGGCCCGTGCTGGCCTGACCATCCGGCCCCAGGGACCAAACCATGACCGGGGTGGAAGACTCGTAACTGTTGGGATTGGCCGGAACCGACTGGCGTAGGCCGTTGTAGCCCAGCGTGCCGCTGTTGGGCTGCCGGGAAACCGCCGCCTGACAGTAGAATGCATCCCGGCATTTGCCGTCGTAATTCAAATCCAGGCTGATGATGTAGGGATCGCCCCACGGATCGCGCAGGACATTGTCCGGGCCGATGCCCCGGGGCTTGCCGATGCCCGCGCCGGCGCCGCTGGGATTCCGCAACCAGTTCACGCTCTTGAAGCCGTCGAGGAATTTGGTCTGCTGTGGATTGAGGTTGTGGTTGTAGTTGGCGGTCGGGTTGCCTTGCAGGTCCACAATGATGTCATTGAGGATGGTAACCAGCTCGGAGTTGTTGGCCTGCCAGCTACCCGATGCCAAATTGCCCACGAACGGCGCGCTACCACGCTGATTCAGCAGCGTCGGCGCCAGCCCCTTGCCGGAATTCTGCACTGTGCCCCAGGTGAAATCGGGCGCGGCGTCGCTCAGGGAAGCCCGGGCGTTGGCCGAGGCCGGCATCCGGCCGTAGGCGGCCTGATAAGAATTGACGGCGCCGACGATGGTGGTCATTTCCTGTTTCGCCACGGCGACTAGGGCCTTGGTCTTGGCGGCGGAGATGGCGGGCATCAACAACCCCGCAAGAATGCCGATGATGGAGATCACGGTCAGCAACTCGATGAGCGTGAAGCCCCGCTGACGTAGGGTCGTGGAATTGGGTTGGACTCGGTTCATAAAGAGAGACGGTTTCAGGGTGGCGGCCGGGCAGTTCAAAAACGGGGTGGCACGACGCAGGGCGCGGCAGCCGGAACGGGACGGGCGGTTGAGCCGCGGCCACCAAATGGCCGGCTGCCAGGCCACGGGCAGGCGCTGGGGCTCAGGGAAAACGAGGGAACGGGTCATAATCATTCCTTCCAGTTGCCGATGATGCGGTTGGTGTTGCCCCACGGAAGCATGGCCCAGAGATCAAACCCCGACGGATTGTTGGTCGGCTTCGTCGAGACGTATTGCCAGGGATTGATGGCCAGCAGGGAGGAGTTGACCAGTCCGTTCAACGGCGAACGAGCAACGGACGCCGACGGCCAGTCAACGGCGGAGACGCGCAGGACATCCACGACCGAACCGCCGGTCAAGGTCAGGAGGACGTGCTGCTTCGGTTTCAAGTTGTTCAGATAGGACTTGGGCCGCTCGGGAGCCACCGCCGAGTTCACGATGCCCTGCGTCCGGAACGCGGCGGTCAGGGCGGTGCTCGTAACCGTTCCCGAGAGATCCGCCGGCTGGTAAAAGCGTCCTTGATTGCTGGAGTAGCTGCCGGAGAGCTCGTAAAAGAGCTGGTTCAAGCCGGGATTGACGTTGGTCAGGCCGTTGTTGTTGTCGGGCGGATACTGGTTGAAGTCAACGTGATAGGCCTCGATGGCCGTCACGAGCTGGTCGCGTTCGGCCCGGACGTTGGCTTCCCTGCCTTTCCGGCCTGCGACGCCGGCCATGCCGACGCCCAGCGCCATGAGCAGTCCGATGATCGAAATCACCGTGAGGAGTTCAATCAACGAGAACGCCGTCCCGCTTGCGGGGGCACCGTCGTTGGAGTGAAAGATCGTCATGTTCATCGTTGCCAGGTCTGCTTTGCTGCAATCGTCATGCCACATTGCGCTGGTCGCGCGGATCCCGCCGCTCGCGGTCCCACATCTCCTGCTCCATCCGCTCGCTCAGCCATTGCTTGATCATGCTCTGGTAATTGAGATACCGCGACCGGGCCAGGCGCTTGATCCGGGCGAGCATGCGCGGGTCAATCCGCAGCGTGATCGTGACCGACTCGGCGCTCTCGGTGCTGGCGGCGACCGCCGCCTCCATGAGCCGCAGGTCAATCTGCGTCTCCGCCCAGTAGGCCGCCTCCGCCTCTTCGCGGTCGAACAGCGGCACCTCGTCCCAGCTTGTAATCACGTTCATACGCCGGGAGTCAGGCCGCGTTCAATCGTCGCGGGTCATGGAAGGTTTCCTTCATTGTGCCAGCATCTGCGTGACTTTCCGCTGATAAAAGAACTGCTCCTCGGGCGTGAAGGGCCGCGCAAAGATGACCCGGTTCATCCGGCCATTCGCCCGATAGAGGCTGAAAATGCCGGTGCCGGAAGCCGATCGCCCGAAGTTGAAAAAGCGCGCCTGAACTCCAAACCGCGCCGAGTCCGGCAGCAATCGCACGGCAAACGGATCCTCGAACGATCCTTCGATGTCTTGGGCACTCAACGGCTGCCCAAGCTCGAAGGCTGGATTGTTCCAATCAAAGTCCATGACCAATCCCGGTGTAAATCATTCGTCCATGCAAAGTCATTACAATGTATTTACACGTTGGGAGCCGACTTGTCAAGGGCAAGCGCGAGAATTCTGCGGATCCCGGTACAGCGTGAGGCCTGAACCCAAGATCGAGCGGCCGACACGGGGCACGGGCACTGAAATGGGATCCTCTGAGCCGGCCTGACCTGTCCGCGACACGCAGCCCGGTCCGTGGCAACATGCCAAAATCAAGACCTCAGTCGCAAAAAGCACGATACTACGGACCGACCCCGTCACGGAGAAGATTCTGCGCCACCTCGGGGCCTGGCACGACCCGCATGCCGGCGTTTCCCCGCCGGGCGCTCCAAGGCCCTGCACCCACGAGCCTTGCGACGAGGTCGACCCGATGCCCGACCACGAAAACGTGCTCACGGATTGAGAATGGCGGTCTCAAACGCGGCCGTTTTGCCCGGTGGCCGCCCGTTCGCGGCTCGGCCAGGGCAGAAACGCCTCCGGCCGCGCTCCCAGCGTGCCACGTCGGCAGCGCGTTGAGCCAAAACCGCGCCCCAGCGGCCACGCGATGGCCCAAAAACGTCGAAAAACGCCGAAACTTCACGCTTGACGCCTGGTTTCCGTCTGGGAGTATGCGAACCGAAGTGAATGCGAGAGAAAACCAATTCTCCCCCACCCGCGCAGCGTCAAAAACCGACGGCGCGGTAAAAAGCAAATTCCTATCAGGCTCAATATCGCCACGGTGCAGGTATTGAAGCTGTCGTTCGCAATGTCCCGTGGCGGTACTGCGTAACCACGCCAGACGTTAGCCGCAAGCGGGCACAAAGAAAAGGACAACCACGATGAAAAGTTCTAACTATCTATTTCGTGTTTTGATTATTGATGATGATCTCGCAATGAACAAGCGTCTTGCCGAAATCATCAAGGGACTAATAACGTCAGATTTCGGAATAACGATCGTACCACAAGTTGACTACCTTGATATTGAATTGGAACCTCAACCTGGAACAGCATCTTTTTGGCAAATCAACAGGCGAACACTTGAGAAACTTGATATATTGTCACGTTCAGGACAATACGATCTTGTTGTCTCTGACTATGGCTTTATTACAGAGGAAGGAAAATCTATTCTTTGGCCTGAAGGTCGTTCAGCAAAACCAACTGTCGAAGACGCAAGAGGTCGGATACTCACCCTCGCTGATTTAAGAAACCAATATGATGAATGGCTTCGCACAACTTCAAGGAAGTTGGATGTCCACAATCTATTTGATTCAACGAAACGAATGCTCCTCCGAAGCTTTGCGAGCAAGAAAGCCTACGATATTCTCGGTCCCGTCAAAGAACGGCGGGTCCCTGTTACGCAAGGTGTTTTCCCAAATGCTTTCATTGATCCAATGGACACTCGTCAAGAGTTTTTCGGTGCCAACGATCAGTTTTACGGAATCTACGATGATGAAAAATATGGAAGGGCATTCTATCGACATCTTGTTGCCACATATACAGCACGAATTGTTAAGCGAGAGATGTATCATTACATAGCTGAACTAACAAGCAAAATCAGGCTTAGACGATCTGTTTTCAATATTGCACTCTTCGCTGGCACCGTAGCAGCTATTGGGCTAGGCGGTCAATATCTTGCGGACATCGGCATTTCCGAATTGCAGTCAGGTAGCACTTCTGGTTGGGTTTTTATTTTAAACGGTTTTCTTGTAATAGCAGTTGGAGCAATTGTTGTTGCTGCGGGTTTTGAGAAGTTCTCTCGATCAATTATTCGTTGGGTTGGCTCAGAAGAGAACTTCTGATTTCTGTGAAGGGGTCGGTTCTCACAATCGACAATCATTGGCTGCTTGGATGGGGCTTGGGGCAATGAAATCCTCAGTCTCGTCCGCTTCGCCTTGGCCGACAACGACGCCAACGAACTCTTGACCGAAGTCACCGCGGGGGGATTGAAGCGGTTGTCCCTGAACAAGACGCACACCAGCTACCGTCAGCGATACACCGTGACAGTGCTCAACTGGGGCAGCGCGGTGCCAGGGCCAGTGGTGTGACGCCTCCTCCGGTTGTCAATTGTAAGAACCCTTTTAGATGGGGGCCGACCGCCACCGGCCCGGGAGCCGGTGGCGGTTAATTTAAAGCACCGGCGCGGGGTTAGTCCGCGAGCCCCTTCGCCTTGTCGCCCTCGTCACCACCCAGTTGTTCGATCAAGGTGATCAACGGCAGGAACAACGCGATGACGATGCTGCCCACGATCACGGCCAGGAAGACGATCATGATCGGTTCGAGCAGCGAGGTCATGGCCGAGACGGCGTTGTCCACCTCGTCCTCGTAGGTGTCCGCGATCTTCATCAACATCTCCGGCAGGGCGCCGGTCTGCTCGCCGACGTCCACCATGCTGATGACCATGGGAGGAAACACGTTCGAGGCATCGAGCGGGGCCGTGATGGTTTCGCCCTCCTTGACGCTTTCATGGACCTTGGAGACGGCATCGCTGACGATGACGTTGCCGCTGGTTTCCTTGACGATCATGAGCGCCTGGAGGATCGGCACACCGCTGCTCACGAGTGTCCCCAAGGTGCGGGAGAACCGGGCGATGGCCACCTTGGTGATGACTGGTCCCAGCACGGGCATGTTGAGTTTGAACTTGTCGAACACCCACCGGCCCTTCTTCGTCTTCAAGAGGAGTTTCAGGACGATGACAAAAGTGATCACGCCGAAGATCACCGGCCCGGGAACGGGCATCCAGTCAGGGATCGAGGAAACGATCCAGGCCGGGCGTTCGTCGCCAATCAGGATGGTCTTGCTTTTGATGATGTTGGCGATCTGGAGGACCATCAGGGTGAATCCCGGCAACGGCTTGCCCTCGAGCATGTCTTTGAAGATGAGCTCGAAGCGCGGCACCACGAACACCATCAGCACGCCGAGAATGACGGTCGCAACAATGAGCACCGCCGCCGGGTAAAACATGGCGGCCTTGACCTTGCCCTTGATCTTTTCGGCCTTCTCCATGAACTCGGCCAGGCGGTTCAAGACCACCTCGAGCACGCCACCCAGCTCGCCCGCCTTGACCATGTTGATGTAAAGCCGGTTGAAGATCTTGGGATGCTGGGCCAGGGCCTCAGAGAAGGTGCTGCCACCTTCGATGGCCGTGCCGATTTCACCGATGACCTCGCGCAGCACCGGGTTGTTCTCCTGTCGCTCGAGCACCCGCATGCCCCGCAGCAGCGGCAGGCCGGCGTCCACGAGGGTCGCCAACTGGCGGGTGAAGGCGCACATGACCTTGGGTTTCACCTTGCCGCCGAGGAAGGGGATCTTGATGTTGATGCTCTTGGACCGCTTCCGTTCGCCCGGGGCGGGCGTCCCCTTGCCCTTGGCCTTTTTGGCCGGCTTTTCCTTGACCTTCTCCGCTTCGACCACCTTGGTCGGGAAGAAGCCCATTTCCTTCAACCGGCTGATGGCCTCGTTCTGGCTGGTGACTTCGAGCGTCCCCTTCGTTTCCTTGCCACGGGAATCCATGGCCACGTAGTTGAACTTCGGCATAAGCAACTCCTCCTAGGTGTAACGCAAAACTTCCTCGATCGTCGTGTCCCCGTCGAAAATGCAGCGCAGGCCATCGTCCCGCAGCGGCACCATCCCGTGCTCGACGGCCTTCTGGCGGATGACCACGGTGGGGGCGCGCTCATTGATGAGCACCCGGACGGGGTCCGAGATCGGCAGCAATTCGAAGATGCCCTTCCGGCCGTGGTAGCCGGTGTCGTTGCACTCCTTGCAGCCGCGTCCGTAGTAGAAGACCTTGTCGCCCACGTCGTGCGGGGAGAGGTTGAGCTGGGCCAGTTGAGACTCGGTGGGCTCGAAGGGTGTCCGGCAGCGTTTGCAGGTGGTGCGGACAAGCCGTTGCGCCAGCACCGCCAGCATCGTCGAGGAAATCAGGAAGGGTTCCACACCCATATCCACGAGGCGCGTGACCGCGCCGGGGGCGTCGTTGGTGTGCAGCGTGGTCAGCACCAAGTGGCCGGTCAACGATGCCTGGATGGCCACCTGGGAGGTTTCAAGGTCGCGCATTTCCCCCAGCATGATGATGTCCGGGTCCTGGCGCAAAAACGAACGCAGGGCGCGCGCGAAGGTCATCCCCAGCCCCTCGTTGACGGGCACCTGCATGATGCCCTCGATGTCGAACTCGACCGGGTCTTCCACCGTGAGCAGCTTCGAGTCAATCGTGTTCACGCGGCGGAGGCACGAGTAAAGCGTGGTCGTCTTGCCGCAACCGGTCGGCCCGGTGACGACGAAAATGCCGTTGGGCTGCTGGATCAGCTCGACCACGAGGTCGTAGATGAACTTCGGGAAGCCGAGGTTTTCGATCTCGAGCTGGAGGGCGGAGCGGTCGAGCACGCGCAACACGACCGATTCACCGAACTGCGTGGGGAGGGTGGAGACACGCAGGTCCACCTCGCGGCCGGCGATCATGACCGAGATGCGGCCGTCCTGCGGCAGACGGCGCTCGGAAATATCGAGATTGGCCATGACCTTGAGGCGGGAGATCACCGGCAGGGCCAGATGCTTGGGCGGCGGCGACATTTCGTAAAGCGCGCCATCCACCCGGTAACGAATCTTGAATTCGTCCTCGAAGGGCTCGAAATGGATGTCGCTCGCCCGGTCCTGCACAGCCTGGAACAGGACGAGGTTCACGAACTTGATGATGGGCGCCTCGTTGGCCAGAGTGTTGATGTCAATCGTCCCACCGGCGGAAACCTCGGCCATCTCGCGGGCGAAGTCCTCGTCCGCCCCGAGCTGCTGCAACAGGTCACCGACCCCGCCCGATTCCGCGGCGTAAAATTTCTGAATGAACTTCTCGACCTGCTGTGGGTCGGCCACGACCACCTGGATGTCCCTGCCGCTGCCGAACCCAATCTCATCGATCACCGACGGATTCATCGGGTCCACCAGCGCGACGCGGACGGTGTTGCCGTTGAACCCGACCGGCAGGCACTGGACGCTGCGGGCAAGTGACGCCGGGATGGCTGCGATCACCTCGGGCGTCAGGTCCAGTTCGTTGATCTGGACCACCTCGGAGCCGAGGTGCTCAGCCATGATCTGGAGTTGGGTGTCGCTGTCGATCAGGCCGTAATCAACGAGGATTTGGTTGACCGGCCGGCCGCTGCGGGTGTGTTCGGCGACGACCTCCTCGATCTGCATGTCGTCAATCATCCCCCGTTCGCGGAGGAGGGCGAGAAGGGGTTGAGCGGAGAGGTCGGCCATAGCTCAGCGCTTTCCTTCTTCGCCCTCGAGGGCCTGGCTCGATTCGATTTCCTGCAGCTTCTGCATGACGGTGGTCGGATCCTGCGACTTGGTGATGACTTCCTCCCGTGAAATAAACCCTTGCTGCCATTTCTCGACCAGGAACCCGTCCAACGTCACCATGCCGTATTTGGCCCCGGTCTGGATGTCCGACTGGATGCGGAAGGTCTTGTTGTCGCGAATGAGCGCGGCGATGGACGGCGTGTTGATCATGATTTCGAAGATGGCCACCCGACCGGGCTTGTCACAGCGCGGCAGGAGCAACTGGGAGATCACCGCCTGCAACACCGTCGAAAGCTGGATGCGGATCTGCTCCTGCTGGGTGGTGGGGAAGGCGTTGACGATACGGTCAATCGTCTTCGCGGCACCGGTGGTGTGCAACGTGCCAAAGACCAGATGCCCGGTCTCGGCCGCTGTGATCGCGGCGTCCATCGTCTCGAGGTCGCGCAACTCGCCGACGAGGATCACGTCCGGGTCCTGGCGCAACGCGCGGCGGATGGCTTCGGCGAAGTTCGGCACGTCCACGTTCACCTCGCGCTGGGTGACCACGGATTTCTTGTGCTTGTGGTAGTACTCGATCGGGTCCTCGATCGTGATGATGTGGGCATCGTCGCGCTCCTCGTTGATGATGTTGATCATCGAGGCCAGCGAGGTGGTCTTGCCCGAACCGGTGGGGCCGGTGACCAGCACAAGACCGCGCGGCTTGTAGAGCAGATCGCGCACCGAGGGGGGGATGCCGAGTTCCTCGAGCGTCAGCAACTTGGTGGGAATCTGCCGGGCCACCACGCCGAAATTTCCCCTCTCCTTGAACACGCTGACGCGGAACCGCGCCAGCTCGCCGAACGCGAAGCCAAAGTCCGCGCCGCCGCGCTCGCGCACATGCTGGATGTTGTCCTCGGAGGTGATCGTCCGCATCAGTTCCTCGGTGTCCTCGGGGCGAAGCGGCGGGCCATCGACACGGTTCAGGATGCCATGCAGACGGATGACCGGGGGAATCCCCACGCGCAAATGCAGGTCGGCCGCGTTCTCTTGAACCACCAACTGCAACAAATCAGACATGGAATAGGACATAGATCAATGAGAGGACAAAGCCCGGCGCCCCCGCGCCGGCAGGTTGCGGACGGGATGCGGAGGCGGACGGGAGAAGCCCGGTGGGGAGTGGAAGGGAACGCGCATGACAGTTCGGGCCGGGTCAAGCCAAGTCCATGACCGTGGCGCGGATGACCTCCTCCGGCGTGGTCAGGCCGGCCAGCACCTTGCGGGTGCCGTCCTCGCGCAATGTGCGCATGCCCAGCTCGCGCGCCCGGGCGCGCAAGACCGTGGACGACACCTTCTGGTAGATGAGTTTGCGCGTCTCGTCCTCGATGACAAAGATCTCGAAAATGCCGAACCGGCCGCGGCTGCCGGTGTTGTTGCAATCATTGCAGCCCTTTCCCTTCTTGAAGGTGGCCGCCGCGGCCTTGGCGGCGTCAATGCCGAGCGCCTTCAACTCGTGTTCGGTGGGCGTGTAAGGCGCCGTGCAACGCTTGCAAACCTTGCGCACCAACCGCTGGGCCATGAGGCAGCGGGCGGACGAGGCCACCAGGAAGGGTTTGACCCCGATGTCAATGAGGCGGGTGACCGCGCTGGGCGCGTCATTCGTGTGCAGCGTCGAGAACACGAGGTGGCCGGTGAGGGACGCGTTGATGGCGATCGTGGCCGTTTCCATGTCGCGAATCTCACCCAGCATGATCACGTTCGGCGCCTGCCGCAACATGGCCCGCAGGGCGGCGGCAAACGTCAGCCCCACCGCGTCGTTCACGTGCACCTGGTTGATGCCGGACAAGACATACTCGACCGGGTCCTCGACGGTGATGATCTTGCGGTCCGGGCGGTTGATGAAATTCAGCACCGCGTAGAGCGTCGTCGTCTTGCCCGAACCGGTGGGCCCGGTGATGAGCAGAATCCCGTCGGGAAGGCCGATCAACCGTTCAAAGGTCTGCTGGTCGTCGCTGAGGAAGCCCAGCTCGGGGAGGCCCAGCTTCAGGCCTTCCTTGTCGAGAATACGCATGACGATGCTTTCGCCGTGCGTCGTCGGCAGGCAGGAGACGCGCAGGTCAATCAACTTGCCCCCTACCTGCGCCTGGATGCGCCCGTCCTGCGGAATGCGCCGTTCCGCGATGGACATGTTGGACTGGATTTTCAACCGGCTGAGGATGGAAGGCTGCAGCCGCTTCGGCGGGCTTTTCATCTCATGCAGCATGCCGTCAATCCGGTAACGGATGCGGAACCGTTTGGCCAGCGGCTCCAGATGGATGTCCGAGGCCCGCATCTTGAAGGCGTCCACGATGAGCTGGTTCACCAGCTTGATGATCGGGGCATCGGCGTCCACCGCCGAGCCATCGTCCATTTCCCCCGCCTCCGTCTTGGTGACCTCGACCTCGCCCTCGGTGATGTCCTGGAGCATTTTGCTCACCGAGTCGTCCTTGGCACCGCCGTAATACTTGGAAATCGCCGACTCGATGTCCTCCCGCGTAGCCACGGCGGGGATGATGTCGGTGTTGAGCGCGTGCTGCAGGCCATCCAACGCGTCCAGGTCGGAGGGATCCGTCATGGCCACGACGACGCCGTTGGCTTCCTTGCGAACAGGCACGACGTTGAAGCGCTTGGCCACGTCGCGGCGCACGGCGGCGATGACGTCGTCCGCGAGGCGCGTTTCGGCAAGGTTGACAAATTCCGCGCCGAAGTGCGTGGCCTTGGCCTGGGCCACAATGGTCGGCGACAGGATGTTCTTCGCCACCAGCGTGTCCACCACGCCTTCCCCGGTGGCGTCCGCCTCCGCCCGGATGGGCCCCAACTGCTCGTTGGTCACGTAGCCCATCTCGATCAAGCCATCCAACAAATAATCGTCTCTTGCAGCCACAAGTTACCTTTTCCCCGCGTCAATGGGGGTTCGCCGTGCACCGTCTGTTCTTCACCGCATGGTATCGGCTGTCAGGTCCATGTCAAACGCAGACACCATCGCACCGCGCCGATCCGCCGAGTCCGTTCCTGCGATCGATTTGACCGGGCTCGAAAGCGAGTGTTCTGGTGGATTTAAGCAGGCATCATGCCGTTTTGCACCCAGCCGCCCCTCACGGCAGCCGGGTTAGAAAAGCCGGCTCAGCGCATGAAGCACCCGCCCCGTGTCCTCCCAGGCCCAGTCCATTGCGGTCAGCACCCCAACCTGCGCCGTCAACAACGCCGCGCCCACGAGCAGGCCCAATCCATTCCCAAGCCAGATCACGACGATCGAAAAAAAATAGCCCTGGCTCGCCAGGTCGCTCTGTGAAACCTGGAGGGCCTCCACCGTGAACGTCACGTGAAAGGCATACGCGGCCCCCAAGAGCAGGTGAAACCACACCACATAGCCCCGCCAGTCCCAGACCAGGTCCCCCAAGACAAACCCGGCCACGACCAGGAGCGCGTACACCGGAAAAAAGTAGGGTGCCAGGGTCACCAGGAAGTTGCTCCGGCTCACGCTGACCTGGCCGCCACGCGCGCCCGCCTTCAAGCCTTTGACCTCGGCGCCAAAGGCCCAGGCCCACAGCGCGTGGGTCAGCTCGTGCCCGAAGACGTAAAGCCGCGTGGGCTTCGGCAACAGCCAGAGCACCGCCAGCCAGAGCGCCGCCCCGGCCAGGGTCGCCAGCCAGACCGCCTCCGCCCGCCAGCTCACCGCCAGCACCCGGCCCAACGCACGCGTCACCCCCAGCGCCACCGGCAGCAGGGCGAGCCCGCCGAGCAGCTTGATCCATTTCGGCATCGCCAAAGAATACCCAACCATGCCCGAGGGAACAAATCATCCGCATCACCCCCTGGCCCCATACAGGAAACGCCGCCAGGACAATACCATGATTGCGTTGTCAGTGACTGTAAACTGAGTTAGAATTGTCTAATAACTGCAGGTCGTCGTTGGCCTGCCATTCACCATGCCCGTCCCTGTCCTCAGCGTTGCCCAGATGTGCCAGTGGGAAGCTGCCACTTGGGCCGCGGGGCGTTCCGTCGCCGAGGTCATCGCCCGGGTCGGTGGGCAGCTTGCCCGCCGTGTGCGCGCGCTGACCCGGGAGGGCGACAGCGTGCTGGTGCTGTCCGGCCCGGGCCACAACGGCCAGGATGCCGCCGCGATCGCGCCGCATCTGGCGGACCGCCGGATTGAGCTTCTCGAACTCGGCGACCCGGTGGCGCGCCAGCCCGAACTCGAAGCCGCGCTGGAACGACGGCCGGCCCTGGTCGTGGATGGCTTGTTTGGCATCGGCCTCAAACGGCCACTCACCGCGGCCTGGGCGGCATTCGTCGGAACGGTCAACCGCGCCGGCCAACCGGTGCTCGCCGTGGATGTGCCGTCTGGCTTGAACGCCGACACCGGGGAAGCCGTGGGCGCTGCCATCCAGGCGCAATGGACCCTCACGGTGGGCGCGCCGAAGACCGGACTGCTGGCAACCCAAGCCGCACCGTTGGTCGGCCGACTGGAGGTCATGACGGATGTCGGTTTGGTTCCCTGCCCGGTTTCAGGTGATCTGCAATGGACCTTGCCCGTGGATTTTCGCGACTACCCGCCGCCCCGGCCAGCCGATGGCCACAAAGGAACCTTCGGCCACCTCATCATCCTGGCCGGCAGCCTGGGTTTTCACGGCGCCGCAGTTCTCGCCGCCCGCGGCGCCCAACGCGCCCGGCCAGGACTGATCTCAGTGTTCACCCCAGAGGCGGTCTATGTGCCTGTTGCCGCCCAACTCCAGGCCGTCATGGTCCACCCGTGGCAGCCGGCCACGCGCTGGCCCGAGAACGCCACCGCGATGGTCGTCGGCCCGGGGCTGGCCGACCCGGAGCTGCCAGGCGGGTTGAGCCATGCGGCGCAGTGGTGGTGGCGCGAGGCGCGGTTCCCGATTTTGTGCGATGCCAGCGCGCTCGGCTGGCTCCAGCGCACGGAGAGTTCGTCCCCCGGCCAACGCATCCTCACGCCCCACCCGGGGGAGGCGGCCCGACTCCTGCGCGCATCCACAGCCGAGGTGGAGGCGGACCGATGCGGTGCCCTGCGCGAGCTGGCACGCGTGTATGGCGCCGATTGGATTGTGCTGAAGGGCCGGCACACCGCCATCGGCGGTCGGGAAGGCCCGGTGTTCATCAACCCCTCCGGCAATCCTGGGCTCGCCCAGGGAGGCAGCGGGGACGCGCTGGCGGGATATCTTGGCGGTTTGCTGGCGCAACCAGCCCTGCAAACGGACCTGCTGACGGCGCTCCGTTTCGGCGTCTGGCAGCACGGCGCCACGGCGGATGCGCTCACGTCGCGCCGGCCGAACTGGATCGTCGAGGATCTGGTGGACGGGCTGGGCGAAGTCACGGCGGATTGACGACCCAGCCGGCCAGCGTGCCGATGGCGACCACGTCGCCAACGCCAACCGGCCACCATCACGCGAGGCGGAGAATCGGCGGGGAATCGGCGTTGAAATTGCTTCCTTTGAATGGAACGATCTGATATGGCATCCCGCGACATGCGCAGAATTCAAAATCCCTGGCTGATCCTGGTTCTGGCCGGCCAGTTCCTGGCGCTCGCACTGGCCGACGATTTCAAGCTGCTGGACGATTCTCACATCAAAGGAACCCCCTCTTCCTGGGACGAAAACGGCGTGGTTTTCAACCTCGACACCGGCGGTTTCTCCCACCGGGTGAACTGGGGCAAGTTTGATCAGGACTCGCTCAAGCTTCTGGCTCAGAACGAAAAGCTCCGGCAGTTGGTTGATCCCTTCATCGAAATCCCACCTGCGGCACGGCCCAAGCCCAAACCTATTATTTTAAAGGAAGTTCCCCGCATTGATCGCCCGGCCGGCCGGACCACGTTTTTCAGTTCGTTCGCATCACCACTCGGGCTCGGCATGGTGGTATTGCTCTATCTCGCCAACCTCTTCGCCGCTTACGAAATTGGCAGGTATCGGAACCGCCCGGTCAGTGCGGTGTGTGCCGTCTCGGCACTCCTGCCGTTCCTGGGACCACTCATCTTCCTCGCCTCGCCGACCTTGGGTCATGAGGCCGCCCCGGAGACGGAAGGTCAGGTCGCGGATGCGGCGGCAATCCCCGGCGTGCCGGCGGCGGGCAGCCCCGGCGGTGCCACCTCACGCAAGGTGGGCGTCGGCATTCCGGCGGCACCGACGGGCGGTGGCTTGCGGGTCGCGACGGCGGAAGCCAAGCCGGAAGCGGGCAAAGGCGGACGCAAGATCTTCAAGCGCGGAGACTACACCTTCAACCGGCGGTTTCTCGAAACGCAGTTCTCCGGCTTCTTCCGCATCGTGCCGCTGGAAACGGAAAAGGACCTCGTACTCGTGATCAACACCCCCAAACAGGAATATGTCGGCCGGCGCATTAGTCGCATTTCCTCGAACGAACTCTTCCTCCAGCTCCAGCAGGGCGGCGGGACCAAGGAGGTCAGGGTCCTGTTCGGCGAGATTGCCCAGATCACGGTGCGTCACAAGGACGACACGGGGCCGGCCTAGGGCCGGCGCCGGCCTGCCTGTTCGCCCAGTCGTCGCCATGCCTCAACAGTTCGGCGCCTTCACTGCCAGCGAGATCTACTGCCCGAAGTGCCGGCGGCCTCAACCCGTCCGCGAGCGCCTGCTGCTGGTGCTCCCGGCGGGCGAACTCTACGAGTACCGCTGCGCCGTCTGCGCCTCGTCGCTCGCCACCCGCACCGTTTCCGGACCGAGCGTGCGTCCCCCTGTCCCGCCGCGCCACCCGCCAGTCGCAACGCGCGCCGTCGCGCCCCCGCCCCGGCGAAAACGCTTGCGCTGAGCCCGCACGCGCAAGAAAACACACCATGTCTCCGCTGCGCATCGTCTTCTTCGGCACGGCCGAACTGGCCGCCGTCAGCCTGGCCGCCCTGGCCGATGAACCGGGGTTCCGCCTCGCGGGCGTCGTGACGCAGCCAGACCGACCCAAGGGACGCGAGATGAAGCTCCAGCCACCGCCGGTAAAAGTGCTGGCCAACCAACGCAACCTGCCCGTATCGCAACCGCCTCGCTGCCGACAACCCGACTTCATCGAACACATCCGTTCGTTGAAACCGGATTTGCTGGTGGTGGCCGCCTACGGCCAGATTCTGCCACCCGCCCTCCTGGAAGTGCCGCGTTGGGGCTGCCTGAATGTGCATGCCTCCCTGCTCCCTCGCCATCGCGGGGCGGCGCCGATCCAATGGGCCATCGCCCTCGGCGACGCAGAAACCGGCGTGACCGTCATGAAGATGGACGCCGGACTCGATACCGGCGACATCCTTCGGCAGGCCGGCACACCGATCACGGCTGACGACACTGCGGAAACCCTTCACACCCGGCTGGCCATGCTCGGGGCGCGCCTCCTCATCGCAACGATTCCCGACTGGGTGGCCGGGCGCATCACTCCCCGGCCGCAATCAGCCCAGGGGACGACGTACGCCCGAAAGATCACCCGGGAGGACGGACGATTGGACTGGAATCTGCCGGCCACCGCGTTGATGAACCGGTTGCGCGCGTTCACGCCCTGGCCCGGCGCATTCACATTTCTCCCGGCGCAGCCCCAACCGGTCCTGCTGAAGATCCGGCGGGCCGAGGTGGTGGCGACGGCGGCTGGACGCCCCGGCGAAGTCCTGCAAACCGGTCGGAACGGCCTGATCGTTGCCTGTGGTAATGGAGGACTTCGCGTGCTCGAACTGCAAAGGGAAGGTGGCCGCCCGATGGGCGCCCCGGAATTTGTCACCGGCCATCCGATCTTGCCGGGCAGCATCCTGGGCTGAAACGAGCCGAGGGGCGTAAAACCTGCGTGATCGTTTGGCAGGCGACCACCGATTGTGGTATGAACAGGCTGTGCCCGCGAAAGCCGCGCGGCTGGCGCCAACATGACCGACCCAAAGGCTGACATCGAAAAGGGAAACGCCGCCCTGAACTCCGTGCTGGCGGCGTTGCTTCTCACCGGGCTCAAGATTGGCGTCGGCGTTATGAGCGGGAGCCTTGGCATCCTCGCCGAAGCGGCTCACTCCGGCCTGGACCTGCTGGCCGCCATCGTCACGCTCGTCGCGGTGCGGGTGTCGAGCATTCCGGCGGACCAGAACCACGCCTACGGTCACGGGAAGGCGGAGAATCTGTCGGCCCTGGTTGAAACCTTGCTGTTGCTGGCCACCTGCGTGTGGATCATTTCCGAGGCCATGGAACGGCTGACCGCGCACGGGGTCGTCGTGGATGCCTCGATCTGGACGTTTCTGGTGATGGCGGTTTCGATCGTCGTGGACGTGACCCGTTCGCGAATGCTGTACCGGGCGGCCCACAAGCACCACAGCCAGGCGCTCGAAGCCGATGCCCTGCACTTCAGCACCGACATCTGGAGTTCCGCCGTGGTGATCGTCGGTCTGATGGGGGTCAAGCTCGCCGGTTGGTTCCCTCACCTCAACTACATGAAGCGAGCGGACGCGGTCGCGGCGCTCATCGTGGCGGTCATTGTCATTGCCGTCAGCATGCAGCTTGGGCGCCGCACCATCCAAGCCCTGCTCGACGCCGCCCCGGCGGGGGTGGCCGCGCACATCCAGGAAGCGGTCCAGTCGCTGGACCAGGTGATGGATTGCCATGCCGTCCGCGTCCGCCAGTCGGGTCCACATTACTTTGTGGATTTGCACATTCTCCTGGAAGGCGGCATGTCCTTGAACGCGGCGCATGAACTGACCGAGCAGGTTGAGCAAACCGTCCAGGCGATCCTCCCGGGCGCGGACGTAACCGTGCATCCCGAACCTCAGCCTTCCACGGACCCCCGTTAAGACGACGTGCTCCGCTGTCCTGTGAAATACTGGCATGTACTCCAAGTCGGCATCCAGAACACACTCGTTTACCGGGTGAACTTTTTCTTCCGCGCCTCGTTCGGGCTCATCCCACTGATGGCCACGATTTACCTCTGGCGGGCCATCTACGCCAGCAACCCCGGAAAGGGTGACGTGGCTGGTTACTCGCTGGCCGCGATGACCGCCTACTACCTCCTGGCCACCGTCGTGGATGCCCTGACCGCCGTGGCGGAGGATGACTGGCAGATCGCCGCCGACATCAAAGACGGGCAGATCAGCCACATCCTGCTCAAGCCGATGGACTACCTGGCCTACCGGCTGAGCCTGTTTGCCGCGGGCCGGCTGGTGTACACGGCCGCGGCGCTGCTGCCGGTCGGCACGTTTCTCCTGGCGCAGCACGAGTCCTTCGTGCTCCCGGCCAGCCTCCCGACCTTCGCGCTGTTCGCCTGCTCAACCCTGCTGACCGCCCTGCTGCAGTTTCTGCTGTCCTACACCATGGCCCTGCTTGCCTTCTGGGTGCTCGAAGTGTCCACGTTCATCTTCATCGTGTTCGCCTTTGAGTACATTGCCGGCGGGCACCTCTTCCCGCTGGACATCCTGCCGCCCGCATTGGCGCAGGCGCTTAACTTCACGCCGTTCCCCTACCAGCTTTACTTTCCGGTGAGCGTTTACCTCGGCCGGGTCACCGGCGCGGCCCTCTGGCGCGGCCTGCTGGTGCAGGTAATCTGGGTGCTGGTGATGTTTGTCCTGGCGCGGCTGGTCTGGCGGCGGGGCATCCGGCATTACTCGGCCGTGGGCGGTTGAACCCATGAACTCCAGCTCCGACTCGACATTCCCCCCGCGCACCCCGCCCCCGGTTGCCATGAGGGAGCCCGGTTTCGCGGCGCTCCGTCGCTATGGCCGGATTTGCGCGGCGCTGTGGCGCAACTCGGTGGTGCGGGAGATGAGTTTCAAGGCGAACTTCCTCCTCTGGATCTTCGTGGAGCTGCTCTGGTTCGCCCTGCAACTCAGTTTCATCGCCGTCATCTACGGGCACACGGAGCGGATCGCCACCTGGTCGAAATGGGAAGTCGTGTTGCTGCTGGGCGCCAGTCAGCTCATCCAGCAGGTGTTCGCGGCCCTGTTCCTTTCCAACTGCACCCAGCTTTCGGAATACGTGCGCACCGGCCGGCTCGATTTCCTGTTGCTGCTGCCGGCCAATACGCGCTTCCTCGTTTCCTTTCGCCAGGTGGACCTGGGCGCCTTCGCCAACGCGGCCGCCGGCGTGGCGGTCATGGCCTATGCGCTGCGACAACTCCACCTGACGCCGACCCTCGGGCAGATGGCCGGCTTCCTGCCCCTGTGCGCGGCCGGCATTCTGATCCACTACTCGCTCATGTTCCTGCTGGCGACGGTGTGTTTCTGGACCGTCCGGGCCCAAGGGATCGTCTGGAGCTACTATAACTTGTTCAACCTGGCGCGGTTGCCGGATGCCGCCTTCCAGCCGGGATGGTTCAAGGCGGTGTTCACCTTCGTGTTGCCGATGCTGCTGGTGGCCAACGTCCCGGTGAAACACCTGGCCGCCCTGCCACGGACGCCGTGGGAGTCGGCGGTCCTGCTCACGCTGGCGTTGCTGTGCTTCGCCGCCTCGGAGGGGGCGTGGCACGCCTCGGTGCGGCACTACACCAGCGCCAGTTCGTAACCGGCCAACTCGCGCTGGACAACATCACGCTCGTGGACAGTCCCGCCGCACTGGAACCTGCCGTTTGGACGTTCATGGGCGGCTTGGGGTTGGTCGGTTTCGCCGCCTGCCGCCGCCTGCGCAAAGCCTGATCGAGGACCGATCCTCCCTTTCAACCCCGTCGTTGCCGCCAACAGTGGGTTTCAATTTTTGAGCCGGTTGCCGCCTGCCTGGTCAAACCGGATGGCCCGGTTCCGCGCCAGACCGGATGACCGCGGCCGAATCGTTGCTGAATAAAGCTCGCGCACCACGCCGAATCCGCTAGAATCCATTCCTGATTTGCAGGCCGGCACACGACTGAGTCCAGCCAACCATGCCAATGGGCAGACGACAAGAAGACGACGAGCGCGGTTCCTACCTGAGCCGCCGTGAGCGGTTGGCGGACCGTTTGGGAAACTGGCCGCTCCTCAGACTGCTGACTTGCTCCTCTTGGTTCCGCCTCACTCTGCCGCTTGCGCGCGATTACCCCAGATCCCTGGACATGCAGATGAGCCACGCCGCCGCCCCCGCCTTGAATGACCGGGTCGAGGAAGCCGATCAGGTAGCAGCGAATCTACCCGAACGAACTGACGACGGAGCTGGCCGCCCAGTACTATCTGACGAAGTTCGAGGTTTACCGGAAGTCGAAACGATCCGATCTGGCCCGCACCACGGCCGCACGGATCGATCAGACTCTGCTTTACCCGGTCCAGGCAGCCTGGATGACCAACATGGTCCGGCAACTCGGTGCCGTCCAGCCGCCGCCTGCGAGCAAGAGCGTCACTCCGCGTCCGTGATGCAAACCAAAGTGGTTCGGTGAAGCCGCCCCTGATTTCTGCCAGCGCTGCCGGGTCTGCCGGGACCGGCTCACGCCGGTATTTCCTCAAGTCCCTGACGGCGGGCGCCGCCACCGTCGGAGTTGGCGTCGCCGCCCGCCTGCAAGCCGCCGAATCCACGTCGCCCGCTCCGGCGAGTCGTTCCCCGATGCGGTTGGCTCTCGTGACCTACGAACTGGCCAAGGACTGGGATCTTGCCACCATCATCAAAAACTGCCAGGCAACCGGGTTCGACGGAGTGGAACTCCGCACCACCCATGCCCACAAGGTCGAAACCGATCTCCCGGCCGAAGCCCGCAAGGAAGTGCGACGCCGCTTCGAGGATTCGGGTGTGGTCCTCGTGGGTCTGGGCAGCACGTTCGATTACCACACACCCGACCCGGTGAAGCTCAAGCGCGACATCGAAGCCACCAAGGAGTACCTCCTCCTCGCCCGTGATGTTGGCGCCGGTGGAGTCAAGGTGCGCCCCAACGGCCTCCCGCCCGAGGTGCCGGTCGCGCAAACGCTGGCGCAAATCGGTCGCGCGCTGCGTGAAGTGGGCGAATTCGCCGCCCAGCACGGCCTGCAAATCCGCCTCGAAGTCCACGGCGACGGCACGTCCCTCCTGCCGAACATCCGGAAAATCATGGATGCCGCCGACCTGCCCAACGTCGGTGTCTGCTGGAATTCGAACCAGACCGACCTCGCCGGCGATGGCTTCGACGCCAATTTCGACCGCGTCAAATCGCGGATCCAGACGGTCCACCTCCGAGACCTGTTCCTCGCAGAATATCCCTGGCGCCACCTGTTCGCCCGGCTCAATGGAATCGGATTCGCCGGGTTTGCGATGGCGGAGATTCCGCACAGCGCCGACCCGCTGCGCGTGATGCGCTATTTTCGCGCCCTCTGGCTGGCGCTGCAGGACCGGAGCTGAAGCCACCCGCCACGTGGACACCACGACCGGCACGGCGTAAGGTTCATGGTCATGAACGCGCCCGCTGCGGGAACCACGGCAACCGCCACTGAATCCGGCTCCGCCAGCCGCTACACGGGCGAAGTCGTTTATGTTTTCGCCTACGATCTGGCCTATGAGTTGAGCCGCGATCCCATTCCCACCCTGCTCGGCCAGCCCGTGGCGCAGTTCGCCGTGGATGCCAGCAAGCGCAGTCCGCGCCACCTGCTCTTCTTCCGTCCGCAGATGATCCGGCTGCCGCCGCTGGAGCGGATCGGACCCCACGGACCGATGCAGGTCCGGCGCACGGTCAAGCTGATGCCCGTCGGTGCCATCAGCATCACCGTTCATGTCTCCTGCGCCGTGAACCATTTCGAGCAACTGGTGGATTACCACGACCTGCAGTTCAACAATGGCTCGCTGCAGGACGAGGTGCGCGACCTGGCCGAACAAATCCGGACCGAGCTGATGCCCCACCTCGTCCGCCCGGTCGGACGCATGGCAGACGAAGAAGCCTACACCGTCTTCTGCCTGGCCGCGCCGTTCCGGGATCACGGCGGCAACGTGGTCAGCACCGAAAGCTGGATGCACTCACACCGGCGCCAGGTGGCTTCCGTCTTGACCCAGGAAACCGACCCCAGCTACCTCTCGCGCCAGGAGGCTGACGAGTCCACCGATCGTTACCTCTCCTATTACCAGCACGACCTTGCGGTGGTGGACTGGGACGCGGCCCTGATTGTGGATGACCCCAGCCATTTCGAGGAGACGCTTTACATCCTCGAACTGGCCAATGTCCAACTGGCCGAGCTGGAAGCCTACGACCGCATCCTCGACGACGCCCTCGAACGGGCCTACCGCGATCTGGTCACCACGCACGGCCGGCGGCGGAGCGAGGTGCTGCGCGAACTGCGCGAGATCCGCGTGGACCTCGCCCGGCTCAGCGACGAGCTCTCCAACATCACCAAGTTCTTCGGTGACTGGCACCTGGCCCGTATTTATAGCACGGTTGCCGCCCGCTTCCATCTGGCCGACTGGCATCGCGCAATCGACCGCAAACTTGAGACGCTCGACAACCTCTACGAAATTCTGGAACACGACCGGAACAACCGCTGGATGTTGGTGCTCGAAATCACGATCGTGTTCCTCTTCATGATTGACCTGGCGTTGCTGCTGCTCGGTCATCGGTGACCCGGAAAGGCGGCCGGTTTGCGGTGGATGACCGGAAGCTTAAACCCCGCCGATCATGGCCTCCGCGCGGCGATTTTTGCACTTTTTTGGCTTGAGTCTGCGGGCTTGAACGGCGAATACTGGCCCCAGTTACAGCGGTCGGTTGGAACGGTTCTTTGAAAGCGTTTTGAACAGGATTTACCCTGCCATTGCTCGTGATTAGAAACTAAGTCCTTGAACCGTAAATCAGCGAATCACGGGGTCTGACTGTTGGACAGTAGCCGACAGGCCTTGACTGGAAGTCGAAAGCCGTCCACAGGATCCCACATGTTTCTAGCGTTCAAAGGAACGGTTACACACGGCATTGTGGCGGGGTTTTTATTTGGGCCAAAGGCCATTTTCCCGTAATCTTCCCCCATGTCCGGCGACGAACTGTTCCAAGCCGTGCCCGCCGCCCCCGCCCCGGCGGCGGACGCCGATGAAACCGCCCTCCGCGGTGCGCCGCTGGCGGCCCGGATGCGCCCGCGCGATTTGAGCGAATTCGTCGGCCAGACGCACATCCTCGGCCCGGGACAACTGCTCCGGCGCGCGATTGAGGCTGATCGCATCCAATCCTTGATTTTCTTTGGTCCGCCCGGCACGGGCAAGACCTCCCTGGCCCATGTCATCGCCCGGCAGACACGCTCGCGCTTCGTCCGCCTCAGCGGGGTCGAATCCAACGTCGCCGACCTCCGCCGCGAGCTCGCCGCCGCCGCCAATCGCCTCGCCAATGGCGGCGCGTTCACCATTCTGTTCATTGACGAAATCCACCGTTTCAACAAAGCCCAGCAGGACGTGCTGCTCCCGGATGTGGAAAGCGGTGTCGTCCGGCTGATCGGCGCCACCACCCACAACCCGTTCTTCTTCGTCAACTCGCCGTTGGTATCCCGCTCGCAGATATTTGAGCTGCAACCGCTCACCGAACCCGAGTTGCTCGCCTTGCTGCAGCGCGCCCTCGCCGACTTGGACCGCGGCCTGGGCCATCTGCCCATCCAGGCCGCGGAAGACGCGCTCCGTCACCTGGCCAGAATGGCCGACGGCGACGGTCGCAAGGCCCTTAATGCGCTCGAAATCGCCGCCCGCACCACGCCGCCCGGTCCCGATGGCCGGATCGTCCTCGACCTCGGCGTCGCCGAACAGAGCATCCAGCGAAAGGCGGTGGTTTACGACGCCGACGGCGACGCGCATTACGACACGATTTCGGCCTTCATCAAATCCATGCGCGGCAGCGATCCCGACGCGGCGCTTTACTGGCTGGCAAAGATGATTCACGCGGGCGAGGACCCGCGCTTTATCGCCCGGCGGATTCTGATCTGTGCGGCCGAGGATGTCGGGCTGGCGGATCCCATGGCGCTCGTGCTCGCCCAGGCGGCCAGCGAGGTCGCCGAGTTCGTCGGCTGGCCAGAGGCGCGCATCCCCCTGGCGGAGGCGACCGTTTACGTCGCCACCGCCCACAAGAGTAACAGCGCGTACCTGGCGATCGAGGCGGCCTTGGCAGACGTGCGTTCGGGACGGACCCTGCCGGTACCGGTGGCGCTGCGCGATGCGAATTATGCCGGCGCCGAGCGGCTCGGCCACGGTCAGAACTACCAGTACGCCCACGATGCTCCCGGCCACTTTGTCGCCCAGGACTACCTGGGCGCGCCCCGACGTTATTACGAACCCAGCGACCAGGGCGTGGAAAAAAAGATCAAGGAACGCGTCGAAAAGTGGCGGGCGCAGTTCGATCAAATGCGCGCGGCGGCGAGCGGGCAGAAGGGTTAGCCGGCGTCACAACCACCCCACCGGCAGGCCATGAACCTCTCCATCCAAGAACAAAAGCGCGCCCTGCGCCGGAGGATGCGGACGCGGCTCAAGAACTTGTCCTCCGCGGAGCGGTTGGCGGCTTCGGCCCAGGCCACGGCCCGTTTGCGTGCCCATCCCGTGTGGCAGCGGGCGACTGGAATCCTGTTCTATGCGCCCCGCCCCGACGAACTCGACCTCTGGCCGCTGCTGCACGAAGCCCTGGCCAGCGGCCGCCTCGTCGCCCTGCCCCGCTTTGAACCGGCCACCCAGGATTACGTGTGCGCCGCGGTCACCAATCCCGCCGGCGATCTGGTGCGCGGCGCCTTCGACCTCCTCGAACCGGCGCCCGCCTGCCCATTGGTCGCGCGAAACCGACTGGACTTGGCGTTGGTTCCAGGCTTAGTCTTCGATCAAGAAGGGCGTCGCCTCGGTCGCGGCAAGGGCTTTTACGACCGGCTGCTCCCTTCCGTCGGCGGCCTCCTTTGTGGGGTGGCGTTCGACTGGCAGGTGCTGCCAGCCATCCCAGTGGAACCGCACGACCAAACACTGAACTGCATCCTGACGCCGTCGCGGTGGCTTTCCGGCAAAGGCCGCGAGCGGTTGGTAAATGAATTTGCTGGCTGAAATGCACTGGGCCGAGGTGAGCGGGGGCTTGCTGGCCGGCCTGGTTTTGGGAACTTTGCTTTGGCGCTGGCTGGCCTGGCGGGAAAAGGCGGCCCTCGCGCAGCAGTGCCAGGCGACGCTTGAGGCGGCCCGCCGTGAGGCGGAAGCCCTCGTTCGCGAAGCCCGGCTCACTGCCGTCGAGGAGTCGGCCAGGCTGCGTCGGGAAGTCGAGGCGGGCGTTGCTGGGCAGAAGCGCGAACTCGACGGCGCCCAAGGGCGGCTGATCCAGCGCGAAACCCTCGTCAATCAGCAACTCGAGGGTTTCGTGCATCGCGAACAACACCTGCGGGAACACGAGTCCGGTCTTGAGCGCCAGCGGACCGCCCTCCAGATCCACGAACAGGAAATCGCCGCCCTGCGCCAGGAGGTCCGCAACCAGCTCGAACACATCGCGCACCTCTCGGAGGCCGAGGCCCGCACCCTGCTGATGCAACAGGTCGAGCGGGAGGCGCTCCGGGATGCCACGGACCTTTCGCGGCGCCGGATCGAGGAGGCGCGCAACTCCGCGGAAACCGAAGCCCGCCGCATCATCAGCCTCGCCATTCAACGCTACGCCGGCGAGCACACGTTTGAAACCACCACCGCCACGGTCGCGCTCAACGGCGATGACATCAAGGGCCGCATCATCGGCCGCGAAGGCCGCAACATCCGCGCCTTCGAGGCCGCCACGGGCGTCACCGTGCTGATTGACGACACCCCCAACGCCGTCGTCCTCTCCGGGTTCGACCCCGTGCGACGCGAGGTCGCCCGGCAATCCATGGAACGCCTCATCGTGGACGGACGCATCCACCCGACCCGAATCGAGGAGGTGGTCGCCAAGGTGAAGCAGGAAATCGAGGAGACGATCGTGCGGGCTGGCGAGGAGGCCCTGTTCCGCCTGGGGCTGCCGCCGATGCACGCGGACCTCGTTCGTCTGGTTGGCCGCCTCCGTTTTCGCCACAGTTACTCCCAGAACATCCTCGACCATTCCATCGAGGTGGCCCAGATCGCCGGCATGATGGCCGCGGAACTGCGCGGAAACGTCACGCTGACCAAGCGCGCCGGGCTCTTGCACGACATCGGCAAGGCGGTCAACCATGAGGTCGAAGGCAGTCACGCCAACATTGGCGCCGACCTGGCCCGCCGTTATGGAGAACCCGAGGAGGTGGTCAACGGCATCGCCTCCCACCATGACGAGGTCGAGCATGTCGGGCTGATTGGCCACCTGGTCAGCGCCGCCGACGCCATCAGCGCCTCGCGGCCGGGTGCGCGTTCCGAGTCCATGACGACCTACCTCAAGCGGCTGGAGAACCTCGAACACATCGGGGTTTCCTTCAGCGGCGTCGAGAAGTGTTATGCCGTGCAGGCGGGCCGGGAAGTTCGCGTGCTGGTGCAGCCGGAAATCATCACTGACGAAGAGGCCTATTCGCTCGCCCGGAACATCGCCCGGCGGATTGAAGATGAACTCCTCTACCCGGGGCAAATCCGGGTGACCGTGGTGCGCGAGACGCGTTGCGTGGAGTTCGCGAAGTGAACGGCAGGTCTGAGGAGCCGGGCCTAGCGGCCTTCCAGCATCCCGCTGGGGAGCCCGTTTTCCCAGTTTTTCGGGGCATTCCACGGCCGCTCTGACAGATTCTCATCGTCCCGGCCCGAGGCACAGCCGCAACCCAGACCACAGGCAACGGCCAGACACGCCAGCAAGGCGCACCGGATGGCAATGAAACCGAACCGCCGCATGTCAGTGAAACACTGTGTCGCCCGCCATCACCTGGCCTTGTGACCATTCGGGCATGACGTTCGCGATCGAGCGATCCGCGTCCACGCTGACCACGCGCAACTTGGCGACCAGCTTGCCGTCGCGGTTGACCAGCAGTTGTCCGCGCGGCACAACGCCCTGGTTGCCGCCGATGTCAAGCACCACGAAGTCCCACTTGGGATCCACCGCCACCACCTTGCCCTTCAGCCCCGGCGGCAGGTCCGGCACCGCGTCCTTGTCGGCTTCGTAAATCGCCAGGCGGTCCTTCAGAAAATTGATCTGCCGGATCATGACCTTCTTTTCGTCATCCAGCGCCGTGATGGCCGTTTTGGCCTTGATCAGCTCGGCCAGCCGGGTACGCACCTGTTCCACCGGGATGCCGAGCGCCTGCCAGGCCGCCACGTCGCGTTGGGCATCGGTCAGTTTCGAGCGCGTGTCGCTCAGATCCGCCTCGTTGCGGTTGGCCCGTTCCTCCTGGGTGGTGGCGCGGGACGTGGCCTGAGCCAGGCTGTCCTTGGTGTCGCCCAACTCCTTGGCCAGCTTCGTGGCCTCCGCCTTGGTGGTCTGGGCCTCCTTCTTGGCCTTGCCTTCCGCCTCCCGGCTCGCGGAGAGATCCTTCTGGGTCTGGTCCAGCGTGTTCTTCTGTTCGGTGATTTTGCCAGCCACCTGCATCTGGCTCACAACCAGCGTGCCGATGCTGGCCAGGATGGCGACGATCAAGCTGATGGTTTTAAGCGACATGGTCTTCAAACTTTGCGTTGCGAACCGGGGAAACGCTAACCGGAGCGCAGCACGGTGTCAACGACGCTTTGGGAATAAGCAATTCTCCCGCCAGTTCTGCCGCCGAAGCCCGGTACCGACATCTTTTTCCACCCGCCGGGCGCAAGGAAACCAAGCGTCCAAACTGGGCGATGGCGGCACGGACGCGACACAGTCAAGGGTTCACTCCGCCGGGGGGTGAAACCAAAGCCGCGCGTAGCCATAGGCCAGCAACTCCCCGCTCACCACCCGGAAACCCTGGCTCGACCGCCACCAGTGGCGTGAGTCGTAGTCCTGGTCTTCGACCGCAATGACACCGACGGACACCTCCCGGCCCAGCGCCTTCTCGAAGAGCAGGCGTGTGCGGCGCGTGTGCGCTCCCACAGAGATCACCTGGCAGTTGGTCGCCCGCAAATCGTGATCCGCCAGCCATCGTTTCAAGGCCAGCGCCGCAGCGTACGTGCGGTCCCGCTGAACCGCGGGACCGGGCACCGACTGCACGTCTTCCGGCCGCACGCCCAATCGGCGCACAATCGCGGCACCGAGGTCGGCGTAGGTCCCGTATTCGGAGAGAGGAACACCGCGCTCCAGTGAACCGCCGGTGACGTAGAGCCGCTGGTAGGGGTGTTCGCGAAACTCGCGCGCCGCCACCGCCAGCGCGTAATCCGGCGCCCAGCCTTCCACGACCAAAACACCGCCGGGAACACGGGTGTCCACCGCAAGAAATGGGTAAATGCCATGCAGCCCCGTGTAGCCGAGGAGCAGAAAGGCTCCGAGCGCGAGCAACCAACCACGCCAGCTCGGCACCCAGCACTGGCGTCGGCAAACCAGTCCCCATCCGCGGTGGCGTGTTTCCATGTTGGTCGGCAACCCCACTTGAATGCCGGTTTCCCGGCACGGGTGTCAAGCCGCCCGCTCAAACAGGCCAGTGTGGTGTCTCAGAATTGCCAGTACCTTTCGCCGGCTGTGGAAAGCGGTAGCGGACTACCGCAGTCCAAGACGCTTCGCGTTTTCTGGCACATCGGAGGGTGCGCTAGCGTCTTGGAGTGCGCCAGCCCTCTGGCGCTTCGGTGCCCCAATGTGCAGGCAATTCTGCGACCCCACACTAGCGACCCGCGAGCGCCGGCTTGGCGGGTGACGCAGCACCCGGCTCGCCGACGCGCTTGGATAGCGTGGCCAAATAGTCGCCCAGCACCTCGATTTCGCCCTTGGTGCCCACCAGCGGAGGCATGAACGCACGATAGGGCGAGTCCGGCTTGTAATCGTGCAACATGCCCAGCAGGTTGCGGATCGCCTCCCGGTCGCGACCGGCAAGCAATTTCTTCATGGGCCGATACCCATCGCGGGTGTGACACGCCAGGCACTGGCCGCGGAAAATAATCTCACCCTGCACCAGCGGCGGCGTGTTCGTCGTGACCCACAGGGAATGGGTGAGGTAGCCCTCCGCGTTGAACTTCGCCACGTCGCCCTGGCGCACACCGTTCGAGAACATGTGCCGGCCGATGACGAACGGCTTGCGCAGCATTTCACGGCTGTATTCCCCCGAGGCGGTGGCCACCAACCCGAGCAACAGCACGGCCACCGCATGCGGGAAGCTGAAGTCCAGCGGGGAACGCCAGGCGAACAAATAAACCACCCCCACGATCGTGGCCGAGGTCATCACGATGATCAGCACCGTGCGCGTCACCTGGGTGAAGGCCCCGGTGCCGATGGTCGTCATCCCAAAGGACAGCAGCGCGCGCTGCGATTCCGGCACCTGCCACAGATACCACGCCAGGAACAGGGGAAGCGCCACAAACGACGGCACCAGCCACTTCGCGCTCCAGCGCACCAGTTGCGTCTTGAGGCGGGGCTGCTGCGTGCCGTCAATCCGGCTGCAGGTCACCAGCGCCCAGATGCCGGCCAGCGAGGTGCAGACCGCCATGCGCATAAACAGGTTCGGCCAGTAGGTCGGATTGAAAAAGGCCTGCCAGAACCGGCTTGCCTCATGTCCCGTGCCCGCCACCGCCAGCCAGGAATCCCCCGGCGTCAGCATGAACGCCAGGATGCCGTTGATGATAACCAGCGTGCAGAGCGACGACGCGGCATAGACCCAGCCGATCTTCAAATGCAGCGCCTTCGGCACCCGGTTCCATGTGTAGTAATAAACGGCCGCCGTGCTCAGCTCGATCATGAAGAACACCCACTCGATGGCCCACCCGAAAACGAAGTTGTGGATCAACGTGCTGGTGGCCTCCGGATGCGCCAGACCAATCGCGAACCAGATCCCCACGCCCGACACCGCGCCGAATACGCCGGTAAGAACGAGAAAGAACTTCGAGTGCCCCTGCAGGATTTCAAGCCAGTCCTGTCGGCCCTCGCGCATCGCCTTCCGCTCCGCCAGCGGCAGGTAGAAACCGCCCCCGACGGCGAAGTGCGAGATCATGACGTGAAAGATGGCAATCAGGCCGATCACCCAGCCGCTGCCAATGTGCGGCACATCCCAAAACGGATAGTTCATACGCTTCGCAGGAGGAGAATCGTCATTTCAAGGCGGCGTAGCCCCAGATCGTGGTCACCACCAGAATCGCCAGGGCGAACAGCCCAAAGTAGGTCGCCGCCCGGGCCCGCTGCCCGGCGTTGCTGGCCGTATCGTAAAGCGGAACAAAAAACCACAGCACCAGCCCCAGCGTGAAGATCACCATGCCGAGGGCCTCACCCGCCGCCCCGGGAAACCAGTTCCCGAACAGCTTCAACACCTGGAACGAACTCATGTAATACCATTCCGGGTGAATCCCCGCCGGCGCCGGCTTCAACGAGTCGGCCGACGACCCGAGATCCCACGGGAACATCGAGGCCAGCAGCGCCACCACGTTGAGCGTGATCAGCCACATCGCCAGGTCCTTCATCAGGAAATTCGGGAAGAAGGGAATCGTCTTCCGCGCGCCCGGCGCCTTCGCCTCCTCGGACGGAGGCAGGGCATTGCCGTGCTTCTGCACCAGCCATAGATGGAATCCCAGCAGCGGGATGAACACCGCCGGCAGCACCACCACATGCAGCGCGAAGAACCGCTGCACCGTGAACTCGCTCACCTCCGGCCCGCCCCGCACCAGCGAGGCGATTTTCGCCCCGACCACCGGCAGCGAATTGGGAATCTCCAGTCCCACCTTGGTGGCAAAGTAGGCCAGTTCGTTCATCGGCAGCAGATACCCGCTGAACCCGAACAGCATCGTCAGCAGCAGCAACACCACGCCGCTCCACCAGCCGAATTCACGCGGCTGCCGGTACGCCTTCATGAAAAACACCGAGAACATGTGCGCGAAAATCGCCGCAATCATCAGGTTCGATGCCCACGAGTGCGCCGACCGGATCAGCCAGCCGAAATGAATCTCGTAGGTGAGCTGCCGCGCCGACTCGAACGCATCCGGCCCCGGCCGGTAATAAATCAGGAGCAACACCCCCGTCACCGCCTGCACCAGAAAGAGGAACAGCGAAATGCCGCCCCAGTAATACCAGAACGAATGCGCGTGTTCCGGCACGGTCTTCTTCCGCGCGAACTGGATCAGGTCTTCGATCCCGAGCCGTTCGTCCACCCACGAGTAAATTGAACCCAGCGCTTTCATGCGGTGTTAGCTCCTCGAAACCACCACGTCGCTCTCCATCACCTTGGCCACGTAACGCGTCAGCGGCCGCGGCGGCGGCCCGGCGATGTTCTTGCCCGTCACCGGATCATATTCGCCGCCGTGACAGGCGCAGTGAATGACGTTGCGCTCGGTCTGGTACTGGACGGTGCAGCCCAAATGCGTGCAGACCGCGCTCAGCGCCACCCATGAGCCGTCGGCATGATGGATCAGCATCGCCGGCTTCGGGCCGAACTTGAACATCAGCACGCTGCCCGTCGGCAGCTTCTGGGCGTCTTTGAGCGTCACCTCGGTGACCGCTGCCGCCGCCTCGGCCCGTTCGGCTGGCGATGCAAGATAGCGGTAAACCGGATACGCAATCGCACCGGCATAACACGCGCCCGCCGCGCCCAGCGCCGTCCCCACAAACGCCCGCCGCGGCACGGCGTCGGCGTCCGGCGGCAACTCGTTGTTCGTTGTCTTGCTCATCAGGCCACCTTCTCCGATACGGGCTTCGACCGCGCCATCACGCTTATCAGCCAGCCCAGTGCGCCCAACCCGATCACGAACAGCACCAGGAACAGGATCAGCACTGACCAGTTGGTTTCCACCCGCTGATCCCAAACATGAAATCCCTTGCCCGCGAGCGTGACGTCGCGGATGCCGTCGCGGTAGATCGTCATCGTCGCCAGCGAGAGGAAGGCGCCGAGCGCGGCCACCCAGCCCGCCGCGCGCGTGGCCGGTTTGGCGAAACCCGCCCAGCCGCCCATCACCGCCAGCAGGGCCGCCACTGCCAGCCAGGCAAAGCCCGCCAGGTGATAGAAGGGCAGCACCGTCAGACCGGCGCGCACCGGCTCCGGCTGCGACTGGTACACCCACCAGCCGAGGCTCACCTGCACCACGGACATCACCAGCGCCAGCCGGCCGCCCAAACCGCACAGGTAATGGCGCACCCCGGTGTCGAGGGTTTTGCGGCCGGAAATCCACACCAGCCACAGCCCGCCCACCACCAGGCCGCCCCCAATCATGAACAGCCACCGCGGCAGCAGCGTGGGGTCGTACGGCGGCAAGTGCAGACCGGCGCCCGACGCGGCATACATGCCCGGCCAGACCTCCGGCCGGAGCATCAACGTCATGTTCGTCGAGAGAATCTTCGCGATGCCGCCCGCCAGCAGCCAGGCAGGCAGTCCCACCCACCAGGCGGACCGGCCCGCGTCCAGGCGCGCGGTAAAGCGATAGAGCAGCCAGTAACAGGCCATCAGCAGGAAAACCACGGAAATCCAGTAAACGCCAATGAGCACGCTGCTGGTGTAGAGCGCGCGACCGTAGAGCACCTGGGCGAACAACAACGGCGGCACGCCCAAGTTGATGACATAGGTCATGAGCACGGTGAGTCGCCGGCCGATCACGGCCGCCGCGTTCCGCCGGCAGCGGGCGACCTCCCCGTCCCCGCCGCGTCCGAGGAGATTCAGCACGACCGCCAGCAACAGCCCGCCCAGCAACATCTCGACCGCGATGAAATGCAGGGACAGCGTGAGGATGTGCAGCCCCTTGAACAACCACACCGGGGCGGGCAGCGGAATGGGGTCGAGGGCAGGGAACAACGTGTTCATGTCATGTTCTTCATGACGGTGGCGAATGGCCCGTCTTCCCAACGACGCAGCTTCGTTGCCCGAGACTGCCCGCTCTCGCCGGTCCGATCCGGACCCCACGGATGGCGCCCACATAAGCACGCCCCGTTTCGCCGTGCAACCAAGCGGATGAAAGTATCAATTGTCAGAATTATTGCGATTAAAGAACGACATCGCGTTGGACGCGGACCGGCGAGGAGGCCGGGCGCAATCGAAAAAAACACGCCGTGGTGAACCGCCGGGCCGCCGAGGCCCGCCCGCGACGTCATGGCCGATTGCCATCGCCTCCGGCCGCCCGACGCGCTACCGTGCGCGCATGACGTGGCCGGTCGGCTCTTCATTCGTCCTGGTTGCCGCGAGCGTGCTCGCGGCCGCCGCCGCGCCCGCCTTCGAGGGCCTTTTCCCGGCGGGCGCCCCGCGCGGCGAAACCCTCACCGTCATCGCCCTGGGCATCCCGGGCACCAATGCGTTCCGCCTCTGGAGCGATGACCCTAACCTGGTCTTCAATGCGGGCAAGACCAACGGGCAATTCCAGGTCGCCATCAGCACCAACGCCACGGTCGGACCGCACTGGGTGCGCGCGTTCGACGACCATGAAGTTTCGTCGCCGCATTTGTTCATCGTGGGTGAGACGCCGGAACTGGTCTTCCTTCAACCGCCGCCCGCCGCCGGCACCACCAGCGTCGTCGAACAACTCCCGGCCACGCTCAACGTGCTGCTGCGCCACCCGGAGGAAACCAACGCCTTCACCCTCCGGCTTGCCCATGACCAGTTCCTCGAAGCGCGGTTCCAGGCATTCGCCCTCGACTCGCCCGTCGAAGCGACCCTCGCCCTGGTCAACGCAGCCGGGCTGCAACTCACCGCCACCGACCCTTCCACCAATGCCGATCCGGTACTGACCTGCCTCATCGCCGCAGACGGCCTTTACCGGTTGCGCGTCACTGCCCGCTGCCCGGCCGACGACACCGGCACCAATGTGGTCGCCGGGGCGTTTTACCGGCTGGTGCTGGCCGCCGGGACGCCGCCACCGGCACCGGCGACGAACTCCGATGCGATGGAGGACAAGATCGTTCGCCCGGCGCTGAGCGAGCCGTGGTTGGTGTTTCCGGCCACCGTGCACGGCATCCTCAACCCGCCGGGCAACGAGGACATCTATTCGTTCAACGCGCGGGCCGGGGACAGTTTCACCTTCAGCGTGCAGGCGGCCAGCCTGGGCTCGCCCCTGTCCGCCCTCCTGCTGGTGCGGGACGCCGACCGTCGTGAAGTCGCCCGCGCCGACGCGGCGCCCGACCCGGTGCTGAACTGGGCGGCGCCGGCCGACGGTCGCTATGCCGTCATCGTCACCGACGCGCAACGTCGCGGCGGCATGGGTTACGGCTACATCATTGATTTCCTGCCGCCGCAAGGGGAGTTCAGCGCCACTGTGCCGGCCCACACCTTCAAGGTCGCGGCCGGCGGCCAGGTGCGGGTGCCGGTGCAGGTGGCCCGGTCAGCCCAGTGTCAGGGTATCCTGAGCGTGGTGCTGGGCGGCCTGCCGGAAGGCGTGAGCACCGCCCCGCTGCATTCCACGCCGGAACTGAAGGGACTCGCGTTCACCGTGGCCGCCAGCCCGGCCGCGAAACCCGGAGGCGGCCCCTTCCGCATCGTCCTGTTCACGACCGACCAGACACCGCCGCTGAGTGCCACGGCCACGGCGCCGGTCAAAGGGAAGCACACACCGGCCGGCGGCCTGCTGCTCAACACCATTGACCAGTTCTGGCTGAACGTGGAACGGAAGCCGAATCCTTGAGGCCGCCCACACAAGCCGGCCGGACCACGGCCCCCCCTTCAACCTTCGACCTTCAACCTGAACCCTCTTGGTCGCAGCCCACGGGCAGGCCAACCACCGAACCGCGTTCAGGCAACGCCGAGGATTTGGGCAACCTCGTCGTACGTCGCCACCACGCGCGAGGCGCGGCTGAGTTGCTCCGCCGGGAGCGAGTTGGTGATGGCAATGACTTCCATGCCGGCGCTGCGGGCCGATTCCACGCCCGTCGCGGCATCTTCGATCACGCAGCACCTGCCGGGCGCGAGCCCGAGGAGTTCTGCGGCGCGGAGGAAAACGTCCGGTGCCGGTTTGCTCCGCCCCACATCGGTTACGCTGACCACCACCGGGAAAAAGCGGCGGATGTCCTGGATGCTCAAAATCAGATCAATCACCGGGTGTGGTGACCCGGAAGCCACCGCCAGCCGGTAACGCGGCGCCAGTTTCCGGATCAACTCCACCACGCCGGGGAAAATCGGCTGCTCGCGGGCGAGGATCTCCATCAGCCGGTCCTGCTTGCGCACGATCAGTTCCGCGAGCGGCTGCGGCGGATGATGGCGCGCGATGAAATCCTCCCACAGCGCCCGGTCCGACCGGCCATAGTAATCCCGGAAAGCGATGCCGTGATTCGCGGCATACCCCAGCTCGGCGAAAATCTCGAGAAACGCGCGCTCGTGCAGCGGTTCGCTGTCCACGATCACGCCGTCCAGGTCGAAAATGACGGCCTCAAACACTGGCATCATGGTTCAGGTGCGGGCGGGAAAACCCTCCCGCGCATCCGCTGGTGGCAACGACCGCGAGGGCGGCATCACAAATCGAAAACGGTTCCCGCCGGCCGCTCGACCAGGTGCAGCAGGTTGCCCTCGGGATCGGCGAAAAACAGCACCCGCCCGCCGCCGCCCGCCGGTTTGACCGGCCCTTTGAACTCAACCCCGCGCGCCGTCAGCACCGTCTGCGCTGTTGCAATCGAATCCACCCGCAACGCGAGGTGCCGCCAGCCAGCCAGGTTGTTGTCGGTGGTTTCGGGTCGCGCGGCCTCGGCCCCGTAGATTTCGACCATCAACCCGCCGGCCAGCGCGACGAAGAACGCATCGCCCGATGCATTGGTGAACACGAGCCGGGCGTCCAGCACGCGAACATACCAGTCCTTCAGCCCGACCGGATCGCAGGCCGGCAAACCGAGATGTTCCGGGCGACATGGCGGCAATTGCACGCCGAGAGTTAGCCGCCGCACGCGCCCCCGTGCAAGCGCGGATTCGCGCGCGCGTAGCGGGCAAACGGCAGTTTGCCGCCAGATGGCGGCCTGTCTGCGTCCGCCCAGGCAGACGGCCGGCCGACCGCCGCGACACCTGGCCGACCAGCATTCAGCCAGCCACCCGATACTGCCGCCCGGCACCGCGGCACCGCCGCGGCGCGCAGGCTTTGGCCGCTCGTTCAACCACCCGTGAGTGTTAGACGCCATCGTCGAGCGGGCCAAATGAGAGCCCATCCACGATGGCGCGGTACCGGCGCCGAGCCGGAGGGGATTGGTTTGGGTCCGACGCGAGAGCGCTGAAGCCTTCGAGAACCAGCGGTGGGGGGAACCTCACGAGCGCTTTGACCACGGCATTCAGGTAACGCCGAGTCGTATTCGACCACTTGAAACGGTGGAGTTCTCCCAGAAGCGCCTGCGCTGACTCCGGGCAGCGGAAGGAGCGGAGCGCTTCGACGACTTGTTCGAGGCGGTCGAGGTCGTCGCGGTAGAAACTGAGGAGGCCAAGCAGAAACACGCCGGCCTCGGCTCGGCCACAAGACGCAAGGGATTCGAGCAAATGGCAGGCCGAAATGAACTCCTTCACCTCGCTGCTTACGGCCTGGCTGATGAAGGCATCGAACGGCACGCGCGTCATGTCGATTTTTCCGTCGGGAGTCAACCAGGATGGATAATCAGAGGACATGGGGAGTTCCTTACGATTCGTGGGCGTGGCGTCCAACGTGGCGGCGCCACCGCCGACCGGCGACGTGAACCCCGCCAAGGGCGGTTGGCTCCAGTGTGTTAGGCATCGTGGTCAGTCTAAAAATAGGTCTGTGTTTGGTGGAAACTTCCGCCACGCATCAAAATCACTCCGAGCGCATCCGCGGTGCCGCTCTGCGGAAGCGTCTCGCCCATTCCATGCGGTGTTTAGGTGATGGTAGATGTGACTCATAGCAACCTGAAACTCGGCAGTTTCATAATCTGGCGCACTCTCAATCTCCACAATCGTCCGGTCAAGCTCCTCTTTGGCTTCTTTCAGATGAAAAATGACAGCGCTCTCATTCATAGTGGTGCGAGGTCGTCTAACAGGTTTTAGGCCAAACGCGGATTTGGTCTAGCCCGCGCAGATGTGGCCTAGTTGGTGCCGGCATGAGCACAAGTAAACTTGATTCCCGGCGGCAAGTCAAACTGCCTTGTGGCCTGGTAGTGTCCTCGCTTGCCTTGCGCGGTGGGGCGAGCGTCCCCGCGAGCCGGCCTTCCCCCGCAACTTGCCGCGGTCCCTTTCTCGTCGCTCGACTCTCAACCATCAACCATCAACCTGTTTTCGGCTCGTTCCACCGTCGCTGCGCGACCAATAATGGGGTGCCGTCGGAGCAGCGCCCTAACGCCCCTCGCCCGCCTTCAGGGTGTCAACCACCGCGATCCCCTCGATCTTCGCGGTCGGCTTGCCGGCCAGGGCGATGGCCTGTTCCCGCAGGACTGTCTCGAAAACGTGCCGCCGCGGGTCGCCGCCCGTCTTCACCATGATTCGCTCGGATGCCGTGCCGTAGCTGAACCCGGTCCAGGGCTGGCCGTCGCGCAGGACCTTCTTTGGCTTGGCGGCGAGCGGCGCCGACCAACTGCCGTCCGCCTCACGCTGCCAGCCTTCGATCAGGTCCGCCCCGCTGAGCGTCACGTGTTCGCCCTTCATGGCACGGACCGTCACGCCGTCGTTTTTTGGAGCCAGGACCTCGCGATAGACTCCGCCCCGCAGGACGATCGTCTCTCCCGGTTGGGCGATCGCGCACGCCTTGGTGAGGCTCGCCAGCGGCACGGCTGGATAGCCCCAGGCCGGCTCATCCGCGGCGGCCGGGTGACGAGGATCGACGTAATAGACGTTGGGGTACTCCAGAGCCCCGAGCGTCACGCCGCCCTTACCCGCCCCGATGGCCGGGCTGCCCTTCTTCAAACGAAAATCCCGGTTCGATGGATCCACAAAGAGCGGGTCCTGGCCGTTGAGGTTTGACCCGCCCTCGAGCGGCGCCGTCTTGAACGTCAGATTGTACTCGATCACCGGGTTGGATGCGGTGAAATCCTGGCGGTCGTCCACGGCCCGCTCCGCCTCGCAGAGGATGTTATTGCGGATGAGCCCACCGGTTGATTCCTTGCCCCGCAGGCCGATGGTGGCCCAATTTACCGTCGAGATGGTGCAGTTCTCGATCGTCACGTCGAGCGTCTGGATGATGTCCGGACCCCAACCCCCGCGCATCGCCGGCGCATTGGGCGAGACAATGTTGTGCCGGAAGGTCCAGCCCCGCACGCTGCCGAGGTGCGGCGCACTCTCCACCATGCACATCTGATGGAAGTCAAAACACGCGTTGTCCTCGAAGAGCAGGTCCATTGCGATCTCGCCGTTGTTCGTGAAGGTCTGCAGGCAATCCACGTGCGCGGTCTTGATCTCCGACCGGGTGCTGCCGTGATAGTAGTTGCACCGCTGGATGCAACCCTTGCCGAAGAACCGCGAGTAATCGCAGTCGTCGTTCTTGCTGCCCGGCGCATACATGAAGAGGCGATTGACTTCGTTGTTCTCCACCAACCAGTCCTCCCCGCCCAGGATGAAGCCGTACTCGCTGTGATAGACCTTGTTGTAGGCGATCCGGTTGTGCGCCACCGCGGAGTAGTCGCGCGTGTTGCCATCGCCGCTGGGCTGGCCGACCGTCCCCGCGACCCCCGCCATCATGTCGTGGATGTAGTTGTCCAGGATTTCGCAATGGCTGGCGTGCAGTTGGACGGCTGTGGCCGGTGGATCGGCCGTGATCTCGAAGCCTTCCACGCGAACGTAACCCGCCTCCAGGTCGAAGCCGCCCACGGTCGCCGCGCGCCGGGGCATCGCCACGAAGGCGATGGGCTTGCCCTCCGCGCCGCCGGTCTTCACCTTGATCCGTTCGTCATACTTGCCCGCCATGACGCAGACAGTGTCGCCCGGCTTGGCCGCGTCGGCGGCGTGCTGCACGGTCTTGAAGGGCTGCGCCTCGGTTCCCGGGTTGCGGTCGGCCGCGCCGGGGGCCGCCTGGTCAACCACCAAGGTGGCCGCCCCAACCTGCCATGCCATGCCCGCCCACACACCCACGCACGTCAGCAGGCGCCAGGCGACCCCGACCATCTGTTCCCGCCGGACCATTCTCGTTCGCCCTGTTCTCACTTTGCCGATGCTACCGCCAACCTCAGCCGCCAGCAACCGTGTTGATCGCTGGGTTCACTTCTTCGCCGTCGCCGCTGCGGTCACTTTCTTGAAGAACTCGTAAATCCCCTTGTCACCCATTTTCCGCGCGTTCGCGAGTTCTCCCGCCCGGGTCGCATACAGCACCTCGTTCTTCGCCGAGAGGATCGCCACGGCGGGGATGCCCTTGTCCAGCGGCACGCCATAGGACTTGGCGATATCCACGTTCTTGTCGAAACGGCCGACGTTCACTTTGACGATCTTGAAGTCGCGTGCCAGCAGCGGCGCGCTGGCTCCGTTCTTCATGGCGGAGTCCAACATCTTGCAGTCGCCGCACCAATTGGCGCCAAAGACAACGATGACCGGGGTTTCGGCGGGGGCAGCCTGCGCCAACGCCTGTCTGATTTCGAGTTTGGCATCCGCCGTCTCGTTGTAGGGACCGTCCGCCGCGGTAGCAGCCATCGCGAGGAACACAAGGGACAAAACATGGAGGATTTTCATGGGTGGATGATCAAAAGGTCTATCGTGCAGCGATTTGCTCGGCTACCCGGAATCTCACGTCGTAGAACTCATTGTCTTCAGGTTCAGGTCAACCTGACTGCGGGTGGTCATGCCCGGTATGGCCGCCGTAATGTAGTCCTTGGCGAGGACCCAGTTCAAGGCTTCGCGGTGGTCGGGCGCATCCCCGATGGTCGCTTCCCCAGCGAGGTAGTTGGGACTCTGGGTCTTCATGGCGATCAAGCCGATCCCCTTTTGTGAGGCCTCCCGCATGGCCTTGGCAACTGCCTTTGGACTCTTGTAGTTGAAGGCCACCACGGCAACATCATAAAGCCCAGACGCAGCGATAAACTTCAGCCACTCGGGTTGCTCGCTGTGGGTGGTGACGCCGCACCATCGGATCTTCCCCTCCTTCTTCCATTTCAGCATCAGATCCACCCGCTCGCCCGCAGCGACAAGCGCCTGGCTCTCCATCAACGTCAATTCGTGATTCTTGACCGTACCCCGCGGGTGATGCCACAGGAAAACATCAATATGATCGGTACCGAGGTCCCGAAGACTCTGCTCGAACTGATTGGGAAGCCAGACTTTGCTTGTTGGAGGCGCCATGGCCTCGTAAGCCACGGCCAGGCAAACCGAATCGCGCCTTCCCGCAATCGCTTTCCCAATGCATTCGCAACTGTTGCCTGGGCGTCCAAAACCGTAGCCCCACGCCGTTTCAATGTGAGTCATCCCCTGGTCAAGCGCGTAGCGGATGAGGTCGGCATCTCGGGTCCTCTGGGCGCCAAAACCCACGGACGAAAGCACAAGGCCCGTCCTCCCCAGCCTGCGCAGTCCCGACTGTCCGGCTGTGCCTGGTTTGTCCGGTCGTGTCTCCGCAAGGGCGTTCTCTTCTTCCCGTGAGCCGCAACCTGCGCACACAAGCGTGCCACCGACTCCCAGTCCACCCAGTTTCTTCGTAAATTCCCTGCGCGTGATCTTCATAATGGTGTCATTTCAGGCCGAACGTATGCTGAGGCAGGCGGGGCCGATGACGTGAACCGCGCCAGCGGAACTGACCGCGCCAACGCCGGTTGCCTCCCGCGACTTTTGTTGGCCGGCCCTTTCGTCATGCGACTAAGAACGATCGGAGGGCGGACCCACCGGCCTCACCGCAACGCCTTGGACCTCCGCGCCGGCGGCAGGTTGCGGCGGCGACGTTGATTCTGGCCCGTTGCGCGGCACCAACAGCCTCACGAGCAGCCAGGCGTAAACCAGAGAATCCAACAGAATCTCAACCGTATGCAATCCCCTCATGCCCCAGGGCAGCCAATAGGCCTGAATTAAGCCGTAAAGTCCAAGAACCATGAAGAGACTCAGGCCAAAGATCATGCTGAGTCGCCGCCGCAAACCCGACCAGGCGACAAACACTGCCAATGCCCCGAGCAAAAAAACAATGCTGCGGACGGATTGGACCGCGAAAATGACTCCCAAGCCGGGTAGTCGCAGGCCGAAGGCTTGGTCACGGTAAGCGTTCTGGACCAGCAGGCCAACGGGCATCCCGAAGACGAAGTAAACCACGGGAAACGCCAGCCACGCCGCCGACAGGCGCCACGCCCACTGTCCCACAGTCCTGCCACTGAAGAATCCGCGGACGCTCGCGCTGAATGATTCGGCCGGCGTGGGAAGGCGAAACAGCAGCGTGATCAGCCCGGCCGAGAGCAGACACGCCACCAGCCAGAGCACGGCCAACGCCAGCCCGCCGCCGATGGAAGTGAAAAACGAAGCCTCGATCGTGTTGTTAATGCCCAAGCAACCGTAGGCAAACCAGGCTACGATCAGCCAGCGCGTCCCGAAGCTGCCGCGCAACCGCCGCGCGATTTCGGCCAGCCCGATGGCCAGCACCACGCTGCCAATCAGCGTCGAAAGCGCAAGCATCCTGCTATCCACAGCCGGTGGCATTTGGGGCCCCGGCACTCCGAGTGCCGTAAACACCATGCCGCCCAAAACCGTACCGACCACGACGCTCAGGGCGCATACCAGTATCTTCCAAATGTAAATAAACATGACAAAAGCGAGTTAAGACGGCTAACGTCCGAGCCACGCCGGAACGGTGATGTCAACCGCGAAAGCGGAACGGAAAGCGCCAACCGGCGCTGGCTCCAGCGATTTGTGTTGGTGTGTTAGGCATCGCGTATTGGTGTTCGCTCACGCTCTACATTGCTGACAAAGTACGCCACAATCATTGCCATAAAACCGATGGAGGCGAAGATTTGAATGGTGGCGAGCATTCTGCCAATCCCCGGCAACGGTGTGATGTCCCCATAGCCAACGGTTGCCGCCGTGACCGTGCTGAAGTAGAACGCATCACTCCAACCTGTCACCGGCTGTCCGCTGGATGTCAGGCAGCCCAAATGCAAATAGATGACCGAGAATGCGGCAATAAACTCCACGAAATTGAAGGCGAGGAGTATGAGAGAGCGAGAATATGAAGCGGGACGAACCCAGAACCCTCTGAGCAGCACTATGCCCATCAGGTATGCGTATAAGTCTATGACGAACAAAACCGCGGTGCAGAAGAGCCAAAGCCTCGATGCGAATCCGGCCCATAGGCACAGAATGAGGAGAATCGGCTTGAAGACTGCGTAAAACTCTATGGCGCTCTTGCGAGCAGGGAGTCCCGCACGACCTGAAAGCCAGCGCAGAGCCATCGTCGGCATGGCCATGAGAAACAAGGAAAGTGCAATGAGAAGTGCTCGCTCTATACCAAAGATATGCTCTCCCTTGCCCTTGCGATGCCACAGCATCGAGACATCACCAAGCTGCTTGGCATACGGGTTGCCAGGTGGTCTGATGGAGTTGGTAGGTTGGGAAGACATGGGACTCACGATGCCTAACGACCGAACTGAGCGACGCGGGCGGCCCAAAGCGTCCGAATTGGCAACCGACGTGGCCCGCCCGCGTTCGCTCCAGTGATTTTGTTAGCCCTCATTCCTCTCTCTCTTGAGATCGTCCAGATTGCAAATCTCAACCTCCACCTTAAACGGATAATCGCAGCAGATGTTCTCCATCACCTGCCGCATAGGGGCGGTATCGGCTATCGAGAGGTCCGTCCCAACAGCGAGGATCACTGAAAACACACTCCGACGAGACTCTGGCAACTCGTCGCGGAACGCGGTCACTCGACGAAGGAAACGATCAAACAGCTCTCTGGAAAACGATGCGCTGCGGAGATACTTAACCTCCACGACTGAGAATCGCGAATGCGACTCGATAATTCCGTCGAAAAACAAGCGCGAGCGACCACTGCCGTAAGCGACCTCGCGCCGAACCTCGGCATTGTATTTTCTCGATACGTGGTATAACAGCAGGCCCTCAACATAGGAATAGAAAGCTGCTCTGTCTCTCGGAGCCACATCCGTGATGGGCGCTGCAGCGCCTTGCGTAGGTAAAGACGCAGCCTGCTCTTGAACCTCCTGTGCCCCCTGATCCAGCCGCTGCTTCTGCTCCTCAGACGTGAGTCCGCCAAACCGGCGAAAGAAGTTCTCCTCGTCTCGGTAGTCCGACGGTGCGTAGAGGACCTTGTGGTTGAAATTCAGGGTAACGAAAAAGAGCACAACCAGCGCGCTTGGAAACAAGATGACAAACCAGATGAACATCGACTGGAGTGGCTTGTCGATAAGGCCAAGAGCCACAGTCATACTGACCTCCGACAGGCCCGAGAAGATGGCAATGATGGTGAGAGGATTCTTAACGGCTGGGATTTTCTCGGTCATAATTCAGGGCTAACAGTGTATTGAGCGACCGGGGGGTTGTGGGTTGGTGCCGCCATATTCATATTGCGGTGAATCATGTTCCGCGGTAAACTGTTGTCAATGTTTTTGTTCCTGTGATGGATGCCTGTTTTTCGTCGGATCACCGGCGGGCACTGCGACACGGTGCCCGCGCCCGGCTCACCCCCAATCCCCAGGCGCCTCTGCGCGAACAAGTCCATGAGGTGATGCGGTTTTTCCATTAACGCGTCACGCCCCGCAAGCTGCTACACTTTTTCGCGACCCATCTGCTGGAAGCGGGTACCGACGTCCGAACCGTCCAGGAGTTGCTGGGGCACCTAGCGGATGGCGGATGGCTCTGCGCTAGCCGGCGGCGTAACGGCCGGCTAAGCTCCCGGCATGAAATCCCCGGTTCTGGTGGCGTTGCTGTTGGGCGTGATGGTGGGTCGCGCCGAATCCAGCAATCTCGTGGTCAACGGTTCCTTCGCGAACGATCGGCTCCATCCCGGCGTGCCCGACTTCTGGCAGGCCACCGGCAACCCCGCCATTCACCAGGAACTGCGACGTGACACCGGCCGCGACGGCGGCTACAGCGCGCGTCTCGACTGCACCCAGTTCGCCGGCGACGGCGGCGATTATCACGTCATGCTCTGCCAAATGGGCACGGTCAGCGTGCGGCGCGGCCAGTGGTATCGGCTCACGTTTTGGGCCAAGGCGGCCAATCTCAAGGCCGGAGCGATCGAGCTTGGCCTTTCCAACACGCGCGACTGGCAGGGCGTGGGGCTGGCCGAGGCGTTCACCCCGGGCACCCAATGGGAGCCGTTTGAATTTCGTTTTCAGGCGCGGCGCGACCTGCCGGCGGCGGACAGCCGGCTCCAGTTTTACCATCGCAACACCGGCACCTTCTGGCTGGCCGACGTGGCGCTCGTGGAAACGAACGAGGGTCGCGAGTGGTTCCCGCAGATCGCCACCGCCGGAGTGAAGAATTTCATCCCGAACAGCAGCTTCGAGTGTGGCGGGGCGAACTGGGGCAGTTACACCTACGGCCTGCCCGGCTGGGCCGGCAACCTCGATCGGCTCGAAGGCGGGGTGGACGCCACCGCCGCCGAGCACGGCCAGCACAGTCTGAAAATCGCGCTGAACGCCGCCACCGAGCCGGTTTACCATTTCGACTATTACGAGCCGGTGCGGCAGCCCGTGCGCCGCGTGCTGGCGGCCAACCGCGGCTGGTTCCACATCCAACCCGGCGAACCGCTGACGTTGTCGGCCTGGCTGCGCACGGACGCCGACGCCGTGATCGCCCAGATGGCGGTCATCGAGGCGCCGGAACAGGTCCAGCACCACCCCGTCACGGTCACGACCAGGTGGCAACGGTGCGAGTTCAGCTTCACCCCCACGCAACCGTTCCTGTTCATCGCCGTCGGCCTTGATCTTGAGGAATCCAAACGCGACGCCGCCACGCTGTGGGTGGATGCAGTCCAGTTGGAGCGCGGGCCACGGGCAACGGATTACGAGCCGCGCACGCCCGTCGAGTCGTTCCTGGCAACGGATTTCCCGGGCAACCTGTTCACAAACGTCACCGCCGGGCTCAGGTTCCGACTCCGGGCCTTTAACAATTCCGACCGATCGCAAAACCTCACCGGCAAACTGGCCGTCACGGATTTCTTCGATCAAACGGCGTACGAGAACCGGCCGACGCTCCTGCTCCCCCCGCACGTGGGCGCCACCCTGACGCTCAGCAACATCGTTCGCGGCCGACGCGGCTTCTTCCGCGCGAAATGGACGACACCGTCGGACACCCAGACGCTGCGCTGCGCCGTGGTCACGGACGAGCAACTGGACTCGCCGTTCGGGTTCAATCATGTCTATCCGTGGGATTTTTTGGTGGAGCGGGCGGGAAAGGCCGGCATTCATTGGTGGCGCGACTGGTCGGCCCAGTGGCAGCTCGTGGAACCGGAACCGGGGCAATTCGATTTCCGCCGGAGCGACGAGCAAATCAACCGGGTTCTGTCCCGCGCCAACGGCCGCGTGGATGTGTTGCTGCCGTTCCCGTCGGCGGCGTGGTCAACCTCGGCGCGGCCGGAGGCGGTGGCGAAAGCCGCGGGCGACAACCGCGAGTTGCGCACGCGCCTGCCGCTGGCTTATGCCCCCAGGAACCTCGCCGACTTCGGTCATTTCGCCGCGGAGGTCGTCCGGCATTACCCACGCCACGCGGTGTTTCAGGTGTTGAACGAACCCGTTTACACCGATTACGCGCTGCCGCGGCAATTCGGCTACACGGTGGACGACTACGTGCGGTTGCTGGAAGTTGCCACGCGCGCCATGAAAGCGGCGCGACCGGATTGCCGGATCGTGGGCGGTCTCAGCGCGGGCGTTCAGGCCGGCTGGACGCGCGACTTCGTGACCAAGGGCGGGCTGCAGTTCCTGGATGTTTTCGACTTCCACATCTATGACCCGGCGCATCCCATCGCCGTGGATGAAGCGTCGTTCAGCGAACTCGAAAACCTGATGCGCGCGCAGGGCGGGCCCAAGCCGTTCTGGGTCACCGAATGGGGTTGCTATGCCGACGACGACCCGGCCTGCCTGCCGCAGACAACGGGCGACGAGACGATGAACCGCTGCCGGTGGAAGAGCGAACGCGCCGCCGCCGAGCACATCGTGAAGTTCGCCACCGTGGCCCTCGCCCACGGCGGGGAGAAGTTCTTCTTCCACGCCGGCACGTGCGGCACGATCAACGGACCCGACAGCGCCAGTGTGCTCTTCGCCTACGGCGGTGAACCGCGCAAAAACTTCGCCACGGTGGCCGCGTGGGCGCGCCTGGTCGGCGCCGGCGAACACGCGCAGAAACTCGCGGTGGAAGGGCTGGACGCTTACGTCGTGCGGACGCCCCGCGAGAATGCCGGCGGCAACGCCGTGGCCATCGCCTGGGTTGATGGCGGCACGACGCGCCCGATGGCACTGGGCTCAAGCGTCACCGGCTACGATCTCATGGGCAACGAACTGCCTCGCGGCAAAGTGACGCTCGGTGAAACGCCGATTTACCTCACGGCGCCACAGGTGAGGGCGATCGTCTGGGGACTGAAGGACCGGTAGCGGATCTGACGCCCGCAGGCGTCGTCACTCCCCGGTCCATTCGTATTGGGCCGCGGTGTTGATGGTCGTGGTCAGGTTCGTGCCGCCCACGCTGCCGCCGATTGGACCGGTGGCATTGAAGCGCACCTGCCATCGCGCGCCAATGTCCACGCCCGCCGGCGCAACGAAGCGGACCGACGTGGCCTGGGTCACCGATTCATCCGTGATCTCAAACACGTGCAGGAACAGCGTGCGCGCTTCCGGGCCCGAATCGCCCACCTCGATCCGCCACGGACAAACCGGCGGCCTCGCGCGCCCCGGCGTCACGTGATTGTATTGGGCCGTCTTTTCCAGCGGATGTCCCCAGGCCTTCTGCCCCGGACCGCCTCGCACGACGATCTCGGCATCGCCCGGGGACACGACATTGAGAGACATGCGTGAACGCCCCGTCGAGAGCACCGGCCCGTCGCCATCGCCTTCCGGCAGACTGAGCCACGTCAACTGGCGGCCGTTGACCTCGGGCCGCGTGGGAACGTGCAGGAAGAAGTGCCGCCGGAACTCCGGGCGCGCGGCTTCCACGCGGTCGAAGACCACGAAAAACTCGCGGTCGCCGCGCAGATAGAGGAACTGCCGGGTCACTTCGCGGGCTTTGTGTTCGTTGTAACCCTTCGTGATGTCCGCCGCGGCGTAGGTCCAGGCCGGTGTGCTCTCGAAGGCGATGATGTGGCCGCGTTCGCGGGGCAGCCCTTCGCTTTCATAGACATGCCGCAGCAACCCGCCGTCGTTTTCGTTGTTCTTGGTGCGACGAAACGGCTCCTGCGCATCGAAGATCGTGACCAGGTTGAAGATGAGCGAGCCGCCGGCGTAATAATCGTCGTCGTTGTGTCCCTGGCCGCCCTGGCGCGAAACGAGCGCGCCGCGCTTGGCGATCAGGAAATGCCCCACGTCATCGCGCGCGTGCCCGGCGAACTGCGGTCCGCAGCCGAAATAAGCCCAGGTCGCGTTGGGATCGTTCCAGGCGCTGCGCATATACACGTGGCCGGCTCCGCGGAACAAATAACCCAGCGGCAGCGTGGCCGGCGGCGTCATCGGGATGGCGGGATCGAGGCAGGCGACCCGCTGCCAGCGCTGGGGCAGCCAGGCGCGTCCCTGCGCTGAAAACCACTGCGACAACCCGTCGCGCAGCATCGGCGCCGCGCGCGCGAATGCTTCCGGCTGCGAACCGTCACCGTCGCCAATCCAGGCCGTGCGGTCATTGTACGGCATCATTGTGAACGCGACCCAGCGCGGCTCCTCGACCGGAAAGCTCCAGGGCTTGAGCTGCTTAAAGTAGTCAATGCCGGTCGCCGTCCGCCAGGCATGAAAGGCATAGGGAATCACGGTGGCCGGCCCGTACGCCCCGTGGCCGTAGGATTCCGACCACACGCCCCCCATGCGCGTGAACGCCGGCAGGCACTCGGCCGGCACGCGGCGATGCCACGAATCGAGGAACGCTTTTACGTCGGCCTCGTGGCGCGTTCCGGCGCCGGCAATCGCCAGCGCCACGAACAGTTTCGGCGCCAGGGCGTCGCGGCTGTTCATCACATTGAAATGAGTCGGTCCCCAAGTCTGGTTGTATTCCCAATGTCCCCACTTGAGCAGGATTTCCGGTTTCTCCGTGAAGAACCGGAGCCAGCTTCCGAGCGCGTTGCCGAAACGGACGCGTTCCTCCGGCGTCAGTTCGTCGTAGATCCAGTCGTAGGCCAGCGCGTGGTAGCCGAAGTGGCTGTTCTCCGGGTTGGCGATCACGCTGCCGTCGCCCCACTGCCGGATGATCAAATCGGCGTAGGGCCGGAAAGCGCCGCCGCGCTGCCGCTCGACGACACAGGCGAGAGCGCAGTTCATCAAGTCCTCCGCGGTGGACCACGCGTTCGTGAGGCCCTCGATGCGGTCGTGCCGCACAGCCGCATCCGCGCGTTCCTTGACCACGCGATAATCGTCGGCCAGCGGGCCCGCGGCACGGCGGGCGATGACCGCCGCATCCTCGATCAACAGCCGCGGATGCCCGGCCTTCACCTCGTAGTCCGCCGCGGCAGCAACCGCGCCCAGCGCCAGCCAAAGCGTCGCGGCAAGTGCCGCCGCCGGCCACACGCGGGAAAAATCCAGGGAATTCATCGCTGAGCAACGTGCCACGCCGCCACCACACAATCCAGCCTGCGCCGCGCCCGCAAAGCTCCGTTGGACCGCGGCTGTGTGCCCCGCACCAGCCGCAGTTCTCGCTTGGTGGCTGCCCGACCGCTGGGCGGGCAGTTGGAGCATGGCGTCGTGGCCCCGCGGCCCACGACCCACCAAGAAGGCTCGCGGCGAGCCCGGCTCGGCGCTACGGTGCGGACATGTCCGATCGCATTGCCGCACTCACCGCCGAAATCCGCGCGTTCCGGGACGCCCGCGACTGGCGGCAGTTTCACGCGCCCAAGGAACTCGCCGTGGCCATCGCCGTCGAGGCCGGCGAACTGCTCGAACACTTTGTCTGGCTGGACGCCGCCCAGTCCGAAGAGCGCGCCCGCGACCGGCGCGAGGCCGTCGCCGGCGAGATCGCCGACGTCGCGATCCTGCTCTTCGAACTCGCCGACAATCTCGGTCTGGACCTCGCCACAACCATGCGTGTCAAGCTCGCGAACAATGCAGCGCACTACCCGGTGACCAAGGCGCGTGGCTCAAACAAGAAATACGACGAGCTGTGAACGACGAAACGTCTGCCGTCCCGCCGCCCGCGCCTGACGCCCAACCGCCGCCCGCCGCCGTGCCGCATCGGCGGCGGCCGCACTACCGCGGCGACCATCCGCGGCGATTCACGGAAAAATACAAGGAACGCGCCCCGGAACGGTACGCCGAAACGGTCGCGAAAGTCCTCGCCTCCGGCAAAACCCCGGCCGGCACGCACCGGCCGATCATGGTGGCCGAAGTGCTGGCCGCACTCGCGCCGCAACCGGGTGAAGTCGCTGTGGACTGCACGCTCGGCTACGGCGGCCATGCCCGGGAACTGCTCGCCCGCCTCCAACCCGGCGGCCGCCTGCTCGGGCTCGACGTGGATCCGATCGAACTGCCGAAAACCGAGGCCCGCCTGCGGGCACTGGGCTTCGGACCGGCGCTGTTCACGGCGCAGCACAGCAATTTCGCCGGCCTGCCGCGCGTCCTCGCCGGGTTCGGACTGGCGGGCGCGGACTGCATCCTCGCCGACCTGGGCGTTTCCTCGATGCAACTCGACGATCCCGCCCGCGGGTTCACCGCGAAATTCACGGGACCACTGGACCTGCGCATGAATCCACAACGCGGCCAGCCGGCGTCCGCCCTGCTGGCCAAAATCAAGTCCGGCGACTTCGCGGTCCTGCTCGCCGAAAACGCCGACGAACCCCACGCCGACCTCCTCGGGGAGGCGCTCGCCGGCCGGGTTTTGGCCGCCACCACGGACCTGGCCCGGGCCGTTCGCAAAGCCCTGCCGCGGCTGAACCGTGAGGACGGGGAACTGACCGTGCGCCGGGTCTTCCAGGCCTTGCGCATCGCCGTCAACGACGAGTTCTCGGCGCTCGACACCTTCCTGCGGGTGCTGCCGTCGTGCCTGAACCCGGGCGGGCGGGTAGCCGTGCTCACGTTCCATTCCGGGGAGGATCGCCGCGTGAAGAAGGCGTTCGTGAATGGTCTTCGCGCCGGTGATTACGCGGCGATCACCCCGGACATCATTCGGCCGAGCCCGGACGAGCGGGTTGCGAATTCGCGATCCGCCCCGGCGAAACTTCGCTGGGCGCAAAAAATTCCCGGCGCGCGTTGACACGCCGGGAATGCGGGATCGGTCGGATCGCGCCGACTCAGGACAAACCCTTGACGTGCCAGCCGGCGCGGTAGGACCGGCGGACGAAACGGTTCGCCTCGCCGACGTTGGTGAATCTTAGCTTGGCGGCATTCCATTGCAGCGTCGTGTGCGGGAAGCGTGTGGCGACACTGCCCAGCAACACCGACTCCGTGAGCGGACCGGCATAATCGAAGTTGGCCGAGGCCGTGCCGTTGCCGCGGACGGCCTCGACCCATTGCTTCCAATGGTCGTCGCCGGTCACCTTCGGCACGGGATAGCTGTCGAACTGCGCTTCGGGCAGAAGGCGCGGCGCCGCGATATGCGGAAGCAGCAGCACGCCCTTGGTGCCGATGAAGATCGAGCCCTGGTCGGGCAGCGGCTCGGAACCGATCTGCGCCTGGATGTCCTTCGGCGGCCGCTGGTCGCCGTCATACCAGGTGACGTTGACCGTGCTGCCTTCGGTGAATTGCGTGCCGGGGAAGACGTAGTGGATGACCGCATCCGTGGCCCAGTTCCATTGGTTTGGCGTCGGGCCTTCCGAGCGGACGGAAACGGGCGCCGTGAGGCTGAGGGCGTTGAACACCGGGTCGTAGATGTGGCAGCCCATGTCGCCAAAGGTGCCGGTGCCAAAATCGAGCCGCTTGCGCCAGTTGCCCGGGTGGTAATACTCGCCGCCGATGAACGGCCGCGGCGCGACGACGCCCTGCCACAGGTCCCAATTGAAGTTCGGCGGCACCGGGTCGGTGCGAGTTGGCCGCGGCGTCATGTCGCCCCATTTCTTGCCGCTCCAGGTGTGGACCTCGCGGACCTTCCCGATGGCCAGGTCATGGATCAACCGCACCGCCAGCCGGTATTCCGAGGCGGAGTGGATCTGGATGCCCATTTGCGAAACCAGCCGGTGCTGGCGGGCGTAGAGCGTCAACTGCCGCGTCTCGAAAATGTCGTGCGTCAGCGGCTTCTCGCAATAGACGTGTTTGCCCAGTTGCATCGCCGACATCGCGATCGGCGCGTGCATGTGGTCCGGGGTCGAAACGTTCACCGAGTCGAGTTCCTTCTCCTTCTCGAGCAACTGGCGCCAGTCCTGGTAAACCCGCACGTCGGGAAACTTCTTCTTCACGTCGGCGGTGCGGTCGAGGTCCACGTCGGCCACGGCCACCAGGCGGATGGCGGGGTGGCGGGTGATCGCGTCCAGGTCGGCGAAAGCCTGGCCGCTGGCGCCGAAGCTGGCGTGCCGGACGACTTCGCTGGGCGGCGCGGAAAGAAGGTGGCGGGTGAAGAACGGCACGGCGAGTCCGGCGAGGCTGGCCTGCCGGAGGAACGTGCGACGACTCGAGCGCGTGGCGGATTGCATGGACTCACCCATAGCGGATCCGGGGCCGACTGGCAACCGTGGAAAAGCCCGGCGGCCGGGCGCCGGGGGAGGCTCGCATTCTCGTTGTCGCCCGGATGCCGGTCCGGCATCTTCAGCGCCAGCATGAATGCCTTCGCCCCCAGGAGCGTTTGCCGCCGATTGACGATTCTCCGCCTGGCGCTCCCCTGCCTGGCCGCAGGTGCCCTGATCGCCGCGGAAAGCCCCAACGACGCGCCAGCCTGGTTCGAACCGACATGGACGCCGGTCCACGATGTCCGGCTCGAAGGAAACTGGGGCCGGCAATTCACGGCGGCGTGCACCCGCCTGCACACCGCGCCCCTCGGCGATCCCGACTATGTGATCGCCGACGTCGCCCTCGACCGGAAACGGATCTTCACCGAATACAGCGGCGACATTTCCGGTCGCATGATCGGCATGGAGGCCTTCCTGGCGCGGAGTTCTCCAGCCGAGGCAGCCACCCTGGCGGCCCTGGTAAACGGCGTGACCCGCTGCCAGAAGCCGGATGGCCATTTCGGCGCCGAGCAGCATCTGCCGTCGCTCAACCGCGCCTTCGACATGCCGATTCTCTGGGGCAACGGCCGGCTGCTGATCGGGTTGACCGAAGCGTACGCGGAGACGGGCAATCCCGCGGCACTCGCCGCGGCCCGGCGCCTCGGCGATTACTTCGTGGCCACCGACACGGTGTACTGCCGGCCGGAGAACCTGCAGAATGTCGGCGGCGGTTTCGCCGATGCCTTTTCCACCTGTTACTTCTCGTGCATCGAAGGCCTGGTCGCGCTGGCCCGCGAAACGCACGACCCACGCTATCGGCACCAGGCGGAACGCATCGCCGCCCTCGCCGTGGCGCTGCCCTCGCTGGGCGATCAGCACAGCCATGGCCGCCTGACCACGCTGCGCGGATTGGTGGATCTGGCTGGGCTGACTGGGGAGACCCGCTGGTTGACCGCCGCCGAAAATGACTGGCGGACGATCTTCGAAAGATACCGTCTGCCGACGGCGGGAGTGAGCGAACGGTTGTCGCGCGGCGACACACGGGATGAAGGTTGCGCCGTGGCCGACTGGCTGCGCCTGAATCTCGTGCTCTGGCGCGCCACCGGCTGGCGCGCCTGTCTCGATGAAGCCGAGCGCTGCCTGAAAAACCATTTCGCGTTCCAGCAATTCATGTCCGGTGGGTCAGGCCACCGCCCCTACACGATGGTGAACGGCGAACCGGCCGCCTTCGCTGGCGGCGGCACCGAGGCCTACTGGTGCTGCTGCGAGCACTGGCCGCGGGCCCTGGCCGATGTGGCGCGGCTCGTCGCCACGCCGGTTCCCGACGGCGTGCGCATCAATCTCGCCGTGGATACGGAGGTGAAACTGGCTTCCGCCGGCACACAGTGGCAGGTGAAAACCGAGGAAACTGGCGACGGACTGCGCGTGGAACTCACCCCGCGGAAGCCGGTGCGCGCAACCCTCCATCTTCACCGCCCGGGCTGGGCAAACGCGGCCACGGTAACCGCACCGCCCGGCGTCAACGTCGTGGCCACGGACGACGAATGGCGGCTGACCGGCCGCTGGACCAGGCGCGCGCTCGTGGAAATCCAGTTTCACGCCGCGGTGCGCGCGGAACGAACCGCGGCCGGCGGGGTCGTCTTTCTCCGCGGACACGACGTGCTGGTGGCCCACGCGATCCCCGCCAACGCGTGGCTGTTTCAATCGGACGGGCGAACGCTGCCCGCCGTCCTGGGCCCACCGGTGTTTGCGCCGGGAGCGGCCAACGGCGTGGTGACCGCGGTGGACGGCGTCGGCTTGGGGCACACCCTAGAACTGGCGCCGATGCGCTCCCGGGTGCAGGCCTTTCCGCACAAATGCTGGTTCGCCTTCGCGACCGCCAGTCCAGACGCCGCCCACACCGTCGTCGAAGCGGCCACGAATACGCCTCCGCTTTATCTCACGGTGGCGGCAACGGTTCCGTGCAAGGTGTGGATGAACGGCCGGGAAATCGGCCGTGCCGCCGGCTGGCAGTCGCCGCTGGATGGGTTCGGGGCGCAATGGCCCGCCAATCAGAACACCTTGTTGGTGGTGTGTGACCCGGCGCCCGACCCGGCCCGGGCACCGGGCATGATCGTGGGGTTGTCGGGTCGCACCGGCGCGCCCGCGGTTTGGCAGGTGCGCGCCTGCACCACGGCCGAAGCGCAGCGCGACGCCGCGGCCCTGGCGGGAATGGGGGACTGGCAGCCGGCGGCGGCGTTCGCGCCGGCACGTGTGCCTTCGCGAGAAAACGCGAGTTCAGTGCTCGCGGATTTGCCGGCGAACTGGATTACCGGCGCGCTCAGCCACGACCGGCCGGTGCTGGTCTTGCGCACCCGTTGGTGACCGGGCGCCCGACGACGCCGTTCCGGCAGGAGCACTCAGCCCCCTTGGGCCGCATAATAGGCGTCCACCTTCGCGGCGACGTCGCGGTAGCTGATGTCCGCCTCGTAAATCTGCTTGAAGTACTCGATGGCCTCTTCGCGTTTCCCCATTTTCTCCAGCGCGCTGCCGAGGTCGTAGATCAACTCCTTCTTCTCGTCGTCGAAGGTGAGCTTCTCCTTGAGCGCGTTCTGGAACGTCCGAACGGCCAGGTCATTCATGCCCCGCCGGCTGAAACAGCGCCCCAGGTAGGCCAGCGCGCCGATCCGCTTGTGCGGGTTGTTCTGAGCCCGCTGGAATTCGGCAATGGCCTCGCCGATGCGGCCGGCCTCGTAATAGAACTGACCCAACTCGAACCGCAACCCCAGGTCGTTCGGATACCGCTCAACCCGGCTGCGGCAGTCGGCAAGCAAAAACTCCTTCTTCTCCGCCTCCAGCCGCGCGATCTGCCCGGCCGCGTCCGGCGCGTTGGGGTCCACCAGGGCAATCTGATGTTCGATCTTCTTCACCCGCGTCTCGCCGATGGCCCGCTCCAGCGAGGGATCCGCCGCCTGCGTGCCCGCCAGCCGCCCGTAATAGTCGAGCGCCCGGTCGAACTCCTTGTTCGCGACCAACAACTCGGCGATCGAACGGACCAGGCGCAGGTTCTGCGGTTCCGTCTTCAGCCGTTCCTCATATTCGGCAATCAGCCGCGTGTTGACGTCCTCGGTTTTGTGCTCGCGTTGTTCCTGCTCCAGCGAGACGGACTTCTTTTCGTCGCGCAGAATGTCGCGATAGGAACCCTGGCCGTCGGCGAGCTCGGCATACCCTCCCTCGTCCATGGTCCGGTTCGCAGCCGCATCCTTGACCGCCTGGATGATCTCCGAGTTGTCCGGGTTATTGCGCGCCAGCTCGGCCAGAATCCGCTCGGCCCGCGCGGCCTCGCCCGTGCGCGAGAGGGTTTGCGCGAGCTTGAAGGCGACGTCGCGATCCTTCGGCGATTGTTTGAAGACGAACTCGAGCGAGAGGATGGCGGTCTTGGGCAGGTTGGCCGCCAGGGCGGCGTCGGCCAGCAGCCGGTGCGCACTGAGATTGTTGGGATCGTCGCTGAGGACCTGTTCGGTGACGGCGATGGCCTCGAGCGGTTTGTTTCGGAGGGTCACCTGGGCCAGCCTCAACTTCGGATTGGCGGACCCGATCATGCGCTTGAAAAAACCGCCGCTGCTGCTGGTGCCCGCCTTCTTGAACTGGGACAGGCGCAACACCTCCCGGCACTCGTAAAACCCCGGCTCCTGTTCGAGCACCTTGCTCAGGATCGAAATCGCGTAGTCGAGGTTGTTCTTGTCGAACGCCAACCGGCCTTTTTCGTACTGCTCCCGCCAGGTCCGCGGGATGTCCTGCAAGCTCTTCTCTGGCATGGCGGGATTGTAACGACGGGGCCGGAAAAAAATCCACCGGATTTCGCACGCCCGCTCAGGCGCCAAACACCGCGCGCACGAATTCCCGGCTGCGACGGTGGTTCTCGACGACTGACCGCGTGATCTTCGTGCCGTTTTCCAGGGCCAGTTCGACGGCGTAGCGGCGGGCGCAGCCGCGGGCCCGCGCCGCTGCGGCCACCGCCGCATAGTCCACGTCACCCGGCGCCAGATCCTCCCACCAGATGCCGGCCCGGCTCTGGCGCAGGTGCCAGGAAACCACGCGGTCCGCGTATTCGCCCAGCGCGGTCAGCGGCGCCAGTCCGCCGCGGAAAACCCAGTGAACATCGAAGCACCAGTCCACGACGCCGGCGGCGCTGTTGCGAAAGTTGTAATGGAATTCGCGGGCGTGATTGACCATCTCGGGCGTGTGGTGATGAATGCCGAACCGGAGCCCCAGTTCGCGCAGACCGGCGCCGAGTTGCTTCATCGCCGCGACCTGCGTCTGCAATTCCGCGTCGGTCTTTTCACGGCCAATCGGATCGGCGTTGCAGTTGATCACCTGGAAGCCGGCGTCACGACACACCTTCGCCGCGACGAGAATGCGACCGACCACCTCGCCGGCCTTGTCGTCGTGCAGGCGCGCGCCGGTGTAAAGGCAGACCGGCTGCAGGCCCTTGGCGCGGAGCTGTTCGGCGAACCGCGCGTTGTTCTCCGGCGTGCCGACGTCCACGTTCGACTCGAGATAATCGTAGCCGGCGTCGCGCAGCGCAGAAAGCACCTCGTCCAGATGCGCGTTCAAATCCCGGCCTTCGCGCTGGTAATACTGGCCCCAGCCGTAAATCTGGGAGCCGACGAGCGGCTTCGACGGCGGGGCGGCGGGCTTGTCAGTGGCGAAGGAATGGACCGGGCCAAGGGCGGCGGTCGCGATGGCGGCGGCGCCGGTCAGCAGAAAGTCGCGACGGGTGACGGAGGTGGATGGATTGGCTATGTTGCCGTGCTTCATGCCCACGAGCCTGCCAAGCCCGCGCTGCCAAATCAATCCGGTTTCCAAGCCGGACGGACGCGTCAAAACTGGGTGGCACGGGCGACCCGCCCGTCCCGCTCGGCGACTCGCCGGGCGGAATGGGGGAAAACACGTGGAAAGCAGCAGCGTTATCCGTTCACCATCGCGCAGCCCTTCCGTTGGGAGGGTCGCCCGACGGTACAGGCCAGTGGCCTGTGCTACCCTGCCGCAGGCCGAAGATTTCCGAGAAGCGCGTGGCGATGCGGGTGTCGCAAGGCGGACACGATGTGCCGACGGAGAAGTTGGTGAAGAGTTTTCCCCGCAGGATGGCCAATCTCAAGGCCGCCATCCGCGAACTGCCGCACGTGCTGGTTTTCGACGACGACGACCTGCGTACGCCATTCCGGCAAGCGGCGGTCTTTCAAAATGGCCGCGCGACGAGTCTCACCAAACCGGTCCCGAAATGGCTCAAGCCGGTGCTGGGGTAAGAAGCCCAGCACGACCATGGGCAAGACGTGTGATCGCACGTCCGGTCCGCCCTATCCATGGCTGCGTAGCATCGCGCGAGCAGGTCCAGTTCGATGGCGGACTTGAAGGCGGCTTCGTTGGTCGGGCTCATAGCAATTGGACTGACCTCACCTCGGCGTTACTGCTTACCGTCGCATCCGCTCGACTAAGCGGCGCCAGTTTTGACACGACCAGCCCAGCGACGGAGGGTTCGGAGATCCCGATGCATGTCCCTTGCACCTCAGGGCCAGCCTCCTTGCAGCATCCGCCACCTTTCTGCCGTGCCTCTCCCTTGGGCCTTCCTGTGACTCGTCGGTGGTTCCATTCAGCAGGAACTGCACCCAGTTCTCAAGGCGGTCCTTGGCGAATGCGAACACCACCTGGTCAAACTGCTCCCGAATGATTCCGGCCTGCTGTGCGGTCGCCCAAAACTTCTCCTTCAACTGCTCTCCGTCTTCCATGTCGTGGTCGAGGTCAGCCCAAACCATCAGAGTCGTGTCGCCACCCATGCCGAGGCAGTGCTTCAGCTCGACAGGCATTCTCGCAATCAGATCACTTCTTCCCCCGCAATCCACCGGGCGGATTATGTTGTTGCCCGGCCATGGACGAATCCAAGCCGGATCAAGCTCCTTCAGGATAGTGCGGATGAAGATCGGGTCAATGCTGCGGCCCTCCTTGCCTTCGTGGAGGCACACGATTTGAGTGCGGCTAGCCACGGACCCACCCCCTCGCTACGGCTTCGCCGGCACTAAGACCCGCAGGCACCCTCAAGGGGCCGATGCGGGTAGGCGACGTGTGATTGTCCCGCCACAGGTAACGGCCGAAATCCTCGCCGGCGCTGCTCAAGATCTCGGGGTGATGCGAAATGAGGATGGCTTGGTGCTCATTATCGAGCAATTCCCTCAACGACAACACCCAGGGTTGAAGTTCCGGCAGCCCGACAAAGTTGTCCGGCTCATCAACCAGGATCGTCTGGGCTGCCCCGGTTGCCAACGCAGCCCGCAACATGTAGAGGCCCACAAGGGCCTTCTCCCCGTCGGAGAGTTGGCCGAAAAACAAGACGCCTGCATCGGCACCGTTCGACCCTTCAAATCGGAGTTGCAGCGCCTTGGTGTTCAGCCCCACGTCCACCAACCGGAAGGACCTGAAGTCGGGCCATACGTCTCGCAGCAAGTCGCGCAAGGCGTCCGTCCAGTCCTGCTCCTGCGACAGCGAACGATACCACGAGGTCAGATTGCCCAAGTAAAGATCGGGGTGTTTCGCTTCCCCTTTGCTTTCCTTTTCCATGCCCCTCGGGTTGGGCCGCAGAATCAAGAGCTTGGACATTGCCTCTTGGAGAATAGCGAGTTCGCTCAGGCTTCCTTTCGGCTGGATCGATCCCAGCGCGGCTTGACGCCAGTCCAAAGGGAAACCGGTCGGCGTGCCGTCCGCCTTCTGAAAGTGCACCCCGTCCAGATCCCGCTCAAACAAGCTCTTTGCATCGCAGGTGGCCCTTTCTTGCACGATCCGTGGTTTCTCGAAACTCGCCTTTTGTTCCAGATGAATCACGTATTCGAAGGAATGTGCTTCAGCCGTCACAGCCACCTCAAACTCCTGAACGGTGCTCTCTTGCGCAGTTCCCTTTTGCCAGTTGGTGAACTCCAAGTGCGGCACATCTCGTTCGCCCTCGCCGCCGAGGTAGCCGTCACCGGTGGCAAGATTCCTAATCAGCCTCAGGGCGTCGAAGACGGAACTCTTGCCGGCTCCGTTGGGTCCACACAGGACGCCGAACGAATCAAATTCAGCCCTGAATGCGACAAGGCAACGGAAGTTATTGGCGTAAAGCCTGTTTATCATAGGGTAATGATAATGGTGTTTAAGCTCACGTCAATCTCGCCGGTGGCGGAGGCGGCAATGAGGACGGCGCACCGCTTCCTCATGTATGGCCGTGGTTCGCTACGCCGACGCCTGCAAGGCGTCCTGCTTCACCACCTCCCGCTCCATTCGCCCCCCAACGGCCACATGGAGGCCGCCCCAGCACACCTCCAGGCCACACTCACACCAGGCTCTTGAGGTGCTGGATGGAGCGTTCGGCCTGCTCGATGGTGCCGCACTCGACCGAGAACACGATGTCGCGCTTCGCCTTCCGGCACAGCTTGATCACCCGCGCCCAGTCAATCACGCCGTCGCCGCACGCGCAGCCCACGGGCGTGCCGGTGACCTTGCCGCGCTCGGCCTCGGAATGGGTGATCGAGATGTCCTTCGCGTGCAGATGCACCAGCCGTCCCACGACGTGTTGCAGCCAGGAATAGGGATCCTCGCCGGCGAGATAGCTGTTGCCGGTGTCGAAATTGATGCCGATCGCCTTGCTCTTGACCAGGCCGTGGATGCGATCGAGCCCCGCGGGGGTGTGGCTGTATTGCTGGTGCGGTTCGAGGCCGATGAGGATGCCGCGCGGTTCGGCGACCTTCGCCGCCTCCATCAGCGTGTAGCGCATCAACGTGAAATCCTCGGCCTCGGTCGTCCACGGCTGCTTGGGGCCTTCGTCGGTGTTGACCACGGGCGCGCCGCACTCGGCGGCGAAGCGGATGGCCTGCTTGAGATATTCGACGCCGATCTCGGGCTTGGTGAGCGGCGTGTGGGCGGACAGGCCGGAGAGTTTCACGCCGGCCTTTTCGACTGCGCGTTTGATCCGGAGCGGGTCGTCGAACATCGAGACGCTGTGGAAGTAGCCGGCTTCGCTCAGCAATTCGCGGCCCCAGTGGACCATGGGTTCGACGTAGGTGTAGCCCAGGTCCGCAGCCCGTTGAACGCCCCACTCCATCGGTTTGTCGTGGTGGCGGACGTATTCGAGGTTGATGCCGAAATAGATGTTTCCCATAGGTATGTCGGGACTTTAGAAAAAATGATGCGGGGTGGCAAGCGCCATCGGGCAGGGCATAGCGGCGCGGCGGCAGACCGCCGCACTTCGCCCGCTTTCTTTCAAATGGCGGCGCCGAGTCGCCGCTACGATTTGACTTGGGCGCGGGGTCGCTTCACGCTGGCGCCATGCAAAACCTGTCTTCCGCCCGCGCCCCGGTTTGGCGGGGCGCTGTCCTCGCATTCACGATCTTCGCGCTCGGCGTGCGAACGGCCGGAGCGGCCGGCACCACCGGGCCGGTTGCCGCCGCGCTGCAACCGTTCGTGGACCGTCATACGCTGGCGGGCGCCGTGACCCTGGTGGCGACGAAAGACCGCGTGCTCGATCTGGAAACGGTCGGCTACGCGGACGTTGCCGCCGGCCGGCCCATGCCGACCAACGCGCTGTTCTGGATCGCCTCGATGTCCAAGCCGATGACGGCCGCCGCGCTGATGATGCTGGTGGACGAGGGCAAGGTGAACGTGGACGATCCGGTCGAGAAATACCTGCCGGAGTTCAAGGGCCAGTGGCTGGCGGCGGAGCAGGACAAGGACCACCTGCTGTTGAAACACCCGGCCCATTCGATCAAGGTCCGCGAAATCCTGTCCCACACGAGCGGCCTGCCGTTTTCAACGAGGCTCGAGCAAACGGGGGACGTGTATAAAGTGGACGTGCTGTCGCTGCGCGAGGCCATCTTCGCCTACGCGCTGACGCCGCTGAACACGGAACCCGGCACCAAGTACGACTACAGCAACGCCGGCATTAACACGGCCGGGCGGATCATCGAGGTGGTCAGCGGTGTGCCCTATGAGCGGTTCATGGCGGAGCGATTGTTTGGTCCGCTGGGCATGAAGGACACCACGTTCCGGCCGGACGCCGGGCAGTTGGCACGACTGGCGAAGTCCTACAAACCCAACGCCGCCCGGGACGGTCTCGAGGAGACGCGCATTGATCAAGTCACGTATCCGTTGACCGACCGCCGCCGAACCGACTCGCCGGCGGGCGGTTTGTTCTCCACGGCAAAGGACGTTGCGAGTTTCGGCCAGATGATCCTCAATGGCGGCGTCTTCGCAGGCCGACGCTACCTCTCCGAGGCGGCCGTGAAGGAAATGACCTCGAATCAAACGGGCGGGCTCCCGTCGGCCTACGGGTTCGGCTGGTCGGTGAGTCGCCAGCCGGGCGGCAGTTTCGGACACGGCGGGGCCTATAGCACGAACCTGCAGATTGACCCGGCGCACGGGCTCATCACGGTGTTCATGGTCCAGCACGCGGGTTATCCTGGCACCGACGGCGGCAAGATTCTGCCGGCTTTCACCGAAGCGGCGGCCGCGGCGTTTGGTAAATGACCGGCGTTGAGACGGCGTGACGCGACGTCAGACTTCTTGCGCGTCCGGCATGACCCCGCGCGGGAAGTCGTGATCGGCGACGGCGGCAATCAACCCTTATAGACAATCTGCACCGCGTAGTCGGTGAGCACCTTCTGGGTCGCGATGTCAATGTGGGTGTAGTTGAGCGGCGTGATGCTGACGATGTTCTCCTCGCCGACCTTGTTGAGGAAGCCGGCCACGAGTTCCTCGTAGCGGTCGTGCCCCAGTTCGATGCAATCGGTGTGGCGGATGACGCGCAGCTTCATCTTCTTCTGGCCGTCGGCGCTCTCTTCTTCCTTCTTCACCGCGCGGGCGATGAGCACCTCGGCCGGCGCATCGTGAACCGGCACGGAAAAATGACGTTCAATCTTGGCCGCAGCCGAAGTGCCCATGACACCGGCGTGGTGCGGCACGGACACCTCCTGCTGGGGCACGCTGATCTCAGCGCCACAGGTGGGGCACTGAATGACCTGTCCGGCGGCGGCGGCATCCACTGCCAGTTCCTGATTGCAGTGGGGGCAATTGAACGTAAGATCCATAGTTTGTACGGCTTGGTGGTCGGACCCGACTTTAGCGGCCGGCCCGCCGCACTGCCAGCGAAATCTCGCGGGGGGCGACATTCGGCAGGCGGATCGGGATCGTGGTGGCCGTGTTTCCAGTTGGCAGTGTCCGAATTTGGCTTCCCGGTGGAGCGTCCTCGCGAGCCGGCTTGTACCAGCGGCTCGTCAGAGCCCCACCCGCCAAACTAGGACGCTGCCTTCCAGTTCGGGCACTTGACGCGACCCGCTTGACTGGTAAGCTCTCGCCTTCCGTTCACACGGGGTGTCGTGTACGTGACCTGCCTCCTGACATGGAGGCGGCGCGTGGCATGGCCGCAATCGCAGCATTCGAATCGCATGAAACGTCAATACCAGCCGTCCAAGATCCGCCGGAAGCGGCAGCACGGCTTCCTGAGCCGGAACGCCACCAAGAGCGGCAAGGCCATTCTGGCCAACCGCCGCCGGGTCGGGCGCAAGCGCCTGACGCCGGTCTAACCCCAACCCTGCAGCCGGATGGCGGTTTCCCCCGCTCCGCGAATGCGTCTGCCCCGCTCCCAGCGGGTGCAGCGGAGCGCCGAGTTCGCCCAGATGCGCCAGTCGGGTCGGCGGATGGTCCGGGGCTCGCTCATCGCCAACTGGACGGTCCTGCCCCCCGGCTCGCCCTCTCGCGTCGGTGTGATCACCAGCCGCAAGATTGGGTCCGCCGTGGTCCGCAACCGGGCCCGGCGGCTGCTGCGCGAAGTCTTCCGCCTGCACCAGCACGAACTACAAAAGCCGGCAACCATCATTCTGGTCGCCCGCAATTCGATCGCCGGCCAGGGCCTGGCGGGTGTCGAACGCGATTACCTCACGGTTCTGCGGCAGGCCGGCCTGCTGCCCCCTGCCCCGTGAACCCCGCCCAACACGTTCTCATTTCACTGGTCCGCGTCTATCGCTGGACGCTGTCGCCACTGCTCGCCACGGTCTTCGGTCCGCTCGCCGGCTGTCGCTTTCACCCGACGTGTTCGGTGTACGCAATCGAGGCCATCCGGCTTCACGGCGCCTGGCGGGGCAGTTGGCTGGCCCTGCGCCGTCTGGCCCGCTGCCATCCCTGGGGCGCGTGCGGTGACGACCCGGTGCCCAAACCGGAACCCGAGGGTGTCTCCGGACCGACCCCGACACCTTTCCTGGACGGGAGGCTCAACCCATCCGGCAGCCATCACTGATTTCCTTCATGGATCGCAAATCTATCATCATCCTCATCGTCTGCTTCATCCTGCTGATGTTGTGGGTGCCGTTGGTCAACCGCGTTTTCCCGCCCGTCCATGTGGCCACGCCCACGAACGCGCCCGCCCGCGCCCAAACCAACCTCGCCGCCGAAGGCGCCGCAACCAATGGCGTCACCACCCCGGTCATTTCCGAGCCGACTCTGCCAGCGCCTTCCTGGATCCGCCCGTCGGCCCCCGAGGAACTCGTCACCCTTGAAAACAAGGTCGTGCGCTATGTGTTCACGTCGCACGGCGGCGGCTTGAAGCTGGTGGAACTGCGGCGTTACCCGGACACCGTGGGCCGCGTGAAACGAACGACCGCCACGACCAACCGTTTTGCCACGCTGAACCAGTGGGCGCCGGTGCCGGCGCTGGCCCTGTTCGGGGGCAGCACGCTGGAGGACAGCACGCCGTTCCAGTTGATGAAGACGGACACCGGCCTGCGGGCGGAAAAAGACCTCACCAACGGCCTGCGCCTGGTGAAGGATTTTCGACTCGGGACCAACTACAGCCTCGCGGCCACGATCCGGATCGAGAACCGTTCGCGCCAGGCCGTGAACCTGCCGGTGCGTGAGCTCGTGGTCGGGACGGCCACGCCGATCAACCGGGACGAAATCAGCCGCTTCCTGGGCGTACAATGGTACGACGGCGAGAGTCCGCAGTTCGTGGACACGAGCTGGTTCGACAACCGTTCGTTCGCGGGATGTCTAGGGTGCGTTCCGGCCGCCCCGCGCACTCAATACGACAGCCCGGGCATGAGCAATGTCGTCTGGGTGGCCACCCATAGCCAGTTCTTCACGATGATCGCCGCGCCGGAAACCAACGGCTTGCGTCTGGTCGCGCGCCGGGTTGACCTGCCGCCGCCCACCGCCCAGGAACGGGCCGAGGACCCAAGGGCGGTGGCGCGGCCGTCCGGGATCGAAGCCGCGATCGTTTACCCGCCGGTGACGCTGCCACCCGGCCAGGCCATCGAGAGCCGCCTGGACCTGTTTGCCGGCCCGAAGGAATACAACACGCTCGCCAAGCTGCCCAAGAACCAGGATCTGGCGATGAACTTCTCGAAGTTCTTCGGGTGGTTCGCCAAGGCCCTGTTGCTCTCGATGAACGGCCTGCACCACACGCTGCATTTCTCTTACGGCCTGTGCATCATCGCCATCACCATCATCATCAAGCTGCTCTTCTGGCCGTTGACCCAGGCCAGCACGCGTTCCATGCGACGGATGCAGGCTCTCCAGCCGCAAATGAAGGAGATCCAGCAGAAATACAAGGATGACCCGCGGAAGATGAACCAGAAGGTGATGGAGTTCTACAAGGAGAACAAGGTCAACCCGCTCGGCGGCTGCCTCCCCATGATCTTTCAGATCCCGGTGTTCATCGGCTTCTATCAGATGCTGCAGAGCGCGATCGAACTGCGCGGCGAATCCTTCCTTTGGGCCTACGACCTGTCCCAACCGGACACCGTAGCCGTGATTTATGGCTTCCCGATCAACCCGTTGCCGTTGCTCATGGGCGCCTCCCAGTTCTGGCAGGCCCGCATGACCCCCGCCTCCCCGAGCGCCGACCCGATGCAGCAGAAGATGCTGCAATACATGCCGCTCATCTTCGTTTTCATGCTCTACAACTTCGCCTCCGGCCTCGCACTTTACTGGATGGTGCAAAATCTGCTAAGCATTCTGCAGATGAAATTGACCAAAGCAAATCTGGTCCCCCACGGAGCTCCTGCCGCCGCCACGGCTGCCCGCCCGACTCCTGCGAAGCGAAAAAGATAAACACCCCGCCCGCAACAACGGCATCCATCAAACCCAAATCCCGCCATGCCCGCGAATGCCAAAACCATCACCGAGGAATTCCTCCGCCACCTCGGCTTCGAGGCCACCATCGAGGAGCACCCGCTGGACGAAGGTCTGCTGCTCGACCTCCAATGCGAGGACGCCGGCCGCCTCATCGGCCGCCAGGGCCAGACCCTGGCCGAGATTCAATACCTGATCAACCGGCTTATCTTCCAGCAGGACAAGACCTCGCCCAAGGTAACCCTAGACGTCGGCGGCTACCGCAGCCAGGCGCGCGAGGCGCTGGTCAAGCGGGCCCTCGAGGCCGCCGAAAAGGTCCGGCGCTGGGGCGACATCGTCGAACTGGAGCCGATGAACGCCTTTGACCGCCGGATCGTCCACAACGCCCTGCGCGACGATCCGTCGGTGGAAACCCACAGCGTTGAGGCCGCCGGCACGACCAAGAAGGTAATCCTGCTCCGGCCGAAACACTGAACGCCACTCGACCCGGGTGGACGGCGTTCAGGTGGCCTGATTCCCGCGCAACCCTGCCAGGTAATCCGTCCAGGCGGTCATGCCCTGACCGGTGCGGGCGGACACTTCGAAGATCTCGGCGTGGTGGCTCACCCGACGAAGGTTCAGCAAGGCCTGTTCCCGCGCGAACCCCGCCGCTTCCGCCAGATCGGTCTTCGTCACCACGACGATGTCCGCCGAGTGGAACGCGGGTGGATACTTGAGCGGCTTGTCCTCGCCTTCCGTCACGGAAAGCAGCACGACCCGCAAATCCTCGCCGAGATCAAAATCCGCCGGGCAAACCAGGTTGCCGACGTTCTCGATGATCAAGATATCCAGCGCCGTGAGGTCGAGCTGGTCCGCCGCGCGCGCCACCATGTCCGCGTCCAGGTGACAGACCGTGCCCGTCGTGATCTGCACCACCGGGACACCCGCCGCCCGCAGCCGGGCCGCGTCGTTGTCCGTGGCCAGGTCGCCGACGATCACGCCCACCCGCCGCCGTCCCGCCAGCGCAACGGCGGTTCGCTCGATCAACGTGGTCTTGCCCGAACCTGGCGCCGAAAGGAAGTTCAGTGTCAGCAATCGGGCCGCCCGGAACCGCTGCCGGTTGCGCCCGGCCAGGTCGTCGTTCTTCTCGAACAGCGAACGTTCCACCACGACGGTCTGGTGCGCGGCCGCCGCGTCGGGCACCGTTCCGTTGCATCCACACGTGTCGCACATAGGCTTGTGAGGCGGGAGCAAAGCACGCACCGTAGGCATTGTCCAGAACCGCGTGCGGCGGTGTCGCGTGCGGCGGGTGATGTCCTGATTTGACTTGTCCGTGCGGGGCGACGGCGTTCATTTCGCTGGGAATTCCGCCTTTAGGCGGCCTCAACCGGCTGAAGCCGGGACTCCAAACTCCGTTCGACGGTGGAAATCAGGACCCTACCGTGCGGCGCGCACGCGGCGGGTGACGACTTTGGTCTTTTGCTTTGCCGGTGCCCGGACTAGGTTTGCGCCTTCGTTTACGCTATGCCGCTGCGATTGTTCAACACCCTGAGCCGTTCCGTGGAGGAGTTCGTGCCGCTCGATCCTGCCGGCAGGATGGTGCGGATGTACTGCTGCGGTCCAACGGTTTACGACTTCGGCCATATCGGCAATTTCCGCACGTTCGTGATTGCCGACCTGGTGCGCCGCCATTTGGAGTTCAAAGGCTACGCCGTGCGGCATGTGATGAACATCACCGACGTCGAGGACAAGATCATCTGCCGGGTGCGGGAGACGGGGCGGTCGCTCGCGGAATACACCGGCGGGTTCGAGGCGGAATTCTGGAAGGATCATGCGGCGTTGAACTGCCTCCGGCCGCACGACGCTCCCCACGCCACGGCGCACATCGGCGAGATCATCGGGCTGATCGGCCGGCTCACGGACCGCGGCCTGGCGTATCGCGCGGCGGACGGTTCGGTCTATTTCAGCATTGAGAAATACCAGGCGGCCGGCGGGCGCTATGGCCAGTTGCTGCGGCTGAACCTCGACGAACTGCGCGTCGGTGAACGCGTGAAGAACGACGAGTACGCCAAGGAGGCGGTGGCCGACTTCGCGCTCTGGAAGGCGCGCGTGCCCGAAGATGGCGCCGTGTTCTGGCCCAGCCCGTGGGGCGAAGGGCGGCCCGGGTGGCACATCGAGTGCAGCGCCATGAGCATGAAGCTGCTCGGCCCCACCTTCGACCTGCACGTCGGCGGCGAGGACCTGATCTTTCCGCACCACGAGGACGAGATCGCTCAGAGCGAAGGGGCGGGCGGCCAGGCGCCGGGCCAGCCGTTCGTCAAGTATTGGCTCCATTTCGCGCACCTCCTCGTCGAAGGCCGGAAAATGAGCAAGTCGCTGGGCAATTATTTCACTCTGCGCGACCTGCTCGTGAAAGGCTGCAACGGCCGGGAAATCCGCTATCTGCTCCTCTCGGCGCACTATCGCGAGCCGTTCAATTTCACCCTCGACGGCCTGCAGGCGGCCCGGATGGCCCTGGCACGGCTCGACGATTGCCACGCCCGCCTCGCCGAGATCGCCGCTGGCGCGACCGGCGGGACTTCGGCCGCCGCGGCGGGCGAAGCGAACCCACTGCTCGCCGAGTTCACCACCGCCATGGACGACGACTTCAATGTCTCGAAGGCGCTGGCGGCGCTGTTTGACGAAGCGCGGGTGATGAACTCGGCCATGGCGGGAGGGAAAGTCACCCCGCCGGCCGCGGCCGCGCGGCTCGCAATCTGGGACCGCTTGCTCGAGTGCCTCGGTCTGGCGATCGCCCGGACGGCGGAGATCCCCGAGGACATCGCCCAACTGGCCGAAGCCCGCCAGGCCGCGCGCCGGGCGAAGGATTTTGATCAGGCCGACACCCTCCGCGACGAACTGAAGGCCAGGGGCTGGACCATTGAGGACACGGCCAAGGGTCCGCGATTGAAACGCTTGTGATCCGTGCTAACTTTGGGCTCGCCACCGGCCACGGCGCCGGCCATAGTCGGATGTTAATGTTTATGAAGTTCGGGGACCCGTTGCGTCGCGTGAAATCAGCCATGGTCGCCGGCTGCTTGGGGCTGGTCTTCCCGGCGCTGGGGCAGGACGCGAATCCGTTTCCCACCTTTCCTCCGTCGCCGCCCGCGCCCGTCGCCGTACGACCGCTGACCGTCCCGCCGCCACGCCCGGTGACACCGCCGAAGGAGGAGAACGCCTTTGCCTGGGATGGGCTGCTCAAGGAGACGACGCTCAAGTCCGGGGAATTAGCGGCCCACTTCAGCTTCAGTCTCACCAACACCAGCAGCGCGGAGGCCGCCATCACCTCGATCGTCACTTCCTGCGGCTGCACCAAGGCGCGGGTGCCGACCTTGCCGTGGACCTTCGCCCCCGGCGCCACGGGCACGTTCGACGTGGACGTGGACACCCGCGGCAAATCAGGTGTCGTCACCAAAACCGTCACGGTCTATACAACGGCCGGCTATCGCTACCTGACCATCCGCGTGGCCATTCCCGCCACGACGCAAATGGGATTGGCGGACCGGGCGCGTAATCTGCAGGTGGCCCTCGCCGACCGGCAGGCGGTGTTCCGGTCTGATTGTGCGGTCTGTCATGCGGCCCCGGCCACCGGCAAACAGGGCGAGGCGCTTTTCCATGCCGTCTGCGGCGTCTGCCACGAAGCCACCCACCGTGCCACCATGGTACCCGACCTCCATGCCCTCCACAAACCTCAGGACCGCGATTATTGGAACCAATGGGTCCGGCATGGGAAGGACAAGACGCTCATGCCGGCATGGTCAACTGAGGAGGGCGGACCGCTGGGCAACGAGCAGATTGAATCGTTGCTCACCTATCTGACCGGGGCGTTCAACACCGCCCCGCCGCCCGCTCGGCCGCCGCTGCCGCCGCTGCCGGTCCGATGAAGCGCGGCGCTCCGCACCGGCCCGGCGTCATTCGAGTTGAGCGTTCCAGCCGGCCCGGTCGCAGTTTCGCACCATGAGCGAAAGCCCCCGACCGTCTCCGCCGCCGGAGAACATCTGGTTCAACCTGCTGTTCAACGCGGTGGTGCCGGCCGTGATTCTCTCGACGGGAAGCCCCGAAACCCGCCTGGGCCCCATGTGGTCGCTCGTGGTAGCGCTCGCATTCCCGGTCGGCTACAGCGTGTGGGACCTGCTGCGCCGGCGGACGTGGAACGTGCTGGCCGTCCTGGGCCTGGTCAGCACCCTGGTCAGCGGCGGACTCGGGTTGATGAAGATGAGCGGGTTCTGGTTCGCCGTGAAGGAGGCGGCGCTGCCACTCGTGCTCGGCCTGGCGATCCCGCTGTCGCAGCGCACCAGCCAACCGCTCGTCCGCACGCTCCTCTACAACGACCAGGTGCTCGACACGCGGCGGATTCACGAGGCGCTGGCGTTGCACCACCGCGTGGCTGACTTCGACGCCCTGCTCGCGTGGGCTTCGTGGATGCTGGCGGGCGCCATGCTGGTCGGCGGGGCCGTCAACTTCGGGCTGGCCGTCTGGCTCCTGCCGGCACGGTCAGGCACGCCGGAATTCGTTCGCCAGCTTGGCAAACTGCAGTTGTGGAGCTGGCCGGGAACCATGGTCCCAACCTCGGCGATGATCTTCTACGCGTTGTTCCGCTTGTTGAAGGGGGTCGAGGCGCTGACCGGGTTGAGCGGCGACGAACTGTTCCATCGGCGGCGTTGAGCGCCGCTGCGGGGAGATGCCGGCGGGCTGGTTTCTGTTTGCCGCGAACGCGGTTGTTTTCTAGCCTGTTGGGATGGGAAACGCGCAGATGCCGGCCCCCAATCCCTGGATGATCGTGCCGTTCGGCGTGCTGCTGGCGGCCATCGCCCTCGGCCCGCTGCTGGCGGCCGGGTGGTGGCGCCGGCATTACCCGAAGGTCGCCTGTTCCCTCGGTGCGGTCACGGTCACGTATTACCTGTTGTGCCTCCACGCCGGGATGCGCGTCCTGCAGGTCGCCCACGAATACGTCAGCTTTATCGCCCTTATCGGCTCGCTTTATGTTGTCGCCGGCGGCATTCACCTGCGGGTCAAGGGCGAAGCCACGCCCGCCGGGAACACGGCCTTTCTCCTGTTCGGCGCGCTGATCGCCAACCTGCTCGGCACGACCGGCGCCTCGATGCTGCTGATCCGGCCGTGGCTGCGAATGAACCGATCTCGTCGGACGGCGCATCACGTCGTGTTTTTCATTTTCATCGTCTCGAACGTCGGCGGCTGTTTGACCCCGATCGGCGATCCGCCGCTGTTCCTCGGTTATTTGAAAGGCATCCCGTTCTGGTGGGTGGCCGGGCACTGCTGGCCGATGTGGGCCGTGGGGGTGGGTTTGTTGCTGGCGATTTTCTTCGTGCTCGACCGCCGGAATTATCTGCACGCGGCGGCCGCAGTACGGGCGGAACCGGCCGAACCGCCCGACCCCTGGCGCATCGAAGGCCTGCCGAACCTGGTTTTCCTGGGGGCCATCATCGTCGCGGTGTTCATCAACCAGCCGGTGTTTTTGCGGGAGGGGCTGATGGTGGGGGCGGCGATGGGGTCGTGGTTTATGACGCGAAAACCCATCCATGCGGCCAACCATTTCACCTTCGAGCCGATCCGGGAGGTGGCGATCCTGTTTATCGGCATTTTTGCCACCATGGTGCCGGCCCTGGACTGGCTGGAGGCCAATGCCCGGTCGCTTGGGAACCCGACGGCGGGGTTGTTCTACTGGGCCTGCGGCGGCCTTTCGAGCGTGCTGGACAATGCGCCGACCTATCTGAGTTTTCTGAGCGCGGTTTTTGGTTCGCTCGTGGACGCCGACATTGTGCGCCAGGTGCAGCAACTGTTGCCGGGCGGCATCGCGGACCTGGCGAACCTCACCGGCCCGGCCGCTGAAACGATCCGCCAGACAGTCGCGGCCCTGCAACAGCACCATGCATCGGCCCTGGCGGCGGGAACCGTGGGACGCGAGCAGATCGAGATCGCCTTCCTCCTGGGCAACCCGGGCTACAACCGCTACCTGCTCGCGATCGGCGTCGGGGCCGTGTTCTTCGGCGCCTTCACTTACATCGGCAACGGCCCCAATTTCATGGTGAAATCCATCGCCGACCACCAGCAGGCGCAGGCGCCGACGTTCCTCGGCTATATCGTGCGCTTTGCCGTGCCGTTCCTGCTGCCGACGCTGCTGGTGGTGTGGTGGATCTTCTTCCGGAACTGACCGGGAACCTCATCGGCCCAGCGAGGCGGCCAGAATGGCCCTGGCCGCGCTGCGGACCGACGCCGCCAGCTCCGGCGGCCTGACCACCGTCACGTCGCCACCCCAGCCCAGCACCCAGCGTTGAATCTCGTGCAGGCTGGAGAGTTTCATGCGCAACTCCATGCCGCCGCCCTTGAGTTCCCGCAGTTCCTGCGAGGCATGCCAGCGCTTCTCGCGGATGTAATCGGCCACCCGCGGCGCGAAGCGCAGGACCACCGCAAACCGGCCCTCGGCCGAGTGCACGCCAAAGCTGTCGCGCAGACGCTGGTCCAGCGAGAATCCGGCCGGGCGGGTGAAAGTTCGCCCGGTGGGGCGCACCGCGTGGATGCGCGCGGGCACGAACGTGCGCAAGTCCCGGCGCAGATGATCGAAGGCAAAAAGGTACCATTCGCCGTTGATGTTGGCCAGGTGGTAGGGGTCCACGATCCGGTTCTCCGGCCCGCCGCGCCCCGGTTTGCGGTAGGCGATCTCGAGTTGCTGGCGGCGGGCGACGGCTCTGGCCAGGCTGTCGAACGTGGCGAGATCGAGCAAGGGCTCGACGCTCGTGCGGAACGAAATCGTGTTCGTCCAGTCCGCGAGATGGAGGGAGATCGTGTCAGGTAGCGCGGCCGCCATTTTCTGGAGCGCGCTGAACAGGGGGCGCTCAAAGCTGGTGCCGCGGTACTGCCGCACGGCCTTCTCGGCCACGAGCAGCGCGAACAATTCGCCCTCGCTGATCTGGAGGATGGGGAACGCGCCCACCTCCTGGGTGTAAAAGTAGCCGAACCGCTGCTCGTCGTACGTCAGCGGCAGATTCAGCCGGTCCCGCATGAAGGCGAGGTCGCGGTGGATGGACTTGGGGCTGACCTCGAGCTCGCGGCCGAGCGTGGAGGCGTTCGGGTAGCGCCGGGCCTGGATGGCCTCATGGATGCGCAGCATCCGCTCCAGCGGCGGACGGGAGTGAAGCGTGGGAACTGCCTGGCCGGATCGTTTCACGACTTGCCCCTGCGCTCCTGGTTTCGGACGGCGGCGACCTACAGCAGTTTGGTAAGCAGCTCGTCGTTCGTCTTGTGCTTGCGCAACGCCGCCAGCAGCGTCTCCATCGCCTCGACGGGCTGGAGGTCAACCATCATGCGGCGGAGCTTGCGGATGGCTTCCATCTGGTGCTTCGGGAAGAGCTTCTCCTCCTTCCGCGTGCCGCTCTTGGGGATGTCAATCGCGGGAAACAGGCGACGGTCCGAAAGCTTCCGGTCGAGCACCAACTCCATGTTGCCGGTGCCCTTGAACTCCTGAAAAATCAACTCGTCCATGCGCGAACCGGTGTCGATCAACGCGGTGGCGATGATCGTGAGCGAGCCCGCCTCCTCGGTCTTGCGGGCCGAGGCGAAGATCTTCCGGGGAATTTCCAGCGCCCGGGCGTCCACCCCGCCGGTCATCGTCCGGCCGCTGCCGCCGTGGACGCTGTTGTAGGCGCGCGCAACCCGGGTGATCGAGTCCAACAGGACAAAGACATCGCGCTTGGCCTCGACCATGCGGCGACAGCGCTCGATGATGAAGCGCGAGAGACGGACGTGCGTTTCCAAATCCTGGTCATTGGACGATGCCACCACCTCCGCCTTGACCGAGCGCTGGAAGTCGGTGACCTCCTCGGGCCGCTCGTCAATGAGGAGCACGAGCACGTGGACCTCGGGATGATTCGCGGCCACGGCATTGGCGATTTGCTTGAGGATCGTGGTCTTGCCGGTGCGCGGCGGGGCGACGATCAACCCGCGGGTGCCCTTGCCGATCGGCGTCACCAGGTCAATGACGCGGGTTTCCAGCAGATCCGGGCTGGTTTCCAGCCGGAACTTCTCCAACGGATCGATCGTGGTCAGGTTCTCGAAGCGCAGCGCCTTGGTGTAATCGGCGAAAGCCAGGCCATTGACTTCGAGCACCTCGCGCAACTGGGGGCTGCTGCCGCGGTGGGGCGGCTGCAGCGTGCCTTTCACGAAACAGCCCTCGCGCAGGAACGCCTTCTTGATCGTGTCCGGCGTGACGAACACATCGGTCGGTTTCGGATGGAAATACTGCTCGGGCGTGCGCAGGAAGCCGAAGCCTTTCTCGGAGATTTCCAGGTGCCCCGAACCCACTTCGGGGGTGACGTGCGGGTTTCTCGGATTGCCGGGGTTGCCAGGATTGCCAGGATTGCCGCCGTTGCCGGGGGCTTGGTACGGGGCGTTTCTCTGACCGCCATGGCTGTCCGGAGTCTCGTTTGTGTTCCTCATACTGGTGCTTTGGACTGTCGGAAAGGTCCAAGCCCGTGAACCCTGTTGTACCACGGTGATGGGCTCGAAATTTCGGGAAAACCGCCGGACCAAAGAGGTTTCCAAGAACCATTGAACCGCCGGCCGGTTAGACCTAAGACGCCGCTTTAATAAGCCTAAACCTGATCTGGCGCAACATTTATTTTCCGCCCGGCCCGCCAAAGGGCAACCGATCCTCCCCATGAACCGACCGTTTGGAGTTCCGCGTTTACGCGGCTTGGACCGCCTGAAGGCGGCACTCCGAGCCCAACTACCCCTCACATCAGGTTCATGGTCCGAGGGCAGGTCCAAACGGAACTGGAAGCTCCGTAGGGTTTGCCTTGGCGCCGGGCGTGCGTCACACTAACCACGCCATGAGCAAACGGTTTTACATCACCACGGCCATTGACTTCGTCAACGGCCAACCGCACCTCGGCCACGCCTACGAGAAGGTGACCGCGGACGTGATCGCCCGGGCGCACCGCAGCCTGGGTGAAGCGGTGTTCTTCCTGATCGGTCTCGACGAGCACGGCCAGAAGGTGCAGCAGGCCGCCCAGGCGGAGGGCAAATCGCCCCAGGCCTATTGCGACGCCCTCGCCGCCCAGTACCAGACGTTCGTCCGCCGCCTCAACCTGTCCAACGACGACTTCATCCGCACCACCCAGCCCCGGCATCAAGCGGTGGTCGCCGCCCTCCTCAACAAGCTCCACCGCCAGGACGACCTCTACAAAGCGCCCTACCGCGGCTGGTATTCCTGGCGCCAGGAAACGTTCCTGACCGACAAGGATCGCCGGCCCGACGGTACGTTCGACCCGTTCTACGGCGATGTCACCGAACTGGTCGAGGAAAACTGGTATTTCCGGATGAACCGGCACCAGTCCTGGCTGATCGAGTTCATCGAAACCCATCCGGAGTTCGTGCAACCCGACTACCGCCGCAACGAAGTGCTGGGCTTTCTCAAATCCGAACCGCTGGAGGACCTCTGCATCAGCCGGCCCGCCGCGCGACTGAGCTGGGGCATTCCCCTGCCCTTTGATCCGGCCTATGTCAATTACGTCTGGTTCGACGCGCTCGTGAATTACTTCAGCCTGGCCGCTTCCCTCGGCGACCCCGCCGCCGTGGGACCGCTCGCCGGCTTCTACCAGCCCGATCCGCCGCCGCCGGTGCCGCCGCCCGAACTTTGGCCGGCCGACATTCATCTCATCGGCAAGGACATCGTGAAGTTCCACGCGGTTTATTGGCCGATCATGCTTCGCGCGGCGGGGTTGCCATTGCCCAAGCAGGTGCTCGTCCACGGCTGGTGGCAAAAAGACGGCCAGAAAATCAGCAAGAGCACCGGCAACGTGGTCGAACCCATCGCGATCATTGATGAATGGGGCGTGGATGCCTTCCGCTATTATGTGATCCGCGAACTGGCCATCGGCCCGGACGGCAACTGGACGGACGCAGGTTTTCAATCCCGTTACCAGGCCGAACTCGCCAACGGCCTGGGCAACCTGATCAACCGCTCGCTGGCCATGCTCACCCGCTACCGCGGCGGCGTGGTGCCGGCGCGCGCGGACGACCTGGCCACGGAGAGCCGCCAGTTCATCCTCACTACCCGGACGAACCTGGCCGGCCACGAGTTGCAAGCCGCCTTGCAGGAGATCTGGCTGCTGATGAACCGGGCCAACCAATTCGTGGAACAAACCGCTCCCTGGAAACTCGCCAAGGATCCGGCCCAGGCCGCGCGCCTCGACGCCGTGCTCTACAACCTCGCCGAAATCAGCCGTCTCCTCGCCGTCCTCCTGTGGCCGTTCCTGCCCGACACGGCCGGCAGGATCTTCGCCCAGCTCGGACTCGCGGGTGCGCCAGACCGGTTGGAGTTGGCCACCTGGGGCGGCCTCGAACCGGGCCATCGTATCGGCGAACCTGCCCCCTTGTTCCCGCGCAAAGACACGCCAAAACGCTGACCCGGCGCCATCGTTCGCAACCATGTCGCGACGGACTGGCGACGCCGTTGGCTTATTCCATTTCGAGCCGCTCGAAGGCCAGTTCCAGCACCTCGAGCAACGGCTGGTCGCCCTTGCCGTCGAGCGCGGAAAACTTGAACCGCACCGGCCAGGCCCGCAGCAGCTTCCAGGTCATGACCACCGCCGTGTGGTCCTCGCTCTGAAGCTGAACCGTCACCGTGCGGAACGCGTTCGTGTTGCCGTTGCGCACATCATTCCACCATTGGTAGAGATTCAGCGAGCCGATGGCGCCACGGCGCAGGACTAGGTTCCCGTAATGCTCGCGGCCGGGGATCTTCCGCACGCCGTTCTCCTTTTCGTTGCCGTTGCGGTATTCGATCACGGCGAGCCACGCCTCGGGCAGGACCACCTCCTCAAAAGCCACTTCCGTGCCGGCGATCTCCACATGGAAGTTGAAGTTGCCGTAGGGTCGTTCGCGCAGGATTGCCATAAATCACGTTTCGGGATGAGGGTTCGGTGCCGTCGGTGCCGCCGGTGGGTCAGGCTGGTCACCAGCCAGCACGTAGGCCAGGTCGGCGTAAATTTTCAACTCATGCATGATGGTGCGCTTGAACGCACGGCCGGAGGCGTCATGAAAACGGACCTCCGCCGTGATGCGCGTGGGCTCGCCGCGACGGAAGTAGGCGGCGCTGTCGTCGAGAAACGCCCGGATTGTCTTGCGCGGCGCGAGAAATTCGAGCCGTTGAAACAGGTTCAGCGACGGGATGGCCACCCGCCCCGCCAACCCGTGGAACTCCGGGGAAAACTTGACCGTGACCTGGAACGCCGGATGGTCGCTGACGTTGACCACCGCAACGAAAAGCAATCCGACTTCAAAGACGAAATCCACGATCACATCGGGTCCGCCAGCAACCGGCGGCGAGGCGACGTCGCTGCCGACAAGCGGAGTTGTTCCGATCAGGGCGGCGATCGGTTCATCACCGGCGGGCATGGCCCAAGGCTAAAGTCTCACCCGGATGAGTCAAGCCGGGATCACCGGCCAGGGGCGCTATACGAGCCCCGCCACAGCCCTGATCGGATCGGCCTCCGGCGTCATCCATTCTCAGTCACCTCACCAACGGACGATCCGGGGCATATTTGCCGGGCATATTTGCTGTCGGGGCATATTTGCTTGCGGCGCTGGCGGCGACGCGTATAGATTCTTCGCCAGGATGATGGGTATGTCTGCAAGGATGTCGCCCACTCAGGGCGGGCGCGAGTAGCTCAATTGGATAGAGCGTCGGCCTCCGGAGCCGAAGGTTGTGGGTTCGACCCCCGCCTCGCGTACCAGCCCGCCCGGAACGAATTCCGCTTCCCTTTCGCCCGGCCATTCCTACACTTCGCGCAGTCGTACAACACTGGAAACACACCTCCAGATCGCTTCGGTTATGGCTGAAGACAAATCAATCGTGAAACCGGTCGCGGCGCCACCCCTGACCCCGCTCAAACTCCCGGCCAGACTGGCGCCAACCCCGCGGCTCCAGCCCCACTACGCCGTCACCATCCAGGACTCCCAGGGCCGCGACATCGTGCTGGCCGACGCGCGGGCCACTCGGGCGTTGGTGGCGCTCATGGACGTCCATGCGGTGAACGGTGGCGCGGCGTGTCACTGGGGCGGCCCGGCGGCGTTTGCCGAAATCAACGTGGCCATTCATGGCATCATGTTCGCGGTCGAGGGACGGGAATGGTACGAGGCATTCAACTTCGTCAATGACGCCGGCCACGCCGAGAACGGCATCTACGCCTTGCGCGCCAATTACGGCTTCGATGGCATGACCTTCGAAAGCCTGAAAGGGTTTCGCAGCCTGACGAGCAAACTGACCGGCCACGGCGAGTCGCACATCAATCCTGGCGGCGTGCTGCTCAGCAACGGCCCGCTGGGCTCCGCGTTGCCCCAGGCACAGGGCCTGGCGATTGCCGACAAGGTGGTCGGTAACGACCGTGTCACCATCGTCGTCGTTTCCGATGGCGCTTCGATGGAAGGCGAGGCCAAGGAGGCCTTCGCCGCCGTCCCCGGGCTCGCCGCCAAGGGCCGGCTGAACCCGTTCGTGCTGGTACTTTCCGACAACGACACCAAGCTCTCCGGCCGCATCTCGCAGGACGCGTTCAGCATGGCGCCGAGTTTCGCCGCCCTCGCCCCACTTGGCTGGCAGGTGATTCCGGTCCCTCATGGCCACGACCTCGCCGCGGTTTATCAGGCAGTCGAGGCCGGCATTGCCCAGGCCCGGTCCAATCCCCTCCAGCCCGTGTGTTTGCTGGTCAAAACCATCAAGGGTTACGGCGTGAAGGCCACGGAACAAAGCGCGTCGGGCGGGCACGGATTCCCGCTTGCGAATGGCGAAAAGATCGTCGAGTTCATCCAGGAAATCTACGGTGGCCAGCCGCCCGCGGAGTTCGCCGACTGGGCGGCGGCGTTGCGCGCCGACTGGGAAGTCAAGGACGCGGCGAGGAAAGCGAAGGCGGCCGCCGCCGCACCCGCCACGCCGGCGCCGAAGACCGACAAGGCGCAGTCGGGACTGGCGCGGGGCGCGGTCAGGGCCGCGCAAGCGGGCCATCCGGTTTACTCCGTGTCCTGCGACGTTCAGGGCTCGACCGGAATCAGCCTGTTTCAGAAAAGTTTTCCCGACCGGTTTATCGAGGTTGGCATCGCCGAGGCCAACATGATCAGTGTCGGTGCCGGGCTGGCGAAGCTGGGGTTCATCCCCATCGTGGACACGTTTGCCCAATTCGGTGTGACCAAGGGCAACCTGCCGCTCACCATGGCCGCGCTCTCCCAGGCGCCGGTGATCGCGATCTTCTCGCACGCCGGGCTCCAGGACGCCGCCGACGGCGCGTCGCACCAGGCCACCACTTACTTCGCCGCCACCAGCGCCATTCCGCACACCGTTGTCGTCGCCTGTTCGTGTGCGGACGAAGCGGAGGCTTTCATGTTCCAGGCGATTGAGCGTTGCGCGGCTGCGCGCCAGCGGGGCGAGGACGGCGAATCGGTGTTGTTCTTCGTCGGCCGTGAGAATTACCCGCTGTCGTGGGTTGCCGGTGCGAAGTATCCTTGGGGCAAGGCGCAGGTGCTGGCGGCGGGCAAGGACGTGGTGCTCGTGGCCGCGGGGGCGCTCGTTGGCAAGGCCATCGAAGCCGGCCGGCAACTCGCGGCGCAGGGCATTCACGCCACGGTGATCAACAACCCCTTCATCAACCGCGTGGACGTGGAGACCATCGGACCCGCCGTGCAGGCCGCTGGCGGCCGGTTGGTAACCATCGAGGACCACCAGATCATTGGCGGCATGGGCGCCCAGGTGTCCCACGCGCTTTCGCTGGCGGGGATCGCCCACCGCGCCGTGTCGCTGGGCATCCGGGGTGAGTTCGGACAGTCGGCCTACCTGGCCGACCAACTCTATGAGCAGCACGGATTGACCGCGACGAGGCTGGTCGAGGCGGTCCGGCAGTTGATGGGCGGGCGCTAACTTGCGGGGGCGACTGGCTGGAGCCTTCGGATCGGGGACACCGTTTGATCCGCCAGGATGGGTACGGTCGGCACCGCCTGTGAGTTGCGCCAGCCGTTGCCCGGAATGAATTCCTTGCTGCCAGAGTCGGTGCTGCAGCCGGCGCCAAGGAGGGTTCCCGTCGCCGCGCCGAGGCAGGCAACTTTCCTCCAATTACCGCATTTCTTCATGGCCGCACTGTAATCGGGATTGTCAGACGGACAAGCCTGCGGCAGATTGCGCGAGATTCCGCGCGCGTTGCCGCCCGGGGGCGGCAGCAAGAGCGGGGAGACGCAGATGCCGGCAAAGCCAAAATTCCTCGTGGGCCAGTTGCTGCTGGACGGCGGCAACCTGCATGGATCGTTTTTTCATCGCACCGTGGTCTTGATCTGCCAGCACAATGCCGATGGCGCTTTCGGCCTTGTGCTCAACCGTCCCAGCCCGCACAAGGCCGGAGAGGTAATCGTCGCCGACCTGCCGGAGCAAGTTAAGGAGCTGCCGCTTTTCATCGGCGGCCCGGTTCAGCCTCCGGCCTTGAGCTTCCTGCATTCCGACGATTACCTGCCGGAGGCGAACGTCATGCCGAACCTGAATCTCAGCCATTCGCTCGACGATCTGATGGTGATCGGCGATTCGTTTTCGTCCACGCAGCGGTTGCGGGTGCTCGCCGGTTATGCGGGCTGGAGTGCCGGGCAGTTGGAGAGCGAGATGCACCGGCACGCCTGGCTGACGCATCCGGCGACCCTCGACCTCGTCTTCCACCCCGAGCCACAGCATTTGTGGTCGCTGATCCTGGGGCACAAGGGGTGGCGTTATCGGTTGCTGGCGGAATCGCCCGAAGACCTCTCGAACAACTAGCCCGCCTCGCCGGCCGCACTGCCTCGCGCCGCCGACACTCGCGCCGCGGATACTTGACATCAAGTCCGTTGCGGTGCCAAGTAAGGAGGTGAATTTGTCTATGACCGCCATTTTAGTGCGGGCGGCGGTAGTGTTGGTCGGTACGCTTGCAGTCATGGTCTTCCTTTACTTCGAGCGGCGTCGTACCATGATCCACTGGCGCGGGTGGTTCGTGAACGAGTGTTTGCCGGCCGGGTTGCTGGCGGTGTTGGTACTCGCGGCGCTCGTGGCGATTCTGAGCATGCTTTGAGGAGCGCCCGTCGGCCGTTGGAGGAAACGGCGGGAACCGGAGTGGAGGGAACCGTCATGTCCCCGGCCCGGTAAGAACTCCTGCCAGAAAAAACGAGCCGGTGGTTTTCGCCACCGGCGGTCTTCACGACTTTCTGTTGTCCCGGTTAAAGCGTGTGGCCGGCGGTGGCGCCGAGGCTGCATATGGGCGGTTGGCCGACGGGATTGAATGTGTAAGTGCCACCGGCGGGACATTCGGGCCGCATGTTCTTGTTCAGATAGCTGATGACGCCGGTTTCATCCACCGCATCCCCGTTGGCTTTCTTGAACTCGGTCGCCCACAGCTCCTTCGCCCCGTCAATCGCCTTCAGGTTGACGATGCAGGCCAGTTTCTTGCCGGCAACCAGCGACTTGTTGACGTTGACGAGTGCGACGCCCATCAACATGCCGATGATGGCCACCACGATCATGATTTCGATCAGCGTGAAACCACCGCTCCGCAAAGACTGCTTTTTCATAATCGCATTCCTGTTCTGGTCCCGGCGTCGCCCCGGGGGCCACCGGCGTGTCAATTCCACCGCCCGGTCAGCGGCGCCTTCCATGCAAACAAACACCGCGCGCGGGAAAAGTTGCGGGCGCAGGCTCAGGTCTTTGCCAGCAACTGCCGGAGCACGAAAGACAGGATGCCGCCGTGATGGTAATATTCAATTTCAATCGGCGTATCAATCCGGCAACGAACCGGCACCGTTTCCACCGCGCCGCTCTTGCGGCGGATCCAGAGCTTGAGATCCTGTTGCGGCTTGAGATGCGGGCCGAGCCCCAGCACTTCGTAAAGTTCCGTGCCGTCGAGTTTCAGCGATGGCGCGCTGACCCCGTCCTTGAACTGGAGCGGCAGGATGCCCATGCCCACCAGATTGGAACGGTGGATGCGCTCGAAGCTCTGCGCGACCACCGCCTTGACACCGAGGAGCGCCGCGCCCTTGGCCGCCCAGTCGCGCGAACTGCCGGTGCCATACTCCTGCCCCGCGATGACCAGCAGCGGCGTACGCGTCTCGGCGTACTTCATCGCGGCGTCGTAAATCGTCAGTTTCTCGCCGGTCGGTTGCAGGAGCGTGAAACCACCCTCCTCGCCGCCCAGCATGAGATTCTTGATCCGGACGTTGGCGAACGTGCCGCGCGTCATGATGCGGTCGTTGCCGCGGCGCGCCCCGTAGCTGTTGAAGTCCTCGGCGGCGACGTGATGCTCCAGCAGGTATTTGCCCGCCGGCGAAGTCTTCTTGATCGCTCCCGCCGGGGAGATGTGGTCGGTGGTGACGCTGTCGCCGAAAATGGCGAGGGCACGCGCACCCTTGAGGTCGCTGATGGCGCTGGGACGTTTGGAGAACCCGACGAAGAACGGCGGTTCCTGGATATACGTGCTGCTCGGGTCCCACGGGAAGATTTCCCCCGTGCTGGCCACGATCTGGTTCCACTCCGGGTTCTGGGTGGCAAAATCACGATAGAGCGCGCGGTAAACCTCGGGTTTGAGCGCCGATTGCAGGAGATCGCGAATCTCCGCCAGCGTCGGCCAGATCTCCCGGAGGAAGACCGGCTGCCCGTCCTTGCCCATTCCCAAGGGCTCGGTTTCCAGGTCAATGTCCACGCGCCCGGCCAGGGCGAAGGCGACCACCAGCGGCGGCGACATGAGGAAGTTTGCCTTGATGCTCTGATGCACGCGGGCCTCGAAGTTGCGGTTGCCGGAGAGCACCGAGGCGGCGATGAGGTCGTTGCGGACCACGGCCTCCTCGACATGCGCCTCGAGCGGACCCGAATTGCCGATGCAGGTGGTGCAGCCGTACCCGACGAGGTTGAAACCCAACCGGTCCAGAGCCGCCTGGAGGCCCGTCTTGACGAGGTAATCTGTCACCACGCGGGACCCCGGCGCCAGGGAAGTTTTCACCACCGGGTGGGTGCGCAGGCCCCGCTCGACCGCCTTTTTCGCCAGCAACCCCGCCGCGAGCATCACGCTGGGATTCGAGGTGTTGGTGCAACTGGTGATGGCGGCGATGAGCACCGAGCCGTGGCGCAATTCGGCCTTGATCTCCGTGCTGGTCACCGTGATGTGATCGGGCGCCGGATGTTGGTCGCGCATCTCGCTCTCGCTCGGCTCCACCAACGGCTTCATCGTGCCGCAGGTCCAGTCGAAATGATAGTCCGTGTTCTTGATGCCTTTCACGGGCACGACGCGGCTGAGTTCACCCGCCGGTTTGCCATAGCCATTCTCCGCGACCGGCCGCGCGAGCAGGTCCAGGAACGTGCGCTTCAAGGCCGGCAAGTTCACCCGGTCCTGGGGGCGCTTGGGGCCGGCGACCCCGGGCTGTACGGCGCCGAGGTCCAGTTCCAGTTCGAGAGAATAGTCAATGTCGCCGCGCTGCGGCATGCCAAAGAGATCCTGGGCGCGGTAATAACCTTCATAAGACTGACACAATTCCTCGCTGCGGCCGGTCGCCCGGAGGTAACTCACGCATTCCGCGTCAATCGGGAAGAAGCCCAAGGTCGCCCCATATTCCGGCGCCATGTTGGCAATGGTCGCGCGGTCCACCACCGGCAGCGCGGCGGCGCCCGCGCCGAAGAACTCCACAAACTTGCCCACCACCTTGGCCGCGCGCAGCATCTGGGTGACGGTGAGGGCCGCGTCCGTGGCGGTGACCCCTTCGCGCAGCGCCCCGGTGACGTGCACGCCCACCACATCCGGCGTCAGGAAATAAACCGGCTGGCCCAGCATGCCCGCCTCGGCCTCGATGCCACCCACGCCCCAACCGACCACACCCAGGCCGTTGATCATCGTGGTGTGCGAATCCGTGCCCACGAGCGTGTCCGGATAGAACAGCGGCGGGTTCCCACCCTCCGCCGCCGGCGCCGAGAGTACGCCCTTGGCCAGGTACTCGAGGTTCACCTGGTGGACGATGCCGGTCGCCGGGGGAATCACCTTGAAGGTGTCAAACGCCTGCATGCCCCACTTGAGGAACTGATAGCGCTCGCGGTTGCGAAGAAATTCGATTTCCAGATTGTTGCGAAAGGCGCTTTCACTCCCGGCAAAATCCACCTGCACGGAATGGTCCACGACCAGATCCACGGGAACGAGCGGCTCCACCAGCTTCGGGCTTTTTCCCTGGCGCGCCATGGCGGAACGCATCGCCGCCAGGTCCACCAAGAGCGGCACACCCGTGAAATCCTGGAGCACAATCCGGGCGACGACGAAAGCGATCTCGGTGGTGCGGGGCGCTTGGGGCTGCCAGTGCGCGAGTTCCTGGACGTTCTGCGCCGTCACCCGCTTCCCGTCGCAGTTGCGCAGCACCGATTCGAGGATCAAGCGGAGCGAAACCGGCAGGCGGGACACGCGACCAACCCCGGCTTGTTCCAAGGCGGGCAGGGAATGGAACCGGCCCTGCTTGCCGTCGCCGTAGTGAAAGGTCCGAAGCGTGTCCGGGAAGTGATGCGGTTCAGTCATAAAGCGTGCGTCGTCACTCAGATTTAACTCAGGTTTATCCCGTGAAAATGGAGGGAGCATCCGACGATGTCAAGCCGGGGGGACGCAAACCGCGGATTGGGGGCGGTTGGGGAACCCGGCGCACCAACCGCCACGCCGGGCACACGCCCTCGACTCAGAAGTCGTAAAGTCCGCTGTCCCGCGCATACCCGGCCTCGCCCCCGCCAGGACCACCTTCGGCGCCCTCCGAACCGAGGAAATCACCCAGCACATCGCCCATGTCCGCTTCGATGGCTTCCGGATCCTCGCCCTTTTCGAGCCGTTTGATGGCGATATCCACTTCCCTGGGCACCGAGCCGGGCGGCATGATGTCTTTCATCTTCTTCATCATGTGCGCCATGTGCCGCGGGTTGTTCTCGTCGAGGTGGTCCATGTCACGCTCAAGTTCGTTCATCGCCCGCATCATGCGCGATTCATCCACCTCCACCCCGGGCTCGTCACCACCGTCAGGACCCGGGCCGGCCGGCTCCTTGACCCCCTTGGGGGCGGCGAAGCGGCTCACTTGCTTGTGCATCCGGCGGCCCCCGCATTTCGGACAGGCCGGCGCGCGATCCGGGCGGGTGGTTTTCGCCAGGAAGTTGAAAATCACCCGGCAGTTCGGACAGGCAAACTCGTAGATTGGCATGTTGCGAAAACCTGATTCCGCTGGCGACCTCATTCCATGTTGCAAACTCACCGGCCGGCCGTCAAGGCGAGGATCAGGGCGGGTAGTGTCCGCAACAAAAAACCCCGGCACCGGGCCGGGGTGGGAAACGGGTTCGACCTATTTCATGCGGTCGAATGTTTTCTGGAGAATCTCCCAGTCCGCCAACCCCTGGACTTTACCCTGGTAGCCGGCGTTGATCCGGGCCTCGAGGGCGTTTTTGGTCGGACGCTTGACCTGGTAGAAAATGCCGAAGCAACTTGGGAAGGGCTCGCCCGCCAGTTGGTAAGCGGCCACTTCGTTCGTCACGTCGTGCTCCTTCGGCACTTCCCGGAACTGGCCGCCCTTGCGCGGATTGGCACCGTCGAACGCGCCCGGATAAAACTCCACGCACTCACTGAGGCACTCGATGAAGCTGAAACCTTCGTGATCGAGGGCGGCTTCCATCATCTGCAGGATATGGTTCGGGTTGGTGCTGGCGGTCCGGGCCACGAAGGTGGCGCCCGCCATGATGGCCTGCTTGAGCGGATTGATCGGCTGGTCCACCGAGCCCCAGACGTCGGTCTTGCTCTTGAACCCGAGCGGGGAGGTCGGCGAAGTCTGTTTCTTGGTCAGTCCATAGACCTCGTTGTCCATCACCACGCACGTCAGGTTGACGTTCTTCCGGGCCGCGTGGGTGAAATGGTTCCCGCCGATGGAGAACGCATCGCCGTCACCCATGAACGCGAACACATGCAGGTCCGGCCGCGACAGCGAGACGCCGCTGGCAAAAGGCAGGGCCCGACCGTGGATGAAGTGGGCGCCGTGCGCCTGAACGAAATACGGGAAACGACTCGAACAGCCGATGCCGGACACCGTCGTGATCCGCTCGTGCCAGAGCTGCCGTTTTTCGACCAGCTTGTAATAAAGCGCGAGCACGGCAAAATCGCCACAGCCCGGACACCAGGTCGGATGATCGGCGACAATTTCCCTTTTGCCGAGGGGTTTGCGCGGCTCGGCGGCGGGAAACGCCGGAGCAGCGACTGTAGCCGGGCTGCTGGCGGGCGAGGCAATTTCAGAAATAGTGGCACTCATGGTAAATTAGACAAAAGTTGGCCGGATGATCAGAATTTGTTCATCCCGTCCTGCACGGTTTCGCGCACGCGGAGGATGATCTCGCGCACTTTGAAGGTCAGCCCGTCCGCCTTGTTCAAACTGAGAATTTTCGGATTGCAATAGCGGGCGCGGAGAATGCCGGCCAGTTGACCGAAGCCATACACACCCTCGTCGTTCATCTCCACCACCCGGATATGGGTGAAGCCGTCGAAGATCTCCTCCAAACCGTTCGGCAGCGGGAACAGGTGCTTGAGGTGCAGGGCCGAAACGCTTTCGCCGGCGGCGCGGCATTGGTCCACCGCCTCGTGGATCGGCCCCTGGGTCGAACCCCAGCCCACGAGCAGGACCCGTCCTTCCGGCGGACCATACACCCTCGGCACGGGCAGTTCGTCCGCCAGCACCTGGAGCTTGTGGCGGCGTTTGGCGCTCATCGCCAGATGCAACTTCGGCGAGCCGGTGGGATGACCGAACTCGTCATGCTCGAGCCCGGTGATGACGGGGTAACGACCATCGAGGATCCGCGTGCCCGGTGGCAGGTGGGTGGTCATGCCATTGGGCGCAGCCAGATCGTAGGGTTTGTGGGAAGCGACCGGCGTGAGGCTCGGCTCGATGGACTGGCAGACCTTGCTCAGGGCCGGCTCCTCGAATGCTTCGATGCGCGTGGCGATCGCCTGGTCGGTCAGGATGATGACGGGCACACTGTACTTGCGCGCCAGGTTCACGGCCTCGATCGCCGTGTAAAAGCAGTCTTCGACATTCGCGGGCGCGAGGACCACCCGGGGGGAATCGCCATGGCCGCCGAAACAGGCGATGTTCAAATCCGATTGCTCCACGTTGGTCGGCAGACCGGTGGACGGGCCGCCGCGCTGAACGTCCACGACCACGAGCGGCACCTCGGCCATGACGCCCCAACCCAGCGCCTCGGTCTTCAACGAAATCCCCGGTCCGCTCGAACCGGTCACCGCCAGACGCCCGGCATAACTGGCTCCGAGCGCCATCGAGATGGAGGCAATCTCGTCTTCACACTGGATAAACGAACCGCCGTACTTCGGCAGTTCGCGCCGCAACAACTCCATGATATCCGTCCACGGCGTGATGGGATAGCCCGCCCCGAAGCGCACCCCGGCGGCGATGAGGCCGTAAGCCAGGGCCTCGTTGCCGTTCATCACCACCTGGGTCGCCGAACGCTTGCGACCTTCCTGGAAACGGAACGTCTGCAGCAGGTGTCCCAGGGAATAACTGTAGCCGGCGTTGAACGCCGTCAACGCATTGTCGAGCACGGCGGCGTCCTTCGCGCCGAACTTCTCGCTGATGAGCCGGTGCACCTTCGGCACGTTCAAGTCGAACATCTTGGCGATCAACCCCAGGGCATAAAGGTTCTTCCCCTTGTCCTTGCCGGTGCCGCCGATCGCCTCGACGGTGAGCCCGGAAATCGGCACCCCGACGTGGCGGTACTCCGCCTGCCACTCGGGCTTGGGCTCGACGTGGTCCGAGTCGTACAGCACGATGCCGCCCTTTTTCACGAAGCCGACGTGTCCTTCGTAGGAGTGCTGGTAGAAAGCCAGCAACACATCCGCTTCGTCGCCGGGAGTGAGCACCTCGCCCGAGCCAAGCCGCACCTGGAAAACGGATGGTCCGCCGGAGATGGTCGAAGGAATGGTCATGAACGTCATGACCTCCTGTTCGCTGCGGCCAGCGAGCCGCGCCAGGAAGCCGCCGATCGCCTGGATGCCGTCCTGGGAATTGCCCGCGATCCGGATGACCGCCTCCGCAACCTCTCCCCCGTTGTTCGCGCCGTTGGTCAGTGGCGCGGCCACTGTTGGTTCACTCATGAATTCCAAACTTGCCAGTTAATGGACAAGCGGGTCACGCCCGGCTTTCGTCGCAAGGGACACCGGCGTAACCCGCACGGATTTCATGCTATCACCCATCGTTCGCCTGTCAAATGTTAAACGTTAGCAGCAGCAATCCTCGGCGGCCGTCCGCCACCCGCGGGCCCGGTCGCCGCCCGCGCCCGCGCCAGTCCTTCGCCCACTCCGTACCCGTGCGGCCGGTCGCTCACATAGCCGCCCTGCAACCTCACCGCGGCTTTGACCGCGGGCACGGCGTTCGCCGGAGCCACCAGCCAGTCCGCCCTTTCGCGCCGTAGCATCGGCAGGTCGTTCAGGTGATCGCCCGCCGCCAACACGCCGGCCGGCGGAACTCCCAGCCGGCGACCGATCTCCCCCAACGCCGTTCCTTTGCTGTAAGCGACATGGCTGAAGCGTGCATAAACGTCGTTCCGCACCACGGTCAACTCCGGCACCCGGCAACAGTACTCCTCAAGGTAGGCGTGGACCGTCTCGGCGTCCTGCGTCCGCCGCGCCAGGAGACAAAACGGCGACCAGGGATCCGCGTAAACCATCGCATCGAAGCGGCTCCGGACCCAGGCGGCCAGTTTGGGGATGTCGCGGCGCACCTGTCCGAACAACCGTTCGTGATCCGCCGTGCATTGGTCGTTCCACTCTCGCAGCGCGACGAACTCGCCCGCCTCGCGGACAAAAATCTCCCGTTCCACCACCACGAGGTAGTCTGGCGAAATGTCCAGATCGGCCTGTTCCAGACCTGCGGAAACGCTGGCCAGGTCGCGGCCCGTGTTCACCACCCACCATGTGCCCTGCTCCTGCAATTCCCGTAACTGGGCCACCAGCTCGGGCGCCACCGGGGGACACTCCGTCTCGACAAAAATCGTGCCGTCAAAGTCGGTTGAAATGAGCTGGATTGGTGTTGCCACAAAACAGGCCGCTGGCCTGGAACCTGCCGGGCAGCCGGGCAGGCAGTACTTGCGCGCGGAGCATCCGCCAAGCAAACTCCCCCTGTCAAACGATTATGAAATCCGCCTACGAACTCGCGATGGAACGCCTCAACCGCACGGTCCCGGTCGCCAGGATGACCGACGACCAGCGCCGACAGTTGGCCGAGCTGGATTCCGTGTACAAGGCGAAGATCGCCGAACACGAGCTTGCCCTCCAAAACGACCTCGCGCGCGCCACCGCCAGCGGCGACACGGATACGGTCGAGAAGCTCAAGCAACAGTGGAACAACGAGCGACAACGCCTGGCGGCCGAATTGGAAGAGAAAAAGGAGCGCGTCCGGCAATCCAGGTAACCTTCGTCGCCACCCACACCGCTGCCATTTTTCCGCAGATTGAAGTTCCGTCCATGCTCCGGTCCGATGCCGGGTCGGGGCACAAAAAAACGCCGCCCTTGTGGGCGGCGTCATGAGAACAACAACTTGATTAGCTGCGACGGCGGAGCAGGAACAGAGAAGCACCCAGCACGCCCAGAACGATGGTCGAGGGTTCAGGAACCCCATTGAGGTTGAAGCTCGTCAACCCGATCAGGTTGGAAGCCGGGGCGGGAGCCGTGGCGATGGACGCGAGCGTAAACGGAGTCGAGGCGCCATACGTATTATTGGCACCAGCAGCGAGCGCAGCTTCATAGCTGGTTCCGGCCGTGGCGAGCCATGCTTTCACCTCAAACACACCACCCGCAGCGGGATTGGCGATGACCGTCAACGGGATCGCAACGCCACCCCCCGTGAAATAGCCGGCGCCGGCACCAGTCTTGAAGGTCGCCGCCGTCCCCACGGGTGTGAGGCTGCTCGCAGAGGTCCCGGCATAGAGCTGCGCCAAATAGGTCCCATCAAGCGGGGTCGTCCCGTCTGATTGGAAAATCTTGGGCGTCAGACCCGATCCTGGAACATAGTTCGAGAAGTTGATCAACCCCTGCGCATAAGCAGCGGAGGTTGCGACCGCGAGCGCAGCGATAAGTACTAATTTTTTCATGGTTTATTACGGGTTTCTGGTTGTGGTTGCGTTTTGAATCGTTATTGGTTCACCGAGAAGTTGCGCGTCCAGTTCTTGGCGACCGAGGTGTTGACCCAGAAGCCTTCACCCACATTCGGGGTGGGAACTGTGTCCCATGAGCCGAACGACCAAGTGCTGATGACGTAATTACCAGCCGCATAACGATAGATGATGTCGCCATCAGCGACCGGGTATCCCAGCACCGTGTCCAAAGCTCCACTCTGGGGAACCTGGGACGACTGGAGCGAGAAACCAGCCGGAATGGACTGAGACAAACTGCCCTGCGGCACATTGCCCACGAACGTCACGGTAATCGCCGACGTGTTGGGATTGTTGATCCACGCCGCCTGTCCCGGAGCCAACGTCTGGTCGGTATCCCACGACCCGAACGAAAAGGTGCTGATGGTGTAATTGCCGTTCGCAAATTCGTAAATGATCGTTCCGTCGGGAACGCTCGTAAACAGTTTCGAAAGGACGTTGTTACCCGTGCCGGCGTCAAGTTGGTTCGCGATGATCGAGAACCCGGCTGGAACACTCAGGTTGATGTAACCCACCGCGTTCACCGAGTAAACCTGCGCCATGGCCGTGGCAACTCCCGCAGCACTCAGCGCAGCCGTAATCAGTAAGGTTTTTGTTCTCATTGTTGTCTCTGTTGTATCCGTGTGTGAGGCCACTCTGCCAAAGAGGCGGGGGGGTGTCAACGTTTTTTTTTGAGAATTTTGACTGCCCGATCCCAACACCCACGATTGCCTTTGGCCAAACCCGACCCCGACCCGCCAATCACGGCCGTTTCAGCCCCAACGAACAACCAACCGTCCGCCCGCACAATATTCACAATGCGTTGATGATCAAATTGATAAATGCCAGACCAGCGACGGCACGCCGTGCCGCCTGGGTACGGGGGCCGGCGAACCCATGCAAGGCGCAGAATCCGCCCCGGCCACCCGCGGCGGCCGCCCGGGCAAAACGGACGTGGCCCCGACTGCCCCTGCTCACCTCGGTTCGGCGCTCAAATTTCATCGAGAAAAGCTGCGATCTCCGCCGGCGGCCCGGCCGCAAAGGCCACTTCGACCCCGCGCCAGGCGAAGCGAACCTCTCGGGCGTGCAAGGCCTGATGCGCAAGAATCAAGCGCGCCCGCTGTTCGGCCGTAAGGCGCCCCACGACAAAATCCAGGTAAATCTGCTCGTCGCCGCCGTAAAGTTTGTCGCCCACGACCGGATGCCCCAAATGGGCGAGATGAATTCGGATCTGGTGTTTGCGTCCGGTGTGAGGCCAAACGCGCACCAGCGCGAATTCACCTGCGGATCGCCGCACCACCCGTTCAACCCGGAACTCAGTCTGCGCCGGCGCGCCGTCCGCCCGCACGCAATCCTTGATGGCCACCCGGCTGGCGGCGTCGCGCCCCAAGGGTGCATCCACCACGCCGCGATCCGGCGCCGGGCGGCCGTGCACGATGGCCAGGTATTCCTTCCGCACCGCCCGCTGTTCCCACAATTGCCGAAGTTCACGCGCGGCGCGCGGATTCTTGGCGATGAGGACGACACCGGTGGTTTCCCGATCCAGCCGGTTGATGAGCTGTGGTCGCGCCAGTTCGCCCAAATAGAGCCGCACACGACCAATCAGGCTCGAGCGCGGACCCGCCTTGGTCGGGTGGCACACCAGGTCCGCCGGCTTGTCCACCACCAGCAATTCGTGGTCCTCGTGAACGATGGTGAACAGGTCGGTCATGGCGAGGGCAAGCGTTCCACCCGCGGGGCGCGTTGCAAGGCTCTTGTCAACTCCACCGCCGGGCGTATCATCGGCCGCCGTGAGATTAAAGCATGCGTTGCCGATCATTTTCCTGCTGGTCTTCGCATTGACCCGGGTGCCCGGGCTGATGCCGGCGAATTTCAGCGCGGTCTATGGTTTGCTGTTTTGCGGGGGCGTTTATTTTCGCGGGCGGACGGCGTGGTGGCTGCCGCTGCTGGCGATGCTGGTCACCGACTTGGGGCTCAACCTGTATTACCAGTACCACCTGCACATTCCGGCCTTTCAGCCATATCTGCTGGTGAATTACGCCGCCTACATGGCCTTGATCGCGCTGGGGCGGCGGTTCAAGCCGGCGACATCCTGGCTCGGGTTGCTCGGCGGCGGTCTGGTCGGCGCCGTTCTTTTCTACCTGATCACCAACACGGCGGCCTGGTTGTTCAACCCATTTCAGAACCCCGAATACACGAAGACGCTCGCAGGCTGGATCATCGCCCTGACCAAAGGGACGGGCGGGTATCCGGAAACCTGGGAGTTCTTCCGCAACACGCTGCTGAGCGGCGGGCTGTTTACCGGCCTGTTCGCCGGGGCCATGAAGCTGACGGCGGCGGCCGAACCACAGGAGGACGAGGATCCCGAAGAAGCGCCGGCGGAGGAACCCGCGGACACCCCCAACACCGGCGCGGCGAAAGTGTAGCCCGCCGGCTGGTGTCGGCGGTTCGGCCGGGCAACCCGGACCGCAGCTCATGTCCTCCACCGCTCCTCGTCTGGGCCTCATCGCCGATACGCACAATCTCCTCGATCCAGTCGTCAAGGACTTGTTCGCGGGCGTGGAGCACATCCTGCACGCGGGCGACATCGGCCAGCCGCGGGTGATCGCGGAACTGGAACGCATCGCGCCGGTGACCGCCGTGCGCGGCAACACGGATGATCCCGGCTTCGGCTGGCGCGAAAGTGAAGTGCTGACGCTCCACGGGCGCAAAGTGTTTCTGCACCACATCGTCAACCCGCACGAACCGGCCGAAGCGCTCGCGCGACGCCTCCGCCGGGAAACGCCCGACATCGTTGTTTTCGGGCACACGCACCAGCCGTTCGAGGCCGTCATCGGCGGCGTGCTGTTCCTGAATCCCGGTTCCGCCGGCCGGGCCAGGTTTCATCTGTCGCGGTCGGTGGCCATTCTGCACCTCGCACCGAACAGCCTGCGCGTGGAGCTTTGCGAACTGGGCGTGTGACGCCGCCACGCTCCGCCGCCGGCAGTCCGCTGGCACCCGGTTACAAGGCCACGGGTTCGCGTCGGCGCTGGGAAAAGCGAAGCCAGTGCGTGTAGCCGACCTCGCGCGCCAACGCCACGGCGGCGGCAAAGTCCGCACCCACGTCGCCCGGTGCATGGGCGTCCGAGCCGAAGGTGATGGGCACTCCCTGCGCGTGTGCCAGTTCGAGGATCGGCCGGCTCGGGTAGATTTCACGGCAATCCTTGCGCAGCCCGGCCGTGTTCAGTTCGATCGCCACCCCGGAGCGCGCGGCCGCGGCAATGAACTGCCGGAACAGCGGCCCGCAGTCCTCCTTCGGGTAGAAGCAGAACTTTTTTGCGAGATCGGCGTGGCCGATGATGTCGAACAGCCCGGAGGAGGCGGCGGCCGTCAGACGATCGAAATAGGCGGTCCACACCTCGAAGGGATCGCGTTCGCGCCAGCGCGAGAGCTTGGCGGGATTGTCAATGTCCCAGGCCTCGGCAAGGTAATGAACCGAGCCGATCAGATAGTCCCAAGGGTGCCGGCCCGCCAGGTCGCGGCTCCAGTCCTCCAGGCCGGGGAGAAAGTCCACCTCGAGCGCCAGTTTGATCGTGAGTGCCGGGTGCGCCTGCCGGGCCTGGGCGACCTTCGCCATATACTCGTCCAACTGGTCGAGCCGCATGCGCCAGCCGTCGAAGTCGTCCTGCCGCATGGGGCTGTGATCGGCGAAACCGATTTCGTGGAGGCCGACGGCGAGGGCCTGGGCGGCGTATTCGGCGGGTTCGCCGACGGCGTGCCGGCACAGCGGTGTGTGCATGTGGTAATCCGCAGGCAGCAACATGCCAGGGAGGTTCGCCGCGCGTCAGGCTGGTCGCAAGCGGAAATCCATGAGGGGTGCAGGTCAGGAGAGTCACCGAATCTCGGTTGCGGTCAGGCCGCTTTGGGCCGATGACGATCAGCGTGGAGGGGACCCAGGTGGCGGCCCACGCCAGTAAACAGGCGGCGGTGAGTTACCCCGCGGGCGGGGGAGATGCGCCAGCAACTGGGCCGGGCGGTGGAGCCATTGCTGGCCAAAGCCGAGCGTGCGGACGCGCCGTGCGGACGCGCCGCCGCGGGAGGAGGGATTGACGATTCGGGCCGAGATCGTGCGGCGGCAGGAGCGTGAATCGGCGCGGGCCGGCTAAAGCGGACTCCAAGCACAACCCGGACTGCCCCGTCGGACGTCACTGCATCCGCACGCGGTAGAATCGCTGGCTGTTGGTGGCGGCAGGATCGGTGAGCGTCAGCGCCGCGCCGTTGCCGGACACCGCGGGCAAAGTCAGCCAGTTGGTCAGCGAAAGCGAATCCTTGTACTCCAGCGTGTAGCTCGACCCGCTGACCGACAGCAAGGTCACGCTGCACGTCTTGCTGGTCCGGCTGATGGCGGACAAGATGGGCGGGTTGACGGCCGTGAACGACACCGTGAACAGGGAAATCTTGCCCGAAGCGTTGCTGGCCCGGAGTTGAAAAACGTAGAGGTCCGCCACGTCGGGCGTGAAGGTCGGATTGCGAATCGTGGTGGAAGACAACGCCGCCGTCGAGTTGGCCGGGCGTCGGATCAGACTCCAGCGCCAGGCGGTGGCCGTCTGCGGGGTGGTGTTCAACTGGCGCGTCTGGCCGACGAGTCCCGCGGCCACATCAATGACCGGCTGGTCCGGCAGGGTCGGGACGCCTTTGCGGATGCACTGGTTGAAGGTGTCGGCCACGTAGATGTTGCCGGCGCTGTCCAACGCCACCCCCGACGGCCGGTTGAACCGCGCCGCGCCGCCGGTGCCATCGGCGTTGCCGGCGATGCCCGCCTGTCCCGCCAACGTCGTGACGGTTCCGCCCGACGTGACCAGACGGATCGTGTTGTTGGCGGTGTCGGCCACGTAAATGTTGCCGGCGCTGTCCACGGCAATGCCCTCCGGGTAATTGAACTGCGCCGATCCTCCGTTCCCGTCCGCGCCGCCCGCGGTGCCGGCCTGTCCCGCCAACGTCGTGACCACGATCTCCGTCGCAAAAAACAAATCCACCACCTCAATCTGCCGGACCGTGTGATTATAGGTGTCCGCCACACACGCGACGCCCGAAGAGTTCACCGCCACGCTGTACGGATAATAAAACTGCGCCATGGAACCGAGGCCATCGCCACTGCCGGGGCTGTCCGCCTGGCCCGCCAGCGTGGTGATGGTCGGGCCGGCCGTGATTTGCCGGACGGTGCTGTTGCCGGTGTCGGCCAGCCAGATGTTGCCGCTGCCATCCACCGTCAGGCCGGACGGATAGTAAAAGCGCGCCGTGGAACCGTTCCCATCAGCATTGCCAGGCTGGCCCGCCCGCCCGGCCAGCGTGGTCACTGTCGTGTCGCCGGTGATCTCGCGGATGGTGCCGTTGGCGGCATCGGCCACAAACAAATTGCCGCCGCCATCCACGGCAATGCCGGTGGGATCGTTGAACTGCGCCGACCCGCCGTTCCCGTCCGCGCTGCCCGCGATGCCGGCCTGTCCGGCGAGGGTCCTGACCACGCCATAAGGACTGACCAGGCGGACGGTGTTGTTGCCGGCGTCGGCCACATAGATGTTGGCGGCACCGTCCACCGTCATGCCAAAGGGGTTGAAAAACGACGCCGCGCTGCCGGTGCCATCGACACCGCCCGTGACGGCGGCCTGCCCGGCCCAGGTCGAAACCGCGCCGCCGGGCGCAATTTGCCGGATCGTGCTGTTGCCGGTGTCCGCCACCCAAACGTTGCCAAAGCTGTCGGCCGCGACGCCGCAAGGATAGTTAAACAACGCCGCCGTACCCGTTCCGTCCGCGCTGCCCGTCATGCCGGCCTGTCCCGCCAGCGTGGTCACCACCCCGTAGGGCGTGACCTGCCGGATGGCATTGTTGCCGGTATCCGCGACGTAAATATTGCCAAAAAAATCCACCGTGATGCCGTTGGGTCCGGCGTTGGTGCTACCGAAACGCGCGGCGCTGCCGCTCCCATCCGCACTGCCGAGATAGCCCGGCTTGCCGGCCAGGGTGGTCACCGCGCCGGCCGGGGTGATCTTGCGAATGGTGAGATTGCCTGTGTCCGCCACGTACACGTTGGTCGCGTTGTCCACCGCCACCGCCGACGGTTGGTTGAAGCGGGCGTTGCTTCCCGTCCCGTCCGCGCTGCCCGCGTTGCCCGCCTTTCCGGCGAACGTGGTGACCAGCCCGGCCGGGGTGATCTTGCGAATGGTGTGGTTGCCCCAGTCGGCGACATAGACGTTGCTGGCGTTGTCCACCGCCACGCCGGACGGATGCCCGAACCGCGCCGCGCTGTTGGTCCCGTCCGCGCTGCCTGGATTGCCGGGCAAACCCGCCAGGGTGGTCACCAGCCCGGTGGGGGTGATCTTTCGGATGGTGTAATTCCCCTCGTCCGCCACATACACATTGCCGGCGCTGTCCGACGCCGTGCCCGACGGAGTGTAAAACCGCGCCGCGCCGCCGCTCCCATCTGTGCTGTTCGTGGCGCCCGCGAATCCCGCCAACGTCGCCACCGTGCCGTCCGGACCAATCTGGCGAACCGTGCTGTTGCCCGTGTCCGCCACAAACAGGTTGCCGGCACTGTCCACGGCCACGCCGGACGGATGATTAAACCGCGCGGCGCTGTTGGTGCCGTCCACGCTGCCGGCGCCGCCGGTGGAACCGGCCAGCGTCACGAAGGTGTATTGATTGGTGGCGCCGGCCGCCGGGAAAGCGCCGGACAACAGCAGCCCGCCCAACAACGGGACCAGCGCGGTTCGACGCCGCAAGGAACGGCGCGACGTGGCAACAGCCAGAAATAGCATCACTGTGGATTTCATTCTCTTCTCCGTGGCCCTCTTTTCCGTCCGGGCACGGTGATGCGCAAGTTAATTCTCCTCTGGCGGCGAGCACCTGCCATCCGCCCGCCGGCACGCGTGTTCCCCGCCCGCCGCAAATGAGTAGGATTAGGTAACTAAAATCTTACTTTGAAGCTCTTGACGGACTTCACACTTTAAGCATACTTCATGCCGTGAAAACGATCGCCGCCGCCGAAACCATCCGGTTCACCACCAAGGGCCAGGTGGTCATCCCGCTCCGGCTCCGCAAGCAATTCCACATCGAGGAAGGCACCCGTGCCATTGTCACCGCCACCGACGACGGCATCCTGCTCAAGCCGGTGACGGCAGTACTGATCAAGCGCGGACGCGGCATCGCCAGGCGCAAGCCCGCCGACCAACCGTTTGACCAGTGGTGGGCCGGGTACAAAGCCGAAGAAAAAGCACTGGAGGAGGCCAAATATGCCCGACATGGTGCTCGATAGCCACGCCTTGGTTGCCTATTTCCGTGATGAACACGGCGCCGCGCAGGTCGAGGCGCTGCTGACCAAAGGCGCCCAGACCGACCGTCCGCTCCACATGACCGAGGTGAACTATGCCGAGGTTAAATACATCCTGATCCGTAAGGACGGGCCGGAGGCATGGGAAGCCGCCGCGCGGGTGTTGGTTGGCCTGCCCATCGCATTCCATCCGGCGGGCCGCGAACTGGCCGACGTGGCGGCGGACTTCAAATCGCGCCACAAGCTGAGCCTGGCCGACGCCTTTGCCGCTGCGCTGGCGAAGGAGCGGAAAGCGGCACTCGTCACTGGCGATCCGGAATTCAGGGCGGTGGAGAAAGAAATCAAAATCCACTGGCTGGGCTGAGCCCGTCTGCCAGAACCAATGGGAACCAACAAGCAGGAACCATGAAACCGGACAATGTCATGCTGTCGAACCAGTCCCGCATCGGAACCGCATCGGGCCTTGGCATCCGGTCGCAACTTGCGACCGCCTTGCCGGGCGGCTGCTTGGCCAGGCTCGGAGAGGTTTGTTTAAGGTCGCAAACTGCGACCTTAGATGGCCGCTTCGCCCGAACATCATTCCCCTGGGAATAGGAGCATGAAGACGCCCGCCAAGATCCAACCCGCTGCCGACATCAAACACCGCATCCTGACCGTGCGGGGAGAAAAGGTCCTCCTGGACGCCGACCTGGCCCGGATCTACAGCGTGCAAACCAGAGTTCTGAACCAAGCAGTGCGCCGCAACCTGGGCAAGTTCCCTGATGACTTCCGGTTCCAACTGATACAGGCGAAGGCAGATCAAGTTCTTCGTTTAAGGTCACAATTTGTGACCTTAAAGCTCGGACGCGGACAACATCGTAAATACCTCCCCTACGCCTTCACCGAGCCGGGCGCCATCATGGCGGCCAACGTCCTCAACAGCCCGCGGGCGGTGCGTATGAGCGTCTTTGTCATGCGCGCTTTCGTGAAGATGCGCGAGTTGCTCGGCGGCACCAAGGACCTGGCCCGCCAGTTGAAAACTCTGGAAGCCAGGCTTACCGCCCGCCTGGACGGCCGATCGTGGACGTGCTCCAGCGCCTCATGCGGCTCCTCGACCCGCCGCCCGAACCGGAGGCGCCCCGCCGCCAGATCGGCTTCCACGTCAAGCCCGACAACCAGACCGGCAGCACTGCGAAAGGCCGGAAACGATGAATCACGCCGCCTTTGCCGCTGCGCCGATTCAATCCGCAATCCGCATTCTCCAATCCGCACTTCAGCGCGCCGGCGACTCCGAATTCAAGGCGGTGGAGCAGGAAATCCAGGTATGTTGGTTGACATGAGTGCAAGCTGGACGATACGCAAATCGGCGGGCAAAACGAACGCCGATACACTATGGAACTGATCGTCTTCGACCTCGAAACCACCGGACTCTCGCCCAGCGCGGATGACATCATCCAAATCGCCGCCGTCCGCGTGCGTTTCGGAACGATTGTTCACTCGGAATTCTTTTCCACGTTCGTCAATCCCGGCTGCCGCATCCCTGCGTTCATCCGTGCCTACACCGGCATTTCCGACTCACATGTTCGCCACGCGCCGTCGGCGGCACAGGCGTTGGCGGCCTTTTCGCGTTTTGTCGGAACCAGCACCCTCCTGGCCCACAACGGTCACCGTTTCGACATGCCGTTCATTCGGGCCGCGTGCGCCAAGGCTGGCCTGCCAACGCGGGCGATTGATTACGCCGATTCCATTTACCTGTCGAAACGGGTCTGGCGGGATTCGCATGGTCATGGCTTGGACCTGATCATCGAGCGGTTGGGTCTCGACGCCAGCGAATACCGTCGGCACGACGCCCGCGGTGACGTTGGGTTGCTTGCCGAAGCCGTGACGCGGATGTGGCAAAGACTCACGCCTGACTGTGCGAGCCTGCCCGTCCCGGTTTTCAGTGGTGTCCTTCCCCAGTGAATGGCTGGCGTTTTCGCCAAGGCCACAAGCGCAAAGGCCGTCAAGCCTGCGGAAAGCGATGGCGCTTTCTGTGCCTGCATCCTGCCAAACGCAGGCGGATGCACCTGCCGTTGGCAACGGACGCGGGAGTCCGATTCGACGCCGGGCTCGCGTTGCTCGGATGGGAAATGGTCCGGTTTCAGCAGTTCGTGATGGGTCGCGCTTCGCGGCGTCGGCGGCGCGGGCCGGCGCGGGAGGCGAAACGCGGGTTGGCAAGGGACCGGAATGACTGGTAGGGTGGGCGTGGGCCACGCAAGATTCGCCAGTTGGTTGCCGACCTGGAACGCGCCGGGTTTGTCCTTTGCTCCGGGGGTAAGGGTTCGCACCGGAAATTCCGGCACCCCAGGTTCCCCGGCAAGCTCATCGTCAGCGGCCAAAACGGTGACGACGCAAAGCATTACCAGGAGAAACAAGTGCGCAGCGCCATCCGCGAAACCGGCAAATGAAAACGCAGGACCAGTATCTCAAGTTTGTGCAGTGGGAGGAAGCCGACGGCGTTTACGTGGGCTACTGCCCGGATCTTTTCCCGTGGGGGGGCGTCTGCCACGGGGCGACCGAAGAGGAGGCTTATCGCCAGCTTTGCATGCTGGTAGCCGATGAGGTGGAAGAGTTGCATCGCGAAGGCAAGCCCCTGCCGGCGCCAGCCACCCGCGCCATGCGCGAGGCGATCCCGACGTAGCAGCGGAGGACCATCCGCCGCCGTCTTCCAAGGGAACACTCGCCGGTCCTGAAACCCGGGAACCGCGGCGCCCGGCCGGGGCGCCGCTGCGTGATCCAGCACGCGGCGCTTGCAATTCAACCGCTTCCCTACCACTCTTGCCCCCGGGATAGCCTGACACGGCTCGCGCTTGAGCGAAGCCTTTGACTGAATGAGTACACCATCGGAGTTCGAGCTCGATCTCGACTTGCAACTGCTGCCGGCGTGGGCGCGCCAGTCGTCCACGGAAAACCGTTACGCCAAATTTGAAGGCGGACCTGACACCGACCGACCCGGTCGGCGCGGCGACCGTTTCGATCACCGCGATCGTCCCCCGCGCCGCCGCGAAGGCGGTGGCGGCCCCGGTGGCCGCGGCCCGGGCCGCCCGGGCGGCCGGCCCTTTCCGGGGCGCCGCGACGACCGTTTTGAACGTCCGGCCCCGCCGCGCGAGCCGGAGATCCCGCTGCCCGACATTGACGTCGCGTTCATCCCCGAGGAAATCGGCGTCGAGTCCCTCTCCCGCCAGATCCGGCTCACCGGCCGCGCTTATCCGCTCTTCGACATCGCGCAGCTCGTGCTCCAGAAGCCGGAGCGGTTTCACGTCGTCCTGGCCGTCGCGAAAGGCCCCGACGGCAAACCGGTTCAGCCGCTGTTGGTGTGCTCGCTGGACGATTCCCTGTGGCTGAACCAGGACGAGCTGGCGGCGCATGTCCTCCGGAACCATTTCGCCACGTTCTATCAGACCGAGAAGGTGGCGACGGAACCGCCCAAGGGCAAATACACGCTCGTGGCCCAGTGCGGCATGAGCAGCGTGATCCTCGGCCCGCCGAACCTCCACGATTACCAGGAAAAACTGCGCAAGCTGCACGCCGAGCGCTTCAGCCGGATGCCGTTCGAGGCCTTCAAATCCCGCGTCAAGATGGTCAAGGACGAGGCGGTCGTGAAGCAGTGGATTGACGAGCAAAGCTGGAAGATCGAGTACGTCGCGCTCAACGTGCCCGAGCCGGTGAAGTTTGCGAGTCGCGACGAGGTGGAAAAACACTTCCGCGAAAACTTCCTGCCCAGCCTGGTCAAGCCGGTCGAGACGTTCCGCTTCGCCGCGGGCTCGGCCAAACGCGTGATGTCGCCGACCCTCCAAACCCTGCTCCGTCGCGCCCAGGATGACCAGCGCCGTTTCCCGCTGCGCCTGGCCACCGTCCTGAGCCAGCAATTCGGCGGCTTCGGGCTTCAGTTCTTCAAGGTGAACAAGACCCTCACCCACGTCTGCGTCGCCCGGCCGCATTACCTTGACCTCGCGACGACGATTGTCTCCGACGGCGTGCGCCGGATCGTGGATTTCATCAACAGCCACCCCGGTTGCACGCGGAAGAAGCTGCTGGAAGCGCTGGCGCCGACGCCCCCGACGGCACCACCACCTGTCACGCCGCCGGTGGAGAAAGTCGAACCGATCGCCGCTCCGACGGCGGAAGGCGCCGCCCCGGCAACTCCGGTCGCACCGGCGGCCCCCGCGACGCCGCCCGCGCCCGTGCCGACCGCCGAGCAGACCGCGGTGATCACGGATCTGCACTGGCTGATCCACCAAGGACACGTCATCGAATTCACCACCGGCCGGATGGAAATGGCCAAGCAACCGCTGCCGAAACCGCCCAAGCCGGCGCCGCAGCCGGCCAAGCCGACCGAAGCGCCCGCGGCGGCTCCAGCCAGCCCGGCCGCGCCGGAAGCCCCGGTGCCCGAACCAGCGGCAACGCCGGCTGTTCCCACGGCCACCACCGCACCAGTTGAAGCCTCGCCTTCGCCCGAAGCGGTGCCCGCCGCAGAGCCGGTGACCCCGCCGGCCGCAGTCGCTGCGAGCGAGGCAGTGGCGACGCCAGTTGAAGCCGCTCCGCCTGAGCCCGCGCCGCGGCAGTGTCCCGATTTGGTGGGGTAAGTCTGACGAGCCGGCTCGCGGGGACGCCCCACCGAAAAAAGTCAAATCGGGACATCACCCCGCGCCACCGACCGCTTGACGGATCGGCGTTCTGCGGCACTGTCAGGGTTGATGAGTACCAATTCGATTGACCTGACGGTGCGCCCACCGCGCAGCCCGCGCGTCCGCCTGGGCGGCTATGTGATTTTGCCGCGAATGCTCGACAAGTGCCGCGCGACCCTCGGCGGCAAGCATGGCGAATACCATTATGCCTGTCCGCTGGACCAGCGGTTCCTCACGTTCGTGGGGATTGATCCCGACGCCTTGAAGGTGGAGGTCGCCACCGGCAAGGGCGACGGGGAGCTGCTGGCCTGGATCGAGACTCACGCCACGAAACCACGCACGGAGTCGGAAATCGCGGCGTGGTCCGCCCATCAGGAAAATCGGGCGCCGGCATCGCTCGACAACCGGGATTTCTTCGCCGGGGAACACCGCCGGGTTGCGCCCCAGCGCGAGGACATCGCCACCTGGTTCGACTTGCTGGACGTGGACGACTTCGTGTCGTTCGGCGGCAAGCCGTAGGGTGCTGCGATCCTCCGCGGCGGGCCGCCGCGGTTCTTCGACGTCGATGGTACCCGATCCCGGCGGCGCTGGTGGCGGGTCGCTCGAAGGTGACCGTGCGGTTTGAGGCGGCGCCGGTCAGCGAGGTCGCGGCGGTATTCGGGCTGCGCGTCATCCGCGCCGACGCCGACGCCGACCAGCGAAGGGGCTTTCCTGGTTCAGGACGCAGCCCGGGCTTGAGCGGTCTTGCGCAAAGCGGGAATCCGCGTTACCACCGGTACATGAGTGAACCTCTCGTTCCCCAAAAGTCACCCATCGTGAAAAAGATGGAGCCGGGCACCTATTACTGGTGTTCCTGCGGCCGTTCCGCGAACCAGCCGTTCTGTGACGGCTCGCACGGCGAAACCGGGTTCGCCCCGCTGGCGGTGGAAATCCCGCAGGCCAGGACGGTGGCGTGGTGTGCCTGCAAGCACACGAAGACGCCGCCGTTCTGCGACGGCAGCCACGCGCACCTGAAGTAGGCTGTCAGCCGAATCCCGGCGACCGCACGCGGTGCCATCGCGACGGGCCAGCCGGCCGTGAGCGCTCAGCCCAGTTTCTCGGGCACCTCCGTCATGGGGCCCATCCATTTCAGCTCGTGCTCGAGGTTCGGGTGCATTTGGTATTTCTTCGTGACCTCGGCCAGCCTGGCGCCCCGGAGCTCGATCTGAGACAGGTCCGCCTGCCCCAGGCCAGCCTGGGCGCAGAATTGCAGGTAACCCACCCAGCTTGCATCCACCCCCATCGCCGCCATGCCGACGCGGTCGGCGGCAAGATAGTCGGTCGAGGCGATGGCGAGGCGCGACGGCACCGGCGTGCCATCGTTGGGACCGTCGCCCTGCATGCCTTCGTAGCCATCAATCACGGCCGCGCCCCAGAACGGCTGCAGGCGCTGCGCGGTGAGCATGATGTCCACGTGGGTCTGGCGCACGCCGCCGTGGTAGAGGCGCTTGTCGTTCCAGCCGCGCGTTTCCTTCTGCGGGCTGTGCAGGGGCGCGCCCAGCGCCATGTTCTTGATCGAGAGCGTCGCCACCACGGCGTTGTGGGTCTTGAGGATGGCGGAACACATCACGAAGGCGTCGGGATCGAGCAACCGCGCGGCCAGGCGGACCGGCATCGCGTGCAAGTCGCCGTTCAGGATTGTGTGGGTCAGGTACTTGCCCTCCTCGTTCAGGTCCACCAGGCTGATCGCGAGCGGCTTGTGCTCCGCGACCACGTCGTGATAGTGGAAATGGTCATAGCCCTCGGTGGTGAAACCGGCGGAGGCCTCGGCAATCACGACCGGACCCTTGAAGCGCGGGCCGAGGAAATCAAGGATGCCGTGCAGCGCGTCCACGTGGGTCGAGGCGAGCTGGTTCCCCGTGTTTACGATGTTTGGCTTGATGACCACGCTCTGCTTGGTCTTGAGCACCGGCATGATCCGGTCCTCGATGGCGACGAGCGACTGGCAGATGTTTTCGCGGCGGCTCTGGCCGGCGGCAATCGCCACCGCGGATCGCTTGGCGGCCGGCCCGGACGCCGACGCCGGTTGCGCGACCGGCTCATCCGCGCGCACCAGGCCGGCGGCGCCAATCACACCGGCCGCAG
>JBEKGJ010000005.1:0-134027 GCA_050012855.1 Verrucomicrobiota bacterium | reverse complement strand
AGAATCTGAGCGCGTTCGGCCGCCGTGGTGCGTTGGCGGCGGCGAGGAGCCTTGGATGTGTTCATTACCCCGGCGTTTACCACGCCGGCTCGCCGCGCACCAGACGGTCCCCGCTTTACCGCTTACGCTACGCGAAGTCCTTTCGTTCATTTTTCTTCACGCCTACACCAATGAGCCGCATTCGTTCCTCGCCCGAACCGCGCTCAAGACCACGCCCAAGGACGAGGCGCCTCGCCCCGAAGACCTGCAACAACGCCACGAAAATCAGCTTTTCCACATCCTGTTCAACGAATACGCGTTCCTGAATGTGCCTGCCGATACCAAACTGACGAATCTCCTGGAACTCATTCGGGAGAAAGACTCCTTCGAGGGCTTGCGTCAGGCGCTCGACCATCTGCCCATCCGCAACAACGGCCACGCCGGATTCATCGCCGGCCTCCAAAAGCTGCTCGATCCTGTCGAGCGTGTCCGCAATTGCGTGGCCCATCACCGCGCCATTCCGAAGCGCGCCCTCGACAACTACCCGCAAGCACGCGACGACCTCCAGCGTGCGATCCGCGAGTTTTGGGAGCAGGCCAAGGCAGAATCTGGCGCTTCATTGTGACGGCGAGCTTCTGTCGCCCTTTCAGGGCTTGGAGGAATTTGGGGACTTTGTCCCAAGGCGGCGCGGACTTTGTTCCGCTTGCCTTGGGCTATCTTCTTTCGGGCTTTTAGCCCTGGCGCGGGCATCCGGTCTGGCAAGCGGCGGGATGGATCACCGTCCGTCGGCCATAGGGATGCTTCCCGATTCGGGAACTTCGCGCTGGCAGCGGGCTCACTCGTGGTAACGGTCGCGGCCCATGATGACCTTGCGCAGTTGGGCCTCGGTCACGCGCGGCCATTTCAGTTTCCCGAGCCAGCGGTTGATGTCCTCCAAATCAAACGCCTCCGCCTCGAACGGGCCACCGAGCCATTCCGTCATGTTCGGGTGTTCCGGATGCTTGGGATTCTTGAGAATCCGGAGCAGGTCCGCATAACCGCGGCCCCCGCCACGCGATCCGGCAGGCCTTGCTCGCCGCGCGCCAGACTGGCCAGGCGGTCTTGTGGCAGGTAGCCCGTCAGCCCGGGGATCATGGCAGGCACGCCAGCGGGGCGACGGGGCGGCGAAGGACCGGATCGCGCATCCGCCCGCCCCGGCGGGCGCAACCGGCCACGCCACGCCTGGCTTCACTTTGGTTCTGGGACAATGACGGCGCCAAGCGCGGCAATCTAACCCGAAGGGACTTCCGCGCAACTGGCGGTCGGGCCGGGTAGGGTCCTGATTTGCGTTTCTAGGAGCGCGGCTGTGCGCGCAGCGTCAGCCGCAGCAGGCGGATAACCCTGCGGCTGGTCTCCGACACAGCCGCGCTCCATTCAAATTAGGACGCTGCCCCCGGGCCGAAATCACCGACCGGCCACTCAATACGGGCGTGGCGCGGAGAAGCCCGGATTCAGGCGGCGCGTCAGGCGCTGCAGTTCGGGGATGGCGACCAGTCCCGCCTGCACTTTGCTCCAACCCTCTTCGCGCAGCGATCGCCAGCCTTGTCGCCGGGCGACCGCGCGCAGTTCCCCCGTCTTGACGTTCGGCCCGAGCAGGTCCGCGATTTCCTCACTCATCACAAAAAACTCGTAGATGGCGACGCGGCCGCGGCTGCCCTTGCTGTTGCACTCGACACAACCGCGTCCCTGAAAGGCCTGCACGTCCACCGGATTGATCCGCAGGGCGGCGGCCATTTCCTCACGCAGCGCGTCGGGGATGAACGCGGCAGGTTCCAGGCAATGCCGGCAAATCCGCTGCGCCAGCCGCTGGGCCATGCTGCAAACGAGCGAGGAGCCCAGCAGGAACGCGTCAATCTGCATGTCGAGCAGGCGCGTGAGGGCGCTGATGCTGTCGTTCGTGTGCAGGGTCGAAAAAACCAGGTGGCCGGTCTGGGCCGCGCGCACCGCAATCTCGGCGGTCACGGCATCGCGGATTTCGCCGATGAGCACCACATCGGGATCGTGTCGCAGCACCGAGCGCAGGCCGCCGGGGAACGTGAGTCCCACCTCCTCCCGGGTCTGGATCTGCAGAATGCCTTCGAGCTGATACTCGACCGGATCCTCAATGGTGATGATTTTCCGCCGCCCGTCATTGGCATGGTTCAGGGCGGCGTAGAGCGTGGTGGTCTTGCCGCTGCCGGTGGGACCGGTCATGAGGACCAACCCCTGCGGCAGTTGGGCCAGCTCCTGGAGCAGGGAAACCTGGCGCGCTTCGAGGCCCAGATCGCTCAATTCGAGCGCCAGGCTCTGGCGGCCGAGAATGCGCAGGCAGACGGCCTCGCCGTGGCGCGTGGGAATGATGGACAGCCGGAGGTCGTAGTCGTTCGCACCGGCCTTGGTGGTGATGCGCCCGTCCTGCGGCAGCCGCTTTTCGGCAATGTTCAGGCCGGCCATGATCTTGAGCCGCGAAACCAGGGCCGCGTGAATCTCCCGCAATCCCGCCGGGGCGGGAACCGTCTCCATCACGCCGTCAATCCGGTAGCGGAGCTGGATGTTCGAGAAATAGGGCTCGATGTGGATGTCGGTCGCCTCCAGCCGGAGCGCCTCGAAGAGGACCTGCTCGACGAACCGGCCGATGGTCGCCTCCACCGCGGAATCGCCGTCACGCGTCGGCACGTCGAACACGATGTCGTGCGAGGCGTCGGCGAGCGCGTGGTCGTCCCGCAGGTGCTCGATGGTTTCGGCGCCCAGGCCAAAGTGCTGCTTGATCACGGCGCGGATGCTGCTGGGCGTGGTGAGCACCACCTGGAACTGCCGGTTGAGGAGCAGGCGCAGGTTGCTCAGTTCCGCCTGCCGCGGGGGCTCGCAAAACGCGAGCGTGAGCTGGTCCTCCGCGAGTGCCGTGGGAATCATGCGATGGTTTAACATCACGTTCACCGGCACCTCTTCGAGCAGACCGGGCGGGAAAGTGAAGGCGGCGAGGTCAACAAACTCGAGCCCATAAAGCGCGGCCAGCGCACGAAACGTGTCTTCCTCGGAGGCCAGGTTCTGGTCCAGAATGATCGCGTGCTGGGGCCGGCGCTGTTTCTGCTGCAGCCGCCGCACCATCGCGACCTGTTCCGCCGTCAAGCGGCCCTGCTCCTGCAGCAGGTCGGCCACTTCGCGTTTGGATGACTCGGCGTCCATGGTCAGTTGGCGGGCACTTCGAGGTTGGTCTTGACGTTGAAAAGCGCAAGGTTCGTCGCGCCCGCGGCGTTGGTCAGGATGAGTTCACCCAGCCCGATCTCCTTGACCGCGTGATCCGCCACCAGTTTCGCGCCGTTGGTCAGCACCAGCAACTGGTCACCCAGCCGCACGTAAGCCTTGCGGATGCCCTCGGACGACTCAAAGCAACCCTGGTAGAGCAGGTCCACACGCTTGGTGGGCGGCGGGGGCGGCGGCAGAAAGAACCGGGTGAAAAACGGATTAACCGCATTGCTGGCGGTGGCGAGACGCCGCAGCGAGTTGGTGGAAAACCAGTCGGCCGCGTGGATCTCGGCAAACCACTCGTGCGGCGGCTCGTTGGTGTGCGACAGCGGGCGCAATTCTGGCAACCGCCCGCCGAACCAGGACGGCACCGCCAAGACGATCACCACCAGACCGCCGAGCAGCACCAGTGAAATCCACAGGTTCCGTTCCCAGAAGGACTGCGTCATCGTCCCTCCTCCCCGGCTACCAGTGCGCCTGCTCCCGCCTCGCTGACCGGCACGAACCCGCTTACGTTGACCTCAACCGACACGTCGCCCGGCCGGTCCGGCGCGCACTTGCGGACCAGGAGTTGGTTAATGAACAGCACCGCCTTGTTGGTGAGCGTCGTCGGGAGCCCCACGGAACCCACGGCGCTTGCCGGCAAAGGCAGACTCGCCAGAAACCGGTTGACCGCCTCCGTGGAGCCAAAGAGCTCGAGCCGCATCGGCATTTCCTCGAGGAATACCGACCCGTCCAAGGCGGAGCGATACGCCGTGTCGGGAAGCTGGTTCAAGCCCGTCAGGCCTCCGACCTTGCTTTCGAGCGCGGTCCTCACGAGCTGACTCGTGAAGTGCAGGCGGGCCCAGAGCATGGCCGGGGTCTCCATGTCCACCGAATAACCCGTGTCCACGGCCAGGCCGTTCGAGGCGCCGGGCTCCAGCTTCACTCCGCGGTCCCGGGCCAGTTGCGCGATCTCCTCCGTCTGCCGCTGTCGCTCGTTCTGCAGATCAATCAAGGAAAACGGCCCGCTCATGACGCCGCGAATCCCCGCCGGCAGGTTCACCCGTCCACTGACGAGCCGCCCGGCGGTCATCAGGTTGGTGGCGGCCAGCCGCAACTGCTGGAGCCGGTTTGTATAATCATCCAACGCCAGGCCGGCACAGGCCAGACTGGTACGATTGGAGCTGACGAACCGGTCCCAGTCAGAAACCAGCGCCTTGTCCGCCAGGCGGGCGCGACCGGCCAGGGGCTGGAACACCAGCAGGTAATACGCCGCCAGCGCCAGCACCGCCAGAAAGCTGCCCGAGGGCACCCACCGGTTCTTCCGCATCGCGCTCATCGGCCGTCACCACTCCTTCCCTCGGCCGTGAAACCGCCATCCTCCCGCGTTCGCGGAAGTGCGCCAACCCGCCGCGAGTCGCGCGGAACCGCCAGCCGGGGCGCCAGACCGACCGGTGCGGACAGTTCCTCGCCCGCCAGTTGCATCGAAACCGCAAACACATGGTTCGAGAGGACAACCCGTGGGTCCACGATGGTTCGTTTCCGCTCGGGCGGCAGTGCGTCCACCCGGCCGAACAAGCCCGACTGCTTGAGATCGGTCACCACCTGGCTCAAGATGCGGCGCATGGCCTCGCCATCTGAAGGGATGCACAACTCGGCGACGAACTCCCGGCGGCCCGGCGGAGGTGCCGGGGACGGCGCCGCGACGGGCGCGGGATTGGCGGGCGGGCGGTTCGTGACAGGCTCGGGCAGCGTCGTGCCGGCGGCGTAGCTCGCGGCGTCGCCAAAGCTGACAAACCAAAAATCATCGTTGGTGCGCGCGTGCTCGACGGCCGTCAGCGTGCCCAGCGCCTCCGCGGTCTGGCGCTGCCGGACCAGGATGGGCCGCATCCGCTCGTAGTCCACGTTGAGCCGACGGTAGAGCAGATCCAGCTCGGCGGCCGTCGCGGCCGCTTTCGCCGTCCGCCCTTGCAGGCGGTTCTTGGCCATCAGCAGCCGGGCCTGCTGCCACGTGCCGAATGCCAGCAGACCGCCCAGCACCAGCAGCAAGGCCAGCAGCGCCGCCTGGACGCCCTCCCACACCCGCTGCTGCAACCGGCCGCGCTCAAGCTCCGTCGGCAGGAGTGAAACCCGGTGCGACACGCGGCCGAAACCCAGCAACGCCGCGCCATAGGCCACCACAAAATCGTCTCCAACCTCGCTCCCGGTCGCGCCGGAGATCGGCGGCCAGGGGTTGAACTGCAGGCTGCCCAACGGGTTCAAGGCCGCGATCAAGCCGGGCCGGGCCGACCCGCCGCCCGCCAGATACACCGGCAGCGTGGCCAGCGACAAACCCAGCAGAGGGTGGTCTTCCAACCACTCGGACAACACCAGCTTCACGTCGCCATGCCAGCGCTCGATCGCCTTCACGAACGCCGGATCGAGCGGTCCGCTGCCGGCCCCGCCAGCCCCCGGTTGGGCGGCGGGGGGTTCGTCCGGGCCGGAGATTGGCCGGGGCGGCGACGTGGCGAATTCGCTGCTGCCCCGCGGCAGGCTGGTGGCGAACATCGCTTGATCCGCCGCCCGGATGGCGATCGTGGTGCTGTGGGTGCCCAACGCGATCAACACCGCATTGGCAGGGACGGGATCGAAGGTGGTGACGGCCGCCAGCAACGCTTGGGCCGTGGTGACCACCGCCGCCACCGGCGCCGGTTGCCTGGCCTCCTCCTCGCCCGCAAACGCGTGCCCGTAACGGTCCAGCAAGCCTTCGACCTCATCCGCCTTGCACAGCGTCAACCAGAACGGGTTGTGGTATTCAGCCACGGGGTTCAGCCGGACATAAGCCCGGCGCATGGCAGCATCGGCGAGGCCACTCAGGCGGGTGGCCTCCCCCTCGATCGCCCCCGCCACTTCGGACGGGCGCGCCCGGGACAAATCCACCACCTGGGTAATCGCCCGGTGTTGGGGCAGCACGATGGCCAGCGGCACCCCTTCGAGTTCAGGCAACGCCGCGTGGAGCTGTTCGCGGAGAGCTTCGGTCGCGCCCTGGCCCGCCGGTGGCAGTTCAACCGTCCTGCGGTAACGAACCTGCACCCGGCCGAAATTGTTCTCGGCCGCCAGGATGTTCAGCTTTTGCCGGCCGGCATCAAGCACGACCAACCGCCGGCCAAACACTGGCAGCCACCGATGAAGCCGGGAGTCGGGAAAGCAGGGCATGGCTTCGCTCAGCGGCTAGCGATCGAACACCCCGGCGCCTGGTTCCCGCACGCCGGAACGGTCCTGTTCCGCCTCGTCTTCCCGCGGGACCACGTATTCGCCGGTCTCGGCCAGGACCGTGGCGGTCACGAAGATCAACAAATACCGGGGCCGGTCCAACTCCGTGCGCCGGCGGAAAAAACCGCCGATAAACGGCAGGTTCCCCAGGACTGGCACGGATTCGATATACTTGACCTGGGTGCGTTCGAGCACGCCGCCCATGACCACGGTACCGCCGGAACGAACGGAGACGCGCGTGGCCATCTCGTCAGTGCGGTAGGTGGGGAGCTTGATGTCGAACGTGCTGGACACGTTGCCGTTGACGTCATGGTCGGAGATGGTCGCAAAGGGCACCATTGTGACCGTCGAGTTCACCCTGGGGTTCAGGGCCAGGATGATGGTCTTGCCATCGCCGCCGATGCTGGCCAGCACGTCCAGCGAGGCGCCGGCGGTGATTTTGGTGGGCTTGCCGTCCGGCACCAGTTGCGACGACGAGGCGTATTGGAGAATCTGGGCCTTCACCGTATACTGCTCGTAATAGTATTGAACCTGGCCGTCGCTGATGGTGGCAGGAAGGTTGTTGACCACCACCAGGCTCGGTGCGCTCAGGGTCTGGCTCTCGCCGCTTTGATTGAGCGCCGTCAGCGTGGCGCTTAGGTTCGGCACCCCGAAGACGTTCGTCCAATTCCAGGCGAAGCCGGGCGCCACCGTCGTCGGTGCCAACCCGGTTTGATCCGTAGGTGTCTGCACCCCGCTGGCGGGAGCGCCCGACCCCCAGTTCATACCCAACTGCAGAAAGGCGGCTTCACTGACGGTGACAAAGCGGGCCTGGATCAGGACCTGCTGTAAAGGCCGGTCGAAGGTTTCGATGATCCGCTCCATGACCTCCAACTGCTCGGGGGTTCCGCGGGCAACGATCACGTTGCGCTCGTAATCAATGAAGTACTTCGATCCCATGAAGAAGTTGGTGATCGCCCGCTCCATGGCCGGAACGGTTGACGCCAGGTCGTTGACGAACTTGGCCATCTTTTGCACCTCGGTTACCGTGTGAATCTGCGCCTGCGTCGTGTCGGTCCGGACGACCTCCGGCGGTCCAAACTCCGCCGGCAGAATAAACCCCTTGCGCAGCCGGTAAAACCGCGTTTCCTCGAGCACCTTCTCCTTGTTCTTTGCGTCCACGATCCAGATCAGGTCGTCGCCCACCTGAAACTGGAGTTCCATGTTCCGCGACACATATTTGAGGAAGTTGCCGAGCTTCACCCGCCCCATGTTCACGCTGAGCTTCTGCTGAAAGGCCGGCAGGGACTTGTCCGCAACGAAGTTGATCCCCTCGGTTTCTCCCAGGTTGAAGATGATGGACTCCAGCGTGGCGTTCTCCAGCTTGATGGTCACCTCCTTGTCGAGAACCTTGTTCATCCGGCCCTGCCGCGACTCGAAGTCGAACAGGCGCCCCTCGAGGTAGTTCGTCTTGCCGTAGCTTTCGGGAATGTAAGGTGTGGACTGAATCTTCTGGATCATGTCGCGCACGTCCTTGCGTGGCGGCAGGCCCCGGTCCTTCTTCTCGGTCAGCAGGTCCTTGACCGTCGGGTTGAAAACCGAGTTCTGCGAATCGATGGTGCGAATCTTGTCCTCGAGCGCCTGCTCGCGCTGCCGCTCGCGCTGCTCCTTCACCCATTTCCACAACCGCTGGGCGGCGGCGTCCTGCGGATCACGGGCCACCAGGCCACTGGCCAGTGCCTCGGCCTCTTCCCACCGCCGCTGGCCGGCCAGGTCGAAGATCTTCTTGATGTCGTCGTCATGGCTGGCGCTGTAGGTGATCTTGGGGGGTTCCTTGGGCTTTTCCGCGACCGGCGCCGGCGGGGTGTTGGCCGCTTGTTTGGGCGACATCACCGGCGGGGTATTGGCCGCCTGCTTCGGCGACATCACTGGCGGCGCGTTGGTTTCCGGCTTGGGTAACACCGTCGGCGGCGCGTTGGTCGCCGGAGTCTTCGGCGCGTTGGCGGTGTTGGCTGGTTTCGGAGGCGGGGTTTGGCGGCCTTCCTCGATCCGCTGGCACGAGGCCAGGAGGAGCAAGCCCGCCAACCCCAGCGCGCCACCGAGCCGGCGCATTGCAGATGATCGAACCATTCCGCTGCCAATGGACGGATTGCCTGTGCGATTCATTCAGGACTGCTTCCAGCTCACCTGCGCCCCGCCGGCGCCCGCCGGCGGTGTTTGGCGCGACTGCTCCCGCCCAACACACCCGCCGGACCATGATCACTCACCAGTGGTCGGCACCAGCGTCGTGGGCGTTGCTGCTGGCGCCAGGCATGGTGACTCCCGGTATTGCGAATAGCCAGCCCGAATTCGCGGAATCGCAACTGCCGCCCCCGGCTACACCGCGTAACGGGCCGCGATCCAATCCGGAATCGCCACCGCCCGCCCCGTCGCCGCGCTGATCAGCACGTAGTCGAACCAACCGTCGCTGACCCGTTTGCCAGTCGGTTGCTTCAGTATCTGAAAACCCACCCGGACCCCCTCCGTGAACAACGTCTCGACCCAGGTTCTCACCGCAAACTGCTCCCCCAGTCGCAATGGGCGCCGGTATTCCACGTGGGCGGTGCGGATCACCCAGGCATAACCCAACTTGATGAACTCCTCCATCCCCATCCCGTAGCACCGCGCCATCTGGTCATAGCGCGCCGCCAGCACATAGTCCAGGTAACGACTGCCGTGGACGTGCTGGTTCATGTCAATATCGTCGGGCCGCACCTGCATCTCCGTGGTGAACACCGTGCGCCGGGGTGAGATCGGCGCGGCAACCTCCGCGCTGGGCGACGCTGGCTTGACGGCATGGCTCATGCGATGGCCGCGCTTTTTAAGCCGCGCCCCCGCCACCGTCGAGCGGAATCGTCGCGCGGACGCGGCGCGTGTTTGCCCCGGCGCATAAAAGTCCGGGGAAAATGGGCGTGGACAGGCAGCCGGCCGGCCGCTATGTATCTTGCTGCGGTTGGCAATAACGTCCCTCATGGCGAGGCTGGTGATCATCAACGGACCCGATGCGGGCGGCGAACTGCCGCTGCACCCGGGTGTCAACTGGCTTGGTCGTGCCGGAATCAACGACCTTGTGCTCGCCGACGCCAGCATCTCCGGCCGCCACTGCCAGATCGTCCTCAGCACCGGCAGCCTGCGGGTGCGCGATCTTGGCTCCACCAACGGCACGTTCCTGGACGGACAACCGGTCCTTGAAACCGAGCTCGCGGACGGCCAGATCCTCGCCCTGGGCGGCCTTCAGTTGCGGGTGGAAAACCCGCCGGTTGAGATCTCCATCCCCGCCACCACCCAGCCCGAACCGCCGCGGCCACGTTTCCTCGCCGATGGCAGGCCCGCCTGTGAAAATCATGAAGGCGCGGCAGCCACGCGGCGTTGCGTGCAGTGCGGTCGCACCTTTTGTGAGGATTGCCTCCACCAGTTGCGCCTCGAGGGGCGCACGGCCACGCGGGTGTTCTGCCCGGTCTGCAGCGGAACGTGTGAACCCTTCCAGACCCCGCCGCCCCCTCGCGCGCCCGCCAGGTTTGTCAACCGGCTCCGCGCCACGCTCCGGCTCACCTTCAACTTCAAACCAGGCCCGCCGAAGAGCTAACGCCTGCCCTTCTACAGAATTCCATTGAAACTCCCGCGCCATTCCGGGCAAAATGCCGCCTGTTGAGACTGAAAACTATGAAATCACGATTGGGTTTGCTGATATTGCTGAGCGCCACGGCCACCACACTGATGGCGGCGGATTCCAACGAGTTGAAGGACCCCAAGGACAAGTCCAGCTACGCCCTGGGCATGAACATGGGCAAGGCGCTGCGCCGGATCGGCCTGAGCCAGGACCAGATTAGCACCGAACTGCTTCTGCGCGGCCTGCGCGACGGCCAGACCACCACCAACACCCTCCTGACCGACCAGGAGATGATGGCGACGCTCCGCACCCTGCAAAGCGACGCCCGCAAGCAACTCCTCGAGCACAACAAGAAGGAAGGCGATGAATTCCTCGCCGCCAACAAGACCAAGGAGGGCGTCAAGACCGTCACCGTCAACGTGTCCAGCAACAAGACCGCCGAACTACAGTACAAAATCCTCGCCGAAGGCAGCGGCGAATCCCCCAAGACCAACGACACCGTCACCGTCAACTACCGCGGCACGCTGGTGGACGGCACCGAGTTTGACAGTTCGTTCCGCCGCAATCAACCGGCCAGCTTCAACGTCAACCGCGTCATCCGCGGCTGGTCCGAGGCGCTCAAGATGATGAAGACCGGCGCGCACTGGCAGCTCTTCATCCCCCCCGAACTCGGCTACGGCGAACAGGGCGCCGGCGCCGGCATCGGCCCGAACGCAACGCTCATCTTCGACGTCGAGCTGGTTTCCACCAAGGAAACCCCGCCGCCGCCGCCCATCCCCGTCTCCACCAACCAGGCGATCACCAGCGACATCATCAAGGTGCCATCGAAGGAGGAAATCGCGAAGGGCGCCAAGATCGAGGTCATCAAGGCCTCCGACGTGGACAAACTCAAAGCCCAGGAAAGCACGAACGCGGCACCAACCGAAAAGAAGTAGCCGCGGACGGGCTCGCCCGGCCTGCTCATGTGACCAACCGGCCGCCTTCGGGCGGCCCTTTCTTTGAGCAACTGCCCGCCCCCGGCCGCACGGCGGCCGGCTTGACACCTAACGCCCGCCGGCAAAAACTCGCGCAAAACACGCCCTGCCCATGCTTGTCGAAGGAATCGTCAACCCGCACGTGCTCTCGCTCGTCAGTCGCATCCGGCACACCAACTCCCTGGTCATCGCCGACGTCGCCTTCCCGTTCTGGCCGACGATTGAAACCGTGGACCTGTCGCTCATCCGCGGCGTGCCCACCGTCCTCCAGGTCGTGGACGCCCTCCTGCCGCGCTGGAGATGCGGCACCGTGTTCATGGCGGAGGAATTCCGCGCCCACAACGACCGCCGGACCCAGACCGCCTTTGCCCGCACCTGCCGTGGTGTGCCCATCACCTTTGAACCCCACATTGAGTTCAAGAAACGGGTGCCCGCCGCCATCGGTCTCATCCGCACCGGCGACCCCACGATGTACGCCAACATGATCCTGGTGTCCGCTTAGGCACCCGCAACATTGACGCCGCGACCAAGCCGCGCCACCCTGCCGCTCCCATGAAAGGCATCTCGCTGCAACAACCGGGCGCATTCGCGATGGTGGACCTCCCCGAACCGGCGCCCCCGGGTCCGGGCGAGGTGCGCGTCCGCGTCCATCGCGTTGGCATCTGCGGAACGGACTACAGCGGGTACCTTGGCCGCATGCCGTTCTATTCCTACCCGCGCATCCCGGGCCACGAACTGGGTGTCGAGGTGCTCGCTGTCGGACCCGGCGTCACCAACGTCCGCCCCGGCGACCGCTGCGCCGTCGAACCGTATCTGAACTGCGGGCACTGCGTCGCCTGCCGCCGCGGCGGCAGCAACTGCTGCGCCAACCTGCAAATCCTGGGCATCCACACCGACGGCGGCCTGCGCCAGGAACTCAACCTGCCGGCCCGCAAGCTGCACCCCTCCGCCCGGCTCAGCTATGACCAGCTCGCGCTGGTGGAAACCCTCGGCATCGGCGGCCACGCCGTCGCCCGCGCCAACCCGCAACCGGACGACACCGTCCTGGTCATTGGCGCCGGCCCCATCGGCCTCTCGGTCATCCAGTCCGCCCATCTCACCGGCGCCCGCGTGATCGCGCTCGATCTCGACAAACAACGCCTCGCCCGCTGCCGCCAGATGCTCGGAGTCACCGACACCGTGCTGGCCACCGGCGTGGCGGCCAACCTGCGCGCGCTCGAGGAACTCACCCGGGGCGACTTGGTCAACATCGTGATCGATGCGACGGGCAATCACAAAAGCATGGCCCATGCGCTCAAGGCCGTCGCCCCCACCGGCAAGCTCGTGTTCGTCGGCATCGCGCCCGCGCCCGTTGCCCTCGAAAGCCTGCTGCTGCACCGCCGCGAAGTCACCGTCCTGGCCAGCCGCAACTCCCTGCCCACCGATTTTACGCGCATCATCCGGCAAATCGAAACCGGCAGCATCAACACGCAGCAATGGCTCACCCACATCGCCGGTTTCGATGAGTTCATCACCATTTTCCCCGCCTGGTTGAAGCCGGAAACCGGCGTCATCAAGGCGATGGTCCACCTTCCATGACGCTGTCCCTTTCACGCCCGGCCAGCCGCGCCGGATTCACCCTGATCGAACTGCTGGTGGTCATCGCCATCATCGCGATCCTGGCCGGTTTGTTGTTGCCGGCCCTTTCGCGCGCGAAGGCCCAGGCCCATGCCCTCGGCTGTGCGAGCAACCTTCGCCAGCTCTCGCTGGCCTGGCAGCTCTACGCCAGCGATAATAACGAGGCCTACGTCAACAACCACGGCATCGACGAAACCCGCCAGCGCCACGCGAGCTGGGTCAACAACATCGAGGATTGGGGCCTGAGCACGGGCAACACCAACGCCGCCGACATCCTCGACGGCAAACTCGCCACGTACGCAGGCAACACCATCGGCGTGTACAAATGCCCGTCCGACCGCTCCGTCGCCGCCAACGGCCCGCGCCTGCGCAGTATCTCCCTCAATTCGCTGGTCGGCGATCCCGGCATTCTCACGAACAAGTTCAACCCCGCTTATGTCCAGTTCTTCAAGTCCGGCGATGTGCCGAATCCGACCGGCATCTTCGTCTTCCTCGATGAGCATCCCGACACGATCAACGACGGCTTCTTCATGAACCGCTTGAACGAACCCAAATGGGGCAACCTTCCCGCGTCCTACCACAACGGCGCCGCCAATCTCGCCTTCGCCGACGGTCACATGGAAAGCCACCGCTGGCAGGTCACCGGTCCCACGGGCACCACCCGCCCGCCCGTGCAGGATGCCGTGGGCGGTGGCTTCCCCGCCCAGCCCACCACCGACTTCGACTGGCTCAAGGAACGGTCCAGCGTGCTCAAACCCTGACCGACCCGCTTGACTCGGTTCCGCCGACTCATTTCCGCTTTGGCGCCGGCGCTCCGCGCGCTAGACTGCCGGCGATGACGGATGCACTGGTCGTCAACGAGATTTTCCTCAGCGTGCAGGGTGAAAGCACCTTCGCCGGCCTGCCGTGCGTCTTCGTGCGCCTCACCGCCTGCAACCTGCGCTGTTCCTACTGTGACACCGCCTACGCGTTCACCGAGGGCCAGCGGAGATCGCGCGCTGAAATCTTCGCCGAGGTCCGTCAGCTCGCGGCTCCGTTCCGCGCGAGAACAGACGGCCCCCGGCTTCCGCTCGTCGAGGTCACCGGCGGTGAACCGCTGCTCCAGGCCGCCACACCCGCACTGCTGCGCGACCTCTGCGACGAGGGCTTCACCGTCCTGCTCGAAACCAGCGGCGCCCTCGACATCGCCACCGTGGACCCGCGCGTCCACCGCATCATGGACTTGAAATGCCCCGCCAGCGGCGAAAGCGGCCGAAACCGCTGGGAAAACCTGCGCCACCTCCGCGCCGGTGACGAACTCAAGTTCGTCATCACCACCGAGGAGGACTACACCTGGACCAAGTCCGTCATCGTTGAACACCACCTGGACGCGGTCTGCCCGCTGCTGGTTTCCTGGGCCACGCCGCTCGAACCGCATCAACGCGACCAGACGCTCAAGCCTGTCCCGGCGCACGCCACGCCGATCTCCCGACAAGCCCTTGCCGAGCACATCCTCGCCGACGCCCTGCCTGTCCGCTTCCAATTTCAGATGCACAAGTTCATCTGGCCGCCCGACCAGCGCGGCGTGTAATGCCAGCCGGCAAACCTCATGGCCCAATCTTCATCCCGAGGCCGGCCAACGTGAGCCGCACCACCCAAATCCTCCGCCGCCTCCGCCGCTATGAGTCGCGGAACGTGACGTTCCTCGACTCGGACGGCTCCTGGCCCATCGTGTGGGAGCGCGCCCGGGGCGTCCACGTATGGGATGCCGATGGCCGCCGGTACCTGGACCTCACGGCCGCCTTCGGGGTCGCCGCCGCCGGCCACGCGAATCCGCGCGTCGTCCGCGCCGGCCAGGACCAAATGGCCCGCCTGCTCCACGCGATGGGCGACGTCCATCCCCACGCGCTCAAAGCCGAACTCGCCCGCGAACTCAGCCGCCTGACCTTCGAACGCTGGCACAAGTTGAATTTCAAATTTCAAATTTCAAATTTCAAATTCAAATCATCGGCTGGCAAAACCATTTTCGGCAATTCCGGTTTCGAGGCGGTGGAAGCGGCGCTCAAAACGGCGTTGCTCGCCACCGATCGGCCCGGTGTCATTGCCTTCGATGGCGGGTATCATGGCCTTGGTTATGGCGCGCTCAACACGACCCACCGCGAATTCTTTCGTTCCCCGTTCCGCCGCCAGTTGCGCGAATTCGCGGACTTCGCGCCGTTCCCGCTCAAAACGGCTGACCTGGCACACTCCGTCAGGGTCGTCCGCCGCTTGCTGGGCACCGGCCGCATCGGCGCCGTGCTCGTCGAACCCGTGCAGGCCCGCGGCGGCATCCGGGTCCCGCCCGCTGATTTTCTCCCGCAGCTCCGCCGGCTCTGCGACCGGCACGGCGCGCTCCTGATCTGCGACGAGGTTTACACCGGCTTCGGTCGCACTGGAAAATGGTTCGCCGTCGAGCACAGCGGCGTGGTTCCCGATCTGCTCTGCCTCGGCAAGGCCCTGACCGGAGGCTTTCCGCTGTCCGCCTGCGTCGGCCGCGCCAACCTCATGGACGCCGCGTGGCCCGCGTCCCAGGGGGAAGCCATCCACACCAGCACTTTCCTCGGCCACCCGGTCGGCTGCGCCATGGCCCTGGCGCAGATCCGCACCCTGAAACGAGAGCGACTCATCGAGCAGAGCGCCCGCCTCGGCAGATTCTTGTTGGAACACCTCACCGCGATCGCCACTGCGCCGCTGCCGCTGTGCGCCTCTGCCCGCGGACTGGGGCTGATGGCCGGCCTCGAATTGTGCCGGCCCGACGGTTCGCCGGCGACCACCGAGACCCTCACGCTCGTCAAACGCCTGCTCCGTCGCGGCTTCATTTTCCTGCCCGAAGGCGCCGACGCGAATGTGGTCAGCTTCACGCCGCCGTTGACCATCACCGCGGCGCAACTCGGCACCGCCCTCGCCGCGCTCCGGGACGAACTCACCAGCCTCGCCGCACCATGAAACTTTCCGAAATGCGGCAGACCCTCAACGAGCGCGGCCTCCAGTTGACGCGCTCCCTGGGCCAGAGTTTTCTCCACGACGGCAACCAAATCCGTCGCATCGTCGCCGCCGCGGAACTGCAACCCACGGACCGCGTGCTCGAAATCGGTCCCGGGCTCGGCCCGCTGACCGACGTCTTGCTGTCCCAGCCGGTTGAGGTGCTCGCCGTCGAGTTGGACCGCCGCCTGGTGGACGCGCTCCGCGAGCGGCTCGGCGCCCATCCCCGCCTCCGGCTCGTCCATGCCGACGCGCTCGAATACCTGCGCGCCAGGCCCCACGACTGGACCGGCTGGAAACTCGTGGCCAACCTCCCCTACTCCGTCGCCTCAACGATCCTCGTCGAGTTGGCCCAGACAGAGAGGCCGCCGGACCGGCTGGTCAACACCGTTCAGCTTGAGGTGGCGCACCGGATCTTCACTGGGCCGGACACGGCCGATTACGGCGTGATGACCCTGTTGATCCAACTTCGTTACGAACCGCGCGACTGGTTCAAGATTCCGCCCGAGTGCTTTTTCCCGGCGCCCGATGTGGCGTCCGCGTGCGTCTGTTTGCACCGGCGACCAGTGGAGCTACTGTCGGCAGCGGAGCGCAGGTTGTTTGTGCGGCTGGTTAAACGGGCCTTTTCCCAGCGCCGCAAAATGATGTTCAAGTTGCTCAAGCAGGAATGGCCGGAAGCGAAGCTCGAAGCCGCCTTCGCGCAACTGGAAATTCCGTTGCCGGAACGCGCCGAAAAGCTGGGCTTGGAGAAGTTCACCCAACTGGCAAGGTTGCTCCATGAGAAGGCTTAGATTCCGCTCCTTGCGGATTTCCTGGAAGTTGTCGCGGAGCGGCGACCGGGCGGTAGCCGCGAGCTTCAGCCCTCGGTGGACGAAGGGCCGATTCCACGAACCCAGGCTCGCGAATCGTTCCCCTGGACCACGCGGAATCCCCCGCAACCGCCCTGCGCCTGCCTGCGCCGCGGAGCTCGGCGCCGCGGCAGGCGGGGGCACCTTCTCCCCCACTGGGGGAGAAGGCCGGGATGAGCGGGTGAAGTTCATGGGTATCACACGGCGCCACGCAACCGCTGACGCCAGAACCGATCCCTGCGCCTCCGCTCCAGGCGTCGCTCCGCGACGCCCCTGTTCCCGGGCGTGGCGAACCGTGGGTTTAAACCCACGGCTACCTTCACAGCCTCGCTCCGCGAGGCGCGCACCGGCTTGGTTTCGTATCTCCGATTGATTTATGACCGAAGAACTCTTCGATGTCGTCAACGACCGGAACGAAGTCGTCAGCCGCGAGCGGCGGAGTGAAGTCCATCGCCTCGGCCTCAAGCATCGCTCGGTACATGTCCTGGTTTTTAACTGGCGCGGGGAACTGTTCCTCCAAAAGCGCTCGATGAAAAAGGACAGTTTCCCCGGCACTTGGGATTCGTCCGCGTCCGGCCATCTCGCGCCCGGCGAAAGCTACGATGCCGCCGCGCTGCGCGAAACCGAGGAGGAACTCGGCGTGCGCCTGATGCCCCCGCCCACCCGCCTGTTCAGGATCGCCGCCTGCCCGGAAACCGGCCAGGAGTTCGTCTGGGTTTACCGGGCCGCGCACGAAGGGCCGTTCACGCTGCACCCGGACGAAATCGAGACCGGCGCTTGGTTTGCGCCGGAGCGGATTACCGCGTGGCTCGCGGAAAGACCGCGTGATTTCTCCCCGTCCGTGCCGCTCATCTGGCAACGCTGGCTGGCCTGGGGCACCTCCCCTGCCCCACCCCCGGACGCCTGACATGGCCCTGCTCAACGAAGAAACCAACCGCTGGCGTTTCCGTGCCGTGGCCGCGTCTGCGCTGCTCCTGGCGGGCCTCATCATCGCCGCGCAGGGGATTCGCGCCCTGCCCGAGCGCGAACCCGTCACCGCGTCGCGCCGGGTGCAAAGAGCCCAGCGCGACGCGTCTGAACAGATCATTGCCGGCGCCGCCGCGAGCCTCGCCGGCGCGGCCCTGCTCGTGATCATCATCCGCTCACGTCGGCTGGCTCCGCTGAAATAATGTCCTGACTTGACTTGTCGGTGCGGCACGATCGGCGGTCTCCCCGCCGGTAGTTCTGCCTTTAGGCGACCCCAACCGGCTGAAGCCGGGACTCCAAACTCCGTTCGATGGTGGAAGTCAGGACACTACCCCCGCCGACGCAGTCTTGATCCGGTCCGCGCCGACCGCCACAATCCCGCCGTGGCCATCGCTTCCGTCCAGGCCGTCACGTCACTCGATCCGCCCGAACTCGCGCCGTATCGCACGATGCGGATGCAGGCCGACCACTGGCGCCAGCGCATCTTCGTTGCCGAAGGTGAGAAGGTCGTCCGCCGGTTGCTCGAGAGTCCGCTCGGCGTCGTTTCTGTGCTCGTGCCGGAAAAGTGGTTCCAGCTCCTCGAACCGTTGATCGCCGCCCACGCGAGCGCCATCTGTGTCTTCACCGCCGAGAAGAAGTTGCTCGAGCAATTGACCGGCTTCTCCATGTATCAGGGCTTGCTGGCGGTGGGCCGGATTCCGCCGCCCGTGAGCGTGACCGGGGCGTGGGCGACGGCGCCGTCCCCGCGTCTTTTCGCCGCGGTGGATGCGCTCTCGAGCGCCGAAAACATCGGCGCGCTGGTGCGAAACTGCGTCGCCTTCGGCGTCCAAGCCTTGCTAGTCGGCGAGACCAGCAGTCATCCCTACTTGCGCCGCGCCGTGCGCAGTTCGATGGGCACCGTCTTTCAACTCCCGGTGATCGAGACCGCCGATCTCGCCGGCTCGCTGCGCGAACTCCGGGCCGCCGGGGTGCACTGCGTGGCCGCGCATCCGCACACGAACGGGCGCACGTTGACCCAGGCGCGCCTCGACCACGACGCCTGCCTGGTGTTCGGCAGCGAGGGCTACGGACTGTCGCCGGCCGTGCTCGCGGCCTGCGATGACGCGGTCGCCGTGCCGATGCCGCCGGCAGTGGATTCGCTCAACGTGGCGTCGGCCGCGGCCGTGTTTCTTTACGAGGCCAACCGGCAACGGGGCAAAATGTGAGCGGATTGCGGTTTCTTCCGCGCGCCGTTCGTGGTTTGCTGGCGGCATGGAACCGACGCTGCCACCGTTGACTCCGGGAACGCTCTACCTCGTCGCCACCCCGATCGGCAACCTGGAGGACATCACGCTCCGGGCGCTGCGGGTGCTGCGCGAGTGCGACGTCGTGGCCGCCGAGGACACGCGCCGGAGCGGGCAGTTGCTGACCCATTTCGGCATCCGGCGGCCGCTGCTGAGCTATTTCAAATTCAACGAGGCCCGCCGCAGCGAGGAAATCCTGGAGCGGCTCCGGCGCGGCGAAAAAGTGGCCCTGGTGACGGACGCCGGCAGCCCGGGCATCAGCGACCCCGGCGAGCGCGTCGTGCGCGCCGCCCGCGCCGCCGGGTTGCGGGTCGAAGCCGTGCCCGGCCCGTGCGCGCTGGTGGCCGCGCTGACGGCGAGCGGGTTGCCGACCGACGAATTCCATTTCGCCGGCTTTCTGCCGCACAAATCCGGGCAACGGCGCCGGAAACTCGTGCGACTGGCGGCCATCACCGCCACGCTGGTGCTCTATGAATCCCCCTACCGCGTGGAACGGCTGCTGGAGGAACTCAGCGCCGTGCTGCCCGCCCGGCGCGTTGTGCTGGCCCGGGAACTCACCAAAAAGTTCGAGGAGTTCCTGGCCGGCCGGCCGGCGGAGTTGCTGGCGCACATGCGGCAGCGGACCTGCAAAGGCGAATTTGTGGTGCTGGTCGCCCCGCCGGGTGCAGCCGAGGCCCCGACTGCGCCCGCGGCGGCGTGAGGATTAAAGTTTACATCGCGGCCAGCCCTCAGGTATAAGCTGGCAAACAGTCTGCCAGCCCGAACCAGTCCGTCCCGATCGTCGGGGCGGTGGCGGCTGGCAGTCACAACCAACATTTGCCTTATGGACCAGCCACTGCCAGCCGATGCCCCGGAAACGACGCCAGCAATTCGACCCACCTCGCTCGTGTCCCGCCTCTTCAACATGTTCGCCGCGCCGGGCGAGGTGTTCGACGAGGTGAAAGCCAGCCCACCCAGCAACGCCAACTGGCTGGTGCCGGCCCTGTTGTTTACCGTGATCGGCTGGCTCTGTGGTTGGCTGATCATCTCCCAGGACTTCACCAAACAGCAGATTACCGACATGCAGGACAAGGCGATCCAGAAGCAGGTCGAGAAGGGCAAGCTCACCAAGGAGCAGGCCGAGGCCAGCCGGGCGGTGGTCGAGAAGTTCGCCACCTTGGGACCCATGATCGGCGTGGCGGCGGTACCACCGATCATGGGTTTCGTCGGGCCTTTGTGGTTCGGGTTGATCGTGTGGCTTTTCGGCGACAAGCTCTTCAAGGGCGGCTTCACCTTCATGAAAGGAGTCGAGGTCGCCGGCCTCGTGGCAATGATCGCGGTTCTGGAGTCCATTTTGCACACGCTTGTGGCTTGCGTGGCCGGCAACATGTTCGCCGGCCCGAACCTGGGCCTGCTGGTGCTCAAGGACTACGACCCCAACAACTGGCAGCACTCGTTGCTCACGAAGGTGGACCTGATGACATTCTGGGAACTGGCGGTACTTTCGCTCGGGCTGGCGCGGTTGGGGGGCGTGCGATTTGGCCGGGCCCTGACCTGGCTGGGCGGTTGCTGGCTGGCCTGGACGGTCTTCCTCACGGCCCTGCTCATGGCGATCCATAAGTTGACTGGAAACTGAAGCCGGTCGCGGGCTGGCCCGGGGGCGCGGCCTCAACCCAGCGTGCCATTTCGTGAAACAAAACTGCCGGTGGGGTGTCTTAAAAGGGAATTAACTGACATGGCAACTTCGAAATCCAAAAAACGGAAGAAAATCCTCATTTTCACCGTCATCGTGCTGGTACTGGCCGGTCTGGGCACGACCGCGCTCCTGCGCAAGCGCGAGCCGATGATCACGATTCAAACCGAGAAGGTGACGCGCCGCAACCTGATCGAGCTGGTGCCCGCCAACGGCCGCATCCAGCCAGTAATCGCGGTCAAAATCAGCCCCGAGGTCAGCGGTGAGATCATCGAACTCCCGGTCAAGGACGGCCAGGCGGTCAAGAAGGGTGATCTGCTGGTGCATATCCGGCCGCAGGATTACATCGCCGCGCGGAACTCGGCCGAGGCCAGCTACAGGGGCGCCATGGCCGGCCGCGACAGCGCCGCCGCCAGCCTCGAAAGGGCAGCGTCCGATTTCAAACGGTATGATGTCCTGCACAACGGCGGCCTCGTCTCTGATGCGGATTTCCAACAGGCGCGGATGGCTTACGACGTCGCCCGGGCCCAACTCGAAAGCGCCGTTCACAATGTTGAGATGGCCGACGCCGCCCTCAAGCGCGCCGACGAAGACCTGCGCAAAACCACCATCTTCTCGCCGCTGGACGGCACCGTCAGCCCGCTCAACTCCCGCCTCGGCGAACGCGTTGTCGGCACCGCCATGATGGCGGGCACCGAGATCATGACCATTGCCGACCTCAACGAGATGGAGGCGCGGGTGGATGTGGGCGAAAATGATGTCGTCCTGATGAAGATCGGCCAGACGGCCCGCCTCGAGGTGGACGCGTTCAAGGACCGCAAATTCACCGGCATCATTACGGAGATCGCCAATTCGGCGAAAAATGCCGCGGTCAGCGGTTCTTCACAGGATGCGACCAAGTTCGAGGTCAAGATCCGCATCCAGGACAAGGAAGCCTTCCGCCCGGGGATGTCGGTCACCGCCGAGGTCGAGACGCGCTCCCGCACCAATGTCCTCACGGTCCCGATTGCCAGCGTCACCACCCGCCTGCCCAAGGAGGCCAGCAAAAAGCCGGGCGGCAAGTCCGGCGCCACCAACAGCCCCGCCGGCAGGAGCACCCTGGCCAGCACGAACGCGCCCGGTGGCACGAACGCCCTGGCGAGCACGAATGCACCCACAGGTACCAACACCCTCGCCAGCACCAACACGGCGGCGGGCACCAACGCGCCGACCGCCCGCAAGCCCGGCGAAGCGGCCAAACCGATCGAGGTCGTGTTCCTCAAGCAAGGCGACCGCGCCAAGATGGTCACGGTAAAGCGGGGCATCAGTGACGATGCCTATACCGAAATCGCTGAAGGTCTGACCGAGGGCCAGGAGGTCATCTCTGGCGGCTACAAGGCGATCAGCCGCGAACTCGAGGACGACAAGAAAGTCAAAATCGGCCCCGCGCCGTTCGAGAAGAACAAGGAGACGAAGTGACGACCCGCCCACACCGGCCGGTGGCGACGGGTCCCTCCGCGCCAACCCCCTGCCGCGCATGAGCCTCATCCGCCTCGACAAAGTGTCCCGCCGCTATCAGATGGGGACCGAGACCATCCACGCCCTGCGCGAGGTCACGTTTGGCATCGCTCGCGGCGAATATGTCGCCATCATGGGTCCTTCGGGTTCGGGCAAGTCCACGCTCATGAACCTCATCGGCTGCCTCGACACCGCCACCTCTGGCGCCTACGTGCTCAACGGCGTCAACGTCAGCGAAATGGACGACAACCAGCTTGCCGAGGTGCGCAACAAGGAGATCGGTTTCGTCTTCCAGACGTTCAACCTCCTGCCCCGCGCCACCGCCCTGCACAATGTCGAACTGCCCCTGATTTACGCCGGCATGCCCACGGAGGAGCGACGGCGCATCGCGATCGAAACGATGACGAACGTCGGGCTGGCCGACCGCATGAGCCATAAGCCCAACGAAATGTCGGGCGGCCAGCGGCAGCGCGTCGCCATCGCCCGGGCGCTCGTCAACCGCCCTTCCATTCTGCTGGCCGACGAGCCCACCGGCAACCTCGACACCAAGACGGGCGAGGAGATCATGGCGCTGTTCGAGGAACTCTCCTCCCAGGGCAACACCATCATCGTGGTGACCCACGAAGAGGACATCGCCCGCCACGCGCGGCGAATCGTCCGCATCCGCGATGGGCTGATCGCCAGCGACGAGCCGGCGCGGCGTTAGCGTCCGGCCATGCGTTTCACCTCGGAATTCCTCGAAAGCCTGCGGATCGCCGGCGATGCCATCCGGACGAACAAATTGCGCGCCGGCCTGACGACCCTCGGCATCATCATCGGCATCGTCACCGTGACCCTGATGGCCACGGCCATCCAAGGTCTAAAACGCGGGTTCGTCAACAGCATCTCCATACTGGGCACCGATGTGCTCTATGTGCAGCGCCTCGACTGGTTCATCAACTCGGAGGCCGAATGGCGCCGGGAAAACAAGCGCAAGGACATCACCTATGCCCAGTTCCGCTCCCTGGCCCGGCAACTCGCCCTCGCGCGAGCCGCCGCGCCCCAGGTGGACACCGGCCAACCGGTCAAATACAAGAACCGCACTTCCTCTTCCGTCCACATCATCGGCACCACCGACCAATTCCAGTTCACCGGCGGCTTGACCGTGGCGGACGGCCGGTTTCTCAGCGGCGCCGACAGCGAAGGCGGCCGGCCGGTGTGCGTCGTGGGCGCGCAGACCGCCACCAATCTCTTCGTCAACGAGAATCCGCTGGGGCAGCGCATCTACATCAGCGGCCATCCCTTCGAGGTCGTCGGCGTGCTCGAAAAGCAGGGCGATTTTCTCGGTGCCTTCAGCCTCGACAACCAGGTGGTCATCCCGGTGGAACAATTCACCACGCTCTTCTGGCATGACCCGGATTACACGATCCAGATCAAGGCCATGAGCGTGGATGCGCTCGAAGACTGCCGCGAGGAGGTCCGGGGCATCATGCGGAAAATCCGCCACGTCGAACCCGGCCAGGACGACGACTTCTCCATCAACCAGCAGGATGCTTTTTTGAAAATATTCGACAAAGTGATAGGCACCATCGCCACCGCCGGCCTTTTCATCACCAGCCTGTCGCTGTTCGTCGGCGGCATTGGCATCATGAACATCATGTTCGTTTCCGTCGCCGAGCGTACCAAGGAGATCGGCATCCGCAAGGCCATCGGGGCGAAACGCCGCACCATCCTGCTGCAGTTCCTCACCGAGGCAGCGGCCATTTGCATCATGGGCGGAGCCATCGGCCTGGCCATCGCCTGGCCGCTGACGCTCGTGATGGCTCATTTCATGCCCGCCCGCATGTCGCTCTCGGTCGTGGGGTTGGCGTTTCTGGTGTCGCTGCTCACCGGCGTGGTGGCCGGCTTCCTGCCCGCCTGGCGTGCCGCGCGTATGGACCCGGTGGAGGCGCTGCGCAACGAATGACCGCCATGAAAGCGCCGCCCCACCCGCCCCGCCGCAACGGGCTGAACCTGCTCCTCGCCGAGATCAAGGAGAGTTTCTTCATGGACATGGGCGCCCTGGCCGCGCACAAACTTCGCTCCGCCCTGACCCTCCTCGGCGTCCTCGTCGGCGTCTTCTCCATCATCGTGGTCATGACTGCGATGCGCGTTTTGCAGCAGAACATCGAGAATGATCTCAGCCAGTTGGGCGCCCACACTTTCCAGGTTCGGAAATGGCCGGGCGCTTACTTCGGCGGACCGGAGGGCTTCGAGAAGTTCTGGCGGCGCAAGAACATTTCCCTCGCCCAAGGCCGCACGGTCATGGACAAGGCCACGCTGGCCCTGAACGTCGGCATCGAAACCGGTTTCTGGAGCGGCGAGGCGAGTTCCCGCTACGACAAGAGCCCGCCCAACGTCGGCCTCACGGGGGCCACGCCCGGCGGCTTTCCGGCGCGCAACTGGGTGATCGGCGAAGGCCGCGGCCTCAACGAGACCGACGTGGACAGCGCCAAGGACGTCTGCATCCTCGGCTACAAACTCTCCACGCTCCTGTTCCCGCACGGTTCGGCCTTGGGCGAGGCGGTCAAACTGGATGGCATCAACTACACCGTCGTCGGCGTGCTCGAGGAAAAGGGCGCCGCGCTCGGGGGCGACCAGGACAACTTCGCCGTCATTCCCATCACCACCGGCCTGAACCGCTACGGCGCCATCTGGCGCAGCCTCTCGATCCTCGTCCAGGCGCGCGACCAGGAATCCTACGACGACACGGTCGAGCAGGTGCGCGGCATCATGCGCGCGATTCGCAAAGTCCAGCCCGGCACCGAAGACGATTTCGAGGTGTTCTCGAACGACTCGCTCATCGCCCAGTTCAACAGCTTCACCCTCACCGTCCGCATGGGCGTCGCCGTCATCAGTTCGATCGCCCTGCTCGCCGCCGGCATCGGCATCATGAACATCATGCTGGTCTCGGTGACGGAACGGACGCGCGAGATCGGCATTCGCCGCGCCGTCGGCGCCAAGAAGCGCAACATCATGACGCAATTCATCATGGAGGCCATCGTGCTGTGCGAGGTCGGCGGGGCCGCCGGCGTGCTGCTCGGCATCGCCGGCGGCAACATGACCGCCTACTTCTTCGAGGTGCCGCCCGTGATCCCCGTGGACTGGGTGATCATCGGCCTGCTGATCTGCTCTTTTGTTGGCATCGTGTTCGGCACTTATCCGGCCTACAAGGCGGCGAACCTCGATCCGATTGACTCGCTCCGCTACGAGTGACGTGCGAACCGCGATCGGCAACGCCGCCGTTGCGCAGGCGGCTCAGCCAGGAGCCTGCCCCAGCCACACGCGCAGCGCCGCGCGCACCGACGGAAACGCAATCTCCTCCGGCTTCACCCCGGCCGGCTCGCGCCAGCACAAGTCCGCCACTTCCTCTACGGACACCGCCGCTCCCATCCCCGGCGCCTCGGCTTCGAAGAAAAGGTCCAGCACCGGATAGGTCACGTCGCGAAAGGTGTACTCGTTCGGCTGCGAACAAACAAACCGCACCGGGCCAATCTCCAGCCCGACCTCCTCACGCACCTCCCGCCGCAACGCCGCCTCCGCACTCTCACCAATGTCCACAAAACCGCCCGGCAGCCCCAGCTTCCCCTTCGCCGGGTCCTTTGCCCGCTGGAGGAACAGCACCCGGCCGCCGCCGTCGCGCAGGAACCCGCCCACCGCCACCGCCGGATTCAGGAAATAGAGCCAGCCGCACGCGGCGCAGCGGAAGGGATTCGCACCGACCACGGCCGATTTCGCGCCACAGCGCGGACAATGCTGAAAAAAGGCAGACGGTTGCATGCGATCGAATGACACGGAGTTTACGCGGTCGCGCCGGCTGAAGCCAAGCCCATCAACACGTCGGTAGTGCCTCAATGGGTAGAAACGGCGCTCCAGATCGGCGGCCGTTGTCCGTAGGACAGGCGTCCCGCCGGTCACCATGACTGGCCAGAGGCCCGTCCTACGCCACGCCGCGCCCGTCGCAAAGCCACTGGTCACAAGTTGACCACTCTCAGCGCGCCTTCCGCAGCAGCAGGTTGCCCTCAACATCGCGCCACTCCGTCCCCGCGGCCGTTTGAGTCCGGCGCGCGAGCGTCTGCAGGTAGAACAACGTCGGCTCGGCGATGTGCTGGTTGTTCAGGAACGGCTCGGTGTATTGGATGTCGCCGAAGCGCGCCTGGTCCGCATGGTGTTGCTGGCCCACGTGATTGTTCCAATCCACGCCCTCGGTCAGAAACCCCCAGGCGCCGTGGTGATGCTTCGCCGCCGCGCGCAGAATCGTCAGCCCGTCCAGTTCGTAGCGCCGGCTGCGCGGCGGGTCCCCCGCCCGGGCGTCCGCTGCGGCCTCAAAAAAGGCCAGGGCCGCTTCCGCGTTCTCCCAGAGATACGCTGTGTCCCAGCTCTTCTCCATGAACAGCAGGCCGCGCGTGGCCACGCCGTTGCGGTCCTCCCGCATCTTGAACGCGTCCAGACCCAGCAAACACCGGTCGTAGGCAAACGCCCGAATGGGTTCGTCCTTCAGCACCCGTGACACCTCCAACAGCGTGCGGAATGCCACCGAGAAGGCCACGTTCTCTTCCGGATCATAAGTGTCGTGGTTGATGCTGCCGAAAATCCCGCCCGCCCGCATGAACGCCGCCGTCCGTACCTTCAAAACCGGCCGGTAGTCCGCCAGGCCACGCGCGCTGAGCGCGGCCTCGAGCTGCACAATGAACAGGCCGTCGGCTGAGGTCTGCCAGAACGGATCCGCCCCGCCCTCGGGCGACTGGCGATACGGGGTCCCCGCCGGCGTGACCCGTCGCGGGTACCAACCGTTGGGCGTTGGCAGCACCTTCGCGTCCAGCCAGGCCGCCGTCCGCGCCGCCATCGCCTGCATTCGCGCCGCCCGGGGGTCGCCGCGCAGGTCATCGGCAAAGCCCAGCAACTGAAAGGCCACCTTGGCCATGGAACCCGGGCAAAACCAGTCCGACTGATGCTTGTAGTTCAAGACGAACCGGCCGGTCGTCGTCTCGCGATAGCCGCGGATGAATCCGGTCCGCTCGTCGAGAAATCCGTCCTCCAGCACGTGATCGAGGATGTCCCGCGCGTCGCGCTGCCACTCCGGCCGCCCCAAGAACCGGCCCCAGCGCCAAATCTCCCAGGCCCCACCGACGGCGTTGGCGGCCCAGCCCGGACCCTCGAGGTTGCCGAAATCATGCCAGCCCATCACCGTGCCATCGGGCTTGACGAAGCTCGACGTCGCGACGAGGTGACCGTGCTCGTCCCGCCGCAACGTCTTCATCAACGTAAACCGGAGTGAATCGAGCGTCGAATCCACTACCGGGCAGGCCGGATCGGCCGGCACGTAAAAAGCCGGAGCGTTTGCGGCGGCCAGGACCAGCGCCCCCCAAAAAAACGGTGCCGACAAAACGGCCGGCAGCAACCAAGGCTTCATAGGCGAGTGGTTTGACCCTAACCGGAACCCGCCCCGCCGTGAACTCCGAATTCGCGGAACCTGCCGGCGTTTAGCCCGGGGGTGACAACTCGACGGAAGTATGCAGACCGCGGCAAATCGAGTTGAATGTGCGCCCGTCAGCGCAAAGCCGGCTCGTGTCGGGGGCGCGGGTTTTGTAATGAAATCTGTGTCAAACGTTTTTCGATTTGATTTGTTTGTGGTGATTTCCCGCCGCCTCCGCAATACCAGCGACAGATTATCCTCGGTCGAGGGTGAGACAGTGGGCCTTGCGGCCATCGCGGGATCGCGTCCCGCCATCGGCCGCCGCCGATCAACCACCGCCCGGCAGTTTACTGCGCCGCACGGGTGAGCGCATCCAGCACGATCCCCGGTGTCAATGTTGCCGGCAGAATGATGCCGGGCTGGTTCGCCGTCTTCGGAAAAACGACCACCAACGGCACGCCCGCCCGCCGATGGCGCTTGAGTTCCTCGGCAATGCGCGGGTCCTGGTCCGTGTAGTCCGCGCGAAATGCCACCGCACCGGTTTCCTTCAGCTTGCTGCGAACGCTCGGCACGTTGATCGCGAACTTTTCGTTGGCCATGCAAGTCAGGCACCACCGGGCGGTGAAATCCACCAGCGCCGGCCGCCCGCTTGCCCGTACCTGTTCCACCGCCTCGGCACTCCACGGTTGCCAGGCAATGCCGTCGCCGCGCACCGGAATGATTCCGGGCGTTGTGGAACCGCTCACCGGGTGCCGCCAGTCCAATTCGCCTTCGAGCACACAGGCATAACCGAAGACCACGAGCGCGAGCGCAGTAGCGGCCGCCAGCCCGCGGCGACGCGTTCCGCGCTGGAACAATTCGCCCCAGACCCACAACGCCAGCGCCAGGAGGGCCAGCAGCAGGCCGAGCCACAAGACGCCGCCTTCGCCATAGGAGGGCGCCGTGAGGTCAAACAGCCACACGGCCGTCGCCAGCATCGGAAACCCCATCGCCACCTTGAATTTCTGCATCCAGGCCCCCGGTTTCGGCAGGAACCTGAGCCAGCCCGGCTGCCAGCTCAGCACGACATACGGCAGCGCCAGACCGAGCGCGGTGGCAACGAACATGAGCACGACCACGACCGGCGATTGCGTGAAGGCGAAGCCCAACGCCACGGTGAGGAACGGCGCGGTGCATGGCGTGGCCAGCGCCGTGGCCAGCACCCCGTTGAAAAAAGCGCCCGCCGCACCCTCCTTCGACGCCAGGCCCGCCGCCGCGCCCAGCGCCCGGCCGCTCAACGTCACCTCGAACACGCCGAACAAATTCAGCGTCACCAGCGTCACGATCACCAGCAGCGCAAGGCGGAAAAACGGGTTCTGCATTTGCATGCCCCAGCTCGCCGCACCACCCGCCTGCCGGACACTGATCACCGCCCCCGCCAACACCAGGAACGACACGAGCACGCCGAATGCGTACATCACCCCCAGTTGACGCACCCGGGCCGGCGACTCCTTGTGCTGCTGCACGAAGCCGAGGATTTTCAAAGCAATCACCGGCAACACGCAGGGCATAATGTTGAGAATCAGACCACCAACAAACGCGAAACCAAGCATCGCCAGCAGCGACACCGGCGGAAGCGCAACCGGCTCCGCCGCCGATCCCTTGACGACGGCAGCGTCGCCGCTGCCCGGAGCCAGTTCGGCTTCAATGGCGATGGGCGGTTGTCCGGCACGGCCGGCTTGCCACAAGATGCCGGCAAGGCGGGATGGAAACGCGTTTCCCAGACGCTTCACGGTCTTGCTCAGGCGAAACTGTCCCGCGTCGGCGGCCAACACTTTCACGGCCGGCTGCACCTCGCAGGCATCGCTGGGATACGCGAGGAAATCGGTCGGCGTAAAACGGTCCAGAGTGGTGCCGCTGATGACGAGGTCATTGGTGTCGCCGGCCGGCGCGTGGCTCCAAACGGCGCGCACGGCGAGGGCTGGATTCGACAACGGAATGGCTCCCTGCGCCGCTTCGAGTCGCGCTGCCGCGTCCGATGGTTTCAGAGCCGCTCCGACGGTCAGGCTGGCTTGAACCTGCGCGTCGCCGGGCAGGCAGGCTTCCATGCATTCGAGCCAGGCGACTTTCGCGTTCAGCGACAGCGGACCGGGGGCGGCGTTGGCGGCGATTTTCAGCGGAACCAGGAGGACGATCTCGCCCGCATAGACGTAGGTGGTGAGGTCGTCCACGACGAGTTTCTCCGGCGCGGGCCATTGGATTTCGCCAGCACTGACCCCGGCGGGCAGGGTCCAGGCGATGGTGGTGGCGAGACCGGATTCGCCCGGGTTTCGCCAATAGGTGTGCCAGCCAGCGGGCATGGTGAGAACCACCCCGGCCAGCACGGTGTCACCGGGCCTGGCCGTTTCCGCGGCCAACAACAGCCGGGCCTTGGTCTTGGTTTCGGCAAGGGCCGAGGGATCGAACGCACTCAGCCACACGATGGCGAGCCAGATCAATGATCGCATGCTGCGGAGAAAATCACCCGCGGCCAGCCCGCGCGCAAGTCCAGGTTTGCGGCAACGTCATCCCGCCGTGAGGTCACCGCGCACCCCGGCGCGGAGTGAAACCGGAGTTGACCTCAAAGAAGGCGCTCTTCGCAGCGGGCGGTGCGCGCAAGTAATCGGAAAGAAACCAGCCCAAATCAACTTCGACTGAAGATTGAAAAAGGCGGAACTGCTCCCGAACGAGCCTGCCGCCACCGCTTGAATTTCACTACCGTCGGGTCCAAATAAACCGAGCCATCACGCAGTTTAGTCGTTCCTTCACCGGTAGTATTGTACGTTTCGGTTCGACGGCTGCCGGTGGTGGCGTTCCCTTTGCTGCCCACATAAACCCAGTCGGATTGTGGGTGATTATGCCCGTTAAGAACGGCCAACATCAGGTGAACAAATCGGATCAGGGCGCCAGCCGGCTCAATCTGGAAACACGCGATCAAGTGCCAGCCCGAATGTCCGTTATGGCTCTCTCCGCCTTTGCCAATTTGGATGGTGGATTTGACCTCCAGTCCAACCGGCTTCCCACCTTCTTTGGCGTTCGGGTTGATCAGGTCGGGATACGCCTGGTCAGAATTATGTTGGTATGGCGAGTGTTCATTCAGGGCATCGCAGAAGACATTCGAAACCAGGCCGCTGAAGTTATTGCCCTGAATGTATTCGGGCAGCGGCTTCGCCCCGCTCGAAAGTAGATTGGCGTTGATGCGGGCGATGAGTCCTTGAGTCGCGTTGATGGCTGCCTCCAAGTGGTCAACTTTCATGCCCGGAGGCAACGGGACCTGGGGCCGAAAGAAACGGGGATTGGTTTGCGGCATGGTCAAACCGGGTTGCTCTCCGAACGCCCCGCCCACGAGTCTGGGGAGCGAGACGCCAAGAGACTTGGCGAGCGATTCGAGCACGTCCATGGAGAAGTTCTCGCGCCCGTTCTCCAAGCCGGAGAGAAATTGGTAGGAGATGCCGGTTTTGTTTGCGACCTGGTCTTGCGTCAGTCGCTGGTCTTCGCGGAGTTTGCGGATAAATCGCCCGATGGTTGTTTTGGCGTCCATTTCGTCTTTGGTTGATACTGCATTGGGGCTTGATTGTCTTTCGCCTATACTTGAAATTGTCGGCGTTGAGTATGTATCAGCTTTTCCATGCCGATTGTTTTGATTGGCTGCGTGAATGCGCCCCCAATTCGTTTCACGCGGTCTGCACCGACCCGCCCTACGGCTTGCTTGAATTCACGGAAAAGGAAATCGCCAAGCTGCGGGCGGGACGCGGCGGCGTGTGGCGGTTGCCCCCGGCCATCGGTGGCAGCCAGCGCGACCCGCTGCCCCGCTTCACCATCTTGAACGAGGCGCAGAAGGACCAGTTGCGCCGCTATTTTCGCGAGTGGGGAGGGTTGCTGCTTCCGGCCCTCGTGCCGGGTGCTCACGTGTGCGTGGCGGGGCATCCGATGCTTCAGCCCCTCGTGCAAGTGGCCATGGCGGAGGCGGGCTTCGAGATCCGGCCCGCCCTGTTGCGCCTCTATTTCAGCTTTCGTGGCGGCGACCGGCCGAAGAACGCCGAGAGGGAATTTCCCGGCGTCTGTGTGACCCCGAAAGGCGCCTACGAACCGTGGATGCTCTTCCGCAAGCCGGTTTCCGAGCGAACTGTTGCCGAAAATCTCCGACGCTGGAAGACCGGTGGTTTGCGCCGGCTGGCGGGCGAACGCCCGCTGCCCGATGTCATTCCCAGCGGGAGGACACCCAACCGTGAAGCCGCCATTTCGGATCATCCCTGCCTGAAGCCGCAGCATTTCATGCGCGTGCTCGTGCGGGCGTTGCTGCCGCTGGGGGAAGGCGTGGTGTTGGATTCCTTCATGGGTTCCGGCTCCACGATTGCCGCGGCCGGCGCTGTCGGCTACGAAGCCATCGGCATTGAGGTTGACGAACACTTTTTCACACAAGCCCGAGAAGCGATCCCCCGATTGACTGCGCTGTATCCAGGGTTCCAGGGGCAGGAAACTGAGTTTGAAGTGGAATACGGTGTTCCGGTTTCGTCCGTCAACCAGCTCGACTTCGCTTTGGCTGAAAGGGTGGCCGAAACCAGGCAGGCCTCGCCTGATTCGGCTTGCCCGGCAAACAATAAACCGAAGCGTGGTGCGGGGACGCACACAAAAGGCGGAGCGCATGGTCGCCGATAGGGAACGATGAGGGGACTTGTAGCGGACCTTGGCGACGGCTAGGGTAGACGCACTTCGGCGGCGTCCGTAGCTCAATTGGATAGAGCTTCTGACTTCGGATCAGAAGGTTACAGGTTCGAGTCCTGTCGGACGCGCCACTCGCATCTTCTTTTACTACAAACTTACACGCTCTTCAAAGCGGCGGGGGGCGACCGCGACCGCAATCCACTGCGCCGAACGGGCCTGCCCGGCGCCGAACGCCGATGGCCCAACACTGGTTTGACGCCATTGGGGCTTTGTGAAAGGCTGTTTTCCGGTGGCACCGCACCAGGATGCGCGGTGTCGCCATCACGAACGATCAAGCCGCCATGAACGCCTCACACCAACGCCGTAAGTGGGTCGCCTGGCTCGCCGCTGGCGTCGTTCTGGTGGCCGTCGCCGCGCTGGCCCTGCGCGCCTGGTTCACACCGCCGCCCGAGGTGTCCGTGCCGCCCGATCCCGCCCGGCTCGAGCCGCAATTGCGCGCCTATGTCGCCGACCAGATCCGCGCGGTGCTCGCCGCGCCCCGCGATCCCCAGCCCCGCATCGCCCTGGCGCTGACCTACGCCGCCAACGGCCTCTGGACCGAGGCGAAGGGCGCCTTCCAGGATGTCGTCCGCATGTTGCCGCGCGAGCCCCTGGCGCAGATGTATTATGCCGTTGCCTGCCAGGAACTGGGCGAAAAGGACGAGGCGTTGCGACGCTTCCGCCAGTTGACGGCGGAGTACCCGCGGTTTGCCCCTGGCTTTTCCCGGCTGGGCGAAACCCTGCTGGCCGGCGGCGCGGTCACCGAGGCGGCCAAGGCGTTTCAGCGGCTGACCGAACTGGCACCGCAGGAATGGCGCGGTTATGCCGGGCTGGGCGACGCCTGCCTGCGCCAGGGCGACGCCACGAATGCAGTGAAATGGCTCGAACAGGCCGTGCGCGCGGATCCGTCCGCCAAACCCGCCCACTTTCTCCTCGGCCAGGCCTGCCAGCGCGCCGGCCGCACGGCGGAGGCCGAACGCGAACTCAGGCTCGGCCTCGACACCCAGCATTACCCGATGCCTGACGCCTGGTCCGTCCAGGCGCCACAGCACATGAAGCGCATCCAGGACCAGGTGGACATGGCGCACGAGTACATCGTCGCCGGCCATCCGGCCAAGGCGGTCGCGATCCTCGAAACGGCCCTGCGCTTCAACACGAACAGCGTGTCGCTGCTCAACAACCTGGGCTTCGCCTACAACCAGGCCGGCCTGCCGCAAAAGGCCCTGCCGGTCGTCCAGCACGCCGTCCAACTCGACCCGCACCATATCCCGGGTTTCACCCTGCTCTCCACCGTTTATCTCGCGTTGGGACGCAACAACGAGGCCCTCACCAACGCCGACCGCGCCGTGGAATTGGGCCCCGGCACCGTGCAGGCCCACCTGGCGCGCGCCAATGCCCTCCTTGCCCAGGAACGCGACGCCGAGGCCGTCGCCGCGCTCGAAAAGGCCTCCGCCTGCGACCCGCGCAACGCGCAAATTCACACGGACATGGGGGACATTCTGTTTCAGAACCTCAACCGCTCCGATGCCGCGCTCGAGGAATACGAGAAGGCCGCCACCATGGACCCGGCGTTCCTGCCGGCGCGCCTCCGCCTCGCCGAACTCCACTGGCAACTGGGTCACACCAACCAGGCCGTCGCCGCCCTCCAGGCCGCCGAACAGATCGCGCCGCAGGATCCCCGCGTAACCGCGGTCCGTCAGCACCTGGCGGCCCCGCCGCCCCGTTGATCATGTTTCTCCCCAACCCATCTCAGCCCCGGCGGTGGCCACCATGGAATCCCCACTGGCTGACGTTGCTGGCCGTGATCGCTCTGCTCGCCGGCTGCTCCAAGCCACCCGACTCCGCGCCGCCGCGTCATACCGCGGCGCGACCCGCCACCAACAGTGAGCCCTGGTTCGAGGACGTCGCCGCCGCCGCGGGCATCCCGTTCCAGATGACCACCGGTCACCGTGCCGGGCATTACTTGATGCCCGAGATCAAAGGCGGCGGCGTGGGCGTGCTCGATTACGATGGCGACGGCCGGCTCGACATCTTTTGCGTCCAGGCGGGCTCGCTGTATCCCGACGCGACCAACCGGCCCACGCACAAGCTCTACCGCAACCTCGGCAACTGGAAATTCCAGGACGTGACCGAAGCCGCGGGCATCCGCGGCAACGGTTCGTTTGGCATGGGCGTGGCCTGCGGCGACTATAACCACGACGGCCATGTGGACATCTACGTCACGGCGCTGGGAACGAACACGCTCTATCGGAACAACGGCGACGGCACGTTCACGGACGTCACCCGGGAAGCGGGCGTCGGTCACGTCGCCTGGGGCACCAGCGCCGCGTTCTTCGACTACGACGGCGACGGCAACCTCGATCTGGTCGTCGCCAACTACATCCGCTGGTCGCCGGAACTCGAAACCGAGTGCTTTTCGCAGGGCGGCAAGCCCGACTACTGCTCGCCCCTCAACTACAAGGCGATGCAACCCTGCACGCTTTACCACAACCGCGGCGACGGCACCTTCGAGGATGTCACCGCCGCCGCCGGGCTCGACCGCGCCTACGGCTACGGCCTGGGCGTGGTCTGTGCCGATTTCAACGGCGATGGCCGGCCGGACATCTATGTCGCCAATGACGCCACGCCCAATCAGCTTTGGATCAACCAGGGCGACGGCACCTTCAGGGACGAAGCCATGCTGCGCGGCTGTGCGGTCAACGGCATGGGCATCTCCGAAGCAGGCATGGGCATCGCCGTCGTGGACACGTTCAACCGTGGCGTGTTCGACCTCTTCATCACGCACCTCGTGGGCGAAGCAAACCGCTTGTTCGTAAACACCAATGGCTATTTTGTGGATTACGTCGCCGCCCACGGTCCCGGCACGCCCAGCGGTCCTTACACCAGTTTCGGCGTCGGCTTTTTCGACTTCAACAACGACGGTCTGCTCGACGGCTACATTGCCAACGGCCGGGTGAAACGCGGGGAAACCGAACTCGATCCGCATAACGAATACGCCGAGCCGAGCAACCTGCTCCGCGGCATCGCTCCCGGCGAGTTCGAGGAGGTCTTTCCGCAGGGCGGCACCCAACCCGTCCTCCTCACCGCCGGCCGGGGCGCGGCCTTCGGCGACCTCGACGACGACGGCGGCATTGACATCATCGTAACCAACCGCGACGGACCCACCCGCGTCCTGCGCAATCTCGTCGGCCACCGCGGCCACTGGATCAAGTTCCGCCTGCTCGATCCGCGCAACACCGACGCCGTCGGCGCGCTCGTCCGCCTCGAAGCCGGCAGCCGGCGCTCGTGGCAGTACGTGATGCCCAACCAAAGTTATTGCTCGAGCAACGACCCGCGGGTCCACTTCGGCCTGGGCGCCCTCGCGAACGCCGAACGCGTGGTCGTCCGCTGGCCGCGGGGCGGCGAGGAGTCGTTCGGGCCGTTTCCGGCGAACCACATTTACACGCTGCGCCAAGGCACCGGCGCGAAATGAAGCGACCGCACGGCGGACACACCTGCATTGGGTGGCACGGGCGACTCGCCCGTCCCGCCCGGCGGCTCGCCGGGTGGAATTGGAAAAACAATCGGGATGCGGCGGCGCCCGCTGCATTTCATCCCGCGCCGTTCCGCCGGGCGGGCCGCCCGACGGCACAGGCCAGTGGCCTGTGCTCCCCGCCACGGGGCCATATCCGGCCGGTACGTTTCTGACGCTTCCCTGTCTGACCCGCCCACGGTTGCCTTGCACAACCCGCTCCGTTCGGGTTTCATCTCGCCTGATCGTTTTATGGATGACACCAACGCATTGATCGAACAGCGCAAGGCCAAGCTCGCCGCGCTGCGGGCGAAGGGCATTGACCCGTTCCGCAACAAATTCTCGCCCGCCGAAACCTGCGCCCAGGCCCGCGCGAATTACGCCGAGGGCCGCGAAGTCGCCCTCGCCGGCCGCATCACCGCCCATCGCGACATGGGCAAAAGCATGTTCCTGGACCTCCGCGACGACTCCGGCCGCATCCAGATTTACGCCCAGAAAAACGTCCTCGGCGACGAGCAGTTCGACCTCTTCCGGCATCTCGATCTCGCGGATTTCATCGGCATCCGCGGCACGATGTTCACCACACGGACCGGTGAAATCTCGGCCAGGATCACCAGCTTCATCATCCTCGCCAAGGCGCTGCGGCCGCCGCCGGCCAAATGGCACGGCCTCGAAGACACCGAAATCCGCTACCGCCAGCGCTACCTCGATCTGATGGCGAACCCGGACGTGAAGGACGTGATGCTCAAGCGCAGCGCCATCATCCGCGAAATCCGGAATTTCCTGCACGAACGCGGCTACGTGGAGGTGGAGACTCCGATGATGCAGGCGATCCCCGGCGGCGCGGCGGCGCAGCCGTTCGTCACCCACCACAACGCCCTCGGCTGCAACTTTTACCTGCGCATCGCGATCGAACTGTACCTCAAGCGCCTGTTGGTCGGCGGATTTGATCGCGTGTTCGAGATCGGCCGCATTTTCCGCAACGAAGGCCTGTCTCGCAAACACAATCCCGAGTTCACCATGCTCGAGGCCTATCAGGCGTTCGGCGATTACGAGACCATGATGGAACTGGTGGAGTCGATGATCTGCCATGTCGCGCAAAAGGTTTTAGGCACGCTTACAATTCCGCGAACTGCAAATGCAGAATTAAGTGCAGTGATTGCTCGGCTTGATTCTGCTTTTCAAGAGTCGTCGGCAAATTTGTTGAATCATAGGAATCGCAGTAAGGTCGCGATGAACGAAAAGCAAATGGAACGAGTTTCCATGGAGGTTTTGGGAAGTTATTGGTCGGAATATGAGGCACTCTGTGACCAAGTTGGCCAGAAACCATATGTTGAAATGCTTGCACAAGCAGCCACGTTCACCGAAGAAATGAAGCATCGTTTTTCGGAACGAATTTCCCGCTTGCAGGACATTTTACAGCTAACTGCGCCCGAAATTTCAACGGCATGCCGTCCGTTTGATATAATTTTGCACGATTTGAAGAAGTTGCAGAGTGAATCTGAAATTTCACTTACGCCAAATTGGAAACGTTTGAAATACAAAGATTTGGTTCGTGAAAAAGCGGGCGCGGATTGGTTTGAAATTTCACCAGCCGAACGTCGCCAACGCACGCATGACCTCGGCGCGGAAATCACAAAAGATTACGCCGACTTTGAAGTCACCGGCGCGGTGTTTGAAAAATTAATCGAGCCGACGCTGATCCAGCCGACGTTCGTTACCCACCTGCCGAAGGAACTCGTGCCACTCGCGAAGCTCTCGCCCGAGGATCCGACCACGGTCGAGGTCTTCGAGTTGTGCATCAACGGCCAGGAGATCGCGCCCGGCTACACCGAGCAGAATGACCCGCTCGAGCAGCGGGAGCGCTTGGAGCACCAGGCGGGCGGCGAACAGCAGAAACTGGACGAGGATTTTCTTGTGGCGCTGGAGCATGGCATGCCACCCGCCGGCGGCATCGGCATTGGCATTGACCGTTTGTGCATGATGCTGCTGGGTCAGGAGAGCATCCGCGACGTGATCCTCTTCCCCCAATTGAAACCGAAATAGCTGCGCCTGGATCGGGTTCGTAGCGGCGGCTCGGAAGAGCGCCGCCAATTTCAGACGTTCGTAGGAACGACGCTATTGCAGCGGCTTCCAGTTGGGCCATTGGAAATGGTCCCAGACCCAGATGAAGTCGCGGTTTTTCTTCACGTCGCCGCCGTTCCAATAGAAGAAACTCGTCCCCTGCGCAAAATTCTGGGCCGCCGTGATGGTCGAGGCTTCGAGCCAGCGATCCGACTCGATATGGCTGTCGGCGAACGCGAACGTGGACACGGTGCCGTGGAAGGCCGCGAAGCCGTCCACCCACCCCGGCGGGCTCAACTCGAACGCCCAGGTCCCCTCATTGTAGCCGCGCGGATCCGACTCCTCGATGAACACGAAGGCATCGGACGGCGACTGGATTTGGGTGGTCTTGGTGTAAAACTCCCCGGCGCCCGTGTTCCACTCGTTGCCGCCGGCCATCGAGTCGGCCAGCGAATAGCTGTCATAAGCCCAGCCCGACCCCGGACGCAGCCGCTTCGTCCGCAGGTCGCCGGGGCAATGCGCGGCGCCGACCGCCGGGGCGTATTTGTAGAGGGGTGAGCCCTGCATTCCCACGGTGACGCGGCGCAACGCCTCGGTCGTGGTGATGCTGGCGACGATGCCCGGTGCCGCCGGGCCCAACCACCAACCGCCCCCCGCCAACCCCAGCGTGCTGGTGGACAACAGGGCTTCGTTGTTGTCGGTCGAATACATGGTCCAGGCGAGGATCAACTGTTTCTGGTTCGACGCGCAGGCGGCCTGCGTGGCCTTCATTTTGGCACGGCCCAGGGCCGGGAGCAGCAGGCTTGCCAGGATGGCGATGATGGCAATAACGACCAGCAGTTCGATCAACGTGAAACCGCCAGCGAGCCGCTGCGCGCGACCGGGAATTCGGCGGGGCCTCCGGAAAAGCATGGCGTGACCGTAGCGCTTCCGGCCACCCGTCGCAACCGACAATGCACCGGTCACGCGCCCTGAACTTGGTGGCACGGGCGACTCGCCCGTCCTGCCCGGCGACTCGCCGGGCGGAATGAAGGAAAACGCTGGGAAAGCAGTGGCCATCCGTTCTCCATCGCGCCGCCGGTCCGTTGGGCGGGCCGCCCAACGGCAAGGCCATCGGCCTGTGCTCCCCCGACCCGGCAACGGAAAAGGACGGGCGCAGCTCAGGCCACCACGCGCACGGCGTTCTCGCCGCCGAACGGATTGGGCACGCGCACCGCCGCCGCGGGATCGTCGCGCCATTCGCCGTCCACGCGGAAGCGGTATTGATGGTTGCCCGGCGGCAGCGCCACCCGGGCACGCCAGATTCCCCGCGCGCCCGCCCGCAGCCGAATGGGTTTCGCCTCCCAGTCCGTGAAATCGCCGACCAGCTCCACGGACTGCGCGCCCGGCGCGTGCAAGGTGAAGCTTTGGGTTGCCGGGGACTCCCCGCCGGATGTTGTTTTTTGCCGCGACGCACTCATGGCTTGGAATGGTTTAAACAAAGACTCCCAGTCTGAGGTTACTCTAACGCATCGGTCGGCCCGCCGCCAGCCGAAAATGTTTGGACCGCGGGGCACCGCTACCGGCCTGGCCGATCACCCCGCACAGATCGTTCACGCCCGGCGGATCGCTGGCCCGGCTCCGAACGGGGCCGCGGCCGGACCGCGAAAACAATCGGGCAGCCTTCGTAACCGAACGCCCGCCTCATTTCGTTCGCCAGATACTTCTCATAAGCGGGCGAAAACAGGTCCTTGCGGTTGACAAACAGCAGGAACGTCGGCGGCGACGACTTCACCTGCGTGGCGTAGTAGAACTTCAAGCGCGAACCTGCCGAACTGACCGGCTGGCGGTGCTCGATGGCGTCGTGCAACGCCCGGTTGAGCAGGGCCGTGGCGACGCGCTGCTGCAGTTGCGTCGTCACGTAGCGCACCGCCTCCAGCAACCGCTCGAGGTGAAAGCCGGAGGTGGCCGACGTGAAAATCACCGGCGCGTAGTCGAGAAAGAAGAGCTTCTCCTGAATCCACCGGCCGAAACCGGCCAGCGACGCGGGCACCGCCGCGCCCCCTTCGCGTTGACGGTGACGCGCGAGCCGCGCCTCCTGGGCGGCGCTCACCGGCTCGATCTGGTCGGCGAACAGGTCCCACTTGTTGACCACGACGATGCAACCCTTGCGCGCCGACACAATCCGGTCCGCGATCTTCTTGTCCTGTTCGAGGATGCCGCTCACGGCGTCGAGGACGAAAACCACCAGGTCGGCCCGTTCGATGGAGTCCTCGGCCCGCTTGACGCTGAAGAACTCAATCGAGTCGGAAACATGGCGCGTCTTGCGAATGCCCGCCGTGTCAATCAGCACGTAGCGCCGCCGGACCCCATCCGCTTCCGTCTCGAACGGCACGTCAATGGCGTCCCGGGTCGTGCCGGGCACCGGGCTGACGATCACGCGGGGCGAGCGCGTGAGGGCGTTGATGAGCGAGGATTTGCCGACGTTGGGCCGGCCGACAATCGCGAGCTTGACCGGAGGCTCGGCACTGCCCGCGCCCGGGGCTGCGGCGTCACCGGATGCTGCCAAGGCCGTCTCCGCCGGCAGCAGATCGGTGGCCGCCTTGAGGAGTTCCTCCACACCCCGGCCATGAATCGCGGAAACGGGACAAATGCGGTCGAAACCCAGGCGGGCAAAATCGGTCACCCCCGCGTCGGCTGCCGGGCTGTCCACCTTGTTCACGGCGACCACGACCGACCGGCCCGAGCGACGCAGCCGGTCGGCAACCTCGCGATCAAGGGGCACCAGGCCGTCCTGCACATTAACGACCAGGAGGATCACTTGGGCGGCCTCGATCGCCAACTGCACCTGCTCGAAGGCTGCCTGGATGAGTTCGTCGCCCGCCTTCTGCCGGTGCAGCAGACCGATGCCGCCGGTGTCAACCAGCGTGAAGGCCCGCCCCCGCCACTCGGCCTCGGCGCTGAGCCGGTCGCGCGTCACCCCGGGCTGATCGTGCACGATGGCGATGCGCCGGCCCACAATCCGGTTGAAGAGGGCGGATTTGCCGACGTTCGGGCGGCCGACGATGGCGATCAAACCTGACATGGCACCAGCATGGCCGACGCGGGGGGGGCGTGAAAGGCGAAAAGGCGGGGTGGGCAGAGGTCGTGTGGCCCAGCGGTCCACAACCCGCCCCGAGATGCAGCGCGGTGGGAATTGGGGGAGCGCGGGCGGCTCGCCTGCTGTCTCCGGCGGCTCGCCGGAGACTCCGTTCCGCGCGGCTGCCCCTGCCGGCCGTCGGCGAGACGCCGGCGGCTGCGCCCGAGACGGGCGCGCTCCCCATTTTCCAAACCACCAGCGAGCGCTCCCGACCCACCACTCGTTATTCGCACTTCGTCGTTCGCACTTCGCACAGGCGGGACGCCGGCGGCTGCGCCCGAGACGGGCGCGCTCCCCCTTCGCAAACTGCAACCGCTGGTCACCTTCGCGGCGCCGGAGTTTGGACCTTGACGATGGGTCTGCGGGCTGAATCATGGTTGGGCCTTTGATGAAAAAGAGAAGCAAGCCCAGCCGACCACCAGTCTTCACTCCCGCGCGGACGGCCCAGAAAGGAGTTTTCGAGCAGCCTCAATCGAAAAACCGAAAGATGTGGGTATGGGTCATTGGCACGGCGGTCTTGGTGACGAGCGCAACCGCGCTTTATGCTTTGGTCTTCCATTCCGATGGATCGCCTCTCGGGGTGGAATCGGGCAATTACCCGGCGATCAAGGTCCAACACCCCTTGGCGGGAGCGGTGATGCCTTCCAATATGCCTCCGCCCGTGTTGCTCTGGAAAACGAATGTGGCGGCCGTTGACCAGTGGGCGGCCGGTTTCCTGGTCGGCCGACAGAAATGGTTGTTCGAGGGCATCCAGCCGATGTGGAAGCCCCCCGAGGCGGAATGGCGCAAGATAAAACAGGCTGCCCAGGGAGGGGCGGTCGAGCTCATTATCGCCGGACACCAGGCCGGCCGGCGCGGTCAGGTCCGGGCCCGGAGTTCCGTGCGGTTTGTGATTTCCCGGGAAACCGTCGAGAATCCGTTATTTTACCGCGAGGTCAACTTGCCTTTCAGTGAGGCCGTGAAAGACCCCTCGAAGATTCGCTGGCGGTTTGGCGGCCTGGACAAAGGCGTTCTGCCGCCCGTGGTTTTGGAGAACCTGCCGGTATGCGGCAATTGCCATTCGTTCAGCCGGAACGGCGAATACCTGGCGATGGACGTGGACTACGCGAACAACAAGGGTTCCTACGTCATCACGCGCACCGCTCGCGAAATGAAGTTGGCGACCAGTGACATCATGACCTGGGATGATTTTCGCCGGGAAGACGGCCAAGGCACCCTCGGGTTGCTGTCGCAAATCTCGCCGGACGGTCGGTTCGTGTTGAGCACCGTGAAAGACCTTTCCATCTTTATGGCCAAGCCCGACCTGGCCTTCTCGCAGCTCTTCTTCCCCTTCCGGGGCATCATCGCGGTGTATGATCGCGGGAACAAGCAATTCGCCTCCCTGCCGGGCGCGGACGATCCCGCTTTCGTGCAAAGCAATCCCACGTGGAGCCCGGATGGGCAATGGATCGTCTTCGCGCGCGCGCGGGCCGTCGAAATAAAAGACCTCAAGCAGGACCGCATTCTGTTATCGGGTGAGGAGGGCGAGCGATTCCTCCGGCAGACCAAGGAATTCCGTTATGACTTGTATCGGGTGCCCTTTAATGGGGGCCGGGGAGGCAAGGCGGAGCCCTTGCGGGGCGCTTCACTGAACGGGCGCAGCAATTACTTTCCGAAATACTCGCCGGACGGTCGTTGGATCATTTTCTGCCAGGCCGCCAACTACATGTTATTGCAGCCCGACAGCGAGCTGTTCATCATCCCGGCCGCAGGGGGAGAGGCCAGGCGACTAGGTTGCAACCTGGGCCGCATGAATTCGTGGCATAGCTGGTCGCTCGATGGCCGCTGGCTTGTGTTCTCGTCCAAAGCCCACTCGGATTACACCCAGCTTTATCTCACGCACATTGACACGGACGGGGCCGCCAGCCCGCCCGTCTGGCTGGAGCACATGGTCGCGGCCGGCCGGGCCGCCAACATCCCGGAGTTTGTCAATCTGCCGGTGGATGGCATGGTCAAAATCCAGGAACGCTTTCTCGATGATAACTCCTATGTTCGGGCTGCCAGCGAGTTTCTCCGGGCGGGGGACCTGGACCGGGCGGTCGAGAAATACAAAATGGCCTTGTCTTTAAACGCCGACAATGTCACGGCCCACGAACTGCTTGGGCTTTTACTGAATCGCAGCGGAAAGACGGCGGAAGGGACGGAACACATGCAAGCAGCGGTGCGCTTGAGCCCGGATAATGCCGTGGCGCGGTTCGTGCTGGGTTGTTCGCTGGCAAGGGGTGGTGACTTCGCGCAGGCGCTCGTTCACCTGCAGGAAGCGGTGCGATGGTTGCCGAATGCCGGGGCGCCAGAGTACGGTGTCATGGATCAGAAGCGTGGTTTTCCGGAGGCCGTGCATTACAATCTCGGGATTGTCTATCAGGGGGTCAATAACCTTACGAACGCCGAACATCACTATCGGGAGGCCTTGCGGCTGGCACCCGACTATGTCGAGGCCCATAACAGCCTGGGCGCCTTGCTCCTTGGTTGTGGGCGGATCGAGGAGGCCGGGGACCAGTTCACGGAGGTCATCCGGCTTGCCCCCCACTTTGGCCAGGCCCACGACGGCCTGGGCGTCGTCCGGATGCGCCAGAACCGCCGGGCCGAAGCGTTGGTCTGTTTTCAGCAGGCTGTCCGGCAGGATGCCACGGATTGGCAGGCCCACTTAAACCTGGGCAATTTCTTTCTCTCCGAAAACGATCGGGACAAGGCCATCCCCGAGTTGCAGGAGACACTGCGTCTCAAACCGTCCTGCGAGCCGGCAAAGCAGGCCTTGGCCAGGGCGCAAGGCCAAGCCGCGCCGGATTCTCGCTAGACTGCCAGCCGGGCCGATCCGACCGCCGGCCGGGCAGGCGTCGCGGCCGGGCGGTTTCGCAACCCACTGTTCGTCATTCGCACTTCGTCACTCGCACTTCGCATGAGTGGTCCGCCCCTGCCGGCCGTCGGCGGGACGCCGGCGGCTGCGCCCGAGGACGGGCGCGCTCCCCATTTTCAAACCGCCGCCCGCCGGTTCGCGACCTACCATGAAAATGGATTCCGGCGGGACACCGGAGCCGGCACGCGAGACGGGCGCGCTCCCAACGCTACGCTGGAATTCCGATCAAAACCGTCGGGTCCAAAAAAAGGGACCGGGCTTTCGCCCGGTCCCTGTGCCCCTAGTATCAGCCAGGATCAGCGCTTACTGCTTCACCTGGTAGAACATCGTCCCGCCCGCAGTCGGGGTGATGACCAACGGACTGGTTGCACCCGTGACCGGCGCATACGTTCCATGCACCGTCGAGGAGCTAACCAGCGTGCCGGCGGCCCAACTGATCGTCACCTTGCCGGTGGCGTCAACCGAAACCGTCAGGTTCGGGTTGGTGACGGCAACATAGTCGCCGTAGTCGCGGAACCGTGCCATGAACGAGCCCTGATTGGACCATCCGCTAGTCGCGTCCGCTGTACAGTTGCCGTTCTCCGGGGTGAACTCCGGCCCCACATACACGGTGGCTGGCATTGGCTTCAGGGCGACGTCGTCAACGCCCCAAGTTGTCTTACCGAGGTTGACCCAGTTCACGCCATCGTCGCTGCGGAAGATGGTGAACACCTGTCCGACGCGTTGGATGCGGCACCAGGCGTTCGGGTACTGCGGGATGGAATTCACCCCGGTGAGGGCCGTGGTGCTGGCGCCACCGACGTCGAGCCGCCGGTTGCCTTCCCAGCTCTGGTTACCCGCAGTGCCCGGCCCGGTGAGGGTCGGTCCGACGGGATTCACATGGCACTTCTGGTAGCGCCCGCATTCTGTTCCCTGGGTGGCGATATCCATACCCAACACGGTGAGGTCTTCACGCATGATGATGCCCGCGCGAGCCCACTGGCTCGAGTTGTCCTGATATTCGACGCGGAGCTTCTTGTCGAAGTCGCCGGTGACCGCCTGGTAAACGAAGGTGGTTTCGTCGGTGGTACCCCATTCGCCAACACCGTCGCTGTACACATCGAACCCGCCCGGTGCCACGGCAACCACTCCGTTGACGCCACCCAGTGAGTTCGCGCCCACAACGCCCCACTTCATCGTGGTATCCACGGTGAAGGCCACGTTGGTACCGGTGGCGCTGAGCTTGTTGCCGAGCGTATCGGCCACGTTCTTGACTGTCAGCGTGCCGCTGCCCGAGAGGCCGGTGACCTTGAGCATTGCGTTCTGCTTCTTGATCATGGCAGTGGGCTTCTGCGAATCCGGATAGAAACAGTTGGTGTACCAGGTGATACCCGTGATGGTGCCGGGCGAAACCGAGTAATTGGCCAGCACCTGGCCCGAAACGTCATCCACCGGCTTGTTGAACGCCACACCGACATCCACGACGCCCGCCGTGGCATCGTTCATCGCGCCGACAAAAACGACGGGCGGAGTTGTGTCCGGGATCACGGTCAACGTCGCCACCTGGCTGGTCGCCGTCAGCGTCGGGACCGTGACGAGCAATTGGAACTTGGTGAGACTGTCCGTCAGCTTCAGGAGCCCCGTCTGGTAGGTAGCGGCCGTCGCCCCGGCGATGCTCGTCCAAGTGCTACTGCCACTCGGTTGGGACTGCCACTGGTAACTGACGGTCGTGCCATAAGCCGAGGTGCCGGTCGCCGCACCGGTGAACGTCGCGTTGGTGCCCTGAATGGCCGTTTCATTGGCCGGTTGCGTCACGAAGGTCACGCTCGCCCCGGTCGGGTCGAAGTAATAGCCGACCACGCTGCCGGTGAGTCTTGGGGCATCGCCGTTGGCCGGATCCGCCTCCGAGTCCAGCTTGTAGGTGGCGCCCACGTCGTCGCCGCCACCGCCTTCGTAATGGCTGTCGAACAGGTAATACTGCTTGCCCGCCTGCAGGGTGATGACGTTCGGGGTCGCCCACATCGAGCCGGAGAACTGATCCGAGCGCTTCGCGGTGACGTCGCCGGAACCCGCCGCCACCCATTGGCGCGAGTTGCTCCAGCCCTGTTCTTCCGCAATCAACAGCATGTTCGCCGGATTGCTGTCCGTGCTCAGGAACAGCCAGGATTGGTCGTCGCTGCAGGTGAAGAACACGTAATTGCCGTTCGAGGGCGGGATGAAGTAGCATTCCAGCGTATTGCCGTAAGCGTCGGCATACCCGTTGCCGCCGGCGGGCGGAAACTCGAACATCGGCTCGAGTGTGGTCATGGTCGGGTTGTTCGGATACCGCGCGTCATTCCAGAGGCCGTTCGTATTGCCGGCCGTAATGTTGTTCCAGTACTTGTGGAGAATGCCACCCGACATGAATTTCCAGGACATGAACTGGTACGTGCTGTCTGTCGCGATGGTGTTCCCCGCCAAGTCCTTCACGCCGTTGACCGTCAGGGTGTAGGTGGTGCCGTCCGTCGCCAGTTTGCTGGTCGTCAGCGTCACCGTCTGCACGTCCGTGCGGGAAACGGAGGAAACCGTCATGCTATGGTCAAGCTTGTAGTTCGAGGCCGTCAGCGCGGTGGCGTCCACCGGCTCGGAGAACTTGACGACCACCGCCGTAAAGCTCGAGTCAGAACTCGCCTTGGCGATCGTGGGCGGCGTCGTGTCCGCCGTCACCGTCACCACGCAGGCCGAACTGGTGATCGTTTGGCCGCCACCAAAGACCTGCACCGTATAAGTGCCGGCGTCGCTCGCCGTCACAAAGGCGTTGGTGGACGTGAAGGTCGAGCCCACGGCCCGCGAGATGGCGGTGCCACTCTTGGACCACTTGTAATGCACTGGATCGCCGGTGGCCCCGATGGCCAGGCTTAACGCGGGGCTGTCGGCCGCGACGGACAGCGTGGCCGGCATCTGCTGGGTAATGGCGACCGGTTTCGGCACCCAAGGCCCAAAGTTTTGGACCACCGAGGTCGAGGTATTGGGGTCGCTGTGCGCGGTCACCGCGATGCCCAGGTAGATGGCGTTCGGCCAGGCGTTCGTGAAAGTAGTTCCATTGTCGCCTCCCGCCGGCCATGAACCCGCGGTGTCGAAGCCTTGTGGGGCGTTGTACATGGTCCAATTCGTGCCATCGTGGCTGTAATACATGTAGAACACGCTGCCAACCCGCTCCAGGCGCACCCATTGGTTGGGGATGTTCGAGGGAACAGCCGGGCTGGGAGCGACCTGGTCAGCATTCCCGGCGTCAACAGTGCGGATTTGCGGTCCATCAATGCCGGAGGTCGCGGGAGCGCCGCCGGTCGTGTCGCCCGGGAGGCGGGTGGTCATGTTCGCGATGAAGGGGTCGGCGCCGTTGGCCGGGTTGCCAAAACCCTGGTCGTCATACCGGGCCATCAGTTCGACCTTGGTCCAACCGCCGTCACCGGAGTTGCCCAGCAGGCTGATGACCTGCATGGTGTAGTCGAAATCGCCGCTGATCGGCATGTAGGCGTAATAGAAATTATCGGAACCACCCCAGATGTCGGCGCCGCCGCCGATGACGGTCACCTGGTTCCCGCTGACCGTAAAGGAGCCCGGCATGGCCGGTCCACCCACGTCTATGCCCTGCAAGGCCGCCAAGGCGACCCCGGAACAGGCGGCGAGGCCAAGAATGGCCACGGCTGTCCTTACCGCTCGTGTACAGATGTTCTGCATATTGTAACCTTCGTTTGGTTGATTTGCTGGCTGACGGGGCAGTTCTAATGAACCCACGAGAGAATTGCAAGCGTTTTTTTCACGTTTTTTTCGATTTGAACAATCGCAGCCCGGCGGTCCACGACCCACCGTCAGTCAACTTCAGGTACGGACATGCTGCGGCGTGTCCCCATCTTCGGCTGCGAAACCAACCACCCGGCGAAAATCAGGGCTGCGGGGCACCGCAGCCAGCCTGGCCTATCCGACCGCCAGGGCGGGCAGTGGTCGTCGCGGCCCAGCGATCCGCGCCCCACCCTGATGGCTCGGTGTGGGAATTGGGTGCGGACGGCCGTCGGCGGGACGCCGGCGGCTGCGCCCGAGACGGGCGCGCTCCCCTGCTCAAACTGCAGGCTCTCGCCACCGTAAATCTTGCCACGCCAACCGCAGCATGAAATCATCGGCGATCGCAAACCTTCCGACATACGCCCGACACGCTGGCGCGCCCGACCGTGCCCCCGCCCGCAACACCATCAACATGGTGTTCACCGCGTAAAGTTATGAATCTGAACACCGGAATTGGGGAACACGCCCGCCGCGGGCGTTGCGGGGCGCGCCTCGCGTCCAGCCGTTGGGCGCACGGGTCCATCTGGACGAACGGGAACTCGTTGGTTCGCTCGTTGTTTTCCGCGGGGGCGCGGAAAACGGCGCCCGGGGCGGGCGCGCTCCCCATTCTAATCTCGGTGTTCGGGATGGAATCAGCCCCCGGACTTGGGGTCGCCCTCGCCCTCTTTGTCAGTGCCGTCACCGCCACTCCCGCCCCGTCGCCTTCCGCATGGCCGCTCCGCCTCTGGTTCGAGCAGCCGGCGCAACGGTGGGTCGAGGCGCTGCCGATCGGAAATGGCCGGCTCGGCGGCATGGTTTGGGGCGGCGTGAAGCAGGAGCGGATTGATCTCAACGAGGACACGCTCTGGTCCGGCGAGCCGTACGACAACCTCAATACCAACGGCTTGAAGTCGCTTCCCGAAATCCGGCGCTTGCTTCTGGCGGGCACGAACACCGACGCGCAACGGTTGGTCGAGCGCGATATGAACGGCAGGTACAACCAGAACTACCAGCCGCTCGGCGATCTGACGATCGAGTTCCCACTCGCCGGCGAAGTCACGGAGTACCGCCGCGAACTGGATCTGGCGCAGGCCGTGGCGCGCGTGCAGTTCAAGCATCAGGGCGTCCGTTACACGCGGGAGATCTTCGCCTCGAATCCGGCGCAGACCATCGTCGTGCGGCTGGCCGGCGATCAGCCCGGCCGGGTCACGTTCACCGCCTCGCTTGGCTGTCAGTTGCATCATATCACCAAGGCCGGCAAAGGTTTCCTGCGCCTGACCGGCCGCTGCCCGGCCTACACCGACCCAAGTTACTTGGGCAAAACCGTGGTGTGGGACGACGCGCCGGATGGCAAGGGGATGCGGTTCGAGACCCGACTGGTGCCGGTCAGCCAGGGCGGTCGCGTCACGATTACCGATGCCGGAATCACTGCGGAAGGTTGCGACAGTGTCACGTTGTTGCTCGTCGCCGCCACCAGTTACAACGGTCCTCACACCAGTCCGAGCCGGCAAGGCCAGGATCCCGGCCGGCTCTGCGAGGCGTATCTCAGGCCACTGGCCGGCAGGTCATACGCCGCGCTCCGCCAGGCGCATGTGGCCGATCATCAGCGACTGTTCAACCGGGTGACGCTGGACCTGGGCCACTCGACGGCGGAAGCGCTGCCGACGGACGTGCGGTTGAAGACGTATCAACCCGGCCAGGACCGGGCGCTGGCGGCGTTGTATTACCAGTTCGGCCGGTACCTGCTCATCGCCTCCTCGCGGCCGGGAACGCAGCCGGCAAACTTGCAGGGCATCTGGAGCCACGAAATCCAGCCGCCGTGGTCGGCGAACTGGACGTTGAACTGCAACGCCGAAATCAACTACTGGCCGGTCGAGACGGCCAACCTCGCCGAGTGTCACCTGCCGCTGATTGATCTTACCGAGCAGCTCAGCGTGGACGGCGCGCATATCGCGAAAGACCTTTACGGTGTGCGCGGCTGGGTGGCGCACCACAACACCGACCTCTGGCGTCAGGCCGGACCGGTCAGCGGCAGCGCGGTGTGGAGCATTTTCCAGGTGGGAAGCGCGTGGTTGTGCCAGCATCTCTGGGAACACTACGCCTTTTCGGGCGACACCGGTTACCTCCGGCGCGTCTGGCCGACGATGAAGGGAGCCGCGCGGTTTTATCTCGATTACATGATGGTCGAACCGTCGCATGGCTGGCGGGTGACCGGGCCGGACACGAACTTCGAAAACCCGTTCCGCAAACCCGGCGGCGAAACCGGTTGCACCTGCATGGGACCGACCGGAAGCATGCAGATGGTGCGCGAATTGTTGCAGAACTGCGCGCAGGCGACCCGGATTCTCGGCACGGACGCGGGGCTGCGCGCCGAAATCGAGAAAGCCCTGCCGCGCTTGCCGCCGATGCAGATCAGCCCGACCACCGACGAGTTGCAGGAATGGCTGGAGGACTGGCAGCGCACGGCGGAATGCCAGGTCCTGTCCAGTTGGGGCGCGATCTGCGGCACGCAAATCACCCCGCGCGGCACGCCGGAACTGGCGGCGGCGTTGCGGAAGATCTTCGACCAGGCCCAGTGGTGGAAGCGCGGGCTTGTGGGCAGTTGGCAGGGCGCCTTTCAGGCCAACGTTTACGCCCGGCTCGGCGATGGCGACACGGCGCTGGCGGTTCTCGATACGCATCTACAACGGATCGCCAACCCCAATCTCACCGCCAACTTCCAGGGCATGGCGGAATGGGAAATTGATGGCAACCTCGGCCAGACCGCCGCCGTCGGCGAAATGCTGCTGCAGAGCCATGCCGGCGAGATCGAGTTACTCCCGGCTTTGCCGAAAGCATGGCCCAACGGGAGAGTGACCGGATTGCGCGCCCGCGGCGGATTCGCGGTGGACATCGCCTGGAAGGATGGCCAACTTGCCAGCGCCGCCATCCGGAGCATTGCTGGAAAACCGTGTCAGGTCCGCTACGGGGACAAGACCATCAAGCTGTCGTTGAAGCGGGGCGAGGTGGCTCGCCTCAGCAGCGCGTTGAAACCGTGATGCGCCAACCACCGGCAGGCTTGACCCCGGCGACCACAATAGAGAAGACTCGCCGCGGCTGATTCGACAGTGTCGTCAGGTGAAGTCGCCTCGAATATCCTGATGGCCGACGCCGGGTCGGAGGCAACAATGGACCGAGTGACCAAGGCAATCCGAAGCAGAATCATGGCCGCGGTTCGCACACGCGACACCGGTGCGGAGAAGGCAGTCCGGTCGATGGTTCATCGGCTTGGATACCGCTACTCCCTTGCGCGAAGCGATCTGCCAGGAAAACCCGATCTGGCTTTCGTGAGCCGACGGAAAGTCATTTTCGTTCACGGGTGTTTCTGGCATGGGCATTCGTGCCGCTACGGCCGGTTGCCCAAAAGCAGGCTGGCGTACTGGAAGCCGAAGATTGCGGCCAACAAGGTCCGTGATCGCAAGCAGGTAATGGGGTTGAGAAAAGCCGGTTGGTCTGTCATCATTGTCTGGCAATGCCAACTCAAGAAAAGGGACGCGCTCGAGGCGCGGATCGAGCATTTTCTGAATGAATAGGCGACCTATAGGAATTGACCTTTTTGCCGGTGCCGGAGGCATGTCATTGGGGTTCGAGCAGGCTGGTTTCGATGTCGCTGCCGCTGTCGAGATCGACCCGATTCATGCCGCTGCACATCATTTTAACTTCCCGGAAACCGCGGTGCTGGCAAGGTCGATTGTCGGCTTGACTGGGCAGGAGTTGCGCCAGATCGCCGGGATTGGCCGAAACGCGGTCGATGTCGTTTTCGGAGGCCCGCCTTGTCAAGGATTCTCGCTCATCGGACACCGAATGCTAGACGACCCTCGCAACCAACTGGTCAGGGAATTCGTCCGTTTGGTTGCCGAACTGGGAGCGAGAACGTTCGTTTTCGAGAACGTCAAGGGCCTGACCATAGGTAAACATCGGATGTTCCTCGAGTCCTTGATTGAATCGTTCGGGGACGTGGGGTACCGTGTGCATGTGCCTTGGAAGGTGCTGAACGCCATGAACTACGGCGTTCCACAAGACCGGCAACGCCTTTTCTTGCTCGGAGCGAAGAAGGGCGTACCGATTCCGGCCTACCCTGGTGAGACCACCACTACCGAAAACGACCTTTTTGGCAGGAATGGGAAGAGACCGACACCAACCTGCCTCGACGCCCTGGCAGATTTACCCGATGTCGAGCAATGGGACGAGCTGATGACATCCGATTCGGTGAGGAACCATCCTGATCCGGCCCTTTCCGACTATGCCCGCGAGTTGCGGTGCGCAACCGACGACGCATGGCATTTCGGATACGTCCGAAACTGGCGGCCCGACATCCTGACTTCCAGCTTGCGCACAGTTCATACGGACATCTCCCGTAAACGCTTTGCGACGACAGGAGAAGACGACGTCGAACCCATCTCGCGCTTCTTCAAACTGCCGCGAAGCGGCGTCTGCAACACGCTCCGTGCAGGCACTGACTCCGCTAGAGGAGCTTTCACGAGTCCGCGGCCTATCCATTTCGCCTTCCCGCGCTGCATTACCGTTCGCGAAATGGCTCGTCTTCACGGCTATCCGGACTGGTTCCGTTTCCATGTCACGAAGTGGCACGGCGCGCGCCAAGTCGGGAATTCAGTCCCGCCTCCCCTTGCCAGAGCCGTTGCCAGTGCTGTCATTCTGGCCCTCGGGATTGTTCCAAAGCGGCCCTCCCGTAAGCTCGACCTCGGCCGTGCCGAACTCCTCTCGATGGACATGGGCGAAGCGGCAGATTACTGGAAAGTTCCTGTCCTCATCGGAAGGCGAGACCGCAAGAACGGCTTACATAAGCGAAGACAATCGGAGATCGAGACTATCGCCACCACATAACTGAGGAGATTGCCATGATTCACAAGAAACCGGTGAAGAACAGATATGCATCGTTGGTCGAGAGTATCTTCCTGAGCAAGTACAAGGATGGGGCGAAAGAAGTTTGCTTCCGCCGAGACGACTTCACACCCACGGCGAAGAAATTGCACATCAAGTTGCCGAAGAACCTCGGCGATGTGGTCTACTCTATCCGTTACAGAATGGCACTACCTCCGGCAATTGCGAAGACACAACCGCCCGGGCAGGAGTGGGTGATCGAGGGGCGAGGCAGATCGCTTTACGTGTTCCGTCTGAAGGCCATCAACCGCATCGTTCCCAACCCAGAGTTGGCCCCCATCAAGATACCCGATGCTACGCCAGAAATCGTCGCGGCTTATGCCCTCTCCGACGAGCAAGCCTTGTTGGCCAAAGTGCGTTACAACCGACTGCTCGACATCTTCCTCGGGGTTGCCGCCTATTCCCTGCAAAACCATTTACGCACGACGGTCACCGGCCTCGGACAGGTCGAAATCGACGAAATCTATGTCGGCCTCGACAAGCGAGGCCGTCAGTACGTGATTCCCGTTCAGGCAAAGGGCGGCAACGACCGTCTCTCCACGGTGCAAGCAAGACAGGACGTGGCCTGTTGCACAGAGAAGTACCCGCAACTCCTCTGCCGTCCAATATCCGCCCAGTTCATCGATGCCGATCGAATTGCCCTGTTTGAACTTGCCCAGTGCGGAGACGAGATCCGCATCGTTGAGGAACGGCATTACCAATTGGTTCCTGCCGACCAAATCTCAGGCGATGACCTCCGGGCCTACGACGCTTGAAGGAAAACATGGCTCACCGGAGCGATATTCACCCAAAATCAGCTTGTGGCGGGCAAATGGTGCGTTGACTCCCGGTCGCAAGCTCCGGGCAAGGCAGCCAGCAACAGTTCCGCCAGGCCTCGAGCTTCCGCTTCGCTTTGTTCGAGAAACCCGGCCCGCGGCCATGTCCGCGCCACTACGGGGGCGGCGATGGCCCGGCCTTGGCGAGCGCCTTGGCCAGGTTGCGCTCATCGCGCTCCCGGTCCTTGGCGGCGCCGTATTTGAGGGCCAACCGCAAATGCGCGATGGCCTCGTCCAGATGTCCCTGCTGCTCGAGGATGAAACCCATCCCGTTATGCGCGCTGGCGTGGTCGGGTTTCAGTTCCAGGGCACGCCGGAAATGGGCCAAGGCTTCCTCGTACTTTGCCACCTGCAGCGCCGCCAGTCCTGACTCGTATCGAATGTCCACGTTGTCGGGGTCCAGTTCGGCCGCCCGCACCCCCGCCCGATACGCCTCCTCCAGTTTGCCCGCCCAACCGAGCGTCTTGCACAGATTCATCAAGGCGAACGCGTGCGATTTGACGTTGACCCGGCCCATCACCTCCTGCGTTGTGCGCTGAATCTGGTCCTGGTTCCAGGAAGGGTGCGCCACACCCATGCGCTCCATCGCCTTGAGAATCTCCAGGGCCAGCCACCGGTAGCCGTCAATGGTTGGGTGGACGTGATCCAGGAAGACTTCGGCATCCAGGATGCCATGCTCGCACCGGGATTCGAGGAGGGCCTCGAAATCCACGAGCGGCACCTGGCGTTGGGTGGCGACCCGCGTCAGAATCTCGCGAATCTCCCGGGGCGCCCGCAACGGACACACATCCTCGTCACGGGCGCGTTCGTAGGCGGCCTTGGCCTCGGCGTAACGGCCCAGTTTCTCGAGTACCCGGCCCCGCAAAAAGTGCAGATTGGCCGCCAGGTCATCCATCGCGGCCGCCCGGTCAAGCAGCGGCAGGGCATTGGTCGGTGACGGGTTCGCATAGTCACGCCGCGCCGCCTCGTAATCCTGCTGCCATTGGCGCAGCGCCTCCGGGCTCAACCCCGGGCGGTGTTCGCTTTTGAAGGGCGAGGCCTCGCGGAGATTGGAGGCCGGCACGATGAAGATCACTTTCGCCCCGACGGAAGCGGCGATGTCAACCATGCGACGAAGGTTGAATTCGTAATGCTCGAGAATCTGCCGGCGCAGGGCGTTGTCGCGGGTATAGGCCGCCAGCCCCGACGGCTTCTCCAGCAACGTGGCCGGCTCACTCGGCAAGACATTGGGTCCGGCCGCACCGGCGCCCGTTCCGTGTCCGGCCGACCGGGCAATTCGTTTCATCAGGGTCGCCGTGCGCGTCCGCGCCGCCAGGACCGCCAGCCCGCGGATCACGCGCGGGGCCGCCGAGATTTTCGTGTAGATGCGGCGTTCCAGGAATTCGTTCTGGCTCTCGTAGAGCACGAACAGATCGGGCCGGTAGCGGATCAATTCTTCCATGAGGCGCGCATCGCGGTAGCTCCCGTAGCTGATTCCGCCCGCGTTGATCACTTCCCAGCGCCGGTCCGAAGCAAGTGCGCGCAAGTACTCCCGCAGCCAGCCGTTGAAGGAAGTGGGATCGTTGTAGGGATGACCGTAGGCGGTGGAGCCACCCAGCGAAAACACGCGGAAAACGCCGCGGGCCTTCTCTCGCGGGAACCGCTGCGCGTTGAAGAACGGCAGTTTGTTCCGGGCCGTAACCATGAAGACCTCGCCGCCAGCGCCGCGCTCCTCGACAAACAGCGGGGTTTGCGAACTGAAACCAACGTAGGGATCGTTCTCATACGACTCCGGCTGCACGCCGCAGAAGAACAAAAGCCCCTCCAGCACGACGCCGCAAAGCAGGACCGCCACGATCGCGAAGATCACCTTCTTGCCCCGGGACAACTTGCCCTCCGCGTTTCCGGGCGCGGGCGGAGGACTGGGAACGCGAGGCGGGTTGCGGGGCTTCGCTTTACTCATTGGGCCACGCTCACAACCATGCGCTGACGCTAACCTGCCTCATGGGCCAGGGCAACCGGTCTGATGGGGAGGTTTCGTTGCGAGTCTTGGTACTGGCTCAGGGCCGTCAGTTCATGCGGGTGGTTGCGCCTGGACGGAGGATCCATGCTGGTTGCGGTCCCGCTGACACCACACCAGGTAGATGATGGGCAGGATGCCGACCGTGTTGAAGATGGCGAGGCAGATGAACCAGGCGAGCTGGTTGTTCCGCGCGCTCTTCCACATGCCGATGACTTTCCAGACGCCATCCCAGACGGCAATGAGAATCAACACCGGAATCAGCAGGAGGAACAATGATGGGTACGTTGTTTGCATGTCCAGGCCAGATTGTTCCGGCCAACGTCGGCGTCAAGCGAAATGGCCCGCTGGGAATGTCCCGATCGGGCGCGGCGCTTGATTCCTGAACAATTCGGCTTTTCTGCCGGGTGCCAGGCGGCTAAAGGTTTCATTCGCATGTCACAATCCCGCCCGTATCCACCACGAACCGTGCCGCCCCCGGCTGGCTGGCGCGGTTCCCATTGTGCCCCCGGCTTCCGCCTGCCCATCGCGGCCATCGTGCTGGTGGCGGCGGTCGTCGCTCTGTTTTCGAGCCCGCTCGCCCCTGCCCTCGCCGCGGCCCCGTCGGTCGAAGCCCTGGCGCGGGGATTCCTTAATCCTCCCGCGTCGGCGCGGCCGTGGGTCTATTACTTCATCATGGATGGCAACCTCGCCCGCGAGGGAGTCACCGCCGACTTTGAAGCGCTGAAGCGCGCCGGCATCGGCGGCATGATCATCATGGAGGTGGACGTCGGCATCCCGCGCGGTCCGGTGAAGTTCATGAGCCCGGAGTGGCGGCAAATTTTCAAGCACGCCGTTGCGGAAGCCGAGCGGTTGGGACTCCAGATCACCCTCAACGCCGGCCCCGGTTGGACCGGCAGCGGCGGGCCCTGGGTCAAGCCGGAGCAATCCATGCAGCACCTCGTCGCCAGCGCCGTCGAGATCGCGGGGCCTGCCCATTTCAGCGCCACGCTTCCGCGTCCCGCGCCGCGGGCGCCTTACTTCGGCAACGCGGGCCTGCCCCCGGAAATCGTGAAGGCGAAGGATGAGTTTTACGTGGACGTCGCGGTGCTGGCGGTTCCGAAAACGAGCGAGGCGGCCCGCATTGCCGACATTGACGAGAAGGCGCTCTATCTCCGTCATCCTTACACGTCGCGCCCGGGCACAAAGCCATTCATCGCGTCATCGGCGAGTTATCCGGTGCTGCCGCCGGACGCGGCGATTGCCCCGGGCCGCATCGTGGACCTGACGGCGAAACTGGACGCCGACGGCCATCTGACCTGGGACGCGCCGGCGGGCCAGTGGACGATCCTGCGTTTCGGCCGCACCAGCACTGGCGCCAACACGCGTCCCGCGCCCGCGCCGGGCCTCGGCCTGGAATGCGACAAGTTCGATCCGGCGGCGCTCGAGGCGCACTTCGATGCGTTCATCGGCGCGCTGCTGCGCGAGATCGGACCGCGCCAGCAATCCGCCGACGCGGGCTGGAACATGTTGCACATTGATAGTTGGGAAATGGGCTCCCAGAACTGGACGGCCGCCTTTCGCGCGGAGTTTCTCCGCCGGCGCGGCTACGATCCGCTGCGCTATCTGCCGGCGGTCACCGGCCGCGTGGTGGAAAGCCTCGAAGTGTCGGAGCGATTCCTCTGGGATCTGCGCCAAACGGCGCAGGAGCTGGTCATCGAAAACCACGCGCAGCACCTGCGCGAACTGGGCCACCGGCACGGCTTCGGACTTTCCATCGAACCTTACGACATGAACCCGTGCGCCGACCTGAGCCTCGGAGCCGTGGCCGACGTGCCGATGGGCGAGTTCTGGCTTTATGGGTTCAATTCCTTCTTCAGCGTCATCGAAGCCGCGTCCATCGCGCACACCTGCGGGCGGCCAATCGTGGCGGCGGAGTCGTTCACCTCGACTGACGCGGAACGCTGGCAGGCGCACCCGGCGTCCATGAAGACGCTGGGCGACTGGGCGTTCAGCGCCGGCGTCAATCGCATCGTGTTCCATCGTTCGCAGCACCAACCGCAACTGGATCGGCGTCCCGGCATGACCATGGGGCCTTATGGCGTCCACTGGGAGCGCACGCAAACCTGGTGGGACCTGGTGCCCGCGTACCACGCCTACCTGGCGCGCTGCCAGTTTCTGCTGCGGCAGGGCCTGCCCGTGGCCGACGTCTGCTATCTCGCCCCGGAGGGCGCGCCGCAGGTCTTTCGCCCGCCGGCTTCCGCGACGCGGGGCCATCCGCCCGACCGCCGCGGCTACAACTTCGATGGCATCGCGCCGGAAACGTTGTTCGCGCGGATGTCGGTGAGAAACGGAATGCTCGGCCTGCCCGACGGCATGAGTTACCGCGTCCTGGTCCTGCCGGAACGCGACACCATGACGCCGGCGTTGCTGCGCAAGGTGAAGACGCTCGTCGAGGCCGGCGCCACGGTCGTCGGTCCGCGTCCATTGAAATCGCCCAGCCTGAGCCGTTATCCGAACTGCGATGAGGACGTGAAGCAGCTCGCCGGCGAACTGTGGGGCGATTGCGATGGCATGGCGGTGAAGGAGCACAAGCTCGGCAAGGGCCGGGTAGTCTGGGACCGCGGCGCCAAGGCGACCGGCGCGCCGGAAACGAAGTCGCCGTTGGAGTCGGCGACGTGGATCTGGCACAACGAAGGCAATCCCGCCGTCAGCGCGCCCGTCGGCAAACGCTTCTTCCGACGCGTGGTCACGTTGGAAGCCAATGCCGGCATCGAATCCGCCCTCGTGTCCATGACGGCCGACAACTCCTTCGATCTGTTCGTCAACGGTCGTCACGCTGGGAACGGCGACAATTTCCACGAGACTTGCTCGTTCGACGTCGCGCCAATGCTGCAGCCGGGAACGAACGTGCTCGCAGTCGAAGCCGAGAACGGCGGCGACGCGCCCAACCCGGCCGGCCTGATTGGGCGATTGATCGTCAGCTTCCGCGATGGCCACCGGCTCGACGTGCCGACGGACCGGACCTGGCAGAGTTCGCGGGAGGCCGTGCCGGACTGGCTCACGCGCACCACGAACGCGGAAGGCTGGGGAGCTGCGCTGGAGCTCGGACCTTTCGGGATGTCGCCGTGGGGACGATCGGAGGAAACCATTCCGGAGCCGGACCAGTATGGCGATTTCGCCATCGTTGCCGGCCTGCTGGAAAAGGCGGGAGTGCCGGCGGACTTCGAGTCCGACGGACCCATCCGCTACACGCACCGGCGCGCCGGCGACACCGACATCTATTTCGTCGCCAACCGCGAGGAGCGCGCCGTGAACGCCAACTGCAGCTTCCGCGTGAACGGAAAAACGCCGGAGCTGTGGGACCCGTTGACCGGCGAGCGGCGCGCACTGCCCGAGTTCACCGCCAAAGCGAGGCGCACCACCGTCCCCATTCGCTTCGAGCCGGCCCAGTCGTTCTTCGTCGTCTTCAACCAACGCGCCATGACATCGCGGAAGAACTCGCGAAATTTCGCGGAATTGAAGCCGGTTGCCGGGCTCGACGGCCCCTGGGAAGTCGCGTTCGATCCCAGGTGGGGCGGCCCGGAGAAAGTTACGTTTGCGTCGCTCGAGGACTGGACCAAGCGACCGGAGGAAGGAATCAAATTCTACTCGGGCATGGCCACCTACCGCAAAACATTCGACGCGCCGGCCGGGCCGGTGGGCCGACGATGCTATCTCGAGCTTGGCGTGGTGAAGAACCTCGCCCGCGTGCGCCTGAACGGCCGCGACCTCGGCATCCTCTGGTGCGCGCCGTGGCGGGTCGAAATCGCCCGCGCGCTGAAACCGACACGCAACCGGTTGGAAATCACGGTGGCCAACCTGTGGCCGAACCGACTGATTGGCGACCAGTTGCTGCCGCCGGAGCGGCGCCTGACTTCGACGACCTGGAATCCCTTCACGAAGGATTCGCCGCTGCTGGAGTCTGGACTTCGTGGGCCGGTAACCATCGAAGAGGAGATCCGCGAGCGTTGAAAGACAAACTGCCGTGCGCAGGAGTTCTCCAGGGTTCCGCTGTCTGCTGATCCGGTTGCGTGCGCGTGCCCGAAGGCACCGCGACGTAGTTGCCTCGCAATGCCGGGCATCATTTGGCTTTCCGTAAACGCCCTCTTCCCGTTACGCTGTGGACATGGCGAAGAAGCCGGAAAAGACCGCTGCCGTAATGGACACCGCCAGTCCGCCAGCAGGCCGGTTGCGTCCGTCTGCCTTGGTGGACGCCCCGGTGGTTCATTGCGGCGACAATCTTGAGCAGCTCCGCAAGCTGCCCGGCCAGTGCGTGGACCTCATTTACATCGATACCCCGTTCAACTCGAACCGCAACTACGCGGTCTTCTGGGGCAAGACGAAGGAGAATCGCGCCTTCGAGCCGCTCGGAACCGAGATCCAGGTTGTCACCATTTGAAATGAATTCTGCCATGACTGCCGTTGCCAGACTGGCGTGGTGCATCCTTTTCATGCTCGCCTGCGCCGGTGGCGCTGCGGCTGGTCAAGTGCATCATTACGTATTTTTCAACATGGACAGGGAAAGAATTTCCGACGCGGCGTTCCTCGCAACAAAAACGTTTGAAGGCGCACAATTGAAATACACGTGGCGTGAGCTGGAGCGGGGGGAGGACGGTTATGACTTCAGCAGCATTCAGCACGATTTGACAGTGCTCACTTCCAAGGGCAAAAAGTTGTTCATTCAACTTCAGGATGCGTCGTTCGATCCAACCATACTTAATGTGCCTCGCTACCTCCTGAACGACGCCCGGTACCATGGCGGGGCGGACAAGCAATACAGCATTAAAGGCGATGACGAGGAACACGCGGTGCCCGCGGGCTGGGTTGCGAGGCGATGGGACCCGGCGGTACAGGAGAGATTTCACAGACTCCTTTTTGCGCTCGGCAAGGAATTTGACGGCAAGATCGAGGGCATTAATCTTGGGGAGACCGCGGTTGATTTTGGAGAGAGCGGCCGGTTGTTTCCGAAAGGCTTCACTCCGGCGGCATATCGCGACGCGGTTATTACGAACATGATTGCGCTCAAGCGCGCGTTCCCGAAGTCGGTGGTCATGCAATACGCCAACTTCATGCCTGGGGAATGGCTTCCCGGCAAGGATCGGGGCTATCTCCGCAGCGTGTATGAACGCGCCAGGGATTTGAAGGTCGGCGTCGGCGGCCCTGATCTGTTGCCTTACAAGCCTGAACAGATGAGTCATTGCTATCCTCTCATCCGAGAATCGGCCGGGAGCGTACCAACCGGGATCGCGGTGCAGGAGGGCAACTATCAACATAAGAATCCCCAGACCGCGCGGCCGGTCAGCATTTCCGAGTTGGTTGTATTTGCGGCGGAGCACCTCAAGGTCAATTACATTTTCTGGTGCACGCAGGAACCGTTTTATTCTGGAAAAGTGATACCGTTTCTTCAGGCGCAAAGATGAGCACAAACATGTAATTGGGTTTAATGGAAAGGGAACGGGTCAAAGGTGAGCCCATGCCGAAGCGCAGGCCATGAGAAATTCCCCTTGTCCCGGACACGGGCACCACGAATTCGCCCATGCCGAAACCTATTTCCTGGTCGGCAACGCCCTCGGCGAAGGGATGAGGAAGCTGTTCACCGGAACGCAACCTTGATGCGGGAGATCGGACGTGATGAAGAATTCGCCCTCTTACTTCTGCTCATCGGAGTGATCGTCAGGGCGGCCCACGTGGGAAACCCCCGGTTTTAGGCGGCGCTATCACCAGTTCGCCGCCGGCGTCAAACGGTGCCTCAGGGCGCGCGAACCTGGCCGCCAGCCCCGGGAGGAAGATTCACCCGCCTTCCCGTCCGGGCCGATCCGCGGGCGGCATCCAAGATTTCGGTCGCGATCAGGTTCACCTCCAGCGAGGAAAGGCCGGACGGCTTGATGTCCCCGCGCACCACGGCGGCCAGATAGGACAGCGGATCGCTTTCGGGCATCGACAGCGCGGGCACCGGCGCATCCGCTTCGGCCGCGCTGCCGGTCCGCACTTTCAGCACGTTCTTTTCCGGCACCAGGGCATAACCGGTCCGGCCGTAGATCTCCATGTCCTTGCGATTGAACGGCCAGTTCCACGAGGCCTGGATGATTCCCTGGGCGTGCGGATACGTCAGAACGATCGTCGCTTCATCGTCCACCTTCGGATACACCTCCGGCTTGATCTGCTGCGTGACGGCAAAGACTGAAGTAGGTCTTTGGCCCTGCATCAACCAGGTAATCAGATCGGCGCCGTAGCACCCGAAATCGGTCAAGGCCCCGCCGCCATTCAGCTTGGGATCGGTCAGCCATCCGAGAAAGTCGGCGGAGCAACCGATCTCCTTCGGGCCCTGGTGGCCGTCATGCACCACGATCTTCCGCAACTCGCCCAACGCGTGCTTCCCATGCACCAGGGCATAGGCGGCATGGTTCGCGGGATACCAAGTGGTCTCATAGTTGACGACCACGTGAATTCCACCCTTCCGGGCGGCGGCGGCCATGGCGCGCGCGTGCTCCATGCTGACGGCCAGCGGTTTCTCCATCATCACGTGGATGCCGCGGGCGGCACACTGCTCCACGACCCGCCGGTGATCGAACGTGCTGGTGAAGGTCGCCACCGCCTGCACGTTGGTCTTGGCGAGGAGTTCCTCCAGGCTGGAACAAAACAACCCGGGGCTGAGCCGGTAGTCCCGGGCGTAGCGTTCCGCCAGGGCTTTGTTCGGCTCCACAATGCCGACCAGTTGCACGTCCGTCCGGGAACTGGCGGCAGGAATGAAACCCCGCGCATGGTCGTGAACCAGCCCGATGATCGCGTAACGCAGCGGGGCCGGTCCCGACCAGGCGCGGGCGACCCCCAGACAAAGCAAACCGGCGAGGAGAAATGACAGTGATTTCATGATGCGACCGTGGGCATTGGGTTCATTCAATCCAACCCGGAGCAAAGAACCCGCGAAAGCCACTCAGATCGGCCGTCCTCATCGGAACCTCTGGGCACAGCCCGAGCGCCCGCGCGGCCTTGTTCGTGGCGGACTTTTACGTTCGTGTTCATGCCGCAGAAGCTAACACGCGCCTTCCTGATGCCGAGTGAATTCTGCGCGGGCTGCGCGCGAACGGCGTGGTGACCGACGAAGTTGATGGTGGGTCGCAGATCACCGGGTCTGCCTGTGCCTATCGGCACGCAGACAGGCCGCGACGACCACTGCCCGCCCAGCATCGGGCAGCCACCCATGCGAAGTGCGAAGGACGAAATGCGAAGGACGAACGGTGGGCCGCGGAACGCCCGACCGCCTCATGGCGAACGGAGGCGGTAGAAACGGGCCGGATACTCCGCCCACTGCGGATCGCTGAAATAGGCCGGGCCGCTGGTAAGGGTGTTGGTTTGAAGCGGATACCAGACGGGATGGGTCAGGTCTGTGCAGGCGTCCACAACGAAAGTCAGGTTGGTGGTGCCGGTAATGAGGAACCCGAATTGACTCATCTGCACGCCCACGTTGACCATGCTGAAGTAAGACAGCGGCGGGTACCCTTGCTTGGTTGGACGACCGGCAAACGTCGTTCCCCAGCCGGTAGTACCAGGCAAGTAATAGACCGTCGCAGGGCAGTCCTCGAACACATACCGATCAGCGCTGGGGGCGTTGCCCTCAAATAGCACTGCGGTCAGTCTGGTGCAGTAAATGAACGCATGGGCCGCGATGTTGGTGACGCTGCCGGGGATGGTGATGCTGGCCAGGCTCGTGCAGCCTTCGAACGCCCAGTCCCCAATGCCGGTGACACTGCTGGGAATAGTGACGTTGGTCAGGCTGGTGCAGGCTGCGAACGTCCCACTCCCGATGTTGGTGACGCTGCCGGGGATGGTGATGCTGGCCAGGCTCGTGCAGCCGTAGAACACATCGCCACCGAGGGAGGTGATGCCGCTGCCGATTGTGACACTGGCCAGGTGGCTGCAGTTCTCGAACACACTGTTCCCGAGGTTGTTGACATCGGGGATCACGACGCTGGCCAGGCTGCTGCAACTCTCGAAAACACTGTTCCCGAGGTTGGTCACGCTGCCGAGGATCATAATGCCAGCCAGGTTGGAACAGGCAGCGAACGCACTGTCCCCGATGCTCGTGACGCTCCCCGGCAGCGTGACGTTGGTCAGGTTGGAGCATCGAAAGAACGCATTGCTCCCAATGCTGGTGACGCGGCCTGGAATCGCAACACTGCCCAGGTTGGTGCAGCTGGCGAACGCATCGTCCCCAATGCTGGTGACGCTGTTGCCGATCGCAACAGTGGTCAGACGGTCGCAGTTATAGAACGCACCGCGCCCGATATTGCTGACACTGTTGGGAATCGTGGCATTGCTCAGGCTGGTGCACCAGTAGAATGCACCCGGCCCGATGCTGGTGACCGTGCCGGGGATGGTGACCCCGGTCAGACTGACGCAGTAGGAGAACGCACTGTCCCCGATATTCGTGACGCTATTGGGAATGGAGACGGTGGCCAGGTTGGTGCAGTATTGGAACGTACCCGTCTGGATATTGCTGACGCCGTCGGGGACCGCGACACTGGTCAGGCTGGAGCATTGATAGAACGCATGGTCTTCGATGCTGGTGACACCGTTGCCGAGGACGATGGCGGTCAGGTTGGTACACGAGGCGAAGGCCCATTGCCCGATGCTGGTGACGCTGTCGGGAATAGTGACGTTGGTCAGCGTGATGCAGCCAGTGAACGAGTTGTCGCCCAGGCGAGTGACCGGCAAACCATCAATCGTCGCTGGGACGGTCACGGCACCTTCGGAACCGGTGTATCCCAGGATCATGACGGTGTCGTCTTGGGTCCAATAGCTGAACTGGGCCTGCACCTCAGCGGACAGCAGCGACAGAAGCAGCAGGGACAGGAGCCTTGCGACGCAGGCGATTGCGGAACGCGTGGCGATCGGCGACGGGCAGGTTGTACGGGCAAAGAACGTTCGGGCTTTCATGATTTCCGGCCGGTTAAACTGATGCGAACCAACGACCTTCATGCCAGCGGACGCTTAATAAAATCACCAGGTCCGCCCACAAGAGACATTCATCAACCGTTTGCGATGCTGGAGTCTAAAAACAAGCATATCTCAGGCCAAATTAATGGGAATCATCCTCACTTCTGCCGGCCAGGCTGAAGGCAGCAAGTCGGCGAAGCCCGCCGTGCCGACGGCGAGGGCGCCGTTGGCTGCGCCCGAGGCGGGCGCGGTTCCCATTTTAAACTGGGAAACCCCGCATCGCCGGCTTGACAAGCACTCCACAGTTATGTACCATTAAAGGATAACTAATCATTCATGTCGCTCGAAGCAAACGTCTTATGAAACCAAACTCGTTTCCCTGCTGGGTCCTCGGCCTGTCCGCCGCGGCCTTCCTCGCGCAAGCCGCCACGATCACCGTCAACACGATTGACAACGTGTCGCCCGGCGCGGGCAAGACCTCGCTGCTCATGGCGCTGAACAGCGTTCATGACGGGGACCAGATCCAGTTCAACCTCCCCGGCACCGGTCCGTTTTTCATCCAGAACCCGGCGGGGGGCTACCCGCTGATCACCAACAACAACGTGACCATTGACGGTTACAGCCAGCCGGGGGCGGCGCCCAACTCGAACGGCATCCTGGCGCCCAACTCGGCGAAGCTCATGATCGTACTCGACGCCCGCAACGGCAATTTCACCTCCATGAACCTCTGGCCGGACGACAACAACGCCGGTTACGGCGATAGCGAGTATGCGATCCTCGGAGTGGTGCGCGGCACCAATGTCACCGTCCGGGGCCTTTCCCTGCTGGGCGTGCCGCCGGGCTTCGATAACAACCAGGGAACCGGCAATAACGATTACGGCATCGCCTTCGGCTGCGACGACCAGGGCACGCCCACCGGCGGGCACATCAACGGATGCTGGTTCGGCGTCGCCCCCGATGGCCACACCCTCTCCGGGAGCACCTACGCCGTCACCGGATTCCGATGGCGCGACGCCAACGGACAGAACCAGGTCACCGTGGATAACGTCACCATCGGCGTGGGCAAGTCATCCACCAACGCGCCCGCCGAATTCAATGTGATCGTCCAGACCGCCATCCCCATCATCATCGAGGGAAACGGGACCCGCATCTCCGGCAACTTCATCGGCGTCCTGCCGGATGGGGTCACCGAGTACAACGTCGCCTTTCCCACCGACAGCGGGGGCAATCTCATCTGGACCGGCGATTTTCAATATGAAGGGGCGATCGAGATCGGGCGCGCCGGCAACAACACCGTCATCGGCACGGACGGCGACGGCGTGAATGACGCCAACGAGCGGAACGTGATCGTCGGCACCGTTCCCGCCTCCATGAACGGCTACGACCACACCATCGAGTTCTACGGGAACAACCCCGGCACCAACATCGTCATCGCCGGCAATTACATCGGCGTCGGCATTGACGGGACGACCTACTTCACCAACGGCGTGCCGGCCATCAACGCCTCGAGCGGCAGCGCGCAATACCGGATCGGATCGAACTTCGACGGGATTAGCGATGGCGTGGAGGGCAACTTCATCGTCAACAACTGGCCGCCGTCCTTGTTCCCCGCCTCGGGTTTCACGGACGCGTCCACGCTCAACTTCTACGATGAGGTCAGCGTCAACGGCATCATCTCCCTGCGTGGAAACAGCCTGATTGACAACTTCCCGGCCCCAGTCAGTCCCGACAAGATGAACGGGGGCGACAACTTCCTGACCGATTTCTACATGCCGGTGCTGTTGGACTCCACCCAGGGCGTCAATCCCGTGCTCGATACCAACAACACCACCGCCAGCCGGCTGGTCGGGACCGTCCCGCTCGCCGACACCAACGGCTGGCCCACCACCGTCATTGACCTCTATGCCGCCGACACCGTGGGCATCACCAATGGACAGGCCGCCGGACTGACCGACCTGCCCTTCGGCTTCGTCCAGGGCCGGACCTACATTGGCTCGTTCGCGGACAATGGTCCGGGCGACCGCGACAACCGGCCCGGCTATTTCGATTTCGACATCAGCGCCCTGGACACCAAGGGCAGCCTGATCACCATCACGGCGAACTACGTGAGCACCAATGCCGCCGTGGTCATGACGAGTCCGTTCTCGAATCCGGCGACGATTGTCTATTCTCCCCAGATTCAGTTTGGTCCGGTGACCCTCAGCAATGGCAACGTGGTCCTGACCTGGACCGGCGGCACGAGCCCCTTCACCGTTCAACTGAAAGCGAGCCTCAACGACGCAGCCTGGCAGACCGCAACGAATACGCCGAACCGGACGGTCACGCTGCCCATGACCAACCCGTCCGCGTTCTTCCGCATCAAGCAGTAACTTAGTCTCCGCACCCACGGTCTAACCGGGGGAAATTCAATTTGAATGGAGCGCGGCTGTGTCGGAAACCAGCCGCAGCGTTTTCTGCCTGCTGCGGCTGACGCTTCGCGCACAGCCGCGCTCCTGGAAACAGCAAATCCAGCACACTCCAGCGGTAAGCGCTGGACCTCAAAGTCAAAGGCAAGAAAATCGCCGAGCGCGTGGTGAACAGCGCGCTCCGCTGAACCGCTCCACGCCGCCGCCGCCCGACTACTCCTGCGGATAGAGCAGGATGCGGTCATGCACCAGCACGACCAGGTCGTTGCGGCCGTCCCCGGTGAAATCGCCGATCAGCGCCTCGCGCGGCTCGGCGATGTCGGAGCGGCGGTTGCGGAAGGTGCGTTCCTCGAACACCTGCCAGCGGGTGCCCGGCACCAGCCGGTGCGGCGGGTCGAACGCCACGAGGTCGAGGTAATTCCGGCCGGTTTCGAGGAAGACCAGGGCCTTGCGGCCGCCGGGCTCCAATTCGCCCGAGATGACGTCGTGCAGGAACCCGTCCTTCACGGGCGTTTCGTATTCGTCCAGCGCCTGCAAATCCCACACCGAACCGGCCAACGCCAGCCAGGCCACCCCGTTAAGGCCGAGGAAGGCCACCGCGTTGGCATTGGTGCCGCCCAGGCTCACGGCCTGCAAGGCGGTGAAATCGGAAACCGGCAGCGTCACCGTCCGCACCGCCTGCCACACGCCCGCGGCATCGCGCCGGCAGAGCGTGACCCCCTTGCGCTCGGCATCGAGCAGAAAGAGGCTCGGCACGGTGTTGGTGCCGTCGCTCAACGCCGCGGCGCCGACGATGCGGGAACTGCTGGAGACGCCGTTGATTTGCTCCTTCACTTTGAAGGTCCAGGCGGGCTTGTTGGTGGAACCGTCCACCGGCGCCTCCCGCTCAAGCACTGCGGCGCGCAGGAAGTTCTTCTGGGCCAGCAAAAGTTCGGGTTTCCCGTCGCCATCCACATCCGCGGTGCTCACCCACGGTTGCTCGGCGTTGCCGCCCGGCGGCGTCACGTCCTGCTCGTCGAACGGCTTGTCGTCCACCTGCAGGAGCACCTTGAGCTTCTCGTAAGGGATCAAAACGACGAGATCGGCCAGACCGTCCTGGTTGGCATCGTGCATGAGCATGCCGCTGGGATTCGCCTTGAAGCTCTCGCTTAGCTTCTGCCGCGTGGTCTTGCCATCCGCCGTGCGAAGGAGCAATTCCCGCTTGCCGTCCTGGTCCGTGATCACCACGAGGGTCGGCTTCGCCTGCGGCCGCAGCGGACCGACGGCCATCGTCAACGGCCGCCCATCGGTGGGCAGGATTGTGGGAAAGGCGATGCGGCCGTTGGCGTCGAGCCGGGTCACCCCCAACTGCCGTTCGTCCTGGCTGAGCGCGAAGATCTCCGGCACGCCATCGCCATCCCAATCCGCCACCGCCAGTTCGGCCACGCCGGTGAACGTGGGAAAAGTCCTGGGCGCCGCCAGCGAACCGTCCGCCTGTTGAAGATAAAGCGTGAGCTGGCCGCTGTCGGGTTCCGCCACCAACAGGTCCGGCCGGCCGTCCCCGTTCAAGTCGCTCCACACGATGCCGCGACGGTTTTTCGTCGTCTTGTTGAGCGGCAGCATCTGAAACTGGCCCTGGGCAAATCCGCCCCCCAGCGGCTCGGCCGGCTTTTGGACGAAACTCCAGACCTGCGCCCGCCCGGATTTCTGGGCGATGGTGACAATCTCGGCCTTGTGGTCGCCGTTCAAGTCATCGGCGAGGTAGGAGCGGATGGCCGGCAGCGCGAAGTGGATTTCCGGACCGAGCTGGCCGGCGGCGTTTTGCAGTCGCAAGCGGAACGGGTTCGTGTCCTCCCAGTTGACGAGCAACAGGTCCTGCCGGCCGTCGCCGTCCACATCAAGGATTTGCACGGCCTTGACCACGCCGCTGTACGGAATCCGCTCGGGTTCGGACAGCGTATGGTCGGCCTTCTGCGCGAGGAAATAGACCGCCTTCTCGCCCAGCAAGACCAGGTCCTGGCGTCCATCGCCATTGAGGTCGCCACTGGCAAGAGCGTTGGGGTCGAGGAGGCCGTCCTCGAGCGGCCAGCGTTTGGGCGCGCTCCAGCCGTTGGTTCCCTGGTTGAACTGCACGACGAGTTCCTTGGGTTCGCCGAAATACGCCAGGTCGGGCCGGCCGTCGCCGTTGAGGTCGGCCACCACCAACGCCGAGATGCGTTTCTCCGAGGCGATGGACTCGATGCGGAACCGGGCGTCGGGCGGCAGCTCGTTCAACTCGCGCTTCACGGCGGAGGTCGCGGGGGCGTTGGTCTTGCCGGTCTGGTTGTAAAGGAGGTTCAGCTTCGAGCGCGCGTTATTGACCACCACAAGGTCAAGCCGGCCGTCCCCGTCAAAATCGGCGGCCCGCAGCTCGGTGATGAAGTTGTCCACCGGGAATATTTCCGGGCCGGCGAAGCCGAAGCGGTTGGTGGGGTCGGCGCCGCACCTTGGCAGAAGGGTCGTGAACGAAAGCAGGCCGGCCGCCACGAGCGTGGCGCGGAACGACGGGAAAAGCATGTGCATGTCGTTTGATGGACTCGCGAACTGGCGCTGACTGTGCCAGCAAACGCGCGGCTTGTCCACGCCTCCCGCTCGCCCGCACCGCCGGGCGGACTTTTTGGCCCGGAATCGGGGGGGAGCGCGGGCGGCTCGCCTGCCGTCTCCGGCGGCCCGCCGGAGACCCCGTTCTCGGTGGCTGCTCGACCGCTGGGTGGACAGTTAGCGCGCTGCTACGTCGGCGCCCCGCCGTAGCGGCGGCTCGGTAGAGCGCCGCCATCTGAACGAAAATGCGAAAGTGCGGCGGTCTGCCGACCCGCCGCTACGGCGGAATCGCTTGCCAAGCGGGCCGGAGTTTCCCACGCTCCCAAGCAACTCCGCCGGTTGCGCGGCCCCGCCCCACCGGCGACCATGACCATGAATCTGCCGACTTCCTTGCGACGATGTGCTGCGGTTGGAACCCTGCTGGCCGGTCTGGCCGGGCAGGCCGCCGTCACCGTGACCGATCAACCCGCCGTGACCACGAGCAGTCGTTTTTATGTGTCCAACCGGGCGCCGTTGTCACCCAGCCCGTTCATCAAGCTGCCGATCGGCAGCATCGCGCCCCAAGGCTGGCTGCGCCATCAACTGGAACTCGAGAAGGCCGGCATGACTGGTCGCCTCAAGGAAATCTCCCCCTGGCTGCGCTTCGACAAGAGCGCCTGGGGCAACCGCGAAGGCAAGGGCGAACGCGGCTGGGAAGAGCTGCCTTACTGGCTCAAGGGTTTCGGGGACCTTGGCTACGTCCTCAAGGACCCGGCCGTCACCGCCGAGGCGCGCCAGTGGATCGAGCCGGTGCTCTCCTCCCAGCGCGCGGACGGCTGGTTCGGTCCGCGCGATCTGCTCACCTCCCTGGACGGCAAGCCGGATCTCTGGCCGCACATGGTGATGCTTAACGTGCTGCAGTCGTTTTATGAAGCCACCGGCGACCCGCGGGTGCTGCCGTTCATGACGCACTATTTTCAGTGGGAGAACCAGCTTCTGCCCTCCGCGTTCGGCGCAGGTTACTGGCCGAAGATTCGGATGGGCGACAACATCGAGAGCTGCCACTGGCTCTACAATCGCACCGGCGAGCCCTGGCTGCTCGAACTCGCCCGCAAGATGCACGAGCACATGCAGCATTGGGACCGCGGCGAGATCAACTGGCACAACGTCAATTTCTCCCAGGGCTTCCGCGCCGGCACCGTCTTCTGGCCGCAGTCCCGCGACGCGAAGGACCTCGAATCGGCGGAGCGCAATTATCAGACGGCCATGGGCACCTACGGCCAGTTCCCCGGCGGCGGGTTTGTGGCCGACGAAAACGCGCGTCCCGGCTTCGTGGACCCGCGAGGCGGCTTCGAGACCTGCGGCATCGTCGAATTCATGCACAGCTTCCAGATGCTGACCAAAATCACGGGCAATCCGCTCTGGGCCGACCGCTGCGAGGACATCGCCTTCAACAGCCTGCCGGCCGCGATGACGCCGGATCAGAAGGGGCTTCACTACCTCACCTGCGCAAACCAGGTTCAGCTCGATCGCAACAACAAATCGCCTGACGTGGAAAACGGAGGCACGATGTTTTCCTACAGCCCATTCGAGGTGTACCGCTGCTGCCAGCACAACGTGTCGCACGGCTGGCCCTATTACGCCGAGGAACTCTGGCTGGCCACGCCGGACAACGGCCTCTGCGCCTCGCTCTACGCCGCCAGCGAAGTCAGCGCCCGCGTGGGCGACGGCACGACGGTGAAGGTCACCGAGACGACGGACTATCCCTTCAGCGACACGATCACGCTCAAGGTTGCGGTACCAAACCCGGTTGCTTTCCCGCTTTACCTCCGCGTGCCGCGGTGGTCCGACGGCGCCAGCCTCAAAGTCAATGGCAAGGTCGAGCGCGCTACGGCCCGGCCGCTTTCTTTCCTGGTCGTAAACCGGCAGTGGAAGGACGGCGACACCGTCACCCTGCGCCTGCCGATGCGGGTCACGGTCACAACGTGGGCGAAGAACAAAGGGGCCGTGTCGGTGAATTACGGACCGTTGAGCTTCGCGCTGGCGATCAAGGAACGCTGGCAGCGCTACGGCAACAACCCGACCTGGCCCGAGTGGGAGGTCTTCCCGGATTCGCCCTGGAATTACGGTCTCGATCTTGCCGGCACGGACCCGGCCAAAACGATCAAGGTCATCCACCGCCAGGGTCCGCTGGCCGCGCAACCGTTCACGCCGGACGCGGCGCCGATCCGGCTGAACGTGCCGGCCCGCCGGATTCCCGGCTGGCAGGTGGATCGGTTGGACGTGGCCGGCTTGCTCCAAGCCAGCCCCGCGAAGTCCACCGAGCGGGTCGAGCGGATCACGCTGGTGCCAATGGGCGCGGCGCGGCTGCGCATCTCCGCCTTCCCCACCGTGAGCCCGGCGGCGGACGCGCACGAATGGGTCGCCCCGCCGAAACCCAAGCCGTCCGCCTACAAGGCCAGCGCCTCGCATTGCAGCGACAGCGACACCGTCGAAGCGCTGGGCGACGGCCTCGAACCGATGAACTCGAACGATCACCTCATCCCGCGGTTCACCTGGTGGGACCACCGCGGTTCGCAAGAGTGGGTGCAATACGATTTCGCGAAGAAGCAGAAGGTGTCGGCCGTGGAGGTCTATTGGTTCGACGACACCGGCGCGGGACAGTGCCGCGTGCCGCAGAGCTGGCAGGTTTTGTACCAGGACGGCAACGACTGGAAGCCCGTCGCCGCAACCGGGTCCTTCGGTAACGCGCGGGATGCATTCAACCGGACTGAGTTCGCGCCGGTGGAAACCAAGGCGTTGCGCCTCGCGGTCCAGCTTCAGCCGGATTTCTCGGGCGGCATCCTCGAATGGCGGGTGAAATAGCGACAACGCTCCCTGCCAAGCGAACGTGCGCTTCACGGCAACGTGATCTGGAAACGGCCAGGGCCGTGGATCAGGCGTGTGGGGAGTTTGACGCCTCCGCGAAGTCTGGCACTATCTCCGGTGGTGAGCGCCCAACCAACGCAGCCGGTCGCCGGCGACGAATCGCCCACCGTCGCGATCATTGGCGGCGGCATTACCGGGCTGGTGTGTGCCTTCCGCCTGGTCCAGCGCGGCGTGCCGGTGACGCTCTACGAAGCCTCCGACCGCGTGGGTGGCGTGATCCGCTCCCTCCGCCAGGACGGCTATCTGGCTGAGTTCGGTCCGAATTCGATCCTCGAAACCTCGGCAAAAATCACGTCGCTCATCCGCGACGTGGGGCTCGAACCGCGCCGGCTCCACTCCGATCCAGGGGCCGAGAACCGTTACCTCGTGCGTGGCGGCCGCCCGGTTAGCTTGCCCGCGTCGCCGCTGAAGTTCTTCGGCACGAAACTTTTTTCCTTCGGGGCCAAACTGCGCCTGCTCCGCGAACCCTTTATTCCTCGCGGCCGCGCCGACGTCGAGGAGAGCGTGGCCCAGTTCGTTCTCCGGCGTCTGGGCCAGGAATGGCTCGATTACGCCATCAACCCGATGATCGCCGGCATCTACGCCGGCGACCCGGCACGGCTGTCCGTCCAGCACGGCTTTCCGCGGCTCGCCGCCCTCGAACAACGCTACGGCTCGCTCATCCTGGGCCAGATCCGCGGCGCGAAGGAACGCCGTCGTCGCGGCGAAGTCTCCAAGCAGGAAGCGAAAAAAATCTCCTTCGACGAGGGTTTGCAGGTGCTCACCGACACGCTCCAGACGCGATTGGGTCCCGCAGTAAAGCTCAATGCCCGGGTGGTCCAGCTTGAGCAAACCACCGCCGGTTGGCGCACGACCGTGAGCAACGGCCACGGCGAAACCGTGCACGACCACCGCGCGGTCCTGCTCGCGGCCCCCGCCTACCGGATCGCGGAAATCCGCCTGTCCACGAACGCCGGGATCAGTCTCGCGCCCCTGGCGAAGATTTATTACCCGCCGGTGGCGAGCGTGGTGCTGGGCTTTCGCCGTGCGGACGTGGCGCATCCGCTCGACGGTTTCGGGATGCTGGTGCCGGCGGTGGAACGGTTCCACATCCTCGGCACGCTCTTCTCGTCGTCGTTGTTCCCCGGTCGCGCGCCCGCCGGGCACGTGACGCTCACCAGTTACGTCGGTGGCGTGCGCGCGCCGGAGCTGGCGCTGCGACCGGAATCCGAGTTGGTGCAGCTCACGGTGAACGACCTGCGCACGATGCTCGAAATCACGGGCGAGCCCACCTTCCGCCATGTCGTTCTCTACCCGAAGGCGATCCCGCAGTACGAAGTCGGCTACGGCCGGTTCAAGGATCTGATGGCGGACGCGGAGAGCCGGGCGCCGGGGCTGTTTCTGGCCGGCCACTACCGTGATGGCATTTCGCTGGGCGACTCGATCCTCTCCGCCCACGAGGTCGCGGAACGCATCGCCCGCCACCTCGGCGCTGAGCCCGCGGAGAAAGACGCATGAGCAGCCAGGGCGTCCTGCTGGTCAACCTCGGTTCGCCGGATTCGCCGTCCGTGGCGGATGTCCGGCGTTACTTGCGGGAATTCCTGATGGACGAGCGTGTGCTCGACGCGCCCTGGCCGATTCGGTTTGTGGTGGTGCATTTTGCCATCCTGCCCTTCCGGCCGAAACTCTCGGCCGAGGCGTATCACAAGATTTGGACGCCCGCAGGATCGCCGTTGATCGTCACCAGCCGCAACGTGCGCGACGCTCTGCAGCGACGCGTGAGCGTGCCGGTGACATTGGCGATGCGTTACCAGCGTCCGTCCATCCCGGCGGCGGTGGCCGAACTTATCGCGCAGGGAGTGGATGACATCCTGCTCATCCCGATGTTCCCGCATTACGCGACGTCGAGCTATGAAACCGCCGTGGTGCGCGTGCGGGAAGTGCTCGCCCGCCAGGCGCCAGGGGCGCGGCTTACCGTCCAACCGCCCTACTTCGACCACCCGGACTACATCGCCGCCCTCGTGGCGGGCGCCGCCGATTATCTGCGAACCGATTTCGACCACCTGCTCATCAGCTTTCATGGCGTCCCGGAGCGGCATCTGCGCAAGGCCGATCCAACCGGCGGCCACTGCCTCGCGCGGTCCGATTGCTGCGAGGGATCCAGCCCGGCCCATGCCACCTGCTATCGCGCGCAGTGCCTGCGCACGGTTGCCGCGTTCACCCGCGCGGCGGGAATACCGGCGGACCGGTTTTCGGTGTCGTTTCAGTCGCGGCTCGGGCGCGAACCCTGGCTCAAGCCCTACACGGATTTCGAGCTGGTGCGGCTGGCCCGGGCGGGGATGCGCCGGCTGTTGGTGATGTGCCCGGCCTTCGTTTCGGACTGTCTCGAAACCCTCGAGGAAATTGGCATCCGCGGTCGGGAAACCTTTCGCGCGGCGGGCGGCGCGGAACTCACGCGCGTTCCCTGCCTGAACGAGCATCCCGCCTGGGTGACCGCGCTCCAAGGGATGGTGGAGCGGTTTGTCAGTGCCGGCTGAACCCGGACCTTCCGGTGCCGGTCACTTGTTCTCGATGGCCGCTCGGAAAGCCGTCACGAACTCGGGCCGGCAGACCAGAACAATCTCGTCTTGTTGAGACCTGAAGACTGCCTGCCAATAGGTTGTGTTGGTCTGGAACGCATTGAGCCGCAGTATCATTTCCCGATGCCTGGCTTGAAGGTTCGTTACGGCGATGTGCGACTTGACCAGGTAGCCAGTTACCACCAAGTGCTCTCGATACATCCACGCCTTTTCCTGGTACTTCGTTTCGAGGTCGGCAAGACCCAGCCATGCCGAAACTCGGGCTGGGAGTTTGCTTTCGGCGCGATTTAGCCATGCCGCACGACGCTCGTAACGCATCAATCCCCGACAGGCGTCTTCGTCACTGGAGCCGCCCCTGGATGCCGTGATCCCCCAGATCGCGAGCAACAACGCACTCAGCGACGCGAGCCCGGCGACCCAGAGCCGGCGTTTGCTTGCTCCCTTGGCGCCCCTCTTTTCAGTCGAGTCCACTGGCCGTGCGCGCCCGTTGCAGGACTTCCCGCGCCTTGGTCCGCGCTTTCGCTGCGCCGTCGCGCAACACCTGGTGGACGAAATCCAGGTTCGCCACCAATTCGGCGCGCTTTTTCCGTGCCGCGGCGAAATGGTTCCAGTAGTGCTCGAAGAGGGCTTTCTTCAGATCGCCATAGCCGAGACCGCCAGCCCGCAGTCGCGCCTCGTAATCCGCCGCCACCGCGGGCGGAGCGACCAGCTTGAGCAACTGGATCGCGTTGTTCCGATCGGCGTCGGGCTTGGGCTCGGCCGGCGGCCGGCTGTCCATGACGATGGACATGATCTTCTTTCGCAGCACCTTCTCGTCGCCGAAAATTTCGATGGCGTTGCCGTAGCTCTTGCTCATCTTCTCGCCATCAGTCCCTGGGACGCGGGCAACCGATTCACGGATTTCCGGCTCCGGGATGACGAACGTCTCGCCATAGACTTCGTTGAACTTGATCGCGATGTCGCGCGTGACCTCGACATGCTGCTTCTGGTCCTGGCCCACGGGCACCACATTGGCATCGTAGATGAGAATGTCCGCCGCCATGAGCACGGGGTAGGCAAAGAGTCCGTGGCTGGGGGCGAACCCCTTCGCCAGCTTGTCCTTGTAGGAGTGACAGCGCTCGAGCAGACCCATCGGCGTGACCGTCGAGAGCAGCCAGGTGAGTTCAGTGTGTTCCGGCACGTCGGACTGTTTGAAGAGGACCGCCCGCTGCGGGTCGAGGCCGCAGGCAAGGAAATCCAGGGCGACGTCGAGCGTGTTCTGCCGCCGCTCGGCGGGATCGAACAGCGACGTCATCGAGTGGTAATTCGCGATGAAATAAAAGGCCTCGCCGCGGTCCTGCAACTCGATCGCCGGCTTCATCATGCCGAAGTAATTGCCCAGGTGCAGCGCGCCCGAGGGTTGAATGCCTGACAAAATTCGCATCCGGGCAGGCTACCAAGCGGGGCGGAACCCAGCAATAGAAAGGCGGAAGGCGAGGCGGCAACAGGGTTGATCGCCGCCGTCGCGGTCCGGCGGTCCACGACCCACCGTGATGGCTCGTTTTGGGAGTCGGGGAGCGCGGGCGGCTCGCCTGCTGTCTCCGGCGGCCCGCCGGAGACGCCGGCTCGGCTGGCTGCCGGATCGCGGCAAGATGCGCGTTGAGTGACGAGCACTGCGACATCGGCACCCCATTTCTCGTTGCGCGCCGAATGCGCGATGTTCAGTCAGGGGGGCAGAGCACCGCAGCCCGCGGCACCGCACACAGAGGGCCGACGGCGAGGGCGCCGCCGGCTGCGCCCGAGGCGGGCGCGGTCCCCATTTCAAACTGCCGTCCAACGGCCAACCCCGCCAACACGACCTGCTCCCGAAAAACTGTTGCCGTCCGGCGGCTGCTCGATAAGCTCGCGCTCAGAAAGCCATTTGCACCAACCGACATTGCCATGAACCTGATCGTCACCCCGCCGGTTCGCCTCATCGTTTCGCGCCGGAACTTCCTCAAAAGCTCCTCGCTCGCCGTCGCCGGCGCGTCGCTCGCCGAGTTACCGTTCGTCCGCACCGCGCACGCCGCGGATGACACGCCGATCAAGATCGGGCTGATCGGTTGCGGCGGCCGCGGCACCGGCGCGGTGCTCAACGCCCTCGGTGCCGGCACCAAGGTCATCTATCCGGACGCCGGCTATCACACCGAGAATGTGGCCGAAGGCACGCAGATCCAGCGCAAGGACCTCCAGGTGATCGCGCTGTGCGATGTGTTCAAGGACAAGATCAACATCTGTCGCGAGCAACTGACCAAGCTGGGCATCAAGATACCCGACGAAATGTGCTTTGACGGCTTCGACGGCTACCAGAAGCTGCTCGCCGTGCCGGACATCAACTACATCATCCAGGCCACGCCGCCGCATTTCCGGCCCATCCACGCCCTGGCCGCGGTCAAGGCGGGCAAGAACATTTTCGTGGAGAAACCCGGCGGCGTGGACGCCCCCGGCGTGCGGATGCTGCTCGAAGCGTCCGAAATCGCGAAACAAAAGAACCTCGGCATTGCCGCCGGCACGCAGCGCCGGCACCAGCGCGGTTACAACGAAGCCATCAAGCGTATCCACGACGGCGCGCTGGGCGACATTGAATTCCTGCGCTGTTACTGGAACGGCGGGGTGATCTGGGTGATCGAACGCAAGCCGGAGTACAGCGACATGGAATGGCAGCTCCGCAACTGGAACTATTTCACCTGGCTCGGCGGCGATCATTACGTCGAGCAGCACGTCCACAACCTCGACGTCATGAACTGGGTCATGGGCACCCACCCGGTCAAGGCCTTTGGCATGGGCGGACGCCAGGCGCGCCAGGCCCCCATTCACGGGCACATCTACGACCATTTCGCGGTGGAATACGAGTATCCCAATGGCGTGCGCATGTTCAGCCAGGCCCGGCAGATGAACGGCTGCGAGGGCCGGGTCGGCGAAGGCGCGCACGGCACCAAGGGCACCAGCGATTGCGAGAAGTTCATCCGCGCCAAGGACGGCACGTTCTGGCGCTTCCGCGACAAGGAGGTCAACGGCTACGAGCAGGAACACCTGGACCTCATCGCCAGCATCCGCGCCGGCCAGCCGATCAACGAGGGCAAGACCCTCGCCGAGTCCACCCTCACCGGCATCATGGGCCGCGAGTCCGCCTACAGCGGCCAGTCGGTGGAATGGGACCAGATGCTCAAGTCCCAGAAGCGCTGGGGGCCGGACAAGTATGAACTGGGGCCGCTGCCGTTCCCGCCGGTGCCGACGCCGGGCGCCTACAAGCTGTCCTGATCCGCCCACCGAATCCATCATGGGCCGGCGCCATGCCGCCGGCCTGGCCCGCTCAAACCCAAATCCCAAAGGCACGCTCATGTTGATTGTTGAATCCTATCCGTTGGCGGTGGCGATGTGCGTCATCACCATGCTCTGCTGGGGTTCCTGGGCCAACACCCAGAAACTCGCCAGCAAGGAATGGCGCTTCCAGCTCTTCTATTGGGATTATGCCATCGGCGTGTTCCTGCTCTCCCTCCTGCTCGCCTTCACCCTCGGCAGCAGCGGCACAGGCGGACGCGGTTTCCTCGCCGATCTCCGACAGGCGGACACGCAATGGCTCGGTTCCGCGTTCATCGGCGGCGTCATTTTCAACCTGTCCAACATCCTGCTCGTGGCGGCGATTGACATCGCCGGGCTGGCGGTGGCGTTCCCCGTGGGCGTCGGCCTGGCCCTGGTGCTGGGCGTGATCACGACGTACCTCTCCACGCGGATCGGCAATGCGCCCATGCTTGCCGCCGGCGTGGCGGCGATCATGGTCGCGATCATTCTCGATGCGCTGGCCTACAAGCGGCTGGCCACCGGCGGCCAGAAAACGCCCGTGAAGGGCATCCTCATTTCCATCGCGGCGGGCGTGCTCATGGGCTTTTTCTACAAACACGTCGCCCAGGCGATGGGCACGATCAACGAAACCACGAAAGCCCTCGAACCGGGCAAGCTCAGCCCCTACACCGCGGTCGTGTTGTTCAGTCTCGGCCTGCTGCTCTCGAACTTCGTCTGGAACAGCATCATGATGGTCAAGCCGCTCACCGGTCCGCCGGTGCCGTTCAGCGATTACTTCACCAAGGGCAACGCGCGGCTGCACCTCGTCGGCATCCTCGGCGGCATGATCTGGAACGTCGGCATGTCGTTCAGCATCGTGGCGAGCACCAAGGCCGGCGCGGCGCTGTCCTATGGCCTGGGCCAGGGCGCGACGATGATCGGCGCGTTCTGGGGCGTGTTCATCTGGAAGGAATTCAAGGGCGCGCCCAAGGGCACCGGCGGCCTGCTCGCCGCCATGTTTCTGTTCTACCTGATCGGGCTCGCGGTGCTCATCGCGTCGAAGGTGTAAGCTGGAGGTCGGCGATGGTTGACCTCCCGGAAAGCGCCGCCGCATCTGCGAGGCGCACGCACCGTGTCTGAACCCTGAAAACTGAAAACTTCGCATTATGCCCTCCATCATTGTCATCGGCAGTTCCAACACCGACATGATCATCCAGCTCGACCGGATTCCGCGCCCGGGCGAAACCATTCTCGGCGGTGAGTTCAGCACCGCCGCCGGCGGCAAGGGTGCCAACCAGGCCGTCGGCGCCGCGCGCGCCGGCGGCAAGGTCACGTTCGTCGCCCGTGTCGGCCGCGACATGTTCGGCGACCAGGCCGTCGCCGGTTTCCAGCGCGACGGCATCGTCACGGACTTCGTTTTTCGCGACCAGTCCGCGCCCTCCGGCGTGGCGCTCATCTTCGTGGCCAAGGACGGCGAGAACAGTATTGCGGTGGCCGGCGGAGCGAACTCCAAACTGTCGCCGGCCGACGTGCGCAAGGCGAAGCGCGCCATCGCGGGCGCGAGCGCCGTGGTCATGCAGTTGGAGACGCCGCTCGAAACCGTACAGGCGGCCGCGGAAATCGCCGCCAAGGCAGGAGTGCGCGTGATCCTCAATCCGGCGCCAGCACGTCCCCTGCCCGATTCCCTGCTCAAGCTGGTTTCGATTCTGACGCCCAACGAAACCGAAGCGGAGCTGCTGACCGGGATCAAGGTGACGGATGATACCAGCGCCGCGCAGGCCGCCGACAAGCTGCTGGCGAAAGGCGTCCAGGCCGTGATCCTCACCCTGGGGGCGCGAGGCGCGTTCGTGGCGACCAAGGAATCGAAGCAGCTCGTGCCGGGATTCAAGGTCAAGGCGGTGGACACCACCGCCGCCGGCGACGTGTTCAACGGCGCGCTCGCCGTGGCGTTGAGCGAAGGCCGTTCGCTGCTCGAAGCGGCGCGGTTTGCGAGCGCAGCGGCGGCCATTTCGGTCACGCGTCTGGGCGCGCAGCCGTCCGCGCCCATGCGGAAGGAAATTGAGAAGGTGCTCAAGACCGGACGGTGAGTCCGCGTGTGGCGGCTGCCGGATGCTATGCCGGCAGATGAACCCTTTCGTCGTGGCCCGGCGGTCCACGACCAACCCTTCGTCCTTCGTCATTCGCACTTCAGATGGGTGGCTGCCGGATGCGGGTGCCATAGGGTTGCCTTGACAACAATCGCAATATTGCGATAGTATCCAGGCGTAGGTGAACGATGCCGGCGACGAACGTAGTTTTTTACCAGGACGCCCCCGGGACTTGCCCGGTTCTCGACTGGCTCATCGAGCTTCGATCGAGCAATCCCAAGGCCTGGGCAAACTGCCGGGCCCGGATTGAGCTTTTGTCCCAGTTAGGGCACGAGCTTCGCCGTCCGGCGGCGGACATCCTGCGAGATGGGATTTACGAACTGCGCGCCAGGCAAGGGCACGCGCAGTACCGGATTCTGTATTTCTTCCATGGGCGCAAGGTGGCCATCCTGGCTCACGCGCTCACGAAAGAGGACACAGTTCCGGTCATAGACATTGAGCGGGAGCTCAAGCGGAAGCGCTCTTTTGAAGCGGACCCGGAGGGACACACGTATGCACACGAAGCTTGAGAGGCCGAAGACAACCGACGCCGTCCAGATCCTCGACACGATGGTGGGGAATGACCCCACGCTCCAAAAGCTCGTCCAGGATGCACGGCTTAACTCCAGGGTGGCCCAGAGGCTTTACGACCTGCGAACCAAGGCCAAGCTGTCGCAGGCCGAACTTGCCCGAAAGGTCGGGACCACCCAGTCGGTGATTTCGCGGCTGGAGGATGCGGACTACGAGGGGCACTCGCTCACCATGCTTCAGCGAATCGCCGCCGCGCTCGACCAACAGCTCGACATCCGATTTGAGCCGACTGCCCGAAAGCTCCAGGCCGCCTGACCCCCAAGGCGGGCGCCGAGGGCGTCACTCAGCCCTGCGTCTGACAGCGGGACATTCAGCGGTTTTGCGCCTTCGGGGGATCGACCTCATCAGCAAATCAAGCGCTTGCGCCTCGAAAGAAGTTCGACCGCAGGTTCAATCCGTCAGGTCAGGCCAGCGGTCACACGCCCACCTCGCCCGCCGGGTTCGCCTTTGCGTTTTCGCCGGGACCGCCTAGTTTTCCGGCATGATTTACGACGCGTCGCTCGACGAGTTGTTGCAGAAGGTCTGGGACGGTGGCCGCATTGACGCCGCCGCGGCGCTGCGCCTCTACCGGTTGCCGCTGGAGGAACTCGGCGCCCTGGCCGACCGCCGCCGCCAACTCGCCCGCGCCACCGCTTACGAGGGCCGCGGCAACGAGATCGTCACCTACATCGTGGACCGCAATGTCAATTACACGAACGTCTGCAACGTCTATTGCAAGTTCTGCGCCTTCTACCGCACCGAGAAGGACGACGACGCCTACGTCATCACCCACGAGGAAATGGACCGTAAGATCGAGGAGACGATTGCCGTGGGCGGCACGCAGATTCTCCTCCAGGGCGGCCACCATCCCAAGCTGACCAAGCAGTGGTATCTCGACCTGCTCGCCCACATGAAGTCGCGGTTCCCGCAGGTGAACATCCACGGCTTCAGCCCGAGCGAGTTCATCCACTTCCGCAAGGTCTTCCATGAGCCGCTCGAAAAAATCATCGCCGATTTCGTCGCCGCGGGCCTCGGCTCGATCCCCGGCGGCGGCGGCGAAATCCTCGTGGACCGGGTGCGAAAAAAGGTGTCGCCGTTGAAGGCGATGAGCGACGACTGGCTGGCCGTGATGGACGTGGCGCACCGGCTCGGCCTCAGCACGACCGCGACAATGATGTTCGGCCATGTCGAGACGATCGAGGACCGCATCGAACACCTGGAACGCCTCCGGGTGCAACAGGACAAGACGAAGGGTTTCACGGCGTTCATCGGCTGGACCTTCCAGCCGGAGAACACGAAGCTGAAGGCACCAACGGTCGGCGGGCACGAATACCTCCGCACCCAGGCGCTGGCGCGCATTTACCTCGACAACTTTCCGAGCGTGCAAAGCTCGTGGGTGACGCAGGGACCGGAGATCGGCCAGGTGGCGCTCAAGTACGGCGCAAACGATCTGGGCAGCATCATGATCGAGGAAAATGTCGTCAGTCAGGCCGGCGCCTCCTTCCACATGACCGTTGCCGACATGCAACGCCTGATTCGCGAACTCGGTTACGAGCCCCGCCAGCGGGACAACTGGTATCGTTTGTTGAACTGATCGTCACCAGAAGCCGGCCCCGCATTGTCACCAAAATGTCCATTGGCACCCGGCCGCGGTTTGGTTAGGTTTTCGCCATGTTGACAAGTCGCCGTGCTTTCTTCCGTCGGGCCGGTCTGGTGACCGCCTCGGCCGCCGCCGTTCCCGCCCTCGTCCGTTCCGCGCAAGCCGCGGCCACCGCGCCCGGAGCGCGGCCCCGCCACATCATTCAACTCGTCAGCGACGGCACCAGCTCGGGCACATGGACGCTGGCCGATCATTTTTCGACGTTGACGCGCGGACGGGGATTGCGGTTCTTCGAGCTGCTCGGGCAGCCCGGCGTGAGCGCGACCTCCGTCAACATGCGTTCGCTGAATTCGCTGGTCACGGACTCGGCGGCGGCCTCGTCGTCTTGGGGCTGCGGATCGCGGGTGGTCAACGGCGCGTTGAATTGCCTGCCGGATGGCCGTCCGCTGCGCACGCTGTACTCGCTCTTCGCCGAGATAGGCTGGAAGCGCGGGCTCGTCACCACCACGGAAATCACCCACGCCACGCCGGCGGGTTTCGCCACCAACGCCACCGCGCGCGGCAGTGCCAACGACATCGCGGTCCAGTATCTGGAGCGCAAGGTGGAAGTCCTGCTCGGCGGCGGCAGCACGTTCTTCGATCCCGCCAAGCGCAAGGACAAGCGCGACCTCCGGGCCGAGTTCCGCGCCGCGGGTTACACCGTCATGGAGCGGGCCGGCGAACTCGATCAGGCCCCGCTTGATCGTCCCTGGCTGGGCACGTTCTATCCGAGCCACCTGCCCTACACGCTCGACTGGCGCTCCGACCGCAAGCTGCGCGAGCGCGTGCCGTCGCTGGCGGCGATGACCCGCCGCGCCCTGACCAAACTCGAACGGGCAGACCATTTCATCCTGCAGGTCGAGGGCGGACGCGTGGATCACGCCGCTCACGCCAACGACATCACGGCCGCCGTGCATGACCTGATTGCGTTCGATGAGGCCCTCGAGGTCTGCCTCGATTTCCAGGGCCAGACACCCGACACCCTGATCGTCATCACGACGGATCACGGCACCGCGAACCCCGGCCTCAATGGCACGGGCAAGGAGTATGGCCAGAGTTCGCCGTTGTTCGCGCACACGCTCAAGGTCAGCCGGTCATTCGAGAGCCTCGCGCCCGAACTCAAGAAAATCACCGACGTTGCCGCGCTGCAGCGCCTGCTCGCGGACGCCACGGGCTACAAGGTGCCGGAGGCAAAGGCGGCGTTGTTCCTCACCGCGATGCAGAAGAAGGCGCCGGTGCTGTACGACGGGATGAACGGCGCGGAGATGCAGCTCGGCCAGTTGCAGGCGAATTACCTCGGCGTCGGCTTCACCAGCGGCGCGCACACGGCCGACTTCGTTCCCCTGCTCGCCCTGGGCCCCGGCGCCGAGCGCTTCCGCGCGTTCCTGCAAAACACCGACGTGTTCCACCATTACCTGGCACTCGCCGGCATTGATTTCCGCAATCCGACGGTACCGCTGCTGGCGGAAACCGGCCCGAGCGCGGCGGACGTGGAGGATGTCCCGGCGCTCGTCTGAACAGCCGCGTTGGGTGGCAAGCTTTGTCGTGGCGTGGAGGTCCACGACCCACCTTGATGAGATTCCGGCGGGACGCCGAAATCGGCGCCCGAGACGGGCGCGCTCCCCATTTTCAAACCATGGCCCGGCATCCACGACCCACCGTTCGTCATTCGTCATTCGCACTTCGTCATTCGCACTTCGCATGGGTGGCTGCCGGACTGCTGGGCCGGCAGTTTGAAGCGTTTCGTCGTGGCCCGGCGGTCCACGACCCACCCGCGGCGCATTTTTCCATATTCCACCGGGCGCGTCCCCGCTAGAATCGGCCATCAATGCGATGACCGCGATGCTGGCGTCCTTGTTTGACCTGCTGAATTTCAGCAGCCCCCTGCTGTTGGTGTTTGGCCTGTTCGCGCTGTGGATGTTCGTGGACGCCATTCGTCGCCAGGAGTGGTTCTGGGTGCTGTTCATCCTGATCTTCCCGTTTCTGAACGCGATCCTCTATTACTTTCTGGTCTATCGTCAGGCCGCCGGGCCGATGCGCGGATTCGAGTTGCCCGGCGCGCAGGACCGTCGCCGGATCAAGGAACTGCAGGACCAGATTCATCACCTCGACAAGGCCCACCACCATTCCCAGCTCGGCGACATTTATCTCCAACAGGGCAAACTCGAACGCGCCGCGGATTGCTATCGGGCCGCGCTCGAACGCGACCCGGACGATGCGGACACCCGGGCTCATTACGGTCAATGCCTGCTCCGCCAGCAAAAAACGCCCGAGGCCCTGCCCTGGCTCGAGGCGGTCTGCGCGCAAAACCCCGATCACGACTACGGCCACTCGCTGATGGCCCTGGCGGAGGCCTACACCGCCCTGGAGCGGCCCGCCGACGCGCTCGCGGTCTGGCAACGCGTGCTCGCGCAACACACCTACGCCCGCGCCCGAGTCCAGTATGCCGAACTCCTGCTCAAGCAGAACCAGCGCGATACCGCGCGCGCCGCGTTGCAGGAAGTCGTGGCCGACGACGCCCACGCGCCCGCCTTCCAACGCCGGCGGGAAAGCGTCTGGGTCCACCGCGCGCGGACGCTGCTGCGCAAGGTGAGTTGAACACCGCACGGTCCGCGACCCACCACCAACCAAATCCGGTACGGACACGCTGCGTCGTGTCCCCAGCTTCTCCTCGAACACCAGCAGGGAACGAGAAGTCAGGGCTGCGGAGCACCGACAGCCCTACCGGCCCGGCGGTCCGCGACCCGCCCACCGGCAAATCGGTTGCCTCAACTCCGGCGACATGGTTAGCTGGGCAGCAGTCATGCGCGGAGTGATTTTCTCGTTGCTGGGCGGCCTGGCTTTGGTTGCCGCCGGTTGCGCGCATTACGAAGCGCGTCCCCTCTCGCCGCCGGCGACCGCCGCGAGCCTCGAATCCCGCTCCCTCGCCGATCCCGGCCTGCGCACGTTCATCGCGACCAATCTGCGCCCCGCGCTGCCCGAATGGCCGCTGGCGGACTGGGATTTCGACACGCTCACCCTGGTTGCCTTTTATTTCCATCCGAGCCTGGACGTGGCCCGCGCGCAATGGGGCGTGGCCCGGGCGGCCGTGACGAGCGCGGGCGGCCGGCCCAACCCGGTCCTCAGCGCGATTCCAGGTTACACGCTCAACCCCGCCGCCGGCGTGTCGCCGTGGATTCCCGCCGTCACGCTCGACATCCCGGTCGAAACCGCCGGCAAACGCGGTCATCGCATCGCCCAGGCCCAGGGGCTCTCCGAAGCCGCCCGGCTCAACCTGACCACCGTCGCCTGGCAGGTGCGCGCGAACCTGCGCACGGCCCTTCTGGATTACGCCGCCGGCTCGCGCCGGGCGGACCTCCTCCAGCAGCAACTCGCCGTGCAGCAGCAAATCGTCGCCCTGCTCGAGCAACGGTTCCACGCCGGCGTGATCGCCCGCCCCGAACTCACGCTGCCGCACCTCGCCCTCGCCCGGACCGGCGCCGAGGCCGCCGAGGCCCAGCGCGCCGCCGCCGAAGCCAGGGCGCGCATCGCCGAGGCGGTGGGTCTGCCGTTGAAGGCGATCGCGGAGGCGCGGTTCGACTTCACGCTCGATCTCCCCACCGACGCCCTGCCGAGACTCACGTCGGACGCCGCCCGCCAGCGCGCGTTGCTCGGCCGCGCCGACGTGCTCGCGGCCCTCGCCGACTACGCGTCCACCGAGGCCGCGCTCCAACTGGAAATCGCCAGGCAATATCCCAACGTCCACATCAGTCCGGGTTACCAGTTCGATCAGGGCGAGCATAAGTGGACGCTGGGCATCGCGGCCGAGTTGCCGGTTCTGAACCAGAATCAGGGACCGATCGCCGAGGCCCGGGCGCGACGCGAGGAGGCGGCGGCACGCTTCGTCGCCTTGCAGGCAAAGATCATTGCCGAGGTTGACCGCGCTTTGGCCGGGCTTGCCGCCACCACCGATCAGGCGCGCCGGCAGGTCCAGCTTGCCGATCTGGCCCGCGAACAATCCACGGCCGTGGACGCCCGGCTCAAGGCCGGCGCGGCCGACCAGCTTGAGCTCGCCACCGCGCAACTGGAGGCGCGCGTCAACGACCTGGCGTTGCTCGATGCCCGGGTGAAGGCCCAAGCGGCGGTCGGCCAGCTCGAAGACGCCATTCAACTGCCCCGCGACACCTGGCCCCTCCTCGAATCGGGCCGGATCGCCTCGGCTCCATCTGCTAAACCATGAAGAAGGTCCTGCTCGGCATTGTCGTCGGCCTCGCGCTGGGAGCCCTGGCCGCCTGGTATTTTCTGCGGCCGGCTGGAGGGTCCGCCGCGAAACCAGAAACCCCTGCGGAAACCAAGGAGGCTTCCTTCGTCCACCACGGCACCAATGGGGAGACGTTCCTCAAGCTGGATCGCAACGTGCAGACGCGCATGGGACTGCAGACTGCGCCGCTCGCCGCGGCGAGTCTGAAACCCGAAATCAAGGCTTACGGCCGCGTGCTCGACCCCGCGCCGCTGGGTGCGCTGATCACCGAGCTGGCCGGGGCGCAGACCGCACTTCAGGCCTCGACCCGCGAGTTCGAGCGGCTCAAGACGCTCAACTCTCAAAATCAAAATGCCTCCGCCCGCGCCCTCGAAACCGCCGAGGCGGCCATGCGCAAGGATCAAATCCTGCTCGATTCGATCGGGCCACGCCTGCTGCTGGGCTGGGGCAAGGCGGTGGCAAGCCAGCCGGATCTGCCCGCCTTCTTCCAGGCGCTCGCGGTCCAGGAAGCTGCGCTGGTCCGCGTTGATTTACCGCTCGGAACTTCACTCGCAACACCGCCGACCCAGGGCCGCGTTGCCCCCATCGCTTCGCCCGACGCGCTGCACGAAGCGCAATACATGGGTCCCGCACCCAGCGCCGACCCGCAGATGCAGGCGCAGGGTTTCCTCTTCCTCCAGAAAATCAACCCGCTGCCAGCCGGCGCGGCGGTTGTCGCCTGGCTGACTGTGCCCGGTGAGGCGGTGTCCGGGGTGGTGGTTCCGCGGGACGGGCTGCTGCGCCATGAAGGCGGGGTGTTTGTCTATCTCCAGACGGGCGACGAGACGTTTGTCCGCAAAGGCGTCGTGCTGGAACGACCACTGGACACGGGCTGGTTCGTTCGCGAGGGCCTCCAGGCGCAGGACAAGGTAGTGGTCGTCGGCGCGCAGGAACTGCTCTCGGAAGAGTTCAAAGGCCAGGGAGGCGAGGAATGAACGGGAACTGCGCCAACCGCTGATCTCCGGGTTGCTCCGATGCTCAACGCCCTGGTCCATTTCTCGCTGAAGTTTCGCGGCATCGTGGTGGCGCTGGCCTGCGTGCTGCTGGCTTACGGCATCTACGTCGTCAGCAACGCGAAGCTCGACGTGTTCCCGAACTTCGTCCAGCCACAGGTCGTGATTCAGACCGAGTGCTCCGGCCTCGCGCCCGAACAGGTCGAGTTGCTGGTCACCCTGCCGATCGAATCCATGGTCAACGGACTGGGCGACATGGAATCGCTCCGCTCGGAGTCCATCCAGGGGCTCTCGATCGTCACCGCGGTGTTCAAGGAGGGCACCGACGTGTTTCGCGCCCGGCAAATGCTCGCCGAGAAGCTGGCGGAAACCGCCGGCGCGCTGCCCACCACGGTCAAGACCCCGCGGATGACCCCGCTGACGTCCTCCACGATGGACATGCTCAAGATCGGCCTGGTCAGCGACCGGTTGACCCCGATGGAGCTGCGGACCTTTGCGGACTGGACCCTCAAGCCGCGGTTCCTTTCCGTACCCGGCGTGGCCAAGTGCAGCTTGTTCGGCGGCGAAGTGCGGCAACTTCAGATCCAGGTGCTGCCCGACCGGTTGCTCGCCTACGACCTCGCCCTGTCCGACGTGTTGAACGTGGCCCGTGTCTCCACGGCGGTCATGGGCGCGGGGTTCGTCGAGACCCGCAACCAGCGGATCACGATCCAGACCGAGGGGCAGGCCCTCACCCCCGAGGTGCTGGGCGAGGTGGTCGTGGCCCACACGAACGGTTTCAGCATCCGGCTCAAGGACGTGGCCCGCGTCGTCGAAGGCGCCGAACCCAAGTATGGCGATTCCGTCGTGATGGGCCGGCCGGGTGTGTTGATGACCATGTCGAGCCAGTACGGCGCCAACACGATGGAAGTCACGCTGGCACTGGAAGCCGCCCTGGCGGAACTCAAGCCCGTGTTCGCGAAGGAAGGCATCACCGTGTATCCGCGGCTGCACCGACCGGCGACCTTCATTGAAGCCGCCCTCCGCAACATGAAACACTCGCTCGCGCTGGGCGGCGTGCTGGTGGCCGTGGTGCTGTTCCTCCTGCTGGGCAGCGCGCGGACCGCCGGCATCTCGCTGACCGCCATCCCGCTGTCGCTGCTCACGGCGGTCATCGTGCTCGAGAAATTCGGCATCACCATCAACACCATCACGCTCGGCGGCCTGGCGATCGCCCTGGGCGAAGTGGTGGACGATTCGATCATTGATGTGGAAAACATCTTCCGGCGGCTGCGCGAGAACAAGGCGCTCGCGACGCCGCGCCCCGTGTTCGGCGTGGTGCTCGCCGCCTCGCTCGAAGTCCGGCGCTCGGTCGTGTTCGCCACCTTCATCGTAGCCTTGATTTTCCTGCCGGTGCTCACGCTCACCGGTCTCCAGGGCAGCTTCTTCGCCCCGCTGGCGCTGAGCTACATCCTGGCCATCATGGCCTCGCTGCTGGTGGCGTTGACCGTCACGCCCGCGCTGGCGTTCCTGGTGTTCAACCGCGGCGCCGCCCGGGCCGAGGAACCCTGGTTGCAACACCGGCTCAAGACCGGCTACCGCGCCGTGCTGGGATTCGTCGCCCGCTGGCCGCGCACCATCATCGTGGCGGTGGCCGTCGTCTGCGGGTTGGCCGCCACCCGCCTGCCCTCGCTCGGGGGCGGGTTCATGCCCGATTTCCGGGAAGGCCACCTCGTCCTCCAGGTGGTCGCGACCCCCGGCACTTCGCTCCCGGAAATGTTCCGCCTCGGCACGCTGATTTCCCGGTCGCTGCTGGCCGATTCCAATCACATCGCCACCGTCGAACAACAGATCGGTCGGGCCGAGCTGGGCGAAGACACCTGGGACCCGCACCGGAGCGAGTTCCACGTTGACCTCCAGCCCATGCCCGCCCGCGCGGAAGCGCGCATGCCCGACGAAATCCGCGGCATTCTTCAACAGTTTCCCGGCCTCCAGTTCGAGGTCCTCACGTTCCTGGGTGACCGCATCGGCGAAACGCTCACCGGCGAAACGGCGCCCGTGGTCGTCAATGTTTTCGGGGACGACCTGGATGTGCTCGATGCCAAGGCCCGGGAAATCGCGAACGCGCTCCTGAGCGTGCGCGGGCAGGCCGACGTGAAGGTCAAGGCGCCACCTGGAGCGCCGCGCCTGGCGGTGAAGCTGCGACCGGACCGCCTTACGCAGTTTGGTTTCCGCCCGGTCGAAGTGCTCGAAGCGCTGGACACGGCTTTTCAGGGAACCGTCGTCGCCCAAAGCCACCGCGGCAACCAGGTGGCCGACGTGGCGGTGATCCTGGCGCCAGCGGAACGGCGCGACCCGGAAACCATCGGCGCGCTGCTGCTGCGCAGCCCCTCGGGCAGCCGGATTCCCTTGCAGGAACTGGCCGAAATCTACCCGGCCAGCGGCCGTTTCTCGATCCTGCACGAAGGCGCGCGCCGGCGGCAAACGGTGACCTGCAACGTCACCGGGCGCGACGTCAGCTCCTTTGTTGACGAGGCGCGGCGGCAGGTCGCGGCGAAGGTCGCTTTTCCAAAGAATGTTTACGCGGAGTTCAGCGGCGCGGCCGAGGCGAAGGCGCGGGCCCAGCGCGAACTGCTGCTGCACTCCGGTATCGCCGCGGTCGGCATCCTGCTGTTGCTGAGTGTGGTGTTTCACCGCATCCGCAACCTCCTGCTCGTGCTGGTCAACGTGCCGTTCGCCCTCGTCGGCGGCGTGCTGACCGTCTGGCTGGGCAGTGTGTTGGGCGAGTCGGGCCAGGGCGCGCTCACGATCGGCTCGCTGGTCGGTTTCGTGACGCTCTTCGGCATCACGGCGCGGAACTCGATCATGATGATTTCGCATTTCGAGCATTTGGTGAACGAGGAAGGCATGACCTGGGGCTGGGACGCCGCCATCCGCGGCGCGTCGGAACGGTTGATGCCGGTGTTGATGACGGCGACGGTGACCGGCCTCGGCCTGTTGCCGCTCGCCTTGGGCACGGGCGAGGCTGGCCGCGAAATCGAAGGCCCGATGGCCATCGTCATCCTCGGCGGCCTGGTCACCTCCACCACCCTGAACCTGCTGGTGCTGCCAACGCTGGCCCTGCGTTACGGCAGATTCGAGAAGACGATCAACCTTGAAAACTGACTGAACCGCACACGTCGCCGACACTAACTCGATTGCACCGACTCTGAATCACCATGCCTGCTGCCTTCGCCATCGCGGCCCATCCGGACGACATCGAATTCCACATGGCCGGCACGCTGCTGCTGCTCAAGCAGGCCGGCTGGGAAACGCACACCATGACCGTTGCCGATGGCTCGTGTGGCGGCACCCGCTTCGACGCCAAAACGCTCGGCCGGATGCGCGCCCGCGAGGCCCGGCGGGCCGCCGCCATCCTGGGTGCGCGCCATCATCCGAGCCTGTGCCACGACCTGGAGATTTTCTACGCGGACAAGCTGCTGCGCCGGCTCGCCGCCGTCATCCGGGAAGTGCGGCCGGCCATTGTGTTGACCCAGCCGCCGGTGGATTACATGGAGGATCACACGAACACCTGCCGTTTGGTGGTGACGGCCACCTTTGCCCGCGGCATGCCGAACTATCGCACGGTTCCGCCGCGGCCGCCGTTCCCCGGCGAAACGGTCGTCTATCATTCGGTTCCGCATGGTCTCCACGATCCGCTCGGCGGTTTGACCGTTCCGGAGTTGTTCGTCAACACCACTGCCGTCCACGACCTCAAGCACCAGGCGCTCGCCGCCCACGAAAGCCAGCGCACCTGGCTCGAATCCAGCCAGGACCTCGACTCGATGGGCCAGATGCTCGACGAGTGCTCGCGGGCCGTGGGCCGGATGTCGCGCCGATTCAAACACGCCGAAGGCTGGTGGCGGCATTTCAACCTCGGCTTTGCCGCGGAAGGCGCCGATCCACTCGCGGTCACGTTGTCCAAATCCGTCTGCCACCGACCTGCTTCCCGCAAATGATGACCGTTCACTCCCAATCAACCTTCACCTTATGCGCCAACTCAGTTCCATTGCCCCCGACTGGTGGGATTATACCACGCTCGACGCCGACCTCATCCGCGACGCCGCGGCACTGACCCCGCAGAAAATCCTCCGCCTCGCGCGGCCCGGTTTTCGGGTCGTGTTCTACGACACGCTGGAGGAATTCTATCTGGCCGAGGCGCTCGAATACGTCAGCGCCTGGCGCGCATCCACTGCGGACAACCCGGTCGGCATTTGCGGCCCCATCGGCCCAACGGAGCAACTGCCGCTGGTGGCCCGCATCGTCAACGCCCTCGGACTCAAACTCCACACCGCCCATTTCTGGGGCATGGACGAATGGGTGCTGGACGGACGCGAAGTGCCCGTCACCCATCCGTTGTCCTTCGAGAAGGCCGACCGTGAACTCTGCTTCAGCCGCATTGACCGGAAGCTGGTCATGCCCGACACGAACCTGCACTTCCCCAAAGCCGACACGCGCGCCTACCGCGCCAGTTGGAACGCCGGCGTTCGCTGCGCCGTCATGCAGGGCGGTCAGGGCGACGTGAAACACTGGGCGTTCAACGATCCGCCCCGCCGCCGCGGCAAGTTCAAGGATGAACCACCCGCGCCCGCCGTGTTCCGCCAGTTGGCCACGCGGGTCGTGGACCTGCATCCGTTGACCATCTCGCAAAATGCGCGCACCAGCGGCGGCGGCAACATTTCACTGGTGCCAACCCAGGCGATCAGTGTTGGACCGGTGGAGACCTGGCAGGCGGAGAAGGTTTCCATCTGGCACGCCGGCAACCACGACAACCCGTTTGGCCAACGCCTGACCACCTTGATGATTGCCCGGAAAATCGCGGACCCGGCGGTGCCGATGTCGCTGCTGGCGGACCACCCGAACGTCCAGTTCAACTTCTATCGCGGCGGCTTGGGGACCTGCGCGGTGGCGATGCACTGACCGGCCAGCCGGACTCGCCCGCTCATCGCTTGGTGACCCGGAGGACAACCGGGAATCATGGCTGTTTACTTTTCCTCCGGTTTAATCCGGGCGGCCAGCAGGCAGATTACCAGGCCGAAAAGACTGTCAATCGCCCCCTCGCCGCGCGCCCAGAACGCCGGCAGACCCTCGACATTGTCCACGACCAACAGCACCAGGCCGAAGAAGATGATACCCGCGCCCAAACGCAGCAGCAGGGCGCGATAGTGACGGACATCCGCCGCCAGCACCCACAGCAGGCCACCCAACAACGCATAGAAAAGCGAAACCGACCGAGCCAGGTAACCGACGACCGGCATGTTCGGGAGCGTCCCCATGCCCAGGCGCTGGTGGATGACATTCATCCAGTCATAGGGCATCACGACCGCGATCAAAGCAAACGCCGCGGAAGTTCCGAAGATGCGCAGCAGCCACCGGAGCAGGAATTCAGGCGAGTTCATGGTTGGTCCGCTTTATAAGCGATCCCTTGCCCGAATCCACCCCAAAAAACGTTCTTCACGGAATTCCGGGGAAGACCCGCTGAGTCGGAAGGCGTCTCGCGGCGCGACGCGGTGAGGCTAGCCGTGGGTTTGAACCCATGGTTCGCGAAGCCCAAGAACAGGAGCGTCGCGGAGCGACGGCTGGAGCAGAGACGAGGGCATCGGTTCTGGCGTCAAACGTCGCTCCGCGACGCGGGCCGCCTTGCCGTCACGGTCCGGATGCGCAGGGTTCAGGAGACAATCCACGCTCTTCTCCGGCTCAACCACGGCCAGGTGGACGTTGGGCAACATCCTGGCGCCGCTGACTCCACGATTTTGATCTCCTCCGGCGTCGGGCCGCCTGCCTGCCGAAGCCTCGGCGCAGGCGGTAGCCCGCATATACCAACTCGTCCAGCTCCCGTTCCAACGCGCCCACGTCCGCCCCCGCGTCCCACTGCTTCGCCGGCAAAATCCGCTCCACCAGTTGCCTCACCGGCCTTGGTTTCCGGTCAGGCGTGTTCCAATTCCCGCGCGTGTGGAATGTCGTGCGTTTGGAGTGGACGCACTTGGCCTCGTTCCAAAGTCAGCAGCGCAACGGTGTGGCCGTCGTAGCCGACGAACTCCACCTCGAACGCCGCGCCCTGGCCATGCACCAATACCGCCGTGCCCACGTCCCCGCGCACCAAGCCGTGGGCCGGCAGGTCGCAGGTCAAGGCCACGGCGTCCAGTTCATCGATTGTGTTCATAATCTCGGCAATGGATGTGCGGTCACAAAGCGCGGCGCACTACCAACGACATCAATATACCATGCGCTGCGAACATTCAAGCTCGTGCCGTCCGGTGCCAGCAACCGTCCTTCCACGACGTAGCGTCGGCCATGCAGCGTTGGTTCCGTCGCCACAACTTCATTCTCGCGCGCATGACGAACCAGCGCCTCCGCCAGCTCTTGCCATGCCGCCACGTTGAAACCGAAACGGAGAAAGAACCACGCCTTGCTCCCACCGGCGGGATGCGCGGGATTGAGCAGATAATGCGTCACCTTCCGCTCCGGCACGGTGGCTAATTGGGCGTTGGGCAATTTCATTTGACTGTGCCCGGCACGGTTTTGATTTCCTTGGCCGTCAGGTCGGAGCCAGCTCGCGGGCGTGGGTGATTTCACGTCGGCCGACGGTCCGGACCTGGGCCGCTTCCACCGTCACGACGGCCGTTGTCCGGCCATCGAGCGTGGTAAACTCGACCTCGTAGGCCAGTCCGTCCCGATAGACATGGACCACCGTGCCCACGTCCCCGGCCTCCAGCCCATCGCGGGGCAGCACCGCCTTCAACACCACTCGTTCGTGCTCTTTAATCATATTCGTCTTTCATTCTTCCTGCGGATAGGCCGTCACCAAACGCGGCGTGTTGAGGCCCAGGTCAACAGCCCAAACCGTCCGCACCCACGGCGTCTTTCCGCCGGGGGTCTCAATTCGACCTTCCACAATCTACTTCCGTCCGTGAGGAGATGCCATACTCTTCGAAATGGGGTGTCTTTCGGCGACTTTGAGGAAAGCCGCCGCCAGTGGCTCCCACTCGTCACGCCGGAAGCCCAAGCTCAAAAAGAACAGCGCCTTTTGGCCCGGATATATTCAGGTGAATTTCTGCGGCACACTCAACGTTCCTGATTTCGTTTTCACTGAATCCTCGCTTTTGAATCGCTTTCAGGCAGTCGCCGCTTGCGGCAGCGACTTAGTAGCCAGCGTCGCCTCGGCGGCGATGCCGGAGTTTTCAAAATTCGTCGAATGGGCCGAATCCTTCCACGCCGTAGAGTTTTTCCGCTTCCCAGTTCACGGCCAGTTCGAGCACGGCCAGACAATCGGCGGCGGTGTGGAGCAATTTCCGTTGCGCGGACGGGCGCAGATACGCCGGGGCTTTCGCGCCCAATTCATCCGACAAGGCGCGAACGCGGGCAACCAAATCGTTTGACGGCGTTACGCCCGCGAAAATCAGCCGCTTAGCTTCCATCGCCCGCTCCGCCAATTCTGTCAATCGTTTTTCTTGCCCGCGCGCTGGCATCACCAGCGGCAACTGACGCATGTTGCCGATTTCCCATTTTGCGGTGTGCTGCAAGAATTTCATTTTTATGTAGCTCACGATATCGCTATTGAATAGAGCTAAAAACGCTGCGGGATGTAGCGTGTCTTTGACAGGCGTGAGTCGAACGCTATCGGAATCGAACACACAACGAGGTTGCAGGCGCGCTTTCATTGCTACGTGGTTTGCCACACGGGTCCATGTTACACCCTCCGTGAAATACAAATGTGGATTTCTTACAACTGGCATTCCGCTTTCCGGCTTGCCGCTATTCTCGAAAAGGAATTTCACGTTTGGATGTGACCATTCAATAAATAGCGGGTTATTGTCCAACCAGCGATTGCCCTCCGGGTCGCCTTTGCGGAACGGCACGAATTGCGCGCGTCCGTAAAGCCCGTTGTAAATCGTGGCAATGCGCGGCGCGTCCGTCGGATCGTCGTAAGTTTCAGCGGAGCGCAAGCCGAGCAATTTCCACGGCTTGCGCCTTTCCTTCACCCAAGTTTGTAATTCCTGACACAGCTCGCAAAATTCCGTGTCGGAAACGTCCGCCTGCTTTCGCAACTTATCTAATTTCGCTTTGTCAAAATTCAATCCCAAGTCGCCTTCCCAAAAATCTTTCAACGCGGCTTCCTTGCGCCAGTGTTTCAGCAATTCCGCCTTGCGCGACTGCCACGCAAATCTGAAATCGTCCGGCGTGGCAATCAAGTCCGGCAAAACGACGCGGTAAAGGTCTGACTTGGTGAAGCCGAGTTTCGCCAGCGAGAAATTCTGTTTGTTTTGTTTGAGCGGTTCAACGCACGCTTCCCATGCGGCAACATTGCGTGTCGGCTTGGCCGCGTCGCCGCCGTTTTGAGCGAGCAAGCCGAGAAATACGGATTTGATTTCCGCGTCCGCGAGCCAGCGTTTTGTCCATTCCTCACGGCTGGCTTTAATTCCCACGGCTGGTGGCGTGCCATCCAAGTAGCCGAGAAATCGCGCGTTGTTTGCCGTCGCCAACCCTTGGCCGCCTTCGGCAATCAATCCAAGGAGCGTCACGTCGCCCGGCTTCAAAGTTTTGTGATACGCGGCAATGTCGGCGTGGTTGTCCGCGAATTTCTGCGAAGTCTCAATCCGTTCCCACCATTCGCCGACAAGTTTTTTGACCGGCTCGTTGAATTTTTCAAACAGCCGCAACGTGCCGGGGCGCGGTTCAAAGAAAACCTGTTTGTGCGCGTCGCGGTAGAGCGCAGACGGCACGCGATGAAACCGCAAACAGCCATGTTCGCCGTGTTGCACTTCGCCCGCGCCGCCGGCGAGCTTGGTTGTATCGGAAAATTTCAGGTCGCCGATGGATTTCAGCGTCGGCAAATCCTTGTCCGGCTTGGTGGTTCTGCCGTCAGCGTCTTTGCGGGGGCGGGCTTGCACAAAGAGCGTTTCCTTGCCGTGCGCCGGGAAATTCGGCGTAGCCTTGCACGCGACGAAAATCGCGGCGTCAACGGTCGCGTCAAACGGATCGCACTGGCCGAGAATGTTGAGTCCGTGAGTTTGGAGCATTTCGCGCATTCGCAATTTGCTCGCCAGCGTGAAAAACGTGTCGGAAACGATGAAGCCGAATCGCCCGCCGGGGCGGAGCAGTTGAAAACCCAAATCGGTGAAGTGAACGTAAAGGTCTTCCAAGTAACCGGCGCGTTTTTCGAGCGCGTCGCGCCAGCCTTCGCCTTCGCTGGTGTGCGTGGAAATGTAAGGCGGATTGCCGAGCACGGCGTCAAATCCGCGCGCGGCTTCCGGGCGCGGCTGGCCGTCAGTTTCAAAAAACACGTCGGGAAATTCCAAGCGCCAGTGAAACGGGTTGAGTGCGTCGGGGTTCTTCTCGTCGCGTATCTTTTTCATGTCGGCGGCGAGCGATTCGCGCAGTCTTTTTGCGTCGGCTTTCTCCTGGTTGTCGAGTTCGCCGGGTTCAAGTTCGGCGCGGGCGAGCATCTGATAATTGAGTTCGTTGACAGGCAAACCGTCGAGTGCCGCCAACCAGACATCGGCGAAGTAAAGGAACGGGCGGAGTTTATCGCGGACGATCTTCCAGCGGTTTTCCTTTTTCTTGACCAGTTCCATTTCGGTGCTGGCGGTTTCCTCGATTTCGTGATTTTCAGCGATGATGGCCTTGACGGCTTCGGAAAGTTTCGCGCCGAGGTTGAAAGTGATTTGCTTCCGTTCCGCTTCGCTCGAAAGCGGAAGATGCTGCATTTCGTCCGGGTTTGCCCAAAGCAACGAGTTGCCCGTCCGCAAATGGTGGTCGAGGAAGTTCAGCGGTTCATCGGCGGCAATACACGTCAGCCAGAGCGAGAGCTTGGCGAGTTCCACGGCGAGCGGATTCACGTCCACGCCGAAAATGCAGGCTTCGACAACGCGCCGCCGCCAGTAGGCAATTTCGGCTTGCTCCTGCGACGCGCCGGGGGCGACGGGAATTTTTTTGTCTTTCTGAATCTCTTGACGCGAGCGGCCCTTCTCGCCGTTGGCGACAATTTTCTCCGTCATGGTCTGCGTTGTCGGATGATAAACGATTTGCTCCGCCAGCCATTCCGTGGCGCGGACAAGGAAATGGCCGCTGCCCATTGCCGGGTCAACGAGGTTCAATCCCAAGACGGCGAAAGCAAAACTGTTGTCGCGCTTCTTTTCGTCCGACTTGGCCTTGAGCGCCGCTTCGACTTTCGGTCGTTTTTCAATTTCGTCAATCAGCGGTTGCAAGGCTTCGCGGATGAAATAGCGGACAACCCAGTCCGGCGTGTAAAAGATTCCGTGCCGGTGGTTCTCGCCGTTCGGGTTTCGCAATTCGAGCCTGCCCTTGTCATTGACTTCAAGAATTGCGCCGAGCAATCCCTCGTAAATGTCGCCAAGCTGCCGGACTTCAAGCAGGCCGTAGTCAATCGCCTCGTCAGTAAAAATCTGCTGCTGGCGCGTGGAGCTTCGTGCGGGCGGTTGCGCGAAAATGAGTTGGCGCAGGACGTTGGCGAGCGCCTTGTCACTGACACGCCATGTTTCAATTCTCGGATGCAACTGCGGATTGAACAACCCGCCATTGTACCGGGTGACTTTACACTCCTCGTTTTGCTCCGGCTTGTCGCCGTTAATCAGCCGGAACAACTTGACCAAATCCTCGTAAAGCTCCGCGAAGGCCCCGCTGGGGAAACTGTTTTTGTCGCGCAGCGTTTTGACGAGCCGGGCGAGCGAAAACTTTTCGCGGTAGCGTTTCTTTGAACCGTAGCCGCTCGGTTTGACGGGCAGCAATCCCCGGCTCTCGGCGTAAAGCACGAAAAGCAGACGGTAGAGAAAAATCAGGGAGTTGTCGTAGAGCGCCGGAAAATCCTTTTGGGTGATCTCGTTAGCAGGGTAATCGCGGAAGCCATTGGCCAGGTCTTCAAGGACGTCCAATATCCGCTTTCGTAGATTGCTTTCGAGTTGGGCTTGGCTGGTGAGGGATTCTTCGCGGAGTCTGTCCAGCAAACAGAGCCGTTCCTCATCCTGCTCGAATGACTGCGGACGAAACAGCGCGAGAAACAAACGGAAATCGTCAAGCGAACAAAATTCTTCTTCGTGCGCCAACTGAAAGGCGAAACAGGCGTCAGTCGGCGCTTGTTCGCAGTAGAGACGCCATTCGTTGCCGTTCGTCAGAATCGCCCAATTGAAATAACGCTGGCCGGTTTTGTCTTTGGCGTTATGAAGGTAATTTTGGACTTGTTGGCTTGGAAACCAGCCCGGCGTCTCCTCCTCGGAAATCTCGTCGAGAGAATGTTGCACCTTCTTGGCTTCCAAAACGGTCGCGGCTTCACGGAAAACATCCGCGGTATCGGATTCCTTCGCCGCGCGCTGGCGGGCTTCACCATTCAGGAAAAGACAATAGTCGGGGCGCTTTCGCGTGACCGCCTTGGACGGCAAATCTTGTTCCGGTATAAAGGCCCATCCGATTTCATTCAGGAGCGGGTCAAGGAATTGAGTGCGCGTGTAGGCTTCTTTGCGTCTGGACAAGCCGACATAATCTTCGAGCCAGCGTTTTTTCAGCCGCTCGTAAACCGGCTGCGCGTCTCCGGGCGTTGGAAAACCTTCTGATTTTGCAAAGTGCTGTTGAAGGTAATTGAACGAGAAAATTCCCCGGCAGACGATGGCCGCTGATTGCTCAGTGTCTCGAATCCCCAAAGACAGTTGTGAGCTGGCAGCGGACGAACTCATTCGCTTGGGCGGCATGGGTGCGAGAGTACCGGCGCGGACGACGGCTGCAAAGGCGGAAATTGCGTTCGGCGAGTCGCCTGACCGGCACGCGACTTTCCCAAAGACCCCGGCGGTTCACGCATGACGATGACCGTTGCCCCTTGAGGTTGGTGGGAATTCCCACCAGATTGCCGCCATGCCGACAGCAACCCTCGGACGAAAAAGAGAAACCGGCGGCATCGCCGTCATCGAGCGCCATGACGTGGCCGCCGACGCAAAAAAACGCATCAGCCTGCGGAACGCCAAGACGAAGTACTTCCACGTCAAGGCCCTGTCCAACGGCTGCTACCTGCTGGAGCCGCGCGTGCTGGTGCTGCCGCAGGCCGTCCCGGCGCGCACGCTCAAGATGCTCGACCAGTCGGTGGCCAGCTTGAAGAAGGGATTGGCCTCGCCGCCGATTGACCTGACGCCGTTCCAGGAGGATTGAGGGGGCGCCGTGGCTTTGCGTTCCGTGCGCTGCCATTGGATGCCCTCCACCGGCAGCGTTTTGATGAAGCCGTCCACGCGAGCCGATTTGAGCACGTTGCGGATCATGGCGAGCGCCAGGTTGCAGGTCCGGTTGGCCTTGCCGCTCTCCTTGAGCTTTTGCAGGTGCGCCGCGATGTGGTGCGGGCGAACCTTGTCCAGATGCAGGTGCCCGATGCGCTCGCACCAGCCGCCCAGGTGACCGGTTTCCGTCACCAGTGTATCCGGCTTCTTGCCGAATGCCGCCAGGCGAGGCAGGCAGGTCTGCTCCAGGTATTCAGCGAATCGCGGACACTGTCCGATGTGCCGCAGCCGGTTCTCGCTTCGTTCGACCAGCAGCTTGCGGAACTCGTCCTGGGCTTCGGCCACGGTCTGGGCCTGCAAGGGCACCCATTTGACCGCCTTGCGGCCGCTGTCGTCTTCGACGGTGATCCGGGCGACGAAGCTCCCGTTGCGCCGCCACAAGCCGCGAATTGCGTGCTTGCGGTGATCGAGAACCTTGGTGTATCGGTATCGGCGTGAGCTTGCGGTTGCGGCCTTGTGGCTCAGCGTTGCGAGGCGTTTCAGACGGCAACACGGGTGCAATCGTCATGCTTTCAACGACTTAACCGCATAAGTTATGGTGGTCAGGTTGCCGACGTGGCGGAATTGGCAGACGCGCTAGACTCAAAATCTGGTACTCGAAAGAGTGTGTGGGTTCAACCCCCTCCGTCGGCACCATCCAAATCAACGACTTGCGTTAACTTGGTTTCAGGCGTCATGCCCTCATGCTGCCAAGCTGTTCCGTCGAAAACAGCGGGGAATCTTTGGCTCGCTGGAAGTTACGCCCCTCAGCCACGCGAACCTGCATTGTGTTCACATCCCGGTTTCGACGGTTGTTCATGCTTCGACGTTGGCACGTAGCGTCAGTCTGATGGTCCCACTGGGGCCGCAACCCGGACACGTCGTCAACGGCGAGGTGGTCCATCCGAGCATGTTTACGGTCGGCGGATCCAGCGTGGAGTACTTCGCCCAAGAGCCCATGGGCAAGCCACAATCTCTACGCCGCTTTTCCGGAAGAAGTCGTGCGCCCAGCCATCGTTGCCGCCACCGGCCAGGACTCGCCGCATATCCCGACCCGCGCGCAGATGCTCCAAGTCGAACCGGCTAGGTTCGCCGACTTCAAGCAGACCGGTCGGCATGCGAACGTTTCGTGAATTGCACCCCAGCGGCCCAAAGTCTTCCCGTGAACTGCCGGCAGCGCGGCTCAGGCATCCCCCCAATGGGGTAAGGCTTCCCTGGCACTGGCTTCAGGACAATGGGTGGCGAAGCGGCGGCTGAAACCTACAAATATCTTGATTGTGCCACTCTGGGGAGTGACTATGCCGGCTACAAAGCAAAGCAGCACACCAGATTGACCTTGCATCAACGATACTGTGCACGCAGCGAAATCCAGAGAAGGAGCAAACCTATGAGGAAACGCGTGACACGACGTGGTTTCATCCGGACCTCCGCGGCGGGTTCGATCGCCCTTGGGTGGCTCAGCGCCGAGCGCGCTCCCCAGGTGTTCGCTGCGGAGGCGCCGAAGCCCGCCCTGCTTGGGGGCACACCCGTCCGCCAAGAAGGCTGGGCCAAGTGGCCAGAGTGGCGCGAAGCTTGGGAGCCCGACGTGCTCAAGGTGCTTCGGAGCGGCCACTGGTTCCGCGGCTCCGACCACCATGTGGAGGAGTTTGAGAGAAACTACGCGCGGTTGCTTGGCGCCAAACGCTGTCTGGCCACTGCCAGCGGCACCACGGCACTCATTGTCAGCCTGCACGTCCTGGACGTGGACGCCGGCGACGAGGTGATTGTTTCGCCCTACACGTTCAATGCGAGTTACAGTGCCATCCTCGCCAAAACCGCCCTGCCCGTGTTGGCCGACACGGATCCGGCCACGCTCACGATCGCCCCGGCCTCAATCGAGAGCCGGATCACGGAACGAACCCGCGCCATCATGCCCGTTCATATCTTCGGCCTGCCGTGCGACATGGAGCCCATCAACGCCACCGCCCGCAAACACAAGCTCGCCGTGGTCGAGGATGCCTGCCAGGCGTGGCTGGCGGAGTACCAGGGCCGCAAGTGCGGCACCCTTGGCGACCTGGGCTGTTTCAGCTTCCAGGAATCCAAGCACATTCCCTCCGGCGAAGGCGGCGCCATCACCGGCATGAGCGACGAGCTGATTGACAGGTGCCACTCCTACCACAACTGCGGCCGCGCTTGCGGAACCAACCAGGGAAACGGCAGTTTCACTCGCGGCGGCAACTATCGGATGACCCAGGTCCAGGCCGTCATCCTCACCCAGCAGTTCGACAAACTGGTGAAGGAGACCGCCATCCGCCGCGCCAACGCCGACTACCTGAGCGCGAACCTTGGGCAAATTCCCGGCATCACGACGGTCCGGCTACCGGAAGACAGCCGGGCAGTATGGCATCTCTACCCGCTCCGCTACGACGCGGCGCAGTTCAACGGTCTGTCGCGCGACAAGTTCGCGCGGGCAATGTCGGCCGAAGGTGTCCCTTGCGGGGCCGTGTATCACGAGCAGTATTACGACGGCCTGCTCGACGAGGCGATTGCTTCGCGCGGCTTTAAACGGCTTTGGAGCGCCGCGCGGCTCAAAGCCTACCTCGACAGCTTCCAGGAACTGAAAGGCAACAGGCAAGTCTGTGAAACGACGGTCGCAATGACCCAGAATATGCTTCTGGCCGGCCGCAGTGACATGGACCAAATCATCGAAGCAGTTCGCAAGATTCAGGCTCACAGCGCGGTCCTGGCGAAAGCCAATGAATGATCCAAAAATGGAATAGCAGGATCGGGCCGCCGAGCTGACCGCAGGCTTCGGCGAAGCGTACCTGAAGGAGGTTGATATGAAACATGGATGCTTTTTTCATCGCTGCTGGCGCACCTGGCTGATTTTGAGCCTCGTGCCATTCACGGCCGCGCCGGCAATCGCGGCCGTCAACTCGAACCCGGAGATCGGGATTGCCGTGCGCGACATCACCCCGGAGTTGCCCATCCGGCTGGCCGGCTACGCGGGCCGGAAGCGGGCCGCCGACAAGTTGGACCAACCGCTCCTAGTCGAAGCCCTGGCGCTGAAGAATTTGTCCGGGAAGCGGTTTGTGTTCGTCGCGCTGGATAACTGCGAGGTGAGCCACGCTTTCATGCAACCGGTCCTGCAACAGCTTGCCGACAAGTTCCAGCTTGGCCGCGGGGAGGTCGCCGTCGTCTCCAGCCACACGCATTCGGCGCCGGTGCTGGAACAGACGCTGACCGACATGGCCCAACCTTCAGCGGCGGATCGCGAGCGCATCGAGAAATACAGCCGGTCTCTGCAGGCCAAATTGGTGGAGGTCGTGGGGGCGGCACTCGCAGATTGCCGGGCGGCGACGCTTGAGCAGGGCCTGGGACGCGCCACGTTTGCCATGAACCGCCGGGTTTACCAGGGCGACGCCGTCGTGTTCGGCGACAATCCCGACGGCCCGGTGGATTGGGACGTGCCCGTGCTGCGGATCAAGGGCACCAACGGCGCGGTCCGCGCGATTCTTTTCGGCTACGCTTGCCATGGCACGTCCGTTCGCAATGGCGATGATTGGTATGTGGTTTCAGGCGAATACATGGCCTACGCCCGCCAGCACCTCGAAGCGCACCAACCGGGCGCGGTTGCGATGTTTCTTACCGGCATGGGGGCGGACTCCGACCCCGCGCCCCGAGGCCTCTTGCTCGATGCCAAACGTCATGGTCTGGAACTGGCCGGCGCCGTCATGGGGGTGCTGGACCGTCCCATGCGCCCGGTCCACGGCGCGTTCAAGCTGGCCTACGATGAAGTTGCGCTGCCGCTGGCGACGCCTCCTGGCCGGGAGCAGTTGGAGAAGGACGCTCAGAGCCAGGACATCAGTGTGAAGCTGCGGGCTGAGGCCTACCTGAAGCTGCTGAACGCGGGTCAACCGCTGCCGGAGTCGGTCAAATTGCCGCTGGCAGTCCTGCGTTTGGGTGATGATCTGACCTTTGTGCTCATGGGCGGCGAAGTGGTGGTTGACTACTCGCACCGCATCAAGCGGATGCTGGCGGACGATCATCCATGGCCGATCGGCTACGCCTACGAAGTCCCCTGCTACATCCCTTCTGCTCGCGTGATCAAGGAAGGCGGATATGAAACCGATTCATCGCTCATCTACTATGGTTACTACGGCCCGTTCCGCGGCGTGATCGAAACGGAGTTGCTTAACCGCCTGGAAGGTCTATTGGCAGATTTGCGCGCGCGATTGTGACCATGCCGGCCGGAGAGCCAGCCCAGAACAGGCGGTGAGTATTCCGCCGGTTCTTGCCGGGTATTCGTCCTGATTCCGTGTTTTCCCCGGATTCGTTAAATAGCCGGCCATTTCAACCTTTCGACCGCTCCCCAGGAGTACCGCCAAACGCTCCAGGATCGACTATGGGGCGTTTTGATGGCGTGGTGGCACTCTCGTATGGCGCGTCGAAATTCAGGAAATGGCGGGCCGAAAATCGAGAATGGACCGCACGCTGGGCGATTCCAGGGAGCAATGCGTGAATTTGCGTGATTTTCGCGCTTTAAGTGAGGCCGATACCATCGGGGTATCGCGTCTGCTGAGTGCGTTCACCGGTGAATTGTTGTGGGAATTCTGTTTTCGGCGGGGATATGCTTTGCGAATGAGCGGCGCTGACCTGCAATTGCCCGTGTGTTACACCCGGCAACACGCCGAGGATATCGCCCCGATCATCTTCGCCAATCCCGCCCGCCAAGCTTTGTGCCCCACGATCATTGCCTGGCGCGATGAGGTTGCCCGTCGCGAAGCCCGCCGATGGATGCATCGGTGGAAGGACTGGTCGTACAACTGGCCGAGAACAACGCCGGCGCGGTGCCAGGCCCCGCTTGGGTCACGCTTGCTTCATCAAGCGCATCCTATGGGATTGATGGGGCTATCCCTAAGCTTCCTGATCTTTGTTGGCGTCGCTATAGCCGGGCCGCCAGGCACCTCGACCTTGCCGGCAGATTCCACCGGTGTCCTGCTCCCCGCCGGCTTCCCGAGCGCTCGCGGCAGCCAGATTGTCGCCCCTGACGGTACCCCCGTCCGGATCGCCAGCGTTGGACTGACCGGGATGAACGTGGTTGGCGGGCGCTTGCAGTTGGCGGGGCCGTTCAAAGGTGTCGCGGGCCACGTGGCCGCGATGCGGGCCATGGGATTCAACTGCGTCCGGGTCGACTGGATCGACCAGACGCTTGCCGATCCCGGCGCGATGGCGCAACTCGACACATTCGTCGCCGCCTGCAAAAAGGTCGGATTGAAGGTGGTCTTCGACAACCACAATAACGAGGCTACGCCCAGCGACTGGGAAAACGCCGCCCAGCAGAAGAATGGGCTGTGGTTCGACACCGGGCCGGGAACGGACGGGACGGACGGCGCTGGCAACAAAGGCACCGTCAGCACGGCGAAGTTCCAGGCGAACTGGGTGACGTTCGCCAGGCACTGGGCCGGCAACTCGACGGTGATCGGGTTCGACCTCCGCAACGAGCCCTGCGCCCACACGGCGACACCGGCGCTCTGGGGAGGCAAGGGGCCGACCGACATTCATGCGATGTATGAGTCCGTCGGCAACGCGATCCTGGCGGTGAACCCCGACGCGCTCATCATTTGCGAGGCGGTCATCAACTACAAGACGGGTGCCTACGAAGGAGATCTTTCTGTTGTCCGCGGCCTTCCGATCGTGCTGAGCAATCCGGCGAAGTTGGTCTACTCGGTGCATGAATATCCCAAGGAAATCGGAGGCTATCGCGGGCCGGAGTCGGGCGCCGGCTACATCGCCCGCATGAACAATATGTGGGGCTGGCTCATTACCGAAAACGTGGCGCCGGTCTGGATTGGCGAGATGGGCGCCTCGATGACCTCGGCCGCCAGCAAAGCATGGGGGCAGACCCTGCTCGACTACCTGAATGGGAAAGCGCTCGGTGGGCCGACATTCAAGGGCAACCAGCAGCCCATCGGCGGCGACTGGTGGGCTTGGGGTTGTCTAAGCGGCCAGAACCCGAATGGCTGCGTTGGGGAGGACGGCAAGGTGCGCCCCGAGCAGGCGCCCTTTATCAACCAGATGATCTTCCACCTCGCATCACGTCCCGATTAGCCGTGGCGTAATGGAAGATCATCCCCATGACGGACTGGCAACTCAGGACAACACGCCAACTGGTGAACAGCCTGCTCGCCAACAAGATCATCCACCTGCCGCTTCGATCGCTGGCTCCCACGACGGCCTCCCATGCCACCCGTGCTTCCACCTCAAGAGCCAGTGCAAGGTCGTGGATACACCCGAGAATCGCTTCGAATCGCACATGACGGGAGCCACCAACTTCCGGCAGACGAATTGAGGAGAAGAGCGGGTGGGGAAGTGCCTGCAACTCATTTATGTTTAAAGTATGATACTGCCATCCCGCCAAAGGGAGGGGTGAAGCTCCGATTGCCGTTTGAAGCTGTGAACGTACCCTTGTTGACAACGGCGCCGGTAGTGGGATCGAACCACTCAAACTCGTACGTCCCGGCCACCAAATTCACGGAGAACGAAGCATTCGAAATAGGCTGATACACGAGGTATTCCGAACCGGCCTTGGCGAGACAGTAACCCGTCGAAGACAGGCCTCCTTGCGGCGTCATGGCAGCCAAATCCATCTTTAACGCGTACTGGCGCGTGTGGCCCATCGCTTCGCGGAGCGTGTCCCAGTAAGCATCGGGGCTTCCTCCCACCGGATTGTTGCGACCAGTGACATACCACGGCGTGGGATCAACGTAGGGGTCCATGAAGAGTGTGTGGTTCCCCCGGGTGAAATTCTTCCAGACCCATGCCCGCTGGGTTGCCAGTCCATCCCGCTTCAGGGCAATCCAAAAGTACGCGTGGTCGGTGTCATTCAGGACCACCTTGCGGGCGTCGGCGGGCGGGTCGGATTGGTATCCGGCGTCCCCATTGGGCGAAATCCACTCGGCGGGGCTCGCGAAAAGGGTTGCGTTCATGCCCGCCGGCCATTGCACCGTCATTCCCGTCGGATGCTGTCTGGGCTTGGTGGTTTCGTAACTCTTGATGAAGTTGATCATGTGAGCCTGCCAGGCGGTGTCCTCGTCGCTCGCCGTGTCTTCGTTGGTGATCTCGTAGAGCACATTGTCCAGGTCATTCACCGTGTCGATCACCTTGCGGACGTAGGCTTCCTGAAACGCCGTCACTGCGGCAATCGCCAGCGTGTGCGTTTCGAGACCCTTCCCATCTGCATTCGGATCGCCGTCGATTCCGTTGATATTATTGCCGCGGTGGAACGGGTGTCCTCTCCACGGGTCATCATGCCCCTTGTTCTCGATGCTGAATCCTTGGAACAGCATGATGGCCACGTAAATGCCCCGGTCCCGCGCCGCCATCACGCGTGCTCGCACCCGGTCGAAATAGGATTGATTGAAGAGCCTCAGGTCGAACTTGGGCCGACCGTCGAGCGCAGGCCCCGGACCCGGGCGCTGGTAGGACATCGGATCGTGGACGTAGGTGATGGTACCTGAGGAGTTGAAAGAGGCGGCGTTTTCCCAAGGCCACAAGCGAAAGCAGTTGTGATGGTGTGTCTGGAGAAAGTCCAGGTAGGTTTTGAAATCGAACGTGGGGTTGGCGGGGCCGGAAGTTCGAGCGATCTCTTGGAGGTTATTCCAGGTGTGCGAACCGGTCAGGTAAATGGCCTTGCCCGACCCATCGGTGAAGTAGCGCGGGTTGGTAGGATGAACCCGCAAGGGACCATTGAGCGCCGGATATTGAACCGTCTCGGCGGCGAGCAAGGACGCGAGCGCGCCGAGCGCCACCAAGGCGGCCAGAATGCAAATTCGTCCAGAAGTGGACGGTTTGCCAGGAAGGGAGAAAATGCCAGTGTTCATGCCATCACATTGTAGAGCCGCTTGGCAGCTTACTCGTCAAGCTGGTCAACGACAATTACATTTCGCCTTGTAGCCAGTTTGAATCAGACGGCTCTGCCGGTTTGGACGGCGGGGTATTTTCCACTCGTCCGCAACGGTTTCGTCTCATGACGAAGCTTCTGCCACCCGCAACCGGAAAGCCGCTCATCTGGTTCGCCGCACTTCTGAGCTTACTTGGCTTGGATGGCATCGGGACTGTCCGTGGTTGCGCGAGAGGACTTGGGCTCCGCTTCCACAACGACTCGGAATCGTATAATTCCTGGGTAGGCTTCCTCGGGTCCGGGTTCACTGCTGATGTACTCGATTTCGCTGATTGCATAGCCGGCATTGCCCTTGCCGAAGTGCCCATGTTTGCGGTTTGGGTCGGCCCGACCGTTGTCTTCAGCCGGGATGTGGCGCGGATCTATCGTGTCCTGGCGGTCGAGCAAACTGGACCCGTCGCTCACGCGTTCCCACCCGCTGCTGAACATGTCGTAAAAGCCCCAAGCGTTCGGCGGCTTTGATTTGACAACCATAGGCTTCACCGCACTGCTGTCCTGATCCACGTACCTCTCCCGGAAGGTCGGGTTGGACGTGCCCACGCGGGCCGCGTATTCCCACTCGGCGGCGGTGGGGATGCGCACCTGGCGCCCAGTTTTCGCCGACAACATCGCGCAGAACCTGTACATATCGGTGCAGCCGAGGTTGGCCGGCGCCTTGGCCGCTTTCTCCGCGCTGCGCCTGGTGTCCATGATCGCGTCGCAGATTTCCCAGGTGATCGGGTGCTCCGCCAGGTAAAAGCCCTTGGTCAGGGTGACCATGTGCGGAGGATCCTCCTGCCAGTGCGGGCACTGGTAATACGGCTCGCCCATGAAGAATCTGCCGGGTGGCACCCAGATGCACTTCAGGGACAGGCCGCGGCTGATCGGCAGCATTAACGGCTCCCGGTCCGGCATCTCGAACGGCCTGTCCGGGGCCAGCATCCGGACCGGGTACTTGAACGCGGCCGGTTGGTGCTTGCTGACGGCAATCCACTTCTGACCGTTTTTTTCTTCCACGACGCCGGTAACCGCCATCACCTGCCGCGCGTTATAGGTGGCTTGTTGGTGCAGTTCGTCCGCCAGCGGGCCGGCGATGAAGTACTTAAGTCGCTGTGTCCAAAGATCTTGGAGTTTCCGGGCTGCATCCGCGTCGAGCCCCTTTTCGAGATAGTACTCGGCCACGATCTTTTCGACTTGGGCTCTGATTTCAGGCGGACCATCCAGGACATAGAGGAACACGCCTTTCTGCTCTTCCCCCGTATGCGCGTTGTTCAGCACCATACCCTTCAGAGTAATCTCTTTCCCGGCCGGCAGGCCAACGGAAGGTGATTCGATCATCGGGGAGCGGTCAGAAGCGCGCTGTTCTGCAAGCGATTCGGCCGCACGACCGAGCAGGGCCGCATTCACCCAGCAGAGGCCAGTGAGAGTTGCCAGGATGAAGTTTAGAGTTTCACGATTCTGAGATGACATGATCCCTCCCTTAACGCCCACCATGAAAACCAAATCGCTGAACGTGACGGACACAATTTCTCGGTTTCCATTATGGGGGCTGACGCGGTTCTCACAGATAAAAGCAACGGCAATGGGTTGAACCATAAACTCTGGGGGAATACAATCCTTCATGCGTTGGTGATTCAAGTGTTGTCATGGCCTGGGCTCCTCTGTGCCGGCTCCCTCGGAGTTGGACGGGCAGGGTTGGCGTCATCCTCTCTCCTGGGCGGGAAAACTCAATTCCCGGATTCAGGTCAGGGTTCCAGCCAGGTTCCGGCCAGAGAACCGACACACCGGCACGTCAGTGCTCTCAACTGGCAGTGTCAACGCGCCACAGTGACCCGCAAATCGTCGAACCGGATCGGCGTACCGGAAATGGGGCTGCCGAACAGACCCGCCCGGCCCGGTAATAGTTCCTGGTCCACGTTCAATGTGATCATCCACGCGGCGGGATCGGGTTCGCTCTCGCTCCATGCCCTGCCCTGCACCCGCCATGTCCCTTCGTTCGCCTTGCGCAACCACCCCAAGCACGAAGTCAGTCCGTGACGCGCCGCCATTCGGTCTCCAGGCCGCGTCTTTGAATCCACTCGGCGACCGCAGGGCGGTCAATCTGGTCTCCGGAGATGGCGAGCATGGCCCGGATGTCACGCCGGTGCTTTTCGGAACCGCCTTCGCGGTAATATTCGAGCTTGCGGAGGATGACATACTCCGGCGGAGCCAGCGCAATGGAAATCTCTCCGATGGCATAGCGCCGGGTGTGGCGGAAGGCCCAGGCGTGGAGTTCATCGCGACTGGCGAGGTAGAAATCGGCCTTCAAGCCGGAACCAATGTGGACCAGATTGAAGTGACCACGCAAATCGCGGGACATCTCCGCCGCAATGACGGACGCGGGCGGAACGTAGAACTCCGGGGCCGGAAAAACCTCGGCCAGTCGGGGCACATCTTCCGAACGCAGAAGAACGACCAAGTCAATGTCGTGGGTCACGCGCGGTTCGCCGTAAAGCATGGCCGCCACGCTGCCGCTAACCAGATAACGGACGCCCAACTGGTTGAGCGGTTGCGCGAACAACTCGATCAAATCAGGTTCGGGCATGGGAGAAGATGTGCCGCACCTCCGACTCGACCCGTGAGGCGGGCCAGTCGGGATGTTGGTGGTGCAGGAAGGCGGCCTTGTGACGGCGCATGGTCCAGTAAAACCAGTGCGCCGCCTGCCACCGCTGCTCCGGCGTCATCCGGCGGAACACCGCGATTTGCTCGGGGCTGCTTTCTTCATCCGCGCGCACGGAATCATGGTGCGCCAACGCCGCCAGTCGCGCAAGTTCCAGTTTGATCCGCGCAGGTTGGGGCGTTTGATTCGCGAGCGCCCGGGGGCCGGCCTGTCTGGGCCACCGAGCGTTGTCGGTTGTGGGAAACTCCGGCGGTTGCCCGGGTTCATGGCGCGATTTGGCTGAGTATTGTCTGCGGATGCTCCTGTCCACCAGTCTTTCGCTATCGGCGCCAGGAAAGTCAAAAAACACCTCGCAACTCGACGCTTGACGCCTCGTTCCCGTCTGGCACAATTTCCTCCAGAATGAGTGCGAGCGGAAATGAATTCTCCCTCACCAGCGCAGCGTCAATGAACCGGCGGCGCCGTCGAGACAATGCCCTATCAGTAGAAACTGCAAAGGCAACGCCAGTGAAAAAGGCTACTGGCGAATGGACGGAAACCAAGCTTCGTTTTCTGCAATTGGAGCCGGTGAGGTTGCGAGAACTCAATCGCTCAATTATGACGGTGCCGATTAACCGGCGGCCGTATTTGTCGAATTTGGCCAAAGCAGAAGGTCGGACCTACACCACGATTACGTTGGCTGATGGCGAGAACATGCTCGTCTTGCGGTATGAAATGTAGATCACAAACAGGAAAGGTAACACTAGTTATAAAAGACTCAGAAAACACACACCAGGTCCGAGCCATTTCCCCTGGCTCTACTCAAATCGGTCTGCCAAACCGCACGCTCGGTTTCGGCATTCACCCGCGCACCGTCAATGAACCGGCAGCGCCGTATAAGCAATTCCCTATCAGTCCAAGGTGCATACAGTGGATTTATGCGTGAACAGACGCGTGAGCGGTTGAGTTTTTGCTGGTTTCTTTTCAAGGTGTTCTGTTTTTTCGTGTCGGTGGCAATTATTTACGAGAAATGTCGGTGACATCACCAGTAAAGTGCCAAGTCGTGGACTGCAACCTCGGTAACTTCTATCAGCACTGGACGCTCCGCGACTGGTTCCAATCTGGCACAGTGCCTTCGTAAAATGAGTGCGAACGGAAACCGATTCTCCCTCACCCGCGAAGCGTCAATAAACGGGCCGCGCGCTAAAAAGCAAGTTCCTATTGGTTTCTGCCTGTCGAATGTCGCTGGACTCTCTCGATGAAACTGAAACGCTGTAACCTGTGCGGGAGGCTGATGGCGGCTACGCCTACGAACTTCAGCTTCTACACGAACCGCCGGGTGAAAGGAACAACAACCGGGTTGCGCGGCACCTGCAAGAAGTGCATGGCCGAGCGCACTGCCAGACACTCAAGAGCAAATCCTGGCATGGTTGCTGCTCGGACTGCCCGGAGGCGGGCAGCTGAGGCGGCCGCGGAGGGCAGCTACAGCGCCGCCGACATTTCCGCGATTCGGCGGCGCCTAAAGGACCGCTGCTTCTACTGCGGCGCTCCGCTTAACGGCAAGGAAAAGGTCGAACACATGATCCCGCTGTCTAAGGGCGGATCCAACCGACCAACCAATCTCACTCTCGCCTGCAGGACCTGTAATCTCGACAAGCACTCAAAAACAGCACTTGAGTTCTTCATTTGGCGAGAGGAACGCAATCTACCGATTCATCACAGTAACATGAACAAGCTTCGGAAGGCGAAACACTAACAGTTCCTCGTGCAAGTGCCAGTCCTCACGCGCGCGGCGTCAATGAACCGACCGTGCCGTAAGAGCAGTTTCCTATCAGTTTTCCAAGGGGCCCAGCTCAAGGCAAAGCGGTGACCCGCAAATCGTCGAACCAGATCGGCGTGCCGGAAATGGGGCTGCCGAACAGACCCGCCCGGCCCGGTGACGGTTCCTGGTCCACGTTCAATGTGATCATCCACGCGGCCGGCTCGGGTTCGCTCTCGCTCCATGCCCTGCCCTGCACCCGCCATGTCCCTTCGTTCGCCTTGCGTACTTCGAGTCGCAGGTGCGTCCATTTGCCCGGCTGCCAGGCAAACGGCACGGCGAGCTTGTTCTCGTCCCCTTTGAACAACTCCAACGCCCGGCGGCCGGGACTGACCTTCAGCCGATAGCCGCCGGCGCCGTTCAAGCTCAGGGCGAACGTCGGATACCGACGCCCGGTCGCGGTGCCGAACACGCGCGCCTCGACCGCAATGTTGTCCTTGCACGGCGGTCCGAACAGCACGCCGAACTCCTCCAGCGGCGCGCCGGGCAGTTCGAGAAAACGGTTGCCGCCCGCCTCGCGCACAGCGAACGCGCCGTCGAGCACGGTCATGCCGTCCGGCACTTTGCCGATCCCGGCTTTCTCAAAATCATTCTCGTAGAGCGACTGGGGCTGGGCCAGCGCGGTCAACCCCGTCGTGGCCATCGCCACCAGCACCAGCCGGATGAATTTCGCATTCATCATTCGTTCCGGAGCGCGTCGAGCAAACGACCGCGCAGGGCGACTCGCGTCGCCAGCCACGTCCACAACGCGCCGTTGGCCAGGACGGCGGCCAGGGTCAGGAGGAGCGACCGATACGGCACCACGCGACCGGGCGTGAGTACCGCAGGCATCACCGCGACCGTCGCCGCCAGCACGCCCAGACCCAGGCCCGCCACCAACAACCCGCCGTGTTCGGCCAGCACGAGCCGTCGTACTGCGGGTCGGCGCCACCCCACCGCCAGCAGGAGCGCCAGTTCCGCCCGCCGCTCCAGCACGTTGCGGAGGACCACCACGCCGAGGCCCGCGCTGCCCAGGAGCAGGCCCAAACCGCCCAGGACCTGGAACGTGCCCAGGTAGGTGTTTTGGACGGCGTTGAAGGCCGCGAGGCGTTTGACTGCGGGAGTCAGCTCCATGCCAAGGTCGCGCAAACCGCGCGTCAATTCACCCGCGGCGCGGTCGGCGCTGCCGGGCGGCGCATCCACCAGGAAGAACTGGTAACCGGTGGCCGACGGGAACCGCGCCACCAAGGCGTTCTCGGCGATGACCAGGTTGCCCTGCAACATCGAGTTCGCCAGCGCCGCCACCAGCCGCAGCTTGAGCGGCCGTCCCCGCTCATCGGTCACCGTAATCGCCTCGCCCATCTTCGTCCCGAGCGACCATTCGATCGAGGCCGCGTCGCCGATCGCGGGAATTTCGTCCGCCGCAAGGCCGGTGTTGTCCGTCAGCAAGGTCCAGGGATTGCCCGGCGCCGACCCTTTTCGCACTTCGGCGAACGTGAACGCGCCGCGGCGGGCGAGCAACTCCGGGTTCACTCCGAGCAGGCGCGGTTGCTGCGGGTGGTTCAAATTGAGACAGCTCGCCTCGTCGCCCGCGCGGACCCGGAACGGCACCACGCTGACTCCCGCCAGCGCGTTGGTGTCGAGACCGAAGGCGTCGCGACCGCGGGGGCTGTCGAGGTCCTCGGTGACCGGTTGCGTGGTTTCGCCGATCAGCGCAAATCCGCCGGTGCCGGCGTTCCGTTTTTGCGCGTCGTTCACCGCGTCGAGGCGGAATACGCCAATGGCCACGATCAAAAAACTCCCGCCGGCCAGGAGCGCCATGACGGCCAGACTGCGCCGACGCTGGCGGGTGGCGTTGCGGACGCCGAGGCTCGTCACGGTGAGCCTGGCCGCCGACTCGGTGGCTGCCAGCGAACGCAGCCCGGCGAAACCGGCCGCCAAACCGGCAATCAACACCAGGCCGCCGGCGCCGAAAAACAGCCCGGCATTGGCGGTGTCGTGTCGAATGAACGCAACGGCCACCAGCAGCGCGGCGGCCAACCCCGTGCCGAGCGCCAGCCAGCGCGCCCACCCGGATCCGGCCACCTCCGCGGGCAGTTCCTCGAGGCCGCCGTCGGCCAGCAACTGGCGGGCGGTTCGGCGCATCTGCCGGCCCAGCGCCAGCCGCATGGCCAGCCAGGAAACCAGAACGGTGATCGTCGCCCCCATGACGAGCGTGGTCGGCCGGGCATGGAAATGCAACGGCACACCGCCGATCGCGTCGCTCCAGACGGTCTCCAGCCCACGCAGCAGCGCCCGGGCATACGCCAGGCCGCCGGCGATCCCGGTGCCTGCGCCCAACGCGGCGACCACGCCGCTCTCGATCAGCAGCAACCGGCGCACGCGGCCGGGCCGAAAACCGAGCGCGAGGAGGGTGCCCACCTCCGCGCCGCGCTGCTCGATGCCGAATTGGAACAGCACCGCCATCAGCAAGACGGCTGCGGCGATGAGAAAAAAACTGAAGCCAAGGAAAAGGCCGCCGAAATCCTGCGATTGCGCGGCCGCGGCCAGCGCCTGTTGTCGGACCGGCTGAAAGGTCAGTCCGAACATCGCGGGATCAAGCCCTTGTCGCAGCGACAGTTTCACCGCAGCGAGCGATTGAGCCGGCGGACCCGGCGTGTAAAAGCGAATCGCGCTGAGGTTGCCAAAGCGATTTTGCCAGAGTTTCTGGCCGGCGCTGAGCGAGACGAACGCCTTGGGCGTGCCGCGATAACGGCGCCAATACTCCTCGTCCTTCGGCCGGATGCGCCCGGTGTCAATCGCCAGGCCCGTGTCCCAGTCGCGGCAATTGGCGGCATCGGTCATGCCCGGGAAATCCGGCATCAAGTCGCGGTCCAGGCCCGGCGCGTTCATCGGGAGAACGCCCCGCACCCGGAAGCGCGCGGCGCGCTCTTCCAATCGCCGCAGCGTGCCAACCACGAAATACTTGATCGTGAGTTCATCTCCAGCCTTGGCCCCGAGATCGTCCGCCAGCCATTGGTTGATCAGAATTTCATCGTCACGCAGATCGGCCGGCGTCACGGGCGGGCCGATGGCGGTGACCATCGAATACGGCGTGGCGTGATCGCCGACGCGCAATTCGTTGACGAAGTAGGTCAGCACGCCGGCCAGTCGAACGCCCGGAGCTAATCGGGCCAGCAGACCGGTTACGGAATTCGATCCACCGGTGCGGTCAAACACCGCCTCGGCTATCGCTGCATCAAGGAACACCCGGCGGGTACGCAATTCGATGGCGCCGGCGGCGGGGAGCGGTCGCAACTCAAGTTCCTCGTCCGCAAGCTGGCAGGAACGTTGCAGCAGGGCACCGAGATCATTGGACCCGGCGGTTCCAAGCGGCGTGGGGAGCGGCCCGGCGAACCGCGCACCGGGCGGTGTCGCCAGCCTCATAGTGGCCGGACCGGAAACACGAGTCGGGTCGTCGCCGACCAGAAGCAGGTTGGCCTGTCCAGGAGCACCGGTTTTTGCCTCCAGGTCCGCCAGCGAGACGAACGCGTTGAACGGCGCAACCGCTCCGGCCACGAGACTGAACCTGCCGAACTGTTCGTCGGCGATGATTGCAGAAACGCGCAAACGCAGGGCAACCGTGGTGTCCTCCTGCGGCGAAAGCGGGGCATCACGCGAGAGCGCCGACGGTTTCGCGACACGCAGAAGAATCGTGTCGCCCGCTTTCACCTTGAGTTGGGCGGCAAGCGGTCGGTTCAGGATGACGGCATCAGCCGGGATATCGCCCCAGGCGGGTGGCTGGCCGGCCAACTGCCAAAAGGGAACCGGGACACCCAGCACCTGAACGCGGTTCGCGCGGGCCGTGGCGTCGGCGGTGGTGGCCACCGCCGGCAGGTGCAGAACCGGCACCGCCACGCTCAGGCTGCGACCGGTTTGGGCCAGGCCAAGCATCAGGTCATTGGCGAGCTGCGCGCGGAACAGGCGGTCGCCGGTGGCCAGGGCAAACTCGACCCGGCCAAGCCGCAGCAACGCGAGGCGCTCCAGACTCACACGCACCGAGTCGCCCACCACGAGCGCGCCGACCAGCACCGCGCTCGCGACCGCCGTGCCGAGCAGGACGCCAAGGTGCGACCGTGCATGAAACCGGAGGCTGCGCGCGATGAGACGGCCGGAGGTCATGGCGACTGCAAACGGCCGTCGCGCAACTCCAAGGTCCGGCCCAGGCGACGGGCGAGTTGGGGCGAATGGGTCACCACGATGAGCGTGACCCCGACCTCGCGGTTCAACTCGACAAGGAGGTCGCCGAGTTGCTCGGCGGACTGGTGGTCGAGGGCGCCGGTCGGCTCATCGGCCAGGAGCAGATCCGGTTCGTTGATCAAGGCGCGCACCACGGCCACCCGCTGGCACTCGCCGCCGGAAAGCTGCCCCGGGCGGTGACGCAGACGCGCCCCGAGACCGACGCGTTCGAGGAGACGGCGCGCCCGTTCCGGCGCCCCATCGCGCAGGACCTCATTGGTGCTGGCGAGGGTCGGCACGAGAACGTTCTCAATCACGGTGCATTGCGGCAGGAGGTGGTGCGCTTGAAAAACCAGGCCGATCTGGCGGTTCCGCAGCGCGGCCAGCTCCGTCGGGCCGAGCCGCGTCACCTCCTGGCCGCCCAGCAAAACCCGGCCCCGGGTCGGCCGATCCAGCGTGCCGATCAGGTTGAGCAACGTGCTCTTGCCCGAGCCGGAGGGACCGACGACGGCGAGCGATTCGCCGCGGGCCAGCGCAAAACTGACGCCATCCAGCACCGTCACCGGCGGATGGCCGGGCGACGCGAACTGGCGCGTTAGGTCTTCCACCTGCAACAGGGCTTCGCCGGTCGGCATACGCGCTGGACTTTAGGCGGGAACCCCTGCCGTGCGAAACAATTTTTGGCGGCGAAACAATTTTCGTTGCTTTCACAAAAGCCGGTCACCTACATATCCTCCCTCACGAACGCATTGTCATTGAATTCTGATCCTATGCTGGAAACTAATGACCATCCTGCGGCCGGCTTACGCCTGACCGGCTTCCTCACCATCACGGCGCTGGCCGGAATGCTGGCGGCACCGACCGTGCTCGGCGACGAGGCGACGGGCGGCGCGGCGGGCGACGCCGGACGCACCAATGTTGCGGAGCCGTTTCCGAAAACGATCGTGTATGTCGAGAAACAGCCGGCCGCCGCTCAATCCCTCCCGGTCAGCCTCACGCCGGTGACCGGGGCCACGCTGGAGGATGCCGGCATCACGACCGTGAAGGACGCGGCGGTTTACGCCCCGGATGCGTTTATCAACGAGTTCACCGCCCGCAAGCTCAGCAACCCCTACTTCCGCGGCCTCGGCTCCAGCCCGAACAACCCCGGCGTGACGACCTACCTTGACGGGGTGCCCCAGCTCAATGCGAATTCCTCCAGCCTCGAATTTGTGGACGTGGACCAGATCGAGTTCGTGCGCGGGCCGCAGGGCGCGCTCTACGGACGCAACACTGTCGGCGGCCTCATCAACATCACGAGCCGCCAGCCTTCCTTGACGACCTGGTCCGGGGGCGTGGACGGCGACTACGGCAACTATAACCTGCGGGACGTGCGGGTGACGCTCTCTGGCCCGGTGGTCCAGGAACAGGCGGGCTTGAGCCTGGCCGGGGGGTACACTGCCCGCGACGGCTACACGTTGAACGATGCCACGGGACACCGCCTCGACAGCCGCGAAGACGGGTTCGGCAAGGCACAATTCCTGTGGAGACCTTGGGAGAACTGGGAGGTGCGCCTGATCCTTTCGGGCGAAAGCGACCGGGACGGCGACTACGCGCTCGGCGACCTCGGCTTCATCCGGGCGAATCCCCACCACGTCTCCCATGACTTCGAAGGCTACACGCATCGCGACGTTCTCTCCCCCACCTTGCTGGTCAGCCATCAAGGAGCGGCCACGGAATTCGCCAGCATTACCGGCCTCGTCTGGTGGCAGACGCGCGACCTCACTGACCTGTCCTACGATCCCACCCCCGTCCCGGTGGGCACCCGCGACAACCAGGAAAAAGACCTGCAATTCACCCAGGAGTTCCGCCTGGCCTCGGCCAAGGACGCGCCGGTCGAACTCGGCGACGCCTTCAAACTAAGCTGGAAGACCGGCGTGTTCGTCTTCACCCAGAGCTATGAGCAGGAGGCCCGGAACAACTATGCGCCCGGCATCCTTAGCACCAACCTGCCCTTCCCGGTCACCCAGCTTTCCCCGCAATCCAGGCTGGATGATGTGGGCGTGGGCGCCTACGCCCAGACGACCCTGACCGGCTGGGAGAAGTTGGACCTGACCGTCGGCCTGCGGGGCGACTATGAAAACAAGCATGCCGATTTGCGGACCTCTTATTCGCCGCCGATCGCACCGGCCACGGCGCTAAGTCCCAGCCAGGATTTTGCCCAGGTCACGCCCCAGTTTGCGCTCGCCTACCATCCGACGGCCGATCGGATGATCTATGGCACAGTGAGCCGCGGCTACAAGGCCGGCGGCTTCAATCCCCTGGCGCCGGCCGGCTACGACGCCTACGGCGAGGAAACAAGCTGGAACTATGAGATCGGCGCCAAAACCTCCTGGCTGGACGGTCATTTGCAGGCCAACCTGGCGGCGTTCTACATCAACTGGAGCAACCTGCAGTTGAACCAGCCCTATGCCTTGGTGAACAACTATTACATCGCCAACGCCGGCAACGCCGACAGCAAGGGCGTCGAACTGGAGTTGAACGGGCGACCGCTGCCAGGGTGGGACTTGTTTGGGGGCGCGTCCTGCACCGATGCGCACTTCCTGAGCGGCGCCCATGCGATTCGCACGGATGCCTATGGCAACTCGACCCTCGAGGATGTCAGCGGCAACCACCTGATCTACGCCCCGCAGTTCACCGCGAACGCCGGCACGCAGTATGCCTTTCCCATCTCCCGAAAAGTGACGCTGTTCGCCCGCGCCGAGGTCGTGGTGTTCGGCGATTTTTATTACGACCCGGCCAACACCGCTTCGCAGAGCACTTACAGCCTGGCGAACTTCCGTGCGGGTCTGCGCGGCCGCAACTGGTTTGTCGAGGGCTGGACGCGGAACGCCTTCGACACGCATTACGTGCCGCTCGCGTTCGAGTATCCCAACGGCCGGTCCGGCCTGATCGGCGAAAGCGGCGCGCCCGCGACCTTCGGCCTCCACGCCGGCCTGGAATTCTGAGGCGCCTCCACCGCACCATGCAAGACATCCGACCTTATTCATCCGGGGCCACGCGCGCGCAGCGCATCCACCGCCGCCACTCGGCGGGCTGGCCTTCGAGAATCCGCCAGTGCTCCTTCGGTTCCGCGAAGGGCGAACCGGGGATGGGACTTGGGGACTTCAAAGTTGCTCATGAACTGGCGGGCCTCACGGCGGTGGCGGCGATCCGGCGCAACACCGCGATGACTTCGGCATCCACCTCGTCGGGGCGCAACAACTCCGACAAGGCGACATAGTCGGACTTGTTGACGGAAACCGGCAGGCCCAGTTTTCCGAAGAAGGTTCGGAAGACCGCCGGCAGATACTCGTCGCTGACTTTGGCCTCGCGCCAATACGGGTGCGAAAGATCACGCAACGCGACGGGCACCGTGTTGTCCACGATCGCTCCTTCCATGGCCGCGCGCCGTCGCTCCAGTTCGGCCAGCCCAAAAAGGTCGTCGGCCTTCACACTTGTTTCGACCCAGCGACGCAGCAAGTCCGGCGAGCAGAAGTAATTTTCCAATTCCCGTCGCGTCCATTTCACTTCCTCCAGCGGCGAGTTGCGCTGGGGGGTGACCTCCGGCGTGTTGTCGAAGACGGCGATTCCGCGCAGTTCGGGAAACGCCTCGCGCAAGCCGAAGAAATGAGTGCGCGCCTTGTCCGCCTGATTCAGGACGTAATGATGAAAGGGCCGTTCCAGCGCGGACAAGGCCTCCGGGCAAGCCAACCGCGCCAGCACCCGCAGTGCCGCCAGGTCCGTCGAACCCTCCAGATAGAGCACCCACCCGGCAATCTCCGCCTGGATGAACTGCTCAAACCCGAGCAAGGCGAGCGCTTTCCTCAGTTCTTTCGTCTGCCGGACGGGATGCGGCTGACCCACGAAGGCCACCACGGTGTCCTCCCCCGCCTCGTTCAGAACGATTTCAGAGTGGGTGGCGAGAATCAACTGGCTGCCCAGGCGGGTCGCGGTGGCGGAGAGTTCGCGGTAAATCTGGCTCTGACGCAGGATTTCCAGATGCGCGTCCGGTTCGTCAATCAGGAGCACCGTTTTCGGCTGCCACCGCAGAAAAGCCATCAGCAGCAGCGTCTGTTGCAGCCCACGCCCGGCGGCACTTAGATCCAACCCGGGCGGCTTCTTGCCCCCGGCAGGCGCCTCTTCCCGATAGCTCATCTGAATCTCACCGCGCGCCGCAATGTATTCCGGCGCCGCCAGCGTCACCCCGAACAACCGGTGCATCTGTTCCACCAGCGACCCCCATTCACCCTGATCCGGTTTGCCCCGCTCCTTTTCCCATACTTGATGGCAGAGATTGCGCAACACGTCGGCGGTTTTTCCCTGGCCGAGCGACACCTGAATCGCCCCCTCATCAATCCTTCGCTCGTTGGCTTCCAACCCGGACATGGGGGGGAGATAGGCCACCGTCACCGCCAACGCCTCCGCGGGAATCTCTGAACGCTCGCTGCCCACGTCGTCCAGGCGGGCGGGCCGACAGTGCAAAAACTCCTCGTTCGCGTAGTCAAATTCAAGGGCACAGGCCCACTGCCGCCCGTTCGCCACGCCTTCCACGGTGATCTCAATCAGGACGTTCTGCGTCGCCTTCTTGCTTCCGTTCGGGGTCTGACGCAAATGTTGATCCCGCCACAACATCCCGAGGTCCGGCACTGGCAGTTGCACCAGGTCTCGACGGTTGATCACCACCCCGACCCGCTCCTTGGCCGTGCTTTTTGTGCCCCGTTTGGAACTCCACGTTTTGACCCCCAGATCCCAGAGTGCCAGAGCTTGGAGCGCCGTGGTCTTGCCCGCGTTGTTCGGCCCCACGAAAACGACGGGCGATCCCAGAGTAATCTCCGCTTCTTCAAAGCGTTTGAACCGTTGCAACCGAAGTCGTGTGATCATTTCGCCTCCCCCAGTTTTTTCACCGCCAGTAGCTCGTTCCCGCGCCGGTCAATCACCTTCACCGCGATCTGGCCGTGGTCGCCAGCCAAGACAGGAACGCCGCTTGCGCAGGTCAGATCACCCCGGACGGTGTCCACGCTTTGAAAACGCACCGGTTTCTTTGACAATTCAAGGGCACGGATTTCAGGCCAGGTTGGCGAATCGGCGTCGGGATGCCGGTAGGCCTGGGCATCCTTGGGTTGCGAACTGGTTCCCTTGCGCGGAGGCATGGGAGGTTTGTACGACAGGCGTTGCGGAGATTCAACCAAATCATCCGCACGAAAAAGGCGAACGGGGTGGCCGTTCGCCTTCATTCGCCGCTCGAACTTCGTCGTTCGGAATTCTCAATACCGGTAGTGCTCAGGCTTGTAGGGGCCTTCGACCGGCACGCCGAGGTAGTCGGCCTGGCTCTGGGTCAGTTTGGTGAGCTTCACGCCTATTTTCTCGAGGTGCAGGCGGGCAACCTCTTCGTCGAGCTTCTTGGGCAGACGATAGACGCCAATCTTGTTCGTGTCGCGATTTTTCCACAGATCCATTTGCGCGAGGCACTGGTTGGTAAAGCTGTTGCTCATCACGAAGCTCGGATGACCGGTGGCGCAACCGAGGTTCACCAGGCGCCCCTCGGCGAGGATGTAGATGCTGTCCCCATCGGGGAAGGTGTATTTGTCCACCTGCGGCTTGATGTTGAGTCGTATCACCCCCTTGGCGGTGTTGAGGCGGTCCATCTGAATCTCATTGTCGAAGTGGCCGATGTTACAGACGATCGCCTGGTCCTTCATCTTCGCCATCTGTTCAAGCGTGATGATGTCGCGGTTGCCCGTGCAGGTGACGTAGATGTCCGCCTCACCGAGCGTGTCCTCGATCGTGGTGACTTCGAAGCCTTCCATCGCCGCCTGGAGCGCGTTGATGGGATCAATCTCGGTCACGATCACCCGCGCGCCGAAACCGCGCAGGCTGTGGGCGCTGCCCTTGCCGACGTCGCCGTAGCCGCAGACGCAGGCGACCTTGCCGGCCACCATCACGTCGGTGGCGCGCTTGATGCCGTCCGCGAGCGATTCGCGACAGCCGTAAAGATTGTCGAACTTGGACTTGGTGACCGAGTCGTTGACGTTGATCGCCGGAACCAGCAGCTTGCCGGCCTCGAGCATTTGGTAGAGGCGATGGACGCCGGTCGTGGTTTCTTCGCTGACTCCCTTCCAATCCTTCACGACTTCATGCCAGAAACCGGGGCGCTCCTTCGCGACGCGTTTGAGAAGGTCCTTGATAACCTGCTCCTCATGGCTGCCGCTGGGCGTGTTGACCCAGTCGGAGCCATTCTCAAGTTCATAGCCTTTGTGGATGAGCAGGGTGGCGTCGCCGCCGTCGTCCACGACGAGCTGCGGGCCTTTGCCGCCGGGATGGTTGAGGGCTTTGAGGGTGCATTCCCAGTATTCCTCCAGGGTTTCGCCCTTCCAGGCAAAAACGCTGATGCCGGCCTTCGCGATCGCCGCCGCCGCGTGGTCCTGGGTCGAGAAGATGTTGCAGGAGGCCCAGCGCACGGAGGCGCCCAGGTCAACCAGCGTCTCGATCAGGATCGCCGTCTCGATGGTCATGTGGAGCGAACCGGTGGCGCGGACGCCCTTGAGCGGCTTCGGCGAGCCGTACTTGGCGCGGATGGCCATGAGGCCGGGCATTTCGTGTTCCGACACCTGGATGGTCTTGCGTCCCCACTCGGCGAGGGAGAGGTCGCGTACGCTATAATCGTTTTTCTTTGTGGTGGTTTTTTTGGTGATAGCCATAAATCGGGGTTCAGGTTCAAGTGTTCAGTGTTCAGTGTTCAGTGTTCGGTTGCGTGGGCGACAAAGAGCGGATCAGTCCTTGCAGCATGGCGGAGATTTCCTTGATTTCGCGAACCAGTTTCTCAGCGCTGGCTTTATCCATGATGTCAAGGCGACTGGCAATGTAACTCTGCGTGCGCAATTCAGCGGCGGAGCCTTTGGCAATGCGGAGGAACCGGATGAAGTCCCGCCGGCAGGCGTGTTCCGCTCCTTCGGCAATGTTCGAGGGAATCGAGATCGCCGCGCGGACCATCTGATCCCGAAGGGCGAATTGCTTCGTCTCCGACAGGACGCGGGTGATGTCCACCGCCAGCCGGCAGGCGCGCTTCCATACTTCGAGTTCTTCAAAGGACTGGTAGGCCATGCACGGTTTTCAGTGTCCCGTTTTCAGTTTGACCGACGTGCATCGGGCTGAAAACTGAACACTTGGAACTTGAAACTTATTTTAGTGCGCGCTTGAGCGCGGCCACCTTGTCGGTCTTTTCCCACGTGATCTCCGGGTCGGTCTTGCCAAAGTGGCCGTAATTCGTGGTCTTCGCGTAAATCGGCCGGAGGAGATTGAGATGCTTGATGATGTTCGCCGGTTTGAAGCTGAAGACTTCGCCGACCGCCTTCTCGATCTGCTCATCGGTGATGCCCTCGGCGGCGGTGCCAAAGGTGTTGATGCAGACGCTCACGGGATCGGGGTAGCCGATGGCGTAGGCAAACTGGATTTCCGCGCTGGTCGCGATGCCGGCGGCAACAATGTTCTTCGCCACATACCGGCCCATGTAGGCGGCGCTGCGGTCCACCTTGCTCGGGTCCTTGCCGCTGAACGCCCCGCCGCCGTGACGGCCCATCCCGCCGTAACTGTCCACGATGATCTTGCGCCCGGTCAGACCGGTGTCCCCCTGTGGACCACCCACCACGAAGCGGCCGGTCGGGTTGACGAGGAACTTGGTCTGCTTGTCCAGCAGGTGCGCCGGCAGGGTTTTCCTGATCACCTCGTCAATCACGAATTCTTCGATGGTCCGGTGTTTGACATCGGCCGAGTGCTGCGTCGAAACGACCACGTTCGTGATGCGCACGACCTGGTCGTTTTCGTACTGGACGGAAACCTGGCTCTTGGCATCCGGGCGGAGCCATTTCACCTTGCCGCTCTTGCGGATGCGCGTGAGTTCGCGCCCCAACTGGTGCGCATACATGATGGGCGCGGGCATGAGTTCCGGCGTCTCGTTGCACGCGTAACCGAACATGAGTCCCTGGTCGCCCGCCCCCTGCTCGGCCTTCTCCTTGCCCTCGGCCGCGCGGGCGTCCACGCCTTGCGCGATGTCCGGCGACTGCGACGTGATGGCGTTCATGATCAGCACCTTGTCCGCATGAAAGACATCGTCCTCGTGGGTGTAACCGATGTCGCGGATGGCCTGGCGGGCCACGGCGTTGAAGTCGAGCTTCGCACGGGTGGTGATCTCGCCGCCGACGACGACGAAATTGCTCTTGGCGTAGGTCTCGCACGCGACGCGGCTGAACTTGTCCTGCGCGAGGCAGGCGTCCAGGACGTAATCGGAGATCGTGTCGCAGACCTTGTCCGGGTGGCCTTCGCCGACGGACTCGGAGGAAAAGATGTAGTTCTTGCTCATGTTCGGTTCCGGTGTCGTCCTTCGTGAAAACGGACGTATTGACGTATCGCGATGGGAAGATATATCTTCTCCCGACCGCGTCAACCCGGTTTTTTGAAAAACGGCGCGGCCCCGGCACCACTCCATGCCCGACATGCTGAAATCGCTCCGCGCGCTCGCCGACCCCACCCGGCTGCGCATCCTGGCCCTGCTCGAAGGCGAGGATCTCTCGGTGAACGAGCTGCAGGAAATCACCGGCATGGGCCAGTCGCGCATTTCGACCCATCTCGGCCTGCTCCAGGACGCCGGCCTGGTGCAATCGCGGCGCGACGGCAAGCGCGCGTTCTACCGCATCCACCAACGGGCGGGTGACGCCGTCCGCGAACTCCTGCCCCTGGCCCTCCGCGGCGCGCGCGAGCTGTCCGAGCACGCGGCCGACCACGTCAACCTCCGGCGCATCCTGGAACGGCGGCGCGACCACGCCCAGGTCTATTTCAACCAGGTGGCCGGGCGGTTCGATCGCAGTTATGGCCCGGGGCGATCATGGCAGGCATTCGGGCACCTTCTACTACGGATCCTGCCGCCGCTGGTGGTGGCGGACCTCGGCTCGGGCGAAGGCCTGGTGAGCGAACTCCTGGCCCGCCGCTGCCGCCGCGTCATCGCCGTGGACAACTCGGAAAAGATGGTGGCCTTCGGCGCCGCCAAGGCAAAGAAGAACGGCCTGAAGAACCTCGAGTTCCGGCTGGGCGATTTGCAGGACCCGCCGATCGCCACGGCCAGCGTGGACCTGGCCATCCTCAGTCATGCGCTCCACCACGCGGAGAATCCCGCGCGGGCGCTCCGCAGCGCGCATCGGATCCTGCGAGCGGGCGGCCAGGTCATGATTCTCGATCTGCTGGAACACCGCTTCGAGTCGGCGGCCGAGCTCTATGGCGACCGCTGGCCGGGCTTCGCCGAAAGCGCGCTGCAGGGCTGGCTGGAGGAAGCCGGGTTCAAGAAGGTTGAAGTCACCGTGGTCGCCCGCGAGGAACAGCCGCCGCACTTTGCGACCGTGCTGGCCGGCGGCACAAAATAGTGTCCCAAACTGGTAGGCGCTGATGAGCCGGCAAGAAGTTCGAAGTTTCAAGTTTCAAGTTTGAAGTGTTCAGCCCCACCAGAGAATTGCGAGTTGCGAGTTGCGAATTCGCGAGGGTTCGTGAGGTCGGGGTGCGAGGTTTGCCGCGACCCTCCTCCGGTCGCTCAACTCTCAACCATCAACCATCAACCTGATTGCGGCTCGCGGGGTTGGTGGAGGAAAAACTCCACGACCGGCGGCGGGAGTGACGGGGAAAATGATTTGCCCGCGGCACGCGCGACGCCGATGATCCGGCCACACGTGTCGAAGTGAACACCCGATGACCACGGCTCAATTCATCACGCTCGTCGGAATGCTCGTTGCCGGTTTCGCGGCGACGATCTGGCTGGTGTTGCGGTCGCGGGGCGCGAGCCAGATGTTGCAGCGGACTGACGCGCTGCAGGCGGCGCTGGAGGCGGCGTTCACCAAGGCCAATGCCGACATGGCGGCGCGGGTCGAGCAGGTGCGTGGCGACCTGCGGACCGATCTCACCGAACGACTGCAGCAGGGTTTGAATCTGGTGCGCGAGACGGTGGACCGGCAACTGGCCCAGGGCCGCGCCGAGCAGACCGCGGCGCTGACCGAGGCCCGCAAAGAAACGGCCACGGCGCTGGCCGCGCTGGGGAGTGGCTTGCAGGCCAAGTTCGACCAGTTGGCGGAGTCGCAGGCGCAGGCGGCCCGGCAGGCGCGCGGCGAACTGGCACAGAGCCTGACCGAGGCGACCCGGGCACTCCAGCAGCGCTTCGAGGCCCTGGAGCAACGAACTTCCGCCAACCTGGAGGCGATTCGCGCCAAGGTGGACGACAAGCTGCAGGCGATCAGCGACCAGGTGCAGGTGAAGCTCGAGAAGAACATCCAGGAGGGCTTCGCGCATTTTCAGCGCGTGCAGGAGCACCTGCAGAAGGCGGAGGAGCAGTTGCGAAACGTCGGCGTGGTAGGCCAGTCCATCAACGAGCTGAACAACCTGCTCAAGCTGCCGCACCTGCGCGGGCAGTTCGGCGAGGCCGAGCTGAGCCGGTTGCTGGCGGATTTCCTGCCGGCCGGCGCGTTCGAGGAGCAGGCCGTGATCGTGCCCGGCTCGCGCGAACGCGTGGACGCGGTGATCAATTTCCCCAAGTTCCGGCTGCCGGTGGACAGCAAGTTCAACCGCGAGCAAATCCTCCCGCTCTTCCAGACGAACGACCCGCAGCAACTGGAGGAGGCGCGCCGGCAACTGGGCACCGTGATCCGGCAACAGGCGCGCGACATCGCGGACAAGTACATTCACCCGGAGCACGGCACGACCGACCTGGCTTTCATGTTTCTGCCGAGCGAAACGGTGTATTTCGAGGTGTTGCGCGACACCGAATTGTGCGACGCCCTCCACCGGTTGAAGGTTTTCCCGGTCTCGCCGAACACGCTCGCCATCACGCTGCGCACGGTGGCCATGAGCATCAGCCAGTTCGAGTTTGCGAAGAATGTGGAGCAGACCCTGGAACAGATTCGCGCGGCGCAGACCCATTTCGGGCATTTCCAAAAGAAGTTCGAGGAGGTCGGCCGCGGCCTCGAAAAGGCCCAGGAAGCCTACGGCACCGCCACCGGCCATTTGAACCGGTTCGCCCAGCGCGTGGTCCGCTTGACCGGCGAGCCGGCGCCGGAGCTGGACTCGCAGCGCGCGGTGGACGCGTCTCTGCCTGCGGCCGAGGGCGCTAACCAGGACCAGCAATCATGAGGACATTGATTTCACTGATGGGTTTGGGGCTGGCCACGACGCTGTGGGCCGATCGCGTGAATTTCGACGCCGCCGAGCCTGGCGGCGTGCCGGCAGGATGGACGGTGGCCGTGACCGGCGGGGGCACGCCGCGCTGGACGGTGGTGCGCGACGCATCGGCGCCCAGCAAGCCCAACGTCCTCGAACAATCGGGACAGGCGAAGTTCGCGCTGTGCCTCAAGGACCAGCCGGAGTTTCGTGACGGTTCCGTGCGGGTCCGGTTCAAACCGGTGGCCGGCAAGGAGGACCAGGCTGGCGGCGTGGTCTGGCGGTATCGCGATTCGGAAAACTACTACGTCTGCCGGGCGAATGCGCTCGAAAACAACGTGGTGCTCTACAAGGTGGAAAACGGCAAACGGTCGCCCTTGGACATCGTCGGTCGCAAGGACGGATACGGCGTCAAGGTGGCGGTGGCGGCCGGACGCTGGCACACGCTGGGGGTGAGTTTTGCGGGCACGCGGTTCCAGGTCTGGTTCGACGGCAGGAAGCAGTTCCAGGTGGAGGACGCAACATTTGGCGAGGCGGGCAAGGTGGGACTGTGGACCAAGGCGGACAGCCTGACACGGTTCGACGACTTCATCTGGACGGCCCGACGAGCGGTTCGATGAGGCTTTTGATGACGTCGCAAGTGACTCGTTTGCAGGGAGCTAGGGGGACAGCCTGAAAAAAACTTGTTGTCAACTGAGGGGTCTTTGCTATTTTGCCCGTCAATGCACCGTTTTGGGTGCGCGGGCAAACGGGTTTTGTCCGGTCAACGCATAAAAAACGTAACCAAATCAACGCAGTAACGAAACATAGGAGGAACAAGAATGAAGTGTAACAAATGGACAGTGGGTCTGGTCACCGCCGGGGTGGTCAGCCTCGGATCGGTGGCCCTCGCGGAGGAAACAGCGCAGCACGCCGTCAACACGCTGCTGCAATCCACCACGCTGAGCGGCTACATCAGCACCTCGGTCATCTGGCTAACCGGACCGAACGGCGCGGATGTGGTCGGCCGCTCGTTCGACGGCCCGTCGAAGCAGAACGGGTTCAACCTTGACGTGGTCAATCTGACCCTCGAGAAGCCGTTGGATGAAGGTCAGTGGTCGGCGGGCTACAAGGTCGCGACCTGGCTCGGGCCCGACGCCAACACGCTCAACAGCATTTCCAGACCGCTGTGGGGGACGGCCAACAATCCTTCGGATTTCGCCATCCGGAATGCCTATGTTGACCTGCGCGCCCCGCTGGGCAACGGGCTGGACTTCAAGTTCGGCGTTTGGGACACGGTGATCGGCTACGAGACGGCCGAGTCCCCGAACAACCCGAACTACAGTCGTTCCTGGGCGTTCGGCATCGAACCCGTCCAACACACCGGCGTGCTCGCCAGCTACAAGTTCAACGACATCATCAGCGCCAACGCGGGCATTGCGGATCGCGGCGACGTGAACAACGTCGATGCCAAATCCGGAAACCGCGGCGTGCTGACCTACCTAGGCAGCATCAGCCTCACGGCGCCGGAAAGCACCGGCTGGCTCAAGGGGGCCACGCTCTCCGCGGGCATCATTGACAGCGGCGTCACCGGCAACACCCACGCGCCCATCAATCCGGCTCCTACCCCCACGACCGGGGATAAGAATCCGCAAAACTACTATGTGGGCGCGACGGTACCGTTGCCGATCAAGGGCCTGTCCCTCGGCGCGTCTTACGACTACCGGACGAGCGGGGTCTTTGACAACTCCTACGAAGAAGCCTTTGGCGGCTATCTCGCCTTCCAGGCCACGGACAAGCTGAAACTCAACGGTCGCGTTGAGTACGCCACCGGCTCGAACGGGGGATTTGGAGGATGGTACCCCAACAATGCCGGGACGTTGACTGACAACATCAAACTGCTCGGCGTGACCGGCACCGTGGACTATTCGCTGTGGGCCAACGCCATCACCCGGCTGGAACTCCGCTGGGATGACGCGCTCAATGGTGCGCACGACTTCGTGAACGATAGTCGCCGCAACGCCATCTCGCTGGCGCTGAACGTCATCTACAAGTTCTAAGCGCGCCGGTTTTTACCGGGCGATCATCACCCCTTTCGGCTTCTGCCGGAAGGGGTTTTTGCTGGCGGCGAGCCTGCCCGCTGGCGTGGCTCTCCAAGGTGACCGCTTGTCCCAACGAGGATTGTCCGGCAACACGAACTGAACCCTGGGCGTCAGCGGGATCGGCGATTAAAAGGGGCGACGTGGGGCGTCGAGTACCAGTGGAGCCGTTTGAATCTGGGATGGCTGCGGTGCCGACAACTGACCCGGATTGTCGCTGGATGACGAGATGCCGGAAGCATTCAGCCCGTTCCCAACGCCTCCACGGAGGGTGCCGACACGGAGGGCCAGGTCATTGGGCACGGTTCCAACGCCCGGCCGGAGAGCGGAGATCGGCGGACCATTGGCAAGCACAGGGTTCAGCGCCTCTTTGGTCTTGTCGGGGAACGCGCTCAAGGGATCTGCGATGCCCCGCAAACGGTCGAGGCTGTCGGCCATGGGACTGCGCAAACCATTGAGTGAGTCGCGCGGATCACCGCCCCCGAACCGGAACGATCCGGACGAAAGTTCGCCCGCCGCTACCATTTCCTGCAAGTTCATGCGGCCGAGTGCTGCCCGCCTGAAGCGTTGCACCCAGGTATTCTCCTGGCTGAAGCGATCGGAACCCGGCGGCATGGCCTCAACGCCCTGAGAACGGTCCACGCTCCCCGCGTCAGACGGGCCGGTCGCCCTTTGTCCGCCCGCCCTCGAGGCTTGGGCGCCGCGCAAGGGTGCGGTGTTCCGATTGAGCAAGGCCGCTTCCGTCGCCGCGCTTTCGGCAGTGCGGCTCGTTTCAACGTAACGACTAATGCTGTCGCTGCGCGACCGCTTCGGTTCAGGGGACGATTTCCAATCTTGACTGCGCACCCCGAAGGCTTCGCGGGCCGTCTTGTCAGTCACGCCATAATCCGCCGAATTGCGGAACATCCAGTTACGCTCCTGGCTGAGTCGCTCCTGCTCCTTGGGAGTGAGCACCCGCGGCGTGTCGGTTCCAACCGGCTGAAAAGGCGGCGCAGTGAGGGCGTTGAGGGATGGCCCGCCACGACCGATCAGGCTCTCCAGTGTGCCGTCCGATCCGGTACGCACCTTGTTCGGCTGACGATCCGGGGCCAGCTTGGCGTCTGAATCGGAAAAATGCACCGCCTCGTCGGCGACCAGCGAGACGGCCAATCCCGCCGCCACCATCGCAAGCGCGGGGGTTTTGCTGGGACCAAGAATCGCCGTCCGCCATTTCATGTAGAACCAATGTATAGAGCCAAAACCACCGGGAGTCAAACACCAAAGCCCGCAGGCCGTGCCCTAAATTTGGCAGGGCGAGGCTGACGAGCCGGGATGAAGTTCAAAGTTTCAAGTTTGAAGTGTTCAGCCACAACGGAGAATCTCGAGGTGCGAATTGCGAGGTGCGAATTCGCGAGGGTTCGTGAGGTCGGGGTGCGAGGTTTGCCGCGACCCTCCTCCGGTCGCTCAACTCTCAACTCTCAACCATCAACCTGATTGCGGCTCGCGAGGCTCTGGCCAGCCCCTTTGCGTTTTCCGCAGGGTCGGCTAGGTTCAGGCCGTGGAACCACCCCGCCCATCGGTGCGTCGGGCGACCTTGGAGGATCTTCCGGTCCTGCAAGCCCTGTGGGACATGTCACGGCTCCCGGGTCTGGAACTGGAGAAACACCTGACGGAATTCCAACTGGCGCTGCGACCCGATGGCGTGGTGCTGACCACCATCGCCCTGCGGGTGGCTGGCGCGCATGGCTGGCTGCACAGCGAGGCCGGTTACAAGGCCAAACCACCAGCCGAATACCGCTCAGCCCTGTGGGAGCGCGTGCACATCCTCGCCCGCAATCACGGACTGGTTCGCCTGTGGATGAAGGGCGAGCCGGCGGCTTTCTGGCAGGCCGCCGGCTTCCATCCCGCCACCGCCGATGAACTGCAAAAACTGCCTGCCGCCTGGCGCGCCGAGCCGGCGCTCTGGCACACGCTGGCGCTCAAAAGCGAGGCGCTGATGTCCACCGCCGTGGCCGAACAATTCGAGCGGTTCCACTCGGAGCAACGCGAAGCAACCGAGCGTCTGCGCCAACAGGCGGAGCACTTGAAATGGCTGGCCGGCCTGGTGGCCGCCGTGTTCTTCCTCGGGGCAATCTGGCTGGCCGCTCTGGTGTTGCGGGCCATGCGCCGTTCCCACCGGCCCTGAAATCCCGCCGCGGACTCAAGGTGAGCCGCGCCGCAGAAGCTGCTCGATGAAGCCGGTGGAGTAAACCCCGCGGCGAAAGTCGGGATCCTGCAGGATCATTTGCTGCAGTGGAATCGTGGTCTTCACGCCGGTCAGCATGAACTCGCTCAGCGCCCGGCTCATCCGCTCGATCGACTCCCGCCGGTCCTTGCCGTAAGTAATCAGCTTGCCGATCATCGAGTCATAATGCGGCGGAATGAAGTAGCCCGCATACGCGTGCGAGTCCACCCGCACGCCGTGACCGCCCGGCGGATAGTAAATCTCGATCCGCCCCGGCGACGGCCGGAAATCATCGTACGGGTCCTCCGCGTTGATCCGACACTCCATCGAGTGGCCACGGAAGCGGATGTCGCCGGACGACAGTTTCACCGGCTCCCCCAGCGCAACGAGAATCTGGAGGCGCACCAGATCAACGCCCGTCACCTCCTCGGTAATGGGGTGCTCCACCTGGATCCGTTTGTTGACCTCGAGGAAGTAGTAGTTGCCGGCGTCGTCAACGATGAATTCAACCGTCCCGGCGTTGTTGTACTGGGCGGTTTCCAGGATGCGCACCGCGGCCTTGCCCATTTTCTTGCGCAGGTCCCTGAACCGGTTTTCGATGAGGGGCGACGGGGTTTCCTCGATCATCTTCTGATGGCGGCGCTGGATGGAACAGTCCCGTTCACCCAGGTGGATGATGTTGCCGCGCGTGTCGGCGAGCATCTGGAATTCGATGTGGTGCGGGTTCTCGAAGTACTTCTCGATGTAAACACCGGAGTTGCCGAAGGCTTTCTCCGCCTCGGACCGGGCGGTGTGGTAGCCCTTCATCAACGAGATGTCGTTGTGCGCGATCCGCATCCCCCGCCCGCCCCCGCCCGCAACCGCCTTGATCAGCACCGGATAGCCGATCTTCTTGGCGACGGCGATCGCCTCGGCCTCGTTCTCCACCACGCCGTCAGAACCGGGCGGAACCGGCACGCCGGCCTTTTTCGCGAGCTGCCGGCTCACCGCCTTGTCCTGCAAGGCGTTCATCGCCCGCGAACTTGGGCCGATGAAGCGGATGTTGCAGCTCTCGCAGATGTCGGCAAAGTGCGAGTTCTCCGAAAGAAAGCCATAACCGGGATGGATCGCGTCCACGTCGGCGATCTCCGCCGCGCTCACGATGCGGTCGATGCGAAGGTAGCTTTCGCTGGCCGGGGCGCGGCCAATGCAAATCGCCTCATCGGCCATCTGCACGTGCATCGAAGTGGCATCCGCTTCGGAGTACACCGCCACCGTGCGGATCCCCATTTCCTTGCAGGTACGGATGATGCGAACGGCGATTTCGCCGCGGTTGGCGATCAGGATTTTCTCAAACATCGGATGGGGGGGGACACAGTCCGCATGGCGGCGCAACGCGTCGCCCGGAACCGCCGGGCCTCGCGCCACAACACCGGCTAGAGCGGGCGAAGCTTGAACAATACCTGGCCAAACTCGACCGGCTTGGCGTTCTCCGCCAACACCTGCACGACGACGCCCTTGGTCTCCGCCTTGATCTCATTCATCACCTTCATCGCCTCGATGATGCAGACCACCGTGTCGGGATTGACCTCGCTGCCAACTTCAATGTACGGAGCGGCCTCGGGTGCCGGCGCGCGATAAAAAGTGCCAATCATGGGCGATTGGATGTCCACCGTGACGCTGGCGGGCGGGGCGAGGGCAGGCACAGGAGCGGGGCTGGCGGCCGCGGCCGGTGCCGGCAGGCTGGGTGTGGCTGGTGCACTCGCCGCCATCGCCTGGGCGTCCTCGACCGCCGTCGCGCCGCCGCCGTTGGGATTGCGTCTCAATCGGATCTTGAAACCCTCCTTCTCGAGCTCGAACTCGGCAATCGAGTTCTTCCGCATCAAATCAATGATGGCTTTGATGTCTTTCAGGTCCACGACATGCTCCTGGGTGGAAGATTCGGTGTTTTGAAGGTTCGGTACCGCCACGCGTTCAGCTAAAGAGCAGCGGTCGATCCCGACCCTGCCTGGACTTGTTTAGAATCGTTGCTCGCAGCCTAGTGAGTCGTTCGGACGTGGTCAAGCAAACAATTGGTCCGCGACGGACGCGCGAATTGCCTCAAGTAAAAGGTAACCAAGGAAGGGAAAGGGGGTGCGGGGGGAAGGGGTCGTTGACTCATCATGGTGGACACCGAGCAGAAAGGCACCAACATGAGTCGAACGAGCCGAGCGGAA
>JBEKGJ010000004.1:0-142727 GCA_050012855.1 Verrucomicrobiota bacterium | reverse complement strand
GCTGCAAGCAGTCAGGCATGTTCTGGAGCGTTCCGGGAGCCGAGCACATTCTGGCCTTCCGTTGTATCCACGCCAGTCGCCGCATCGACAGCTTCTGGCAACACCGGCTCAACCAGCACGCCGCCCGTAACGACACCCTCCCTTTGGCAGCCTGAATGAAGAACGCAGTCGTACGCCCGCGCGTGCCTTCGCCCCGAGACGGCGCTTGCGCGGGGCGGCCAGGTTGTTAGCTTGGGGCACCCGTTCCGCGGAGAAATCGTCCGCGACCGGCGCGGCCTCCGTCGCGGGGCCGGGCCGGGTGGCTGGGCATGAAGACACTCCATCTTTACCTGCTGCGCCAGGTGGTCGCCTCGCTGCTGCTGACCGTGGCGGTGTTCACGTTCGTGCTGCTGCTCGGCAATGTGCTGCGCGAAATCCTGACCCTCCTCATCAACCGCCAGGTTTCGCTCGGGATCGTCGCGCAGGCCATCGCCCTGCTGGTGCCCTTCGTGATGGTGTTCGCGCTCCCGATGGGGCTGTTGACCGCGACGTTGCTCGTTTTTGGGCGATTCAGCGCGGATCAGGAACTCACGGCGGTGCGGGCGAGCGGGATCAGCCTCGTGGCGCTGATCTCGCCCATCCTGCTCCTGAGCGTCGTGCTCAGCGGCGTGAGCGGGTGGTTCAACCTGCAGTTTGGGCCGGAGTGCCGGGTGGCTTACAAGCAACTCCTCGTGCAACTCGGCGCGCAACGGCCCACCGCCCTGCTGGCGGAGAACCAGTTCATCAAGGACTTCCCCCCCTACATCATCTTCATCGGGCGCGTCCAAGGCGACACGCTCCACAACCTCCTCGCCTACGAAATGTCCACCAACAGCACCGAGGCGGTTTCGCGGCCCGAACGCATCTACCAGGCCGCGAAGGCGACGATCAGTGTCAACCCGACCAATCAGCAGATCATCCTGTTCTTCCCGGAGGTGGAGATCGTGCAGGCCAGCAGCATGCAACCGGGCACTTTCAGCAATTTCCCATTCCCGTTGAACCCGCGGCCCAGCCAGACCGGCGGCGTGGATGCGCCGTTGACGGACATGACCTTCGCCCAATTGATGTTGCAGTTCTACGAATGCCGGCGATTAGGAATCGATCCGACGCCGGTCGTGGTGCAGATGCACCGGCAGTTGGCGTTTTCCTTCGCCTGCATCGGGTTCACGCTCGTGGGGATCCCGCTGGGAATCCGGGCGCACCGCCGCGAAACCAGCGCCGGGATGGGCCTCGCCCTCCTGCTCGTGCTGGTCTATTACAGCTTCGTCATCCTCGGGCAGGCCTGGCAGACCCACCCGGAGCGGCTGCCCCATCTGATTCTATGGGTGCCCAACTTCCTGTTTCAAGGCGTGGGCGCCTGGATGCTCTGGCGGGCCAACCGCCGGGGCTGAGGCCGGCGGCGGCCGTGCTCTACTGCAGTTTCAACCCCGCCGCCGGATCTTCCTTCGGCTTGGGTTCGATCGAGAGCAACTCCACCTCGAAGAGCAGCGTGGCGTTGGGCCCGATGTCCGGTGGCGCCTCCTCGCCGTAGGCCAGCGCCGACGGCACGAACAGTTGCCACTTGGAACCCACCGGCATCAACTGCAGCGCCTCGCGCCAGCCGGCGATGATCTGCCCGAGCTGGAAGGTCGTGGGCTCGTTCCGCTTGTAGGAGCTGTCGAATTCGGCGCCGCTGATCAGCGTGCCCCGATAGTGCACTTTCACGTAATCGTCCACGCCGGGTTTCTTGCCGTCGCCCGCCTTGATCACCTTGTATTGCAGACCGCTGGCCAGGGTCTTGACGCCCTCCTTCTTGCCGTTCTCCGCCAGAAACTGCTCGCCTTCCTTCTTGTTCTTGTCGCCCTGCGCCTTCGCCGCCGCCTCCTGTTTTGCGGTCACGACCTTCTTGAACGCGTCGAGCGCCTGCTGGGACTGTTCCTCGGTAAGTTGCAGTTTGGCCCCGGTGTAGGCGTCGCGGAAGCCCTGGAGGAAGGCGTTGGTGTTGAGTTCGATGGACTGCGTCTTGAAGCTGCGGCCAATGTTGACGCCGATGCTGTAGCTGGCCTTGTCGGTGTCGTTCGTCAGGCCGGCCGGGTCGTCCGCCGCGCCGGCGGCGCCGACCAGGCTGAGGGCGCAGGCAACTGTGAGTAATGTCTTCATTCAGTTTCGATGATGCACGGGAGGATCCGACGGCTCGCCAATGGCGGCGCCCGCTCCCCGGCCGTCCGCGGACAGTAGCCCGCACCGACCGGGCGTCAAGCGAAAGCCGGCCGGTCGCGGTCAGTTCGTCCGCGGCGACGCCGGCAGCGGTGGCCACGCGAGCATTTGCCCGTCCGCCCGCAAACGGACCTGCAGCCGCTGCACGGCCACCCGCTGCACGGCCACGTTCGATTCGATTGCCATCACCGCCGCGGTCGCCGCCGACTGGCCCAGCACCATGAACACCGGCTCCATCCGGATCGAACCGTAGGCGATGTGCGACGCCGAGAGGCAGACCGGCACCAGCAGGTTCGCGCATTCCGACGTGGCCGGCACCATCGAGCGGTAGGCAATCGGATACGGCGGGAAGCCGCCCACTTGCACATCCCCCTCGTTCACGACCCGACCGTCGCGCGCCAGCCGCTGGCAATTGTGCGAATCCATCGTGTAGGCCGCCAGGCCCACCGCGTCGGGCAGCGGAAGCGACTCGCGACAATTGCGCTCGGTCATCACGTAATCCGCGACCATCCGGCGCGCCTCGCGCACGTAGAGCTGATGCGGCCAGCCGCCGGTGTCGCGAAACTCGTCGAGCGTGAGCCCCCAGGACTGCATCTCGCGGCGGACGTTCTCGGGCACCCGCGGGCTGGTGGCCAGAAAATGCAGCAGGCCGCGCGTGTAGGCTTCGTGCTCGCGCCGGATGCGCGCGCGGGTGGCGGCATCGCCATTCGGGTAATCCCCGTTCGCGCCGATGAAATCCGTCGAGAAACCGCCGTTGTTATTGATGTCGGTCTTTCCGCCGGGCATGAGCTGGATGTGCATGAAATCGCCGAGCACGGGCAACCGACCGGCGGCGACCAGCGCCTCGCCGTAGCGCGCGAGCAGTTCGTAGCGGCCGGGATCGTATTCTCCCGGCGGCTCGATCGGCCGGCGGTTGGCGGGGTCCTGCGTGAGGCAGAGACGAAAATTGTAGGCCTGCACGGCGGCGTCACCGTTGCCGGGCCGGCCGCCATTGCCGGGCTGGATGAACGGCAGCCGGCCACTGCGCGGATCGCCGGGCTTCACCCACGGGTCCACCGCGACGAGGAACTGGTGCTGCGGGGTCTCCGCCCGCACGCCGCCGAGCGTTTCGCCGTACTGCGCGTTCGCCTCGCGGCCCACGGTAAACGTCACCCCCGCGCCCGCCATCAGGTCGCCTTCGTAGCTGGCGTCAATGAACATCCGCGCTTGAAAAACCTTGTCGTCGGCCATGTCGATCTCGACGACCCGCACGCCTTCCTTGCGGACCGATTTCAGTTGCTGTTGGAAATAAACCGGCACCTTCGCCTCGTTCACCAGGTCGAAGAACACCTGCTCGGCCACATGCGGCTCAAACGTCCACGCCTCATCTTTCCCGTAATGCCGGCCGACGCGACGATAAAACTCGCGGGCCAGGCCGCCAATGGCCGCCTTGTTGCCAATGTCGGTCTGACCCAGGCCGCCGGAACTCAAGCCACCGAGGTGATAACCCGGTTCCACCAGCACGACCCGGCGGCCCATCCGCGCCGCCTGCACCGCCGCCGCCACCCCGCCCGACGTGCCGCCGAACACACACACATCGGTGCGGATGACCTCGGCGCGCAACGTCCCGGCGAACAGCGCAGCCAGGGTCAGCAACAGGAACCGGCGGGCGGTGATCATGCCGTCAACCTGCAAGAGGATCCCGCGGCTGGCAAGACCGAAGCCAGCGTGGCCTCATCAGCCAGCCGGGCCGGCCCCCAATGCGAACTTGTTTTCAGCCCGCGCGGGATGGACACTGGGGGCGTGCGGACAGTGCGTTTGAATTTCAGTGTCGGCCGGCCCCGGCCCCAGCCATGACCCTGCAGCAGAGCACGGCCGTGCGGTCATTCCTCGAGCGATGGGCCATCACCACGGTGGCGGTGCTGGTCGCCGCCAACATCGTCCGGGGCATTCGTTACGATTCCTTCGCCGGCGTGCTCGTCGCGTCGCTGTTGCTCGGCGTTCTTAACGCCTTCCTCCGGCCGGTCCTGATGCTGATCTCGCTGCCGCTGCTCGTGTTCAGCCTCGGCCTCTTCACGCTCTTCATCAACGCCGCGCTTTTTTACCTCGTCGGCCAGGTCGTCAAATCCTTCCATGTGGCCACTTTCTGGTCGGCGTTCTGGGGCGCCCTGATCGTCAGCTTCGTTTCGCTGATCGCCAGCTTCATGCTCGGGGTGGGCGGCCACCGGGTCCAATTCCGCCGCTTTCGCCGCCGGCCGCCGCCGCCGTCCTCTGGCGATGGGGGCGGACCGGTGATTGATGTCTGAACCGGCGCCGGCTCAGGACGCGACGCGTTCGTAGGCCGCCCGCAGAATGGGCACGGCCCGGGTGACAAACTCGCGCTCGAAATCCGTGCAAATCCCGGCCAGTTCCGTCGGAGTATCCACGGCACGAAAAGCCCTGCTCGCGCCGAAGGTCACCTGCATCTGCGCGAAATAGCCGGCATCATCCGTCCGCAAAAACACCCGTCCGCCCGGCGCCAGCGTGCGCGCGGCAAGGTCGGGAAAACGGTCATTGACCAATCTTCGTCGCCAGTGCCGGCGCTTCGGCCAGGGGTCGGGGAAATACACATGCAGCGCCGCCACCCCGCCGGGCGGCAGCAAATACTCGAGGGCATAAGCTGCCTCGATCCTCAACCCGCGCAGGTTCGTCAGCCCGGCGCGCCGCCCCTTGCGATCCAGTTTGCGCAACCGCCCCAGCAACCGCTCGATGCCAAGGTGGTTCCGCTCCGGATGAAGGGCCGCGTGCGCCAGCAGGAAGGAACCGTCCCCGCTCCCCAGCTCGACTTCGAGCGGTTGCGCCCGCGGGAACAACGCGGCGGGATCGAGCCGGTCCACCAGGGAAGCCAGCCGGTGGAGCAACGTCGGCGCGCCGGCCGCGGGCAGGACACGCGCGTCCGGGCTCACTTGGGCAGGAACAGGGCCAACGAAGCGGTGTGGCCGTGGAGGAAGTTGCGATTGCCGATCGGTCCGATCTCGCCGTTGCAAAAAAAGCCGGACAAGCCCAGCGGCCCGAAATATTTCTGCGCGAGGGCGGCATCGTGGTCGGGCGCACCGAAAAGCCGGAGCCCGCGTCCGTTGCAGCAGCAGAGGCAGCCGCCGTAAATGGGCTGTCCGCCGAACCGCTGGCGCGCCTCGCTCAACAGCACGTCCATGTCCTCGGCCGCGGCGGCCGCGTCGCGACACTGGAACTGCAGCGACTGCCCCGTGCGCGGTCGGGCGCCCACGGCCAGGATCCCGGACTTGGGGTCGCCGCCCAGCACGTTCCGGATCAGAAAATCCCCGCGGTGGAACTCTTCCTTGTATTCGTTGATGACCAGGCCGACGAACAGGTTTCCCTGGGCGCGCTTCTGCTGTTCCTCGGGCAGGGCGTTGAACGTCTCCACCAGCACCTTGTACGCCGGCCGGCTGCCAATTTCCTGGATCAGGTTGCCGTCCGCCTTCGTGATGGTCCAGGCGTCACCGATGGGCGTGCATCCCTGCGAGACGATGCCGGCCACGCGCACCGCGCCGCCGATCGAAACCGCCACGACGCCCTCCTCGAACACCTCACCGTTGAGGTAAACCTGCGTCCGCTGTTCCGAAAAATCCCCGCTGGCCAGCCCGCCAACGGTCGGCACCCCCGGATAGGCCTCGTTCCACGCCGCCAGCCAGGACTCGCCGTCGAGGTGGAAGGGATCGGCAAACGTCAGCCAGCCGTTGGTCTGCTCGGCGCCGACATCGGTTTCGAGGTGCCAGTAACCGGGACCGTTCGCCTCTTCGACCTGCGTCTGCGTAACGTAGGCCGCGGTCAGTTTCGCCCCCGGCAGATGGAACAGCCCGAGCACCAGGCCCTGGTCGTTCTCCAATTCCCGGCGGCCCGCGACCAGGCTGGCGCCGGAGCAACCCGCCAGCAGCGGGATCCGGGCGTGGACCCGCAGGATTTCGAGCGCCTGGTCGGCATAAGGAAACCACGCCGGCGTCAGGAACACCAACCCCAGCGTCACCGGCCCCGCGCGCAACCCGCCCCGCAACCCTTCCGCCCAGGCCTGGAGACCGCGCTCGTCGAAACCGCCGGTCCAATGTCCCACGACGGAAAATTCGTTGGACTCAGTCTGCATGGAGAAACGTTAGAGTGCTGCGTCGCAAATGCAAATGGAACCGCGCCCGTCCGCCGGCAACGCCCACCCTCCTTCAAGCCGACAGGTCTTTGCCAGTCGTGGTCACGGTCAATTTGCCGTGCTTGACCCCCTTGGCGGCGATCAGTTCGTCCGCGATCTTTTTGATCAGGTCCGCCCGACCCCGCACGACGAGCACCTCGAGGCAGTTGTGGTGGTCCAGGTGAACGTGCAGCGTGGACACGATGACATCGTGATGATCGTGCTGGATGTCCGTGAGCGTCGCCTGGACGTGCGGCCGGTGATGGTCATAGACCAGGGTGATGGTGCCGGCGATCTCGCGGCTGCCCAGGTTTTGGCGGTGCTCGACCAGTTGGGCGCGGATCATGTCGGCGATCGCCAGCGAGCGGTTGTCGTAGCCCTTCTCCCGGGCCATGCCGTCCAGTTGTTCGAGCAGGCGGGGCGCGAGGGACACGCTCAGGCGGGTGACCAGTTCGTGTTTCATGGCGGCGTCAATCGGTTGCCGCATCGTACGCCCTCCGGCGTCCAAGTCAAACCCACCGACGGCCAAACTCACCGGGTGGACGGCCAGGTTTTTCATGAATTAGCGGGCGGGCGGGGTTGTCATCCGCCGGCCCCGGGCTTATGCTCCGACACCGATAAACCTATGCGCATCCCATTTCGCTTTTTCCTCCCGGTTTTCACCGGCGTCTGCCTGGCGGCGGGTGCCACGGACCCGACCGCGGCCGTCCAACGCGAGGCCGATGCCTGGCGCGCCGAACATCGAATCGTTGATCTGCACCAGCACATTGATTGCGCGCCCGAGCATCTGCAGCGCGCCGTCAAGATCATGGACGCCGTTGGTGTGGGCGTGGCCGTCAATCTGAGCGGCGGCACCGTCACGCGCCCGGCCGGGGGCGGTCCGTCCGAGTTCGAACGCAACCGTCAGGCCAGCGAAACCCGGTTTCCCGGCCGGTTCCTCCTCTACATGAATCTGGATTATGCCGGCTGGGACGAGCCGGACTTTGCGGAACGCGCCGTCCGGCAGATCGAAGAAGGCCACCGCCTCGGGGCCGCTGGATTCAAGGAGTTCAAGCGGCTCGGCCTTTATCTGCGGGACAAGGCGGGCCGGTTGATCAAGGTGGACGATCCGAAACTGGACCCGATGTGGCGGCGCTGCGGCGAGCTCGGCCTGCCGGTTTCCATCCACGTTGCCGACCCCAAGGCTTTCTGGCTTCCTTATGACGATCATAACGAACGCTGGGATGAATTGAAGGATCATCCGCGCTGGTGGTTTGGCGATCCGAAGGTGTATCCCGCGTGGAAGGAACTGCTCGGGGCGCTGGATCGGGTGATCGGCCGGCATCCGGAGACGACGTTTGTGTGCGTCCATTTCGCGAACAACGCCGAGGAACTGGACTGGGTGGACGCCGCGCTGCGCCGCCATCCCAACATGATGGCCGACCTCGCCGCGCGCATCCCGGAAATCGGGCGGCATGACCCGGACGCCGTGCGCCGCCTGTTCCTGAAGTATCCGGACCGGATCTTCTTCGCCACGGATTTCCAGGTGGATGAACGGCTGATTCTCGGATCGAGCGGCAATGAACCACCGCCCACCGACGCCGACGCGGAGGTGTTCTTCGCCAAGGAATGGCGCTGGCTCGAGACGCGCGACCGCAACTGGGCGCACATGACGCCGATCCAGGGGAATTGGACGATCAGCTCCATCGGCCTGCCGGTCCCGGTTCTGCGGAAGGTGTACTTCGACAACGCGCGGCGGTTGCTGGGACGCGCGCTGCCGTTGCCGGTGGTGCGGGCCCGGCACATCAGCCAGGATTTTACTCCCACCGGCACACCCAGCCAGCCGGTGTGGCAGACGGCCACGCCGGTGCGGATTGAATGCCGGACCACCGATTACGCGGCCATGCCGGAGTTGAGCACGAACGTCCGGATGCTATGGTCCAGCAACTACCTCTATCTCGCCTACGAATGTCCGTTCACCAAGCTGACGGTGTTCAATCCGCCGCAAACGGACCGCGAGCGTTACAGCATGGAACAGAAAGGCGTGAGCCTCTGGGATCGCGACGTCGTGGAGGCGTTCATTCGCAGCGATGCGGTCCACACGAACCACTACGCGGAATTCCAGGTGGCGCCGACGAACGAGCGGCTCGACCTCGAGTTGAGCCTGCCGCAGCGCGATTTTGCGTGGAGCAGCGGGTTCGAGACGGCTGTCAGCGTGAACCAGGCGGCCCGCGTGTGGACCTGTGTGTGGCGCATCCCGCTGCGCTCGCTGGGGGGCACACCCGCGCACGCCGGCACCCGCTGGCACATCAACCTGTTCCGCTGCGACCGCGCGCACCATGATGCGCTGCTCGCCTGGAGCCCGACCATGAGCGGCACGTTCCACGCGCCCGAGAAGTTCGGCGTGCTGGAATTCGCGGAGTAGCCCGCATCGCCAACACAGGCATTGGGGTGAGCCGCAGCTCAGCCAGGATCGGGTCGGGTGCCGGGGATTGCGCCCCGGCATCCTCCCACACCACCGGACGTGCGGTTTTCCGCATCCGGCGGTTGGTCCGTCCAGAAGTCTTTGGTGCGGCTCCTGCAAGCCGGTCCCATGTGGCGGGCCAAACACCGCCGCCGCGAACGTGAGTCCAACTGATACTGGTAGGAGTTTGCTTTTTACCGCGCCGCCGGTTTTTGACCCTGCGCGGGTGATTCTGACACTTGCATGGCCGATTGGCTTGCGCGGTGTTGACTGAGAGGCGTGAAAGTGGGACAGTCCCACTGTGGACATCGTGAAGACCGACAACAAAAACCGGGTGACACTCCCGGGAGCCGGCCCCAAACGGGCATTTCAAGTGGAACGCCCTGGCCAGGACACTTGGATTTTGACCCGGTTGGTTCCCGCGGTTGGAACACCTTCCAAGGTCAAGATCGTGAAGGAAAAAGGATTCACCGTTGGAGTCCTCGGCCGGAAAATCAACCTGGCGGCGGTCAACAAGGCGCTGGATGAGTTCCCATGAAGCGACTTCTTGACGTATCGGTTTTGCTGGCGGCGATCTGGAAAGACCATCCCGAGCATCAGCGGGCGGCCGCTTCGCTCGAAGACAAGCCGCTGGCGGTCTGCCCGCTGGCGACGCTGGGGTTTCTCCGGATCAGTTCCGATCCGGGATACCCGTTTGCGGCGCCCATGAAGGAATGCCGGAAGCTGTTGCGCCTCTTCCAGCAGGAGCGGGACGTTGATTTCGTCCCCGATGACCTGCCCGTCTTGGGTGCGCGCGCGGAGACGAGCAAACAGACCACGGACATCTATCTTGCGTCCCTGGCCGATCGGCACGGAATGAAGCTGCTCACCCTGGACCGGCGGATTAACCACCCGGCTGTCGAATCGGTTCCGTCTCTGGCTGAAGAACGCCGCGGATCTGCCCGCCGACGCGCCGCCGGGCGAGGTCGTGGAACTTCGGCAACCGGCGCAATTCGTCCCGGTTGAATCCCCACTCTGCCGTGAGCAGCTTCAAGGCGCCGCTTGCGCTCGGGTCGAACATCACAGGAACCTGCTTTTTTACCGCGCCGCCGGTTCTTGATGTCGCGCGGGCGAGACTATGGTTTGACGCCTTTGCGTCTCGCTAAAAGTGTCAATCGTGAGGACCGACCACGAATGGCGCTTAGATAAGGCCCAGCAAAGCGCGCGTGTTTTCAAGGGTTTATGCGGGCCATCCTCCGCTCCTGCGAAGAAAGCCGCCCAAGGCTCGTCAAACCGAGCGCTTTCGCGGTTCGAGGCATGGCCAGGCGAGAGCACCAGCCGGATCCGGGAGTATCAGGTCGGTTTGCAAGGTGCTTTGGTTCAGAGAGATACGCATTGACTAAGCGCCATTCAGAACGGTTGCCTTGATATTGGACTTTGGGTCAACGCGCTGCCCCCGCGCCGCGCGCCAACTCGCGGCTTGCGTTGCCCGCATTCTGGATTAAACTCCGCCCGTTGCTTTTGGCGTATGCGGGCGATGGGACTCCGGGTGGTCGGCCAAGGAGTCCCTTCTTGTATCGCCGTGGCGCCCCGGCGGCGGGCGGCGGCTCGTTGCGCAAGGCGGCCTAATCGAGATCATGACCATGCTCGGAACCTGTAAAACGAACAACCCCGCCGTGCTGGCCTGGGTGAAGGAGATGGCGGAACTCTGTCAGCCCGACCGCCTTTTCTGGTGTAACGGCTCGGCGGAGGAAAAGGCTGCGCTCACCGCGCAGGCGGTCGAGGAAGGCGCGCTGATCCGGCTCAACCAGGAGAAGCTGCCCGGCTGCTATTATCACCGCTCCAACCCGAACGACGTCGCCCGGGTTGAACACTGCACGTACATCTGCACCGAGTCGGAGGACGAGGCGGGCGCGACCAACAACTGGGCGCCGCCGAAGGAGATGAAGGCCAAGCTGCTCGGCCTGGCCCGCGGCGCGATGAAGGGGCGAACGATGTACGTCATCCCCTACCTCATGGGCCCGGTGGGGTCGTCTCTTTCCAAGGTCGGCCTGGAGTTGAGCGACTCGATCTACGTGGCGCTCAACATGGGAATCATGACGCGCATGGGCCGGCCGGCGCTGGATCACCTGCGCGACAGCGACGAGTTCAATCGGGGCCTGCATTGCATGCTCGATGTCAATCCGGACCGTCGCTACATCAGTCATTTCCCCCACGAGAACCTCATCATTTCGGTGGGCTCCGCCTACGGTGGCAACGTCCTGCTGGGCAAGAAATGCCTGGCCTTGCGCATCGGCTCCTACCTGGGCCGCCAGCAGGGCTGGATGGCGGAGCACATGCTCATCTTGGGCGTCGAAGCGCCCGACGGCGAGGTCACCTATGTGGCCGCCGCCTTCCCCAGCGCCTGCGGCAAGACCAACTTTGCCATGATGATTCCGCCCGAACATTTCCAGGGCTGGAAGATCTGGACCGTGGGGGACGACATCGCCTGGATGAAACCGGGACCGGACGGCCGCCTCCACGCGGTGAATCCCGAGGCCGGCTATTTCGGCGTGGCCCCGGGCACGAATTTCAAGTCGAACCCGAACGCGATGCGGACCATCGCGTGCGACACCATCTACACGAACGTGGCGCTCACCCCGGATCTGGACGTGTGGTGGGAGGGCAAGGACGGCGAACCGCCGCCGCAGTTGACCGACTGGCAGGGCCGGCCGTGGACTCCGGCGTCGAAGGAAAAGGCGGCGCATCCCAACAGCCGTTTCACCGCGCCGATGACCAACAACCCGGCGCTCTCGGCCGAGGTGAACAACCCGAATGGAGTGCCGATCAGCGCCATTGTTTTTGGCGGCCGGCGCGCGACCACGCTCCCGCTCGTGTTTGAAACCTTCAACTGGCAGCACGGCGTGTTTGTCGGCGCCACGGTGGGCTCGGAGATGACGGCGGCGGCGGTGGGCGGACTTGGACAGGTACGGCGCGATCCCATGGCCATGCTGCCGTTCTGCGGCTACAACATGGGCGATTACTTCCACCACTGGTTCCAGATGCGCAAGCTCCTGAAGTTCCCGCCGCGCATCTTCCACGTGAACTGGTTCAGAAAGGACGCCGCCGGTCAGTTTCTCTGGCCCGGCTTCGGCGAGAACATGCGCGTGCTCAAGTGGATCGTGGACCGTTGCCACGCGCGCGCCAGCGCCACGGAAACCGCCCTCGGCTGGGTGCCCGGCGCGCGGGACATTGATCTGACCGGGCTCGAAGACTTTTCCGCCGGGCAGATCGAGAAGGCGCTCGCCATTGACGTCGAGGAGTGGCGGCGCGAACTCCTCATGCAGGAGGAACTCTTCCTCAAGCTCAACACCAGCCTTCCCAAGGAACTCATCTTCCAGCGCGAACTACTCGTCTCGCGGCTCTAAGCGCCCGACCGTCCGCGGTTGGGATGCCGCTCGTCCCCGGTTCAAGCTTGCCGCCGGCCGGTCCGGTCGTCATATTGTCGCCGCAGCACGATTTCGGACGCGCCGGCCAGGTCGGTTGGCGGCACCGGCGCCGGCAGCCCCGGCGGGGAAAAGTGTTGAGACGACGTGAGCAAGAACCATCAACCCGGTCCGTTCCATCCCGCCAGTGCGATGGATTTTCTGCCGCTCGAACAATTGCGGCAAATCCAGTTGACGCGCCTCCAAGCCATCGTTCGCCGCGCCTACGACCGCGTCCCGCTGTTCCGGCGGCGCCTGGAGGAGCGCAGGTTGGTGCCGGACAACCTGCGTTCCGTGGCCGACCTGGCGCGGCTGCCCTTCACCGTCAAGGCCGACCTGCGGGATGCGTACCCTTTCGGCCTGTTTGCCAGCCCGCTCCAGGAGATCGTGCGGTTCCACGCGTCGAGCGGCACCACCGGCAAACCGATCGTGGTCGCCTACACCAAGGAGGATGTGGACGACTGGGCGCGGGCGATGGTGCGGAGTTTTTGCGCCTGCGGGGTGCACAACGGTGACATCGTCCAGAACGCCTATGGTTACGGACTCTTCACCGGCGGGTTGGGCGCGCATTACGGGGCGGAGGCCCTGGGCGCCAGCGTCATCCCCATTTCGGGCGGCAACACCGAACGTCAGATCATGGTGATGAAGGATTTCGGGGTCACCGTCATTTGCTGCACGCCAAGTTATTTCCTGCATCTGGCCGAGCGCGGCAGCGAACTGGGGGTGAATTTCCGCGACCTGCCACTCCGCATTGGCGTGTTCGGCGCGGAACCGTGGACCGAATCCATGCGCCGGCGGATCGAGGAACTCAGCGGCATCAAGGCCTACGACATCTATGGATTGTCCGAGATCGTCGGCCCCGGCGTGGCCATGGAATGCCAGGCCCAGACGGGACCGCACATGTTCGAGGACATGTTCTATCCCGAGATCATCGATCCCGCCACGGGCGCGCCGCTGCCCGACGGTCAGGAGGGCGAACTGGTCATCACCACGCTGTGCAAGCGCGCCATGCCGATGATCCGCTACCGGACGCGCGACATCACCTCGCTCGTGGCCACGCCTTGCGTCTGCGGCCGCACGCTGCGGCGCATCTCGCGCATCAGCCGCCGCAGCGACGACATGCTGATCATCCGGGGCGTCAATCTGTTTCCCTCCCAGATCGAGGCCGCGCTGCTGGCCGTCGAAGGCACGCTGCCGCACTACCAGATCACCGTGGATCGCCAGCAGGGGTTGGACACGCTCGAGGTGCAAGTCGAGGTGACCCCGGAGTTTTTCAGCGACACCGTGGGCGGCATGGAGAAACTGCAGGGCAAGCTGGCCCACGCCATCGAAAGCGTGACCGGTCTGCGGGCGGCGATCCGCCTGATGGCGCCGCGGACGTTGCAGCGCAGTGAAGGCAAGGCCCGACGGGTGACGGACAAACGCCAGCTTTGAGCCGGCCAACCAAAGTGAAAGCCCATGAAACTCAAGCAACTCTCCCTCTTCCTCCAAAACGAACCCGGCGCCCTCACCGGCCCCTGCCGGTTGCTCGCCGAGGCCGGCATCAACCTCATCACGTTCTCCCTCGCCGACACGCGGCAATTCGGCATCTTGCGCGTAATCGTGCGCGACTGGGAAGCCGCCCAGCGCCTGCTCGAAGAGAACGGCCACCTGGCCAAGCTCACTGATGTCGTGGCCATCGAGGTCGAGGACAAACCCGGCGGCCTGGTCAACATCTTGACCGTGCTCGAGCGCGATGGCATCAACGTCGAGTATGTTTATGCCTTCACGTTGAAGCAGGGTAACAAGGGCGTGCTGGTGTTCCGGTTTACCGATCCCGACGCCGCCATCCGGCAGTTGCAGACCGCCGCGATCCGCGTGCTGGATGCGGAGGAACTGGAACGACGGCTCGGAAACTGACTGCCGCCCGGTGGGTCCGTCGGGTCCGCTGTCCGCGCCGGCGTCGTCTGCGCCCTTGCTTCCGGCCGAAGCGGCGCGCACACTTCTTCCAGATCGTTTTCCAACGGCATTTTTCTTATGAATGACATGATTGATCGTCGCAGCTTTATTGCCACCACCGCGCTGGCCGGGGCCGCCCTCGCCACGCTGCCCGTCCGCGCCGCCGAGGACACCGTCACCCTGGCGTTTGTCGGGTGTGCCCACATTCACACCCCCGGTTTTATCAACCTCCTCAGGGGGCGGAAGGACGTGAAGGTCAAGGCCGTCTGGGACCACGACAGCGTCCGCGCGGCCAAACGGGCCGCCGATTTGGGCGCCAAAGCCGTGGCGAATCCCGAGGAGATTTGGGCCGATCCGGAGATTAGGGCCGTCATCATCTGCTCCGAAACCAACCGTCACCATGAGCTGATTGCGGCCGCCGCCCGGGCTGGCAAACACATGTTCGCCGAGAAACCGCTGGGGATCACCGCCCGCGAAAGCGCCGCCTCGGCGAAAACCATCGAGCGCGCCGGTCTGCTGTTCACCACCGGCTACTTCATGCGCACCGACCCCAAGCACCTTTTCCTCCGGGAGCAGGTGGCGAAGAGTGCGTTTGGCCGGATCACGCGGATCGCCGCCTGGAACTGCCACAACGGCGCGCTGGGCGGCTGGTTTGACGACAAGCCAAACGACCCGGCCAACAACTGGCGCTGGATGGCCGATCCCAAGGTGGCGGGCGTTGGGGGGTTCGGGGATCTGGGTACGCACTCGCTCGACATCCTGATGTGGTTGCTGGGGGAAATTGAATCGGTGGCGGCCGACCTCCGCGTGGTCACCGGCCGTTACGGCAAATGTGACGAAAACGGCCAGGCGCTGATCAAGTTCAAGAGTGGCGTGATGGGCACGCTCACGGCCGGCTGGGTGGATGTGGCCAACCCGGTGACGTTCATGATCAGCGGCACCGAAGGGAACGCCGTCATCGTCCACGATCGGCTTTTCTTCAAGGCCAAGGGTTACAACGACGACAAGCCCGTGACGCAACTGCCGGCGGCCCCGCCGCTGCCGATGGACCAGTTTGTGAACGCGGTTGAGGGCAAGCCAGACCAACCGTTGGTCAAGCCCAGCGAAGCGGCCGCGCGCGTCGCCGTGATGGAGGCCATGTACAAATCCGCCCGCGTGGGCAAGTGGGAGGATGTTGGTTGAGCCATGTCTGAGCCGAGCGCTGTCAAGGTCGCGCGGGTGGTTGGTTTGCAGGGGATGTTCCGCCCGGCTGCCACGGCGGCACGCGCAGGCCGAACCGCCGGCTGACCGCCATCCCCCTTGCGGAGATGGCGTTTCATCCTGGCCAAAGTGCGGGTTGGTCGTGAAAAAGGCGGGCATCCCGAGGATGCCCGCCCAACCCAAACAACCAAACTCCCTCCTTTCCGCCAACCCTTGCTGGCGGCTCTTAATCTCGCAGCAACCCGGAAAGCAGGATCCTTGTCATCTGCGAGAAATCCCAAACAGTAACCATGAGACGCGGCCGGTCGGGATTTGTTCAAATTATCCTCCGAACTTCCGCAATCCTATTGACGCCCCCCCACCCGTCTGGGTTACACCGCCATCATGCGAATCAGGAATTTGAACCCCGGCGACGACATTGGCGCCAGTGCGTGGTGGGTGGATCTGGATCAGCACCGGCTGTTGCTGGACGCCGGAACTCATCCCAAGCGGGAGGGACACGACAGTCTGCCGCTCTATGGCCAGGTGGAGGGGAACGAGTTGGATGCCATCGCCATCTCCCACTGTCACCATGACCACGTCGGTTCGCTGCCGGTCGCAGTCCGCCACTTCCCCCAAGCGCACGTGTTGATGTCGGAACTGAGCTATTTCCTCATTGAACGGGTGTTGCACAACTCGGTGAACGTGATGATCCGTCAGCGCGACGAGGCCGGCGTGCGGGACTATCCGCTCTACACCCATGACGAGGTGGACGACCTGGCCGCTCGCTTCCAGGGTTTCCGCTACAACCGGGAAATCGAATGGGCGGCGCATCACAAGACGCGGGGGGGCCGGCCGTCGCCAACCTTGGAATTCCACGATGCCGGCCACACGCTTGGTTCCGCCGGCATCATGGTGCGGGCCGCCCGGGAGACCCTGTTCTACACCGGGGACGTTTGCTTCGGCGACCAGACCATTCTCAAGGGCGCCCGGTTCGAGGACATCAGTGCCGACGTCCTGCTGATGGAGACGACCCGCGGCAGCCATGCGTCGCCGCCGGGATTCAGTCGCGAAGCCGAGCTGGCGCGGCTGCTGGCCGCCATCCAGCGGGTGCTCAAGGCCCGGGGCAGCGTGCTGATTCCCGCGTTCGCCCTCGGACGGACGCAGGAGGTTCTCGCCCAGCTTGCGCTGTGGATGCGGGCGGGCCAGCTCCGGCCGCAGGCGATCTACATCGGCGGTCTGGGGCGCGTGTTCACCGAGATCTATGATCTGGAGGCGCACCGCACCCACCGCCAGCACAGCAACCTCCAGTTGCACGAGGCGCTCGACCTGGCCGTGCTGGACAAAGGCCAGCTTGAAACCATGAAGCTGGGCGGCGGGCGGATTCTCGTGCTCACCGCGGGCATGATGAGCGAGCACACCGCGGCGCACGACCTGGCCTTGCGGCTCTTTGGCGATGCGCGGCACGCGATCTTCTTCGTTGGCTATGCCGATCCGGACACGCCGGGTGGACGGCTCAAGGCGTCGCAGCCCGGCGTTCCGTTCCGGTTCAGCGCCAGCGCGGGAACGGTGACGCGGGTGTGCGAGGTGGCTCAGTTCGACCTCACCGCTCACGCCAACCGCGAGGATTTGCTCGAGTTTGTCGAAGCCGTCGCCCCGCGGACGGTGGTGCTGGGGCACGGAGATCCGGCCGCGCGCGCGTGGTTTGAAGCGGCCCTCCGGGAACGCCGCCCGCGGTTGCGCCTTCTCGTGCCGGGCCCCGGTGAAACGGCGGAGGTCTGATCCCCCGCCGGCCAGCCTCGACGGCCGACCGCTGGGGCCGTAGGCTGGAGTGGCGAATGCGCATCTGCGTCATCTTCAATCCAACGGCCCGCGGCAACCAGGCGCGGCGGTTTCGCGCCCGGCTGGATCGCTTGACCGGCGCGTGCGCGTTCAAGCCGACAACGGGCCCGGGAGCGGGCACTTTCCTGGCGACCGAGGCGGTGAACGAGGGTTTTGACACGGTGGTCGCCGCGGGTGGCGACGGCACGGTCAGCGAGGTCGTGACCGGGCTGGCGCAGGCGGCCGAGGGGCTGGCGCGCTGCCGGCTGGGCATCCTTCCGCTGGGCACGATCAATGTCTTTGCCCGCGAACTGGCTCTGCCGCTGAACCTTGACGGGGCCTGGGAGACGGTCCTGCAAGGCCGGGAAACCCGGGTGGATCTGCCGTTCGCCGAGTTCCACGACGCCGCGGGCGAGCGCCGGCGCTTTTTCACGCAGCTTGCCGGCGCCGGACTGGATTCGCGCGCCATCGCGGGCGTGGATTGGGAGTGGAAGAAGCGCATCGGCTGGCTGGCTTATGTAGTAGCCGGGCTGCGGGCGTTACGGGAAAGGCCCTCGCGGGTACGGGTCAGCGGTGGCGGACATTCTGCCTGGGGGGAACTGGTGCTGATCGGCAACGGCCGCTTTTACGGGGGCGAAATCCCGATGTTTCCGCAGGCCAGCCTGCGCGACAGCCAGCTTGATGTCCGGGTGTTTCCGCGGGCGGGCTGGGGCACTTTGCTGCGGTTCGGCTGGAACTGGCTCTGGCGGCGGTTCCCCGTGCCGGCCAATCAAACCTGCTTCCGGGCCAGCCAGGTTGAAATGACCAGCGACACCGGGCTGCCCTTCGAACTGGACGGCGACAATGTCGGCATGCTGCCGGTGCGTTTTAGCGTGCTGCCGCTGGCGTTGCGGGTGCTGCAGCCCGCGGACTGAAACCACCGGCGCGAAGCGCGCCTTCAGCGGGCGGCTGCCCGGGCAGTTGCCTCCGTGGGGTGCGCGGTACCGACGGCCGGTCGAACGGGAACCGGCCCGACCGACAAATTCGCGTGACCGCCGGGTGCGAATTCGCCTACGCTCGCGCGAAACATGGACCGGGAACTTCTCGACCAATCGTGTGAGCGCGGACTCCTCGCCGTCGTGCTGACCGTCCTTGTTTTCGGGCCGTTGGCCACCGGCGCGGTGCGTGGGCAGGATTTCGCGGTGTTGCAGGGGCTGACGGTGCTGGGCATCGGCCTGTGGGTGGCGCGGTTCTGGATCAACCCCAGTCACCGGCTGCAATGGCCGCCGGTCTGCTGGGCGGTGGTCGCCTTCGTGATCTACGCCATTGTGCGGTACCGGCAGGCGGACGTGGAATACGTCGCCCGGCTGGAGTTGATCCGTGTGCTGGTTTATGCGTGGTTGTTTTTCATCGTCCTCAATAATCTGCACCGCCAGGAGACGACGCGGATACTGACTTGGGCGTTGCTGGCACTGGGCATGGCGATCTCGATCTATGCGGTGTACCAATACCTGGCCGGATCGAACAAGGTCTGGTGGTTCGTGCGGCCCCCCCAATACAACCATCGCGGTTCCGGCACCTACATTTGCCCGGACCACCTTGCTGGTTTTCTGGAGATGCTCCTCCCGTTGGCGCTCGCCGGCCTCCTGGTGAGCAAGGCCAGGGCCGTGGGCCGGGTGTTCCATGCCTACATCGCGGCTGTCTTGCTGGCCGGCATCGGGGTGTCCCTCTCGCGGGGCGGCTATGTCGCCACGGGCGCGGCGCTCCTGGTCATGGCGGGCTGGCTTTTGCGTTATCGAGATTATCGCAAACCGGTGCTGATTTTACTCCTGGTCATGGCCATGGCTTCGGCTCTGTTCATCGTTCAAGAAAGGCATGCCCAGAAGCGGTTTCAAAACATGTTCACCGACTTCGCGGCGGATAATGTCCGCGTCCGGTCCTATCTCTGGACCGCCGCGACGCACATGTGGCTGGATCACGTCTGGTTGGGGGTGGGGCCGGGACAGTTCGATGTGCGGTTCCCGGCCTACCGGCCAACGACCGTGCAATCCCGCCCTTATTGGGTGCATAACGACTACTTGAACGCGGTGGCGGACTGGGGCACGGCGGGTGCGGTGATCCTCGCCGGTGCGCTGGTCTGCCTGGCGGCGGGCACGGTCAAAACCTGGAAGTACGTCCAGCGGGAGCAGGGGGACCTGAGCACCCGGCGGAGCGACCGCGCGGCGCTGGTGCTCGGGGCGAGCATCGCGCTGTTGGCGCTGGCCGTTCACTCGGTGGTGGATTTCAACCTGCACGTTCCGGCCAACGCGATCCTCGCCACCGTGCTGGCCGCCAGTTTGACCAGCCACCTGCGCTTCACCACCGGCAGGTACTGGGTGACGCCGCACTGGCCCGGCCGGTTCGCCGTGACGGCGCTGGCTCTGCCGGCGGTGGTCTTTCTGTCCGCCTCCGGGCTGCGCCAATTTGAAGAGGGCCGTCTCCTGATCCGGGCCGAATGGGCATCCACCGCCGATCAACAGTATGCGCTGCTGCGCCAGGCCCACGAAGTGGAGCCGGCCAACGCCGAGACGGTCCAGAAGCTCGGTGAAATCCACCGGCTCGTGAGCTGGGAAGGAAACGACAACTGGCGCGAACAGGCGCTGGCGGCGATGAAGTGGTTCGAACTGGGCATGCGTCTCAACCCGTGGGAAAGCTACAATTTCATCCATTACGGGATGTGTCTGGATTGGCTCGGTGAGCATGAGCAGGCGGCGACCTATTTCAAGCAGGCGGAACAACTCGATCCCAACAGTTACTACGTGCCGATGATGCGCGGCTGGCACGAGATCCAGGCGGAACATTACGCCGAGGCCAGGCAGCATCTCGAACGCGCCATGAAGATCCGGTGGTACGACAGCGCCATCATAGTTAAGTACCTGGCCATCGCCAACCGGCATCTCGCCGAGCAGGCGGCCCGGCCGGGCAAGTAAGTTCCGACGTGCCTGGGCGCGCCCGGTTAGGCCGTCCGGAACTGCAGTTCGTGGAGACGCCGGTAAACGCCGTCACGTTCCAGCAGTTCCGCGTGCGTCCCGGTTTCGACGATGCGTCCCCCGTCCAGCACCACGATCAAATTGGCGTTCTGGATGGTCGAAAGCCGGTGCGCAATGCAGATCGTCGTGCGGCCTCGCATCAAAGTTTCCAGCGCGGCCTGCACCGCCCGCTCCGAGTCGGTGTCCAGGGAACTGGTCGCCTCGTCGAGGATCAGGATCGGCGCGTCCCGCAGCAGGGCCCGCGCGATGGCGATCCGCTGTCGCTGCCCCCCCGACAGCAGCACGCCCTTCTCGCCAATCACCGCCGCGAAACCGCCCGGTTTCTCGAGGATGAAATCCTCCGCGTGGGCGTGCCGGGCAGCCTCCCGCACCGCTTCCTCGCCTGACCCGGGGCGTCCCAGTTCGATGTTGCGCCCGATGGTGTCGTTGAACAGCACCGTCTCCTGCGTCACCACGGCGATTTGGCCGCGGAGTTGTCGGGTGGAAACCTCGCGCAGGTCGCGACCGCCAATCCGCACGGCGCCCGCTTGCGGATCGTAGAAGCGGAGCAGGAGGTTGGTCAGTGTCGTCTTGCCGGAACCGCTGGGGCCGACCAGCGCCACCACCTGGCCGGCCGGGATCGTCAGCTTGATGTTGTGCAGCACCGGCGTCCCGCCGTAGGCGAAATCCACCCCGTCAAACTGGATGTCCGCCCCCGCGGCGCGCAATTCCTGCGGGTGCGCCGGCTCGGGGATCGTACTATGCATGGCCAGCAGCTCGAAAACCCGCTCGCTGGCCGCCCGCGCCTGCTCCAGGTTGTTGTGCAGCCGGGTCAGGTTCTTCAACGGCCGGTACATCGCGAAGATCGAAATGATCACCGTCAGGAAGCCAGTCGAGTTTGGCAGCGTGCGCCCGTGCAGCAGGAGATAAAGAAACACGAGCGCCACGCCCACCGCTCCGAAGAACTCCAGCAACGGCCCCGGCGCCTCGGAGGACCGAATGATCCGCATGTAATGCCCGATAAACTTTTTGGCCGTGTCCCGGAACTGGCCCGTGACGGTGTCCTCCAGGTTGTAGGCCTTGATGATCCGATTGCCCGTGAAGGCTTCCCCCACCACCCCGGTCAATTCCGCGGTGTGCGTTTGCAGCGCCCGGCTGGCCTGCCGGACCTTGCGGCTGTAGATGACGATCGGCACCATGCAGACGGGCAGCATGGCCAGCGAGAGCAGCGTCAGCGATGGTTGCTGCCACAGCAGGTAGGCCAGCAGGCTGACGAGCGTGACGGGGTCCTTGACGATCACCGCGGTGGCGCTGCTGATGACGTTCTGCAGGGCCTGCGTGTCGCTCATCATGCGCGACATCAGTTCGCCACTACTGGTGCGGCTGAAGAAGCTGGCGGACAGGTTCAACAGGTGGGTGAAGAGGCGGACCCGCAGGTCGGTGATCGCGCGCACCGCCGCCCATTGCAGCAGATAGATGTTCAGGTAGGAGAACAGCCCGCGGAGAAACATCACCGCCGGGATGAGCCCCACCAGGCCGACGAGCGCCGCCGGGTGTTGGCGCACTCCGCTCGCCAGCGAAACCTCGGCGGATTGCAGCCAGCCGTGCATGAATTCCAACCAGCCCTGGGCGAACGCCGGAGCCCGCTGCATCGCGCCCGCAAACTGGGTGCTGAGCGCCGGGGCGTTGGCCGTCGGGAAGATCAGGCCGTACACCAGCGTCACCGTCGCGATCATCAGCGGTTCGATCAAACCGCTGATCACACCCGTGAGGACACCCAGGAACAGCCGCAACCGATACGGCCGGGCCAGCCCCCAGACTTTGGCGAGGAACGCGATCATGTTGGCGAAGGCAGTATGCCGGGCCGCGGGGCCGCGAAGCGAGCAGTTTTCCCGAAGCTGTCTGCCGGCACGGGCCGGCATCGGGGCCGCCCCGCTTCAGCGCGAGCCCAGTCCGTCCCACCACCGTTTGAAGTGCTTCCAGTTCCGCGAACGGGGGCGCACCGTGATGCGCTGGAGCGAGAGCGGCGGCGTGCCGGGCGGGGTTCACGCCAAACTCCTCCATACTAACGGGGCGGTGACCGGCCTCCGCCAGCGGGGCCAGACCGGATCTTCGTAGGTTGCGAAAACCGCCGTCGAACGCGAGGACGCCGGGCGCGGGAGGAACTGAAGGCGTTGAAGGAAGCCCGGAAGGCAGACGGGCCATTTCATCCGTTGGCTTTAGCTTCAGAATCAGGCTTTCACCAAGAAGGCGTTGGCGCTGGCCCGCACCACTTCCTCAAGGCCAATCGCATCCATCGGTGACCCGCCCGGTGGCGCCATCACCCAGTCAGGATGGCCGTACGGGATGGGACTGCCGGCGCCACTCATCCTCATCAGCATGAGCACCCGTTTTCCCAAGGCCACGGCGAGGTGGAGAAAACCGGTGTCGCCACCCACAATCAAGGTGGAAAGCTTCATCAGCCCGGCGACAGTTAACGTGGGCAGTCCTGCCGCGACCACGAAGCCGGCCCGTTGCGCGGGCTCGAGCGCCGCCAGATTCGCCGGTCCGCCGGCGAACACCACTTGGACTCCGCGCGTGCGCCAGTGGTTCGCTAGGGCCAGGTAGCTCTCCATCGGCCAGTTCTTCTGCGGCGAACTGGTGAACGCCTGCAGGTACAAAATCGGTTTGGCCGGATCGCCGCCGTGCTCGGCCAGGAATCTCCGTGCCGATTCGACTTCGCCTTCCTGCAGAACGAACTCGTTTCGCACCGGCATCGGCTTCAAGCCGCATTCCGTCAGCAAGCGCCGGTTCCATTCAACGGGATGGAGCGTCTCGATTCGCGTCACTCCCCGCGTATAGGCCCAACGCCGGCCGCGGCGATACACGCTGCCCCAGCGCTGCGGCGCGCGCGTGAGCCACGTCAGCAGCGCCGTCTCGCCGTAGCCCTGAAGGTCCACCGCGAGGGAGAACCGCTCCCGCCGCAAGCGCCGCACCAGCCGAAAGGTCCCGGCGCAAATCGTCTTGAGGTCCTTCCGCCGGTAGGCGGCCCGGTCGAGGGCGATGATCTCATCAACCGCCGCGCACCCGCTGACGATCGCGACATTTTCCTTCGACGTCAGGAAGCGGATCCGGGCGGAGGGAAAATTGTCGCGGACCAGGTTCACCGCGGGCAGCGTGAGTACCACGTCTCCGATCGACTTGAGCCGGATGAGGAGGATGTTTGGCGTGTCGGTCATGAGCACCGCAGCCCCCGGATTTTGAACAGGAACGACAGCATGTGACGCTCCGGCACTATGGCCGTCCGCCCATCGGGAGGCGAGCAGTTTGTCGGCCGCTGGCAGCGGGAGTCATCGCGCCCGTCAGGTTTCCCGAGAGCAAATCATCCCACGGATGTTCTCCAGGACAAGCCCAGGGGCGATGCCGGCGAGGCACTCGGCCCGCCCTTGCGCCGCACAAGGTGCCTGCGCCTGGTTGACGCAACGACACGGTGCGCTCAAGACCCGGTGCGGGGGAGACTCCGGCATCCAGGCAGCGGCATCGGTGTATTCGCGGAACAACGCCAACACGCGCGTGCCGAGGGCCGCGGCCAGATGGATCACCCCGGAATCCGCGCCGACATGCAGGCAACACCGCTGCAGCACCGCGGCCAGGTCCGCCACGGTCGGGCCCGCCGGGAGCACGATCAGACGCGGATGCCGCACCTCTGCCGTGAACCGTTCCAGCCGTTCCTGCTCGCGCGGGCTGGCGCTTCCGGTGGCCACGAGACACAGCGCCGGGTCCGCCGCGAGCAGCTCCCGCGCCACGGTCACCCAATGTTCAAGCGGCCATTCCTTCAGCGGGCTGCTCGCATTGATGGAAAAATGAACTGCGTGGTTCGGGACCGCCGCCGCTGCCCGCACGACCGCCGCCGCCGGGATCGCCAGATCGAAGCGGACCGTTCCGAGGGGAATGCCCGCACCCGCAAGAATCCGCCGCCGTTGCTCGAAGGCGGGTGACGCGAGGTCATCCACATGCACCCAATGTTCGATGCACCAACGCAGCCACCAATGCTGGCGCCCCGGCCAGCGACCAAGGCGGTGACGCGCCCCAATCAGTCCGGCGTAAATGAGATTTCGCTCGTTGTCGCCGAAGTTGATGGACACGTCGAACTGCTGGCGGCGAAGCGCGCGGAGGACCCGAAGTTGGTCAACCAGGCTGCGACGTTCGGAGGCTTGTTCCAACACCCATTGGTGGTCCACGCAACCCGCAAGCTCAAGCACCTGCGCGCCGACCGGGCTGCTCACCGTGTGCAGTTCCGCCTGCGGATACTGGCGGCGAAGGTCGTGCAGCGCCGGCAGGAGGTGGACCGCGTCGCCGAGCATTCCGGGATCAATGACCAGCACGCGCCGCGCCGCGCGCGTCACCGCGTAGAATTCCGCGTTGGCATTCATTGGGGAGGCGCCGACGGCTCGAGCGTCGCCGCGAGGCGGGCCGGGCAGGCTGCGTCCTGCGGTTTGTCCCTCATGGCGCCGGCTGTGACCGGCCGGCCGCCAGCAGCTCGGCCGCCGCCGCCCGCAATGCCGGAAGATGGTCCGGGGTGGGGGCCACACAGCACCGCACCCACGGATCGTGGTGGAAATGCGTCCGCTCGTCTCCGTTGAAGACCCCCAAGGTCGGCACGCCCAGGGCCACGGCCATGTGGAACGGTCCGCTATTGCTCGAGATGAACAATTCGCAGGCGTTGATGGCACCCGCGAGTTCAAGCAAGCTGCTCCTTCCCGCCAGGTCAATCACCGGCGATGTGCATTGCGTCTGGTGCAGGCGCAGGAAGTCCTCGTTGATCGCTTTTTCGTTGGGCGCGCCGTTGAGCACGAGGTGGAACCCATGCTGCCTTTGCAGTTCCGCCGCGAGTTCCGAAACGAGATGAAGATCACACCTTCGGGCGTCGGCGCCCGCCGTCCCACAACCAATGTTCAGTCCCAACAGCCGCGCGCTCTCCGGCAAGCGATGGCGCGCCCGCAAGGAAGTGCGGAACGCCTTCGCCGCCTCCGTTTCGCGCAACTCGATCGGCCGCCCGGCCCGCTCCAGGCCCAACGCGGCCAGCGCCACGAAATCCCGGTTCGTGTACTCCAACGGCCAGGCGAGGCCCCGTGCCGCCGCAAACCGCTTGGGCGAAGGCGCAGCCACCCGATAGAACCATCCTCGTCCCGGTTGGGTGGCGATGCCGACGGTCCGCGCCCGGAAGCGGAGGCCGAGCCACCGGGTCAGCAACGAGGTTCGCAGCCCGCTCGGCTCAAAATCGATCACCAAGTCCGGCCGGACGCGGTCCCCGACGGCGCGGACCTCCCGCAGGAACCGCCGCCACTCCGCCCCCGTGTGCGTCCGCTTGTCCACCACGTTGAAACTCCGCAGCAAGTGATGCTCCCGGATCAATGCCTCCGCGGCGGCGCCGGGGTCGCGGGTGAGGAACAGCAGATGCATTTCGGCCGCCGGGAAGACCGTGTGGAGCACCCTCCACGCGGCCGAACTGCGCAACAAGTCGCCCACCCCGGCGCTGTGCCCCTTGAGCATCAGGATGCGAGCCGGCGAACCGGCGTGGCTGGGGGTCATCATGGCGAAGCAGACTCAGGGTTTCCGTAGAAGCACCGGCGGTCGTCCGTGCCCGCCGGGACGGCGCGGGCCACGATTCTTGGGTGGTCAGGAACCGCAACATGAATGACCGCACCCAGGCAGTCGAGCATCCACCACCCCGGCGGGCGCATCCTGGCGTTCGGACGGGCTCGATCAACCGCCCCTCGGGCGACGCGTTTCACATGGTCAATCTCGATGCAGTGGCCAGACATCATGCTCCCCGATGGTGGCCTGCCTTCGTGGCGCTGACGATTAAAATCAGCCTTTCCCAGGTCCCCTCCAACGTGCCAGGGGAAGGCGCGTAAACGTTCGGCGCACGGGGCACGGGGCCCGCTCTCCGCCAACGAAGCAGGCCCAGCAAAGGGGCCGTCGGGTCTGCCTTCCAAGTGTGGACCTCTCCCGGCGAACCGCGGGTCGGACCCGCCTCAAGGATTCGAATCGAACCTTCGGATGCAGCGCCCCTTTACAGCCGGGCAAAAAACAGGTCAGCTTCGGCAAGCGTTATATATGAACGAGCCGATCCTTCGCGTGGATGAAATTGTGCGCGCGCAAGCGCAGTGGACGGAGCAGTGGCATGACGGGCCGACGCCGGCGGCGACGGGCCTGCCTTGGAACGCCATTGAGCACAACCATCGAATGAACTTCGAATTGTGGCACGAAGAGGACATTGCCCGGCGCGACGACCTCGGTCCGGAGCGCGTACGCCAGGCCAAGCGGGTCATTGATCGCTGCAATCAGCTTCGCAACGATGCCATCGAGAAGGTTGACCTCTGGCTGCTGGAGCAACTACCCCCCGCGGGTGCGGACGTTCCGCTCCACTCGGAGACGCCGGGGATGATGATTGACCGACTCTCGATCCTGGCGCTCAAGCTCTACCACATGCGCATCGAGTCGGACCGCGCGTCCGCCCCGGTGGCGCAACGACGTCAATGCTCGGCCCGCCATGCGACGCTGACCGAACAATTGCAGGACCTGTCGGGCTGCCTGGAAACCCTGTTGACCAGCCTGCCGACGGGCAGGCAGCGCTTCAAACTCTACCGCCAGTTCAAAATGTACAACGACGCCAATCTCAATCCGCAACTTTACGCGTCGCAACCTAAGAAATGAGTGTGTGTTTTCTTGCGCCCCAACGAGGGACGCTATCTGGCGACCACCTCATGCCGTCTGTATCCAAGGAAGCCGGGATCCACGACAATTATTTTGCGGGCGGCCCGGGTCGTATTGTAGAAGTGGGTCCAACCGGCGGACGACATCGGCCATCACTCTGAGCCAGGACCGCCGGATTGACGATGAAAAAGCTGCCCCTCTCCGTCTGCCTGATCTCCGGCGCCGAGGCGCACCGGGTCGGTCGCGCGCTGGAAAGCGTCGCCGACTGGGCGGCGGAAATCATCGTCGTCCTCAACGAGGAAGTCACCGACGGCACCGAGACGATCGCGCACCGCCACGGGGCGAGCGTTTTTCGCGAGCCGTGGAAGGGGCACATCGCCCAAAAAAACTCCGCGGCGGCCCGGGCGAACCAGCCTTGGGTGCTGGGTCTGGACGCCGACGAAGTCGTCTCCGCGCCGCTGCGCACCGAGATTGCCGCGCTGTTCGACTCGGGAGGGCGGGCGGAGGCCTTTACCGCGTACAGTTTTCCGCGGCGGTCGTTTTATTGCGGCCGATGGATCCGCCACGGCGACTGGTACCCCGACCGGCAAACGCGCTTGTGGCAACGTGGCCGGGCGAAGTGGACCGGAATTGATCCGCATGACAAACTGGTCGTGGAAGGTCCGACCGGCCGCCTGCGCGCGGACCTGCTGCACTATTCGATGGAAACCTTCGAGCATCAGATTGCCAAGACGATCGCCTATGCCGATGCCTTTGTTCGCCAATGCTCGGCCAACGGCCAGCGGGTGACTCTGCTCGATTTGTGGTTCCGCCCGGCGTGGCGTTTTTGGCGCGGCTATGCGCTGAAACGCGGTTTCCTCGATGGTTGGCAGGGTTACAGCATCGCCTGGATGACGGCGTTCTACACCTTCTTGCGCTATGCCAAAGCCCGCGCCGCGCAACGGCCGGCGCCTCCCGCCGCATGACCGCCACCGTCGGCCCACCCGCCCCCGCGCTCCTGCTCTACGAACCGCAGGTCGAAGGGCACCATCCCGGCTGGTTGCGGTTCATCACCGAGGATTTGTTGTTCGCCGGCTACCAGTTGACGCTGGCGGTGGACTTGCGCCCGCCCGCGAAGGCCGTCCTCGCCGACAGCCTGGGCGACCTTTTGGCGCGGGTGAAGCTGCTGGCGGTCGTCGAACCCAACGGTCGGCGCCGTGGTGGCAGCACGCTGCGTTCGGTGCAGCTCTGCCTGGCCGAGTCGGGCGCGCCGCGGGTGTTTCTGTGCGAGTTCGACGAACTGGCCTCGACGCTTTTCCGACGCGCGGCGGTTGGATGCCTGCCACCGGCCGGGTTACGCGGGCGCATGGGCGGGATTTACCATCGTCCGCGCTTCATGGCGGCGTCGCCGTGGTCGCCGAACCGGTGGCTCAAACAAGCCGGCTTCCGCCGTTTGATCGGTCGTGGTTGGCTGCGGCCCTTGCTGTTGCTGGACCCGTACCTGGTTCGCGCTCGCCGGGCGGAATTTCCGCCGGCGCCGATTTACTTTCTTCCCAACCCATGCCCGGCCGGTTACGACGCTGACAGTTTCGAGGCCCGCCGCCAACTCGGCGTGCCGCCCGGCCGGCGCGTGTTCCTCTTTTATGGCGGCGGTTATCGGCGGAAGGGCTTGCATGTGGCCGTCGCGGCCATGCGCCTGGTTTCCGCGAGTGAACCGGCTTTCCTGCTTTGCGTGGGCCGGCAGAACCCCCAGGGCGAGACGGCGCTCGACCTCGCAGAACTCACGCGCCAGGGACGTGCGCGCTTGATTGACCGCTACGTTTCCTCCGCCGAAGAGCGGCTCGCCTTCGCCGCCGCTGACGTGGTCCTGCTGCCTTATCTGAATCATTTCGGCATCAGCGCGGTATTGTCGCAAGCCGCAGCGGCGCGCAAGCCGGTCATTGCCTCGGACGAACAGTTGCTCGGCCGCCTGACGCGGGACTACCGGCTGGGACTGCTGTTTCCGTCCGGCGATGCCGCGGCGTTGGCGGATCGAATCCGCGAGACGGCCGGACTGTCCGCGGAACGCACGGCGGAATTCATCGCCGCTGCGGGTGCGTATGCCGAGCAGAACTCGCGCGCCGCTTACCGGGCGGCGTTGCTCCAAGCGTTGGAGGAACCATGACCGGTTCGGCGACCAACTCCAGCCCGCCCGAGGGTGCGCCCCTGCGCATCCTCCAGTTCAACTCCCGCCTCTCCGGCGGTGGGACCGATGACCAGTGCGTGAAACTCGCCGGTGCGCTGCGCGGGCTTGGCCAGGACGTGTGGCTGGCCGGACCGGACGGCCGCGAATTCGCACCCACCATTCGGGCGCTGGGTGTCCCGTTCGCCGACACCGGCACCGAGGGTCCGCTCAAACTGGCGTTGATCGGGCGCGTCGCGCGCCTGATCCGGCGTCATCGCATCGAAATCGTCCACAGCCACCACGGCCGCGACATCTGGCCGACCATCCTCGCGGCGCGGCTCTCCGGTGCGCGGCCGAAGATCGTGCTCACCCGCCACCTCGCCAAGAGCCCGGCCTCCTGGCCCAGCCGCCGTTTCCTGCTGGGCCAGTGCGATGCTCTGATCGCAGTGTCTGCCTTTGTCGCGCGGGTGCTGCGCGAGGGGGTGGACGAGCCGGATTCGCCCACGCCAGAGCGCCGGCACCGGCCTCCGCTCCAAGGCGACCGCACGAAAATCCGCGTCCTCCACGGTGGCATTGATACCAATCGTTTTGGCATCGCCGACGGCGGCGCGCAGCGCGCGGCGTGGGGCGTGGAACCCGACGCCTTCGTCTTCGCGATGGTTGGCGGCTACGATCTGCCGCGCGGCAAGGGCCAGCGCGAGTTTTTGCGGGCGGCGGCGCAAATCCACGCGCAGGCGCCTTCTGGGCGGTTCCTGATCGTGGGCCGCGGCAACATGGCCGAGCTCCTGCGTGACGACATCCAGCGGCTGGGGTTGACCGGCAAGGCCTGGTTGACCCCTTACTGCCAGGACATGCCGGCGGCAATGAACGCACTGGACTGCCTGGTCCATTCGCAGGTGGGGACCGAGGCATTCCCCGGGGTGGTGCTCGAGGCGTTTGCCTGTGGCCGACCAGTGGTCGCCTCGGCGCTCGATGGCATCCCGGAGGCGTTTGCCGTTGGCGGTGTCGGCAAGCTGGTGGCCCCGGAGAAGGTGGCGGAACTGGCCGTGGCGATGCGGGAAATCGCCGGCGGGCCGCGGCTCACGACGGCTGGACGCGCCGGGCTGCACGAGCGCATTGCGGCCGATTTCTCGGTGCGCGCCTTCGGCGAGCGCACTTTGGACTTTTACCGTGAACTGCTGGACCGCCGCGCACGGCCAGCCGGAAGTCTTACGGAAACCCCAAAACAGGCATGAAGCTCAAGCACTGGTTGAGATACATCCTGATCCACGACACCACCTGGCACGGTCAGTTCACGACCCTGCAATCTCTCTTGTTGGGTCAGCGTGCGGTCGAGCGGGTCGTGATTGATGTTGGCGCGAACGACGGGTTTTACAGTTCCAATTCCTATCCCTTCATCAAGCGGGGTTGGCGGGCAATTCTGATCGAGCCTCATCCCGGGGCCTTTGCGAAGGCCCGGCAGCTTCATGCGAACAACCCCCGTGTCACCCTGCTCAACCTGGCCTGTAGCGACCACCCCGGTGAAATGGTGTTGAACCTGTTTGCCGCGGATGAGGGAGGCAGCCAGTCGGTCTTGTCCAGCGACGAACCGCATCCACCTGCCGACCGCACTGTCGCCCGAACGATCACCGTCCAGGTGGCGACTCTGGAAACGCTGCTCGAGCAACAAGGTGTTTCCAAAGAGTTCGGCCTGCTTTCGGTGGATACCGAGGGACACGACTACCGGGTGATCCGGGGCTTGAATCTTTCCCGCTTCCGGCCGCGCGTGATCATCACCGAGAACTATGTGAACGACGAACTCAAGTCCGCGTACCTGCGGGAACAGGGTTACCAGGTTTATCGAAAACTGGAATGCGACACGGTCTGGACGGTCCTGAAGTTCTGAAGCTGCCGGGAAGGAAATGCCCCGTCTCGGCCTCCCGCTTTCAACCGGAAGCCCGGCCTGCCAGTTCCGGGCGGGTGAACTGGGGCGCCGCGTGCGCCACCTGGCGCAATCCACCACCCGTTCGTCCGCTCGTGCTCCCCGCGCTCCGTGCGTCCACGGTTCGCGCTGGGCCGGCGGCGCAGTTGGCCAGGCGCCGGTTCCGGCGGGCGCTCAAGTGGAAGGACGAAGGCCCTCGAGAACGAACTCCGCTGCCCGGCGCGTCTGCTCTTCCCAAGTGTAGTCACGCAAGACCCGACGGCGGCAGCCCTCGGCGCGATCCCGCAAGGCCTCCCGGCCGGCCTGACCCAGGACGCCGATCTGCCCGGACAATGACTCGATCAGGCGTGCGGCATCCGCGTAGGCGGCGGTTTCGCCCAGGAGCGCGTCCACGCCACCCAGCGTGGTGGACAGGATGGCGGCTCCGCTTTCCACGTAAGAAAAGATCTTCGAAGGAAGCGTGTTTTCATTGCCATGAGAGGCGGGCCGCGGATTCACCAACACATCGCAGGTGTTGCCAAAGGCGACGGAGGCGTGCGGGGTGGCCGGCAGCGGCCGGAGTTCCTGCCGTGGATCGCGCGCCACCAGTTCGCGGAGTACCGGCGTCTTCTTGCCATACCCGCACACCCGGAGCAGCGAGTCGCCGGCCGACCGCTGGTGGGCCAGGATCAACTCCTCGGCGCCCGCGTGGTCGCCCAGTGCGCCGTAATAGCCGAAAACGATCGGGCCGGAATGCTCGGCGATCCGGATGGGCAGCACGGCCTCCCCATCGCAACCGCCCGGCATCCACAGGCAGGGTTTGCCGTCACTCTGGAACCGCTGGACGGTGGCGTGGCTGACGGCGATGACGGCGTCGAGCCGGGGAATCATGCTGGCGTCGTTGACTTGGAATGGCTTGAAGGCGTATCGCACCCGCTTGCCCAACGGCATGCGGCGGCCCAGCCAGGTCGAATCGGTCATGAGACAGACCCGCCGTGAGGCGGGGTCGGCTCTCGCCAGCGAGCGCAAGAAGGCGTTGTAGATGGGAGTCAGGTTGTAGCATACCACCACGTCCGGCCGCCACCCGGCGCGGCCGAGGCGATTCCAGTGCTGCCGAAGCCGGCGCAGCGACTGCCATTGGTGAAAGAAGGTGGAGCCGGTCTCGCTCAACCCTTCCCAGCCTTCCCACCAAGGCTCTGGCCCGGGCGCCTCCCGCGCCATCCCGCGGGCGAGCAGCGTGACCTGGCGAATGTCGAAAAACCGGGACAAACCACGCAGAAACGCCTTCTCAAAGCGTTGCCCCGCGGGATTGGTCAGCGGGAACTTCGCCTCGGTTTGCGGCGGAACCAAGAACCCGAGGTAGAGCAGTCGCGGACGAGGGGAAGCACTCATGGTTCGTGTCACTGGCCGGTGCCTGGGCACGCCTGGCTTCGTGCCGGGCCTCGAACCGGTGGTCGAGGCCCACAACTTGCCGATCCTTGGACCGGGGGGAGATCGCCTGCGGCTCATCGCCCCGGGTGCCTGCTTTCTGAGGCAGGCGGACGGTAACCGGCCGCGGCGAGTTTCGCGAACTCTTTTTTGCGGGGCGCAATGGCGCTTGGCTCGGCGGGAGTTTTCAGGTATGCAGCATTCCTGTGCTGAAGCCGGTGGCGGGCGCGGAAACGACTTTCGAGCGCCGTCGGGGCCGGGGCACGAATCGCGATCCAATGCCGCCGTGCGATACCGACCAGCGTGACAAGCCATGAGACTCCGCCCTACGCCATTACCGGGACTGCACTTGATCGAAACCAAGCGGGTCGTGGACGAGCGAGGGTTGTTTCACAAGCTTTACCATAGCGAACTCGCCGAAGCAGCGGGCACACCCTTCGTGGCGGCGGAAATATTCTGTTCCGTTTCCGAACGCGGGGTGTTGCGCGGGATGCATTTTCAGTCCCCGCCTTACCATTACACCAAGCTTGTGTTCTGCCTGGCCGGGCAAATCCTGGATGTGGTCGTGGATGTGCGGCCGGGGGCGGGCTTCGGCCGTTTTGCCACGTTTGAACTCGAGGAGGGCGGGTCCCGCGGCTTGTGGATTCCTCCGGGCTGCGCGCACGGGTTCCTCAGCCGGACGGCCGGTTCCATCGTGGTATATGCCGTCTCCGCGACGCATCACCCGGAACACGATGCCGGCATCCGCTGGGATAGTTTCGGCTTCGACTGGCCTGTGGACAGCGCGGTCATCTCGGCCCGCGATCGTACCTTGCCTCGGTTGCAGACCTTCACCACCCCCTTCCCGCCGGCATGAGACTGTTGATCCTCGGTGCCTCCGGTTTGGTCGGTCACCATGTGCTGTGCCTCGGCCGCCGTCAAGGTCACGAAACCCTCGGCACTTCCTGCCGGCAGCGTCTGGACGGGCTGGTGCCCCTCTGTCTGGACGAGGAGGCGACCTGGCCGAGGGTGGTCGAGCGGTTCGCCCCCGAGGTGCTGGTATGTTGTAGTGGTTGGACCTGGGTGGACGGTTGTGAGGAGGACCCCGAGCGGGCATGGCGCGAGAACGTGCTGCAGCCCGCGCGTTTGGCGCAAGTCTCGACCGCAATGGGTGCGCGGTTCGTCTATTTTTCCACCAGCTATGTCTTCGACGGCGCGGAGGGTCCTTATGGCGAGGATGGCATCCCCCGTCCGCTCTCGGTGTATGGCCGATCCAAGCTGGCGGGCGAGCAGGCTGTGACTGCGGCGACGGCCGGTCGCGCCTGCATCATCCGGACCATGGGGGTGTATGGGCCGGAGTCGCAGGAGAAGAACTTTGTTTATCAGGTGCGCCGGGTGTTGCTTCAGGGGCAGGCCCTGCTTGTGCCGGACGACCAGTTTGGGAATGCCACCCACGCGGAGGATCTCGCCGCCATCACGCTGGCTTTGCTGCAACGCGAAGCCTGCGGCATCTGGAATGTTGCCGGTCCTGATCCGGACTTGCGGCGGTCGGACTTCGCCCGGCAGGTCGCCCAGGGCTACGGGCTTGATGCCGGCTTGATCAAACCCGTGCCCAGCCATCAGCTCGGGCAAAAGGCCGCCCGCCCGCGACACGGCGGGTTGCGCATCGCCCGAATCCGCGCACTGGGTTTCGCTCCCCGCCCGTTCCAGCCTTTCTGAAGACGGGTGTTGGCCCTGCTCAGTCGGCCACATGCCCGGCCGCTCGGTCCAACCTGCGCTTGCTCGCCCTGCCGAATCGGTTTCTCAGCCGGCGTCCGTTGCCGCTGGGACGGGCGTGGCTTTGGCCCCACGGAAAACCATCATTGACGCATCCCGCCAGCGGGCGACCTCGAGAGATGCTGGGAAAAACGCGGCTGCTGGTGCGACCGCCACGCGCTGGAGGACGCTTTCGCGCCGTCGGATTCCCGCGCGAGAACGCCGGGCCGCGCTGCCCTCCGCGCTCCGGCCGGCGGCGGCGGTGGCCGTGTTCCTCGAAGGGTTGCCGCCCGGCTAATGGGCCTTGCCAAGCCGATGCGCTTCCCGAATCATCTCCCCTCGCACGCATGATGTCCGATCCCCAGTCCGGCGAACATGGGCAGCGAGGGCGCCATTTCAGTCGCCAGCGCGAAGGCCTCCTCGTCGAAACGCGGACGCACCATCCGTCGCCGTCGGACCAGACGCGGCTTTCGGAGCAGCAGGGTTGGCGCTGCATTCTGGCAGAACGGCTGTCCGCCAAGCGCGGACGGCTCCGTAGCGAACGGTCCGGCCGCCGGATCCTTCAGCTCGTTGGCCCAGTTCCCTTCACCCTGACGGGTCTGGCGGAACACCTGCGGTGGTTCGAAGCCGGCTGGCTCGATACGCCGGTGCGTTGCCGGCGGTTCGCCCTGAAACGGCGGTTTCGATGAACGCCCGGGCTCACACCGTTCTGCCTCACTACTTCACCCGGCTGGCGCCCTTCCGTGAATTGTTTCGTGCCGGGGTGCCGGTGTTGACCTACCACAAGCTCGGTCCGCGCCCGCGCCGGGTTCGGCTGAAGGGGCTTTATCTGAGCCAGAAGCTGTTCTTGCGGCAGCTCCGCGAATTGCGCGCCGCGGGCTTTGCCACAACCGATCTGGCCGACGTGGTGACCGGCGCTGACAACGCGCTGGGGCGGCTGGCACTAACCTTCGACGACGGCTTCGAAAACGTCCTGCGTCACGGCTTGACGCCGCTGGCCGAGACGGGCTTCCTGGCCATCGAATTCCTCGTGGCCGGCCAGTTGGGGCAGATGAACGACTGGGAACAGGCTGAAGGCGAGGCGCCGGAACGCCTGATGGACGTCGCCCAGGTGCGCGACTGGCTGGCGGCGGGCCATGCCATCGGCTCGCACACACTTACCCATCCGTTCCTGACGCGGCTGGCGCCGGCGCGGGCGCGCGAGGAAATCGGCGCCAGCCGGAAGCAGCTCGAAGACCTCGTCGGCCAGCCAGTGCGGCATTTCTGTTATCCCTACGGCGACTGGAACCCGGCGGTGCGGGACCTCGTGGCCGAGGCAGGATATGCGACCGCCTGCACGACCGAGCCAGGAGTGAACACCGCGACCACCGACTGCTTCGCGCTGAAACGGATCACGGCCCGGTACCAGACGCTGCGCCTCGGCACGATCTGGCGCTGGCTCCGCGGGCTCGGTTCGGGAGGCTGACGAGACGGGCAGTGGGACCATCGTCTCGACTGAATGGCAGGGGTCGCCGTGAGCGAGGCCTGAACGGCTCCGGTTGCCGGTCGGGCCATTTTTAGGGCTTTTTTCAGGCTCTTTTCCGGGCTTGCATTCTTTTTTTCCGCCTTTATATTTTGATTCGCAGACCCAACAGCACGTTGTCAATGCCGGTGGCTTTTTTAAAAGCGAGTTCGCGGTCAGCGACCGCAGGCAGGTCGTCGCACGGGTTCACGCTCGTCGAGATGCTGGCCGTGGTCGCGATCATCGCGCTCGTGCTGTCCTTTCTGATGCCGGCGCTGGTCAAGTCCCGGAACCAGGCGCGCGGCATCTTCTGCATGAACAATCTCCAGCAAATCCAGCTCGCCTGGACGATGTACGCCGGGGATCATGAGGAGTATCTGCCGGCGGTCACCGGCGGGTCGTTCCCCGGCCTGGGCAAATGGGTTTCCGGATGGCTCGATTTCAGCAGCAGTCCCGACAATACGAACACGCTCTATCTGCTTGATCCCCGGTATGCGCAGTTGGGGATTTATGTCAAATCGGAGGGGCCCTTCCACTGCCCGGCCGACCTCAGCACCGTGTGGATTGATGGGAAACTGATGGCGCGGGTGCGCAGCATCTCCATGAACTGCTGGATGAACTACGTGGGCGTGGCGCCGATCGGCCAGGACGAATTCCGCGTGTTCCGCAAACTCGACGAGATCACCGATCCTTCGCCCGCCCGCGCCTGGGTCTTCATGGACGAGCGCGAGGACAGCATCAACGACGGCATGTTCCAGACCAATTTGAAGGACCGGTGGATGGCCGCCAAGATCGTGGATTATCCGGCCAGCCATCACAACGGCGCCGCCGGCATCGTGTTCGCGGACGGCCATGCCGAGATGAAGCACTGGCGGGATCAGCGTACCATCCCCGAAATCGGCCCCAGCCAGACCCTGCTGCTAAACGTGGCCTCCCCGGACAACCCGGACGTGGCCTGGCTGCAGGATCATTCGAGCAGTCCGCTGAAATAAGCTTCAAAGTCCGGGCTTGTCCCCCGTCCCAATCGCTGGCAGAATGTCCACGTGCTGCGGAAAGCCGTGTGTCTGATTCGACGCCGCGAGGGACTGAATCTTCTCGCGGGTCTGCTCCTCAGCTTGCTGCTTTGCCTGGCGATGTTCCTCTCGACGCCGGGCCTTCACCAGTATCTCCATCCCGACGCCTCGAGCCCGGGGCATGAGTGCCTGATCAGCACGTTCGCGGCCGGACAGGTGATGGTGGCCGGTCCGGTTTCGCTCTTCTTCCTGCCGGCGCTCTGGTGCGTCGGTTGGGCCTGCCTGCGGGCCAGCCAGCCGACCGTCGCGCGCGATCGCCGCCTGGGTCCCAGCCGGGCACCGCCAGCCCGCCAACTCCTCCCCACGGCCCTGGCTTAGGGCGTGTCGCCTGACTCCCCGGCACAGTCCCGGCCAATGGCCGTTCCCTCCGGTTGAATGGTGGAGTCGAAAACCCGTTCCGCGCAACCAGCCCGTGGGCGCGGGCCTTGGATAAAAACTTGAGTATGAACCGATTCTTGGGGTGGTCTTCTGCCCTTTGCCTGGCGGTGGCTTCACTGTCGGCCCAGCAGACAAATCAACTGGAGCAGATCACGCAACAGTTGAAGCAGATGCAGGAAACCTTCGAGCAGCAGCAGCGCACGATGCGCGAGGACTTCGAGCGGCGCGTCCGCGAACAGCAGACGCAGATTGACGCCCTCAAAAAGCAGCTCGAAGCCACGAGGACGAACGCGCCGGTCGCCGCCGCGGCCCTGCCCGTCGCCACCGCCTCACCCCCAGCCACCGTGGTCCCGACCCAACCCGCGTGGTCGCCGTCCCAGCCTCTGACCCTGGCGCGCACCGGCTCGGCCTACATGAACGTGAGCTTCGATGCGCTGATGGACGTCGGCGGATCCACGGTCAAGGATCCGTCGGCGCAGCTCGAGCTGGGCGATCACGACCCGATCAAACGGGGCTTTTCGTTGCGCAACGCGGAGATCGCGCTCGACGGGGCAGTGGACCCTTACCTCAAGGGCTTCGCCAACATTGTCTTCAAGCTCGACAAGAATAACCAGACCGAGGTCGAATTGGAGGAAGCTTATCTGCAATCCTCCTCCCTGCCCGCGAACCTGCAGGTCAAGGCCGGCCAGTTCTTTGCCAACTTCGGCCGGCAGAATGCGCAGCATCCCCACCAGTGGGCGTTCGTGGACGCCCCGATCATCCTGACCCGCGCGTTCGGGCCCGATGGCTTGCGCAACGTCGGCGTGCAGGGTTCCTGGCTCGTCCCGCTGTCGTTTTTCACCGAGGTATCCCTGGGGGTGTTCGACGGGCAGGGCTCGACCGCCTTTGGTTTCCGCAACCCCGGCGAGGCCGACGCCTTGGGTGTGTCCCGCTTTCACGGGCGGGCCACGCTGGACCGTACGCTCGAGGGGCCGGGTGATTTGTTGTTCACGCCCCGGATCGCCTCTTCCTTTGAACTGACGGACGTGCAAACGCTCGTGGTGGGCGCGTCGGCGGCGTTGGGTCCGAATGACACCGGCAGCGACCGGCGCACCGAAATCTACGGCGGCGACCTCTACTGGAAGTGGAAGCCGGCAAACGCCTCCGCCGGCTTTCCGTTTGTCTCCTGGCAAACGGAGGCGCTGTACGAACGGTTCCAGGCCGGCGCCGATCCCCTCGTCCCGGTCCCGCTGCCGGCGGAGACCCTTGATGATTGGGGCTTCTATTCGCAAGTGCTGTGGGGCTTCCACCCGCGCTGGGTCGCCGGCCTCCGGGGCGAATATGCCAACGGCAACAAGGGGGCGGATGATCCGCAGGACGTGTTCCGCGGCGAGCGCGAACGCGTTTCGCCCGCGTTGACCTTCTATCCCTCCGAATTCTCCAAGGTCCGTCTGCAGTTCAACTACGACCACGGCGCGTTGTTCGGCGATGCCCAATCCGTCTGGTTGCAGATGGAGTTCTTGCTGGGCGCCCACGGGGCGCACAAATTCTAATTACGGACGTCACCACCCGGGAAACAGCGAAAAGGATTTATGATTATGAGGACATTTGCCGTGCAGCTTTTCACCATGGCCACGCTGGCGGTCACCGCGCAGGCCAAACTCAACGTCGTGGCCACCACCCCCGACCTGGGCGCCATCGCCCGGGAAATCGGCGGCGATCACATTGAACTGGCCACGCTGGCCAAGCCGACGGAGGACCCGCACTTCGTGGACGCCAAGCCCAGTTTCATCGTCAAACTGAACCGCGCGGATGTGCTCGTCGAAGGCGGCGCGGAACTGGAGATCGGCTGGCTCCCGGCGCTGCTGGATCAGGCGCGCAACGCCAAACTCGCGGCGGGCGCCCCGGGGCGCGTGGTCTGCGCCAACGGCGTCCAGTTGCTGGATGTGCCCTCGACGCTTGACCGGTCCAAGGGCGATATTCACGCCGCCGGCAATCCGCACTATGTCGTGGACCCGGTGAATGCGAAGACCGTCGCGCAGAACATCGCCGAGGCTCTGAGCAAAAGCGATCCCAAGTCAGCCGGGTATTTTGCCGCGAATCTGAAGCAGTTCACCGACACGATCGATGCGAAGCTTGGGGAATGGCAAAAAACCCTCGCGCCGTTCAAGGGCCGACGGGTGGTGGCCTATCACGATTCGTGGCCCTACTTCGGCAACCGGTTTGGCCTGCGGATTGACCTGTTCCTCGAACCGAAACCCGGCATCCCACCCACGCCGGCGCACCTGGCCGGCGTAATCGCCACCATGAAGGCGGAGAACGTGCGGGTGATCATCGTGGATCCGTACCTCAACCGGCGGACGGCCGAGACCGTGGCCCGCAATACGGGTGCCACGGTGGTGGACGTCACCCAGTTTCCGGGCGGCTTGAAAGGCACCGAGGGCGGTTACATTCCGCTCCTCGACCGCCTGGTGAATTCGCTGGCGCAGGCCCTCGCGGAAGGGAAATAGGCGGGCTGCATCCGCGACGCATCTCTTATGAACGAAGCCCTCATGGTCATGAAGTGGCCGCTGGTGGCGTGCCTGTTGTTGCCGGGGATGCTGGTCTATCTCGGCCTGCACATCGTGCGCCGCGAGGTCATTTTCGTGGACCTCGCGCTGGCGCAGGTCGCGGCGCTCGGCACCTGCGTTTCGCTCCTCCTGGGCCACGAGGGCCACGACCCGCAAACTTATCTGTGGTCGTTTGGGTTCACCCTCGTGGGCGCAGCCATCTTTGCGGCCACCCGCGCCCGCACGCATCACCGGGTTCCCCAGGAAGCGCTGATTGGAATTGTGTACGTCGTGGCCGCGGCCCTGGGCATTGTGCTGTTAAGCCGGAGCGCCGAGGGCAACGAGGAACTCCGCCGGACACTGATCGGGGACGTGCTCCTGGTCACGCCGGCGGAACTGCTCCGCACCTTCGGGATCTACGTGGCCATCGGCATCGTGCATGTCATCTTCCGCAAGAAATTCCTCATGATTTCATTCGAACCGGAGCGCGCGCTGGCGGAAGGCCTGGCGGTGCGCTGGTGGGACTTTCTGTTCTATGCGCTGTTCGGTCTGGTGGTGACGAGCTTCGTGCAGATCGGCGGGGTGCTGCTGGTGTTCTCGTATCTCATTGTACCGGCCGTCTGCGCGAATTTCCTGGCGCGCCAACTAACCGCGTTGATGGTGATCGGCTGGATCACGGCCACCCTGGCGAGCGTTGCTGGCCTGGTGGTCGCCTATCAATTCGATTTTCCGACCGGCGCAGCGATCGTCTGTGTCCTCGCGGTGGCGCTGATTTTGTCGGGCGTGATCGCTTCCGTGAGGAAATCCATTGATTGATGGGGCGGGCCGCATTTCGTCGTCTTTGCAAATGCCGTCCGGCGGCGTAGCCTCAGCCCATGAATCCGGTTGCGCTCATCACCGGCGGCTCGCGCGGCATCGGCGCCGGCATCGCCCGGGAACTCGCGAACCTCGGCTGGGACCTCGTCCTCAATTACGCCGTCAACGAAGCCGCTGCCCGCGCGACTGCGGCGGCTTGTCTGGCCGCCGCGCGCGCCTGCGCGAAGCCCATCCGGGCGGAGATCTGCCCGGCGGACATCAGCGTCGCCGCCGACCGCCAGCGGCTCGTTGACTTCACCCGCGCCGCCTTCGGCCGGCTCGATCTGCTCGTGAACAACGCCGGCGTCGCGCCCGCCGCCCGCGACGATTTGCTCGACACCACCGAGGCCAGCTTCGACCGGCTCCTGGCCGTCAACGCCAAAGGCCCGTTTTTCCTCACGCAACGGGTGGCGAACTGGATGATCGAACAGGGCCGGGCGGCCGACCTGCCGGTCTTGTCTCCGCGCAAAATCATCACCATTTCCTCCATCAGCGCCGACACCGCGTCGGTGAACCGCGGAGATTACTGCGTGTCGAAAGCCGCCCTGGCGATGTTGACGCCGCTGTTCGCCGCGCGCCTGGCGGAGCATGGCATCGGCGTCTATGAAATCCGCCCCGGCATCATCGCCACCGACATGACGGCGGCGGTGCAGGCGAAGTACGACGCCCTCATTGCCGGCGGGCTGACGCCCCTTCGCCGCTGGGGCACGCCAGCGGATGTCAGCAAGGCCGTGGCCGCCATTGCGCAGGACCTGCTGCCTTACAGCACCGGCGAGGTGATCCACGTGGACGGTGGACTTCATATCCGAACGCTGTGATGCCGGCCGATCAGGTGGTGGCCTGATTTGACTTGTCGGTGGGGCGCCTGCCCGTGCCTGCCTGTGCGGATCGGCATCTGCCTGTGCGGCCGCAGACAGGCGCAGACAGGCCGCGGCAGACAGGTCCCCGCGAGCCGGGTCCTTGGTGGGGCGAGCGAGCCGGCTCGGCAGAGCCTCACCAGAAGATTGGGACACTGGCGGCGATCAACGCGCCTTCCGGGACTGCAGGAAGGCGGTGAGGTTGTCCAGTTGCTCCGTCGTGAGGTTGTTCGCGTAGGCCGGCATGTCATAGCCGCCGCTCAGGATGCGGATGACAATCTGGTCGCGCGACAGCCGGGCGCCCACGCTCGTCAAATCCGGCCCGCGCTTCCCGCCGTAGCCGGAAACCGCGTGGCAATACATGCAGCCCTTTTCGTTGAACGCAATGCCACCGGCGTGGACCGGCCCGCGGTCGGGACCGATGACGGTTGCCGGCAGTGGCTTGACGGCAAAGTTGGGCGTCCAGTCTTCCCGCGCGCCGGCCAGCCAGAGCACGCCGATACAGGTGCCTGCGAACACGATGGTGACGACGGCCCAGGGCCGGCGTCGCCAGCTCCGCTCACCGCGGTTGTTCAAGAACGGCACGGAGAACAGGGCCAGTCCCATGAGCGCCGGCGCGAGCAGGATCACGTAATCCTCCGCCCGGTGCGGCACCAGGGCGAGCACCGCAAAATACCAGAGCAGATACCAGTCCGGCGCGGGTCGCGCCTCGACGATTGTGGGATCGGCGGGTGCGTCGAGGGCGGGCGGACCGATCCACCATGCCAGCGCCACGATGGCGATGACCGCGAGCGTGCCGAACACGACGTCGCGCCACGCGGCATAGGGCCAGAAAGGTTTGCCGACCTTGTTCAGCATGTCGTGGTACGACTGCCGGTAGGTCTGGGGGTCCACTGGATTGCCCGCCTTGGGCGGCTCGGAAATCCCGTGGCGCATCACCAGATAGACATGAAATCCGATAAAGGCCATCACGAGCCCCGGAAGTACAAAGACGTGGATCGCGAAGATGTGGCTGAGCGTCGCGCTGCTCACCGTGTCGCCCGACAGGATAAGATGCGCCAGCCACTTGCCCATCACCGGGGTGCGGGCGGCTTGTGAGGCGCCGACCACCGAGGACCAGATGGCGTTCTGGTCCCACCGCAGCAACTGCCCGGTGAACCCCATCGTGACCGTCAGCCCGAGCAGCACCACACCGGTGAGCCAGTTGGTTTCGCGCGGGTATTTGTAGGCCGCCATCATGAACACGCGCACCATGTGAACCACCACGAAGATCACCATGAACGAGGCGCCAAAGTAATGCATCCCGCGCACGAGGCGGCCAAACGGCACCTCCTCGGTGATGTACTTGAGGCTGTCGTAGGCATGACCCGCCGTCGGCGCATACACGGTTGCGAGCGCAATACCGGTCACGACCTGGATCATGAACGCGATCATCGTCGCGCTGCCGAAGACGTACCACCATTTGGAGTCCGGCGGCACCAGGTGGTCCAGCATGGGCTTGACCAGGCCGCTGATGCCGGTGCGGTCGTCAATCTCAGCCCACAGCTTCCGAAGCGAATTCATAGACCGGGGTTCAAACAAACGGGATGGGCGCGGTTTCGATCTCGACCTGACCGTCGCGCACGCGGACGTTGTAACGGGGCAGCGGCCGGGGCGGCGGACCGCCGGCGACCTCGCCGTTGCTGTAATACACGCCGCCGTGGCACGGGCACATGAAAAGGTTGGCATCTTCCTTCCATTGGACCGGGCAGCCTAGGTGAGTGCAACTGATGGCGAAGGCCACGAACTCCTGGTCCTTCATCCGGCGCAACCACGCGGCCGTCCGCCCCGCCGAGCCGTCCCACGTCACGGAAGTCGCGTTCGGGAAGGTGACGGCCACCGTCGCGCCGACCTTGAAGGCCTCCACCGACCCGACCCGCCGCCAGGCCCGTTCCTCCTTTCGCAGCAGCGGGGCGAGCACAAAGCCGAGCACGGGGATGCTCACGACCGCCGAGGCGAGCGCGCTCAGTCCGAGGCAGAGGCCGGTCAAGAACCGCCGGCGCTCCGGTGAATCCGGGCCACCCGCCGGGGGCACGGTTGTCTTAGTCTCCCTGTTCATCGCGCATCCTTGCAATCCACCCGCCCGTGCCCGCCGCAAAAATGACGAGGCCCACGGCGGAAATGATCCACGAAGTCACCACACCCCAGGCGATCAGGCACGCGCCGAACGCCTGCACCATCGGCCACGCGGTCGGCGCCGGCAGCTTCTCCGGCAGGGGCGCGTGCCATTGCGGTTCCCCGGCCGGCGCCGCGGCGCCGTGCTCGTTTTCAGAATGTTTGCTCATGCCACAATGTGTTTCCCCTCCGTGTCGGGCAGTTGGTACCACCGGACCACCACCACGACGATGGCCCAAAGATAAATAATGCTGCCCAGTACCCACATGAATCCGCCGCCGAGCTGCTGGTCGTTCAGCGGGTCCAACCCCCACTTGCCGCGCAGCAGCGGCAGCAATCCGAGCTCGTCCTTCGGATGGAGATAAGCCTCATAATACGGCGTGGAGGAAAAGCTGAAGAAGATGCCGAGGACGCCGTTGGCCAGCGCCGCCAGCGTGAGGTAAAGGACCGACATCATCGGCGTCAATCGGAGCCCGGGCACACGATTGAAGGCCGGCCACCAGAGGATCGTGCCGGTCACGAGAAACGTCAGGTGCTCGAAAATGTGGACGTTATCGTTTTCCAGCGTGGCGTTATAGAGCACCGGCGCGTGCCAGATGCACAGGGTGGCCGTGCCGAGGAACCAGGCAACCACCGGATGGCCGAGGATTCGCTCCGCCACCGCCGCCGGGTGCCAGCGCAACGCCGAACGAACCAGGTCCGCCGGCATCCCCAAGACAAAGCAGAGCGGCGCGACCATGTCGAGCAGGATGTGCTGCATCATGTGCGCGCTGAAAAGATAGTCGTCGCTCAGCGGGTCCAGCGGCGACACCAGCGCGAGAAACAGCGTCACGACACCCCCGGCAAACCAGGCCGTCGTCGCCTCGAGGCGAAAACGCGTCGCCGCCAGGTAGGCGCCCAGCAGGAGCACGCACCCGACAATCACCGACGGGTGCCATTCCCAGGTGGAGGTGAGCAGTTCCCAGCCGGTCATACGAACGCCCAGAGATAAATCACGCTGAACACGGCGATCCAAACCACGTCCACGAAATGCCAGTAAATCGAAATGACCTCGACCGCCGGCGCCTTGAGCGGGTGCCCGCGGCGGTCGAGCGCCAGGCCCAGCAGAATGACGAGCATCACCAAACCGATGAAAACATGGAGGCCGTGAAACCCGGTCAGCGTGAAGAAGGTCGTGCCAAAAAGGTTCCGGCTGATGGTCACATCCTCCCGGATCAAGCCCAGGTATTCAGCCCCCTGGCCCACCAGGAAGATCGTGCCCAGCGTGATGGTGGCCAGGAGCCAGAGCCCGACACCCCGTGGCTTCCGGGCTTTCGCGCTGCTCACCGCAAAGTGCATCGTCACGCTGCTGGCCAGCAGGGCCGCCGTGAAGATGCTGGTCTTGAGCAGATCCAGCGAATTGGCCGCCGTCGGCCCCTCGCCGCCCTGGCGATGATAAAAGATGTAAGTCGAAATCAGCAGGATGAAGAACACCGCCTCCGAGACGATGAACAGGAGCATGCCCATTTTGTTGCGCTCCATCATTGGCCCTCCTTCCCGGCGCCCGCCTCCGCGCCGTGTTTCAAATCCCACAGCGGGCGCCGTCCGCGCACCGTTTGCACGCGCTCGAAATTCTCCGGCGGCGGCGGCGAACTGGTCGTCCATTCCAGGGTCCAGGCGTCCCACGGGTCGGGCCCCGCGACCTTCCCCTTGAACAGGCTCCAGATCATGTTGAAGACAAACACGAGCAGGCCGAGCACGAGCACGTAGGCGAAGTGCGTCGAAACCGAATGCATCAGGCCGAAATACGGCCGGTCGGGATAGGTGTAAACGCGCCGCGGCATGCCGAGCACACCGAGAATGTGCAGCACTGCGAACGTGCCGTTGAAGCCGATGACCATCAGCCAGAAATTCCATTTCCCGAGCCGCTCCGACATCAGCCGGCCGGTGACCTTGGGAAACCAGTAATACGTGCCGGCCACCATCGCGAAGAGCGTGCCGCCGAGGAGGACGTAGTGGATGTGGGCGACCACGAAATAACTGTCGGTGAGCTGCCAGTCCAGCGGAATGGCGGCGAACGTGATGCCGCTCAGTCCGCCGATCGTGAACTGAATCAGGAAGGCCGTCGCAAACAGCATTGCCGTCGTGAAGCGGATCGTGCCGCCCCACATGGTGGCGATCCAATTGAACACCTTGATGCCGGTGGGCACGGCAATCAGCATGCTGCTGGCGGCGAAAATGTAGAGGACCGCGAAGCCCAGGCCGGTGGCGAACATGTGATGAATCCACACGCCGAAGCTCAGGAACGCGATAGCCACCGTCGAGGTGGCCATCAGCCCGTAGCCGTACATCACCTTGCGCGAGAAAACCGGAATGACCTCGGAGATGACGCCAAAGGCGGGGAGGACGAGGATGTACACTTCCGGGTGGCCGAACATCCAGAAATAGTTCTGCCACATCAGCACCGAGCCGCCGGTGGCGGGCGTGAAGAAATGCGTGTTCAGCAGGCGGTCCGTGAGGATCATCACCAGCGCCGCGTTAAGCGGCGGCATGGCCAGCACCACGAGGATGCCGTTGATGAACACCATCCACACGAACAGCGGCACCCGGCGCAGCGTCATGCCCGGCGCGCGCAGCGTCAGCACCGTGACGATCAGGTTGATGCCGGTGGCCACCGATCCCGCCCCCATCACGAGCAGACTTAGCGCCCAATAGTCAATGCCGTGGTCGAACGAATAACCTCTCTCGGTCAGCGGCGCATAGCTAAACCAGCCTGCCGCCGGCGCGCCGCCCGCCAGGAAGCTGAAATAGAGCATCAGGGCGCCGAAGAAGTAGATCCAGAAGCCGAACGCGTTCAGCCGCGGGAACGCCATGTCCCGCGCGCCGATCATCAGGGGCACCAGGTACACCGAGAAACCGAACAGCAGCGGCATGGCCATGAGGAACACCATGGTCGTGCCGTGCATGGTGAAAAGCTGGTCGTAGGTCTCCGGCGAAATAAGATGGTTCGCCGGCCGCGCCAGTTGGACGCGCATGATCATCGCCTCCGCCACGCCGACCAGCAGGAAGAAAAAGCCGGAGAGGATGTACATGATGCCGATCTGCTTGTGGTCAATCGAAGCCACCCAGCTCAGCACGCCGCGGTATTCCTTGATGTCCGCGAGCGACGTGAGGGTTCCGTGGGATTTCGCGGCCTCGCTCATTTCAAACTCTCCAGGTAAACCGCAATGTCGTGTGCCTCCACCCCGGTCAGGCGCAGGGCCGGCATGTTGCAGGCCGGCTTGATCGCCTGGGGATCGGCGATCCAGCGGGTCAGATTCGTCAGGTTGTTGGCCAGGAGATCCGAGCCAATGGTGTCGCGATCCGCCAGGTGGGTCAGGTCGGGGCCGACGCCCGCCACCGCCTTCGTGCCGTTGATGCGATGACAGTTCAGGCACGTCTTGTCGGCGAACAGCCGGGCGCCCCGTTCGATCTCCTCGCCGGCCGGCGCCACGGGGAGATGCAGTTGTCCCTGCTCCCAGCGGACGAATTCCTCCGGCGACTGCACGATCACGCGAATGCCCATCATGGCGTGCTCCGCACCGCAATACTCGGCGCACGTGCCCTGGTAGGTGCCGGGCGTTTGCGCGGTGATCCACAGGACGTTCGGATGCCCCGGAATCGCGTCCATTTTCGCCCCCAGCGAGGGTACCCAGAAATCGTGAATGACGTCCGCCGATTGGATGCTGAGCAGCCAGTTCGTGCCCGTCGGTATATGCAGTTCGTTGGCCGTGATGACGCCGGAGGGATATCGGTATTCCCACCACCACTGGTGCGCCATCACGACGACGTTGGCCTTGCGGTCGCCGACCGGCGGGTTGACGGCCAGCATCGTGCGCGCCGTCAAAATGAGCAGCCCGAGCAGGATCAACGCGGGAATCACCGTCCAGAGTGTCTCCAGCCGGGGATTGCCGGGGTCCTGGTAGGGCTCGGCATCGCCCGGGCGCGCCCGGAAACGAATGACGGCGGCGATCACCAACGCCGTGACGGTCAGGAAAATCACCGCCGAAATTGCCAGGTCCACGTAAAAGAGATGAACGATGGATTCGGCTTGCGGGGATTGCGCGTTGAAGACCGAGATCTGATGATGCATGTGCTCCCCAGCGGCGCCCATCACGGCATTGGTCATCGTCATGGTCGTCTCGAATGCTCCTTCATGTCCTCAGAGATACAGGTCCAGCACGATCGCCCCCAGCAGCAGCGGCAGGTAGGCGATCGAAGCCCACATCACCACGTGCGCCGCCCGCAGCGAGCGCGAGCGGAACAAGCCAATCCCCGCCGCCAGCATCCCGGCGCCGAGCACGACCGCGCCGCAGGAGTACGCCGGCCCCGTCAGGTGCAGCCCCGCCAGCAATAGCGACACCGGAATCAATGCCGACGCGGCGAAGAGGAGCTGGTGAAAGGTGCGATCGCCCCCGCCTTCAACCGTTGGCAACATCCGGAACCCGGCCCGCCGGTAGTCGTCCCGAAACAGCCAGGCGATCGCGTAGAAATGCACATGCTGCCAGAGAAACACCATGACGAACAGCAGCCAGGCCCCCGCGTCCAGCCGGCCGGTGGCCGCCGCCCAGCCCATCATCGGCGGAATCGCGCCGGGAATCGCGCCCATCGGCGTGTTGAGCCAGGTACGCCGCTTCATCGGCGTATAAACGAAATTGTAGAGCAGCGCGGTGAGGAAACCGAGCAGGGCGGTCAGCAGGTTGACCCGCCAGGCCAGCAGGGCACCGCCCGCAACCAAAAGAGCGATACTAAAGACCAGGGCGCGCCGTGGGTCCAGCAGTCCCGCCGGCAGGGGACGGTGCCGGGTGCGCTCCATGCGGGCGTCGAGCTCCCGCTCCTGGTATTGATTGAGCGCGCACGCGCCGCCGGCAAGCAGGGCCGTGCCCAGGAGCGTCCAGCCGACCACCGCCGCCACCACGTGTCCGCCACTGGCCAGGACCAGGCCGATGGCGCAGGAGATGAGCACCATCAGGACGATGCGCAGTTTCAGCAGCCGCCCGTAGGCATGGAGCACGTCGAGCGCGGCCGGTTTCGCCCGCTCCGGCAAAGCCGGTTTCCGCCCAAGCGCCGTCGTTCGCCCAACCTCGCGGCGGGCGAACAACCGATTCACGAATGCCTGTCCGGCAACAAATGCCATTGGGTTACTGGGTCCCGCACGTTCCGTTCTCTGCGGGTTGACGGTTGTCGCGCCGGCCACCCGGCCCCGCAAGCAACGCCGTTGCCTATACCGCAAAAATAAGCGACATGCAAGCCGCTTTTCAGGATCGCTTGTTCCTGCGCCGAGGCCGATGCCGCGGGAGAGGCGCGTCCGCCCCGCGCGGAAGGGCGCTGTGGCCGCCGTGCACGATCAACCGAGGTATTCCCGCATCATCCGCACGTAGCGGCGACAAGTCTCGGTCATGTCCCGGTCGCCCGGGTTCTTGTCCTGTTCGAGCGAGGCGAACCCGCTGAAGCCGGTCTGCCGCAGCGCCTCGACAATCGCCCGGAAATCCATGACCCCGTCGCCGATCGGCGGGAAACGGCGCATCTGGCCGTCAATGTCGCGCATGTGCAGGTTCATCAGGTGCCCGCGGACCTTGTAAACCGCCAGCGGCGGGTATTCGCGCTGCAGCAGCGTCCAGCCCGCATCGAGGTTGTAGCCCAGCACCGGATCGCGGATGGCGTCCCACAGCCGGAGGAACGACGCCGCTTCCGGCACGAGACAATGCGTGTGCTGTTCGATCGAGAACCGCATCCCGTGCGCCTTCGCCCGCTCGAGGCAGGCCCGCGTCGTGGCGACATAAGCCTGCCACACCTTGTCCCAGTCGAATCCCGGCGCGATGTCAATGTGGAATTTCTGCCCCGGCGCGGCCGGATCGAGCTCGTAAAACCGCGGCAGGTAATCGCTCGGTCCCTTCAACTCGCGCGCCCACGGCGCCACGATGTTGATGATGGGCGCCGCGAACTTCTGTCCGATCCGGCAGCCTGCCTCGAAATAGTCCAGCGCCTTCGCCTGTTCCTCCGGCCGCGTGCTCGACAAATCCTCGACCACCGGCTGGAAGATGACGAATTGCGACACCTGCAGTTTGTGGCTGTCGAGCTTCCGCTTCAGCCGGTCAATGCGCGCGTCGGTCCAGAAATCCGTGAGATCGCGGCGCGCCGTGACGATCAGCTCGATGCCGTCGAAGCCCAGTCCGCCAATGATGTCAATGGCCGGCTCGGGATCGGCCGCCGGGCCCAGGCTGTGGAAGCACCAACTCAAGCAGCCGACCTTGGGCCGGCCGGGCGCAGATGCGGGCGTGTCTGCGGCCGACAGGGTCAGCGGCAGGGCGGCGGCGGTAGTGGCGAGGGCGGTGCTGGCGAGGAACTCGCGGCGATTCAGAGTGGGTTGAGCATTCATGGTATGACAGGTTCGCAGGGTGATTTGCTGCCTTCGGTTCAGGTTGCGGAATTTGCGCCGGCGGCGGCCACCGCCTTGGCCAGGAACCACGGCGTCGCGGCGATACCGCCCCAACTGACCGGGTTATGGTTGGCCACAAAGACCTTTCGCAGCGTGGCGTCGTGGGGAATCAGGCCGGTCCAGAGCACGCCGGGCGAGTTCTTCCAGCGCGGATCGGGCTGGCCGCCGTCAATGCGCTGGAACCGCGCGCCGGTCATCTGCTGGTTCCACATGAAATCGCGGTTCGTGCGGATGAGCCGGGCTAGGTCGTCGCGATCGAACACCAGCCCATGCTCGAACGCCACAACCATGCTCTCGACATCAATCCCGTAATAACCGCCGTTCGGATGCACACCCACCCAGTGCTTCGGCGAGCCGTCGGGCTTGTAATCCCAGGGACCAGCCGGGTCCCAGTAATTCCACACGTAGAACTTCCCGTCCTCGCGCGTCCGCAGGCGCGACCGCATCAGCCGCCACCAGCCCTCGGCGCGTTCGCGATAGACCGGTTTCCGGGTCACGTCGAACAACGCGATCAGCCAGCGCGCGATGTGGTTCTCCTTGTTGGCCGGATTCGAGAAACCGGTGGTCGCGCGTTGCGCATACCCGGCGGACCACTGGCCCGTCTGGCGGTCAATGCCAAACGCGGGCACGATCCACAACCCGCCGTCCTTCACAGTGCGCCAGCAACCGCGCGTGTCCCATTTCTGGAAAACGTCCTCGGCGAGTTTGACGTAGGCGCGCGCCGCGTCGCCGAACCGGGCCGCCAGTGCGGGCGTCTTCAGGATCGTGTCCGCCATCAGCACCGCCGGCCGCAGCATCATCGCCTCGCCCAGCAGGCTGTCGGCGCTGAACTCGGTGGATTCGCCCCCGCCGCCGTCGCCCTTGGGCCAGCCCGGAAACCCGTCGGGCTCCTTGGTGGCGCGGCGGACACAGGCGTCCATCCATTCGACGAGCCGGGCCACCCACTCGGCGCCGCGCGTGGCGAGGTAGCCCTGGTAAAACCCTTCGAGCAGCGGGCTGACCAGCCAGCCCAGTTCCTCGCCCGTTTCCTTGTCACAATAACGGGTGCGGGTGGTGCCGAGGATCTCCTTCTCCCAGCGCGTGCGCCAATCCGCCGCCTGCTGCAGGGTGATCCAGGGCTCCGGCGTCTCCGCCGCCAGCGCGCGACGAGCCACACCGGCGAACGGCGGGGCGAGCAGCACCGGGGTGGCGATGCGCTGCAAAAACAAGCGACGTCTCATGTCCAAACTCAGGGCTGGAAAACCCATAGGCCCGTTGCCCACCCTTGGCCAGCATTTTCGATTTCCGCCGAACGGCGCTGCTGCCGCCCGGCGGTCCGTGACCCACCGCTTTGGCATCCTGAAGGGATGCGAGACTCCAGCCCTGGGCTGAGCGCCCCGCGCGATGCCCAGGGTAACCAGTCCAACCATCCATTCCCGCCCTGAAAGTGGCGGCACAACTGCCGATGACCTCGCGACCGGATTGAACCCCGCGATTTCCGCGGCCCGGTGGTCCACCACCCAGCGCCTTGGCGTCCTGAAGGGATACGAGAATCCAGCCCTGGGCTGAGCACCCCGCGCGATGCCCAGGGTAACCGGTACAAACCATCCATTCCCGCCCTGAAAGCGGCGGCAGAACGTCCCCCGCCTCCGCCAACACCCTTGTGGCCGGAATGAAGCCCGCGATTTCCGCGGCCCGGCGGTCCGTGACCCACCGCTTTGGCATCCTGAAGGGATGCGAAAATCCAGCCCTGGGCTGAGCGCCCCGCGCGATGCCCTGGGTAACCGGTCCAACCATCCATTCCCGCCCTGAAAGTGGCGGCAGAACGTCCCCCGCCTCCGCCAACACCCTTGTGGCCGGAATGAATCCCGCGATTTCCGCGGCCATGTCGCAATTCAATCTCCCGGTGGGGCAAGCGCCTGTCTGCGCCTGTCTGCGCCTGTCTGCGTCCGCACAGGCAGATGCGACGCACAGGCAGGTCCTCGCGCGCCGAGACACGAATTCCACCAACTCACGCGAATTCGACCCTCGCACCTCGAAACTCGAAATTCTCTGGTGGGGCGTCCTCACGAGCCGGCTCTCCCCCACAACTTGCCGCGGCCCTCCTCCGGTCGCTCAACTCTCAACCATCAACCATCAACCTGTTCGCGGCTCGTCAGAGCCCCACCAGATCGGAACGAGCAGTCACGGCCGCGGCACACCGCAGCCCCATCACGGCCCGGTTCGTCAGCGCTCCGACGCCTCTCCCCACGGGCCGATTGGCTTCGTCTGGTGGAGCGACCAACTCACGTGCGGTTCGGCGCTGCTGCGCTCCACCACCAACCGCGCGGCCTCCGCCTTCACCTCCGCGACCCGATGCAGGTTGCGCTGGCCGATCACCGTGCCCCGCGCCACGGCCTGCCACGCGCCGCCCTGGCGGACCTCCAGGTGATAGGCCTGGACCCGTTCACCCTGCTCAATGTCCTCCCGCACGTTCACAAGGTTGAATCGCCGTTCGCCGCCGAACTCGACAATGCCGTTGGCCGTGCCGCGCGCAATTTCATTGGTGAACAGACCGCGGACCGCCACGCCGAATTCCTGCAATCGCTGCACATCCGGCGCGGCGAAGCGGCCCGCGCGATCCGGCGGGACGTTGAGCAGCAGGACGGAATTCCGCCCCACGGATTTGAAATAAATGTCCATCAACTCCGCGATCGTCTTCACCTTGCCGTCCTCGCTGGCGTGATAAAACCAGCCCGGCCGGATCGAGACGTCGCACTCGGCCGGATACCAGACCGGCTGGCCATCGCGCGTCTGCACGCTCGACTCGCCCGGGCGCGCGACGCCCGACTCGTTCCCGACCCAGCGGATGTCCGGCCCGGAGATGGCGATCAACGCGCGCGGCTGGAGTTGCCGGATGAGCGCGAAGTAGCGGTTCCAGTCATAGACCTGCTTCTTGCCGTTCGGCCCTTCGCCGTTGGCGCCGTCGAACCACACCTCGTCAATGACGCCGTAGTTCGACAGCAGTTCGGTGAGCTGGTTGCAGAAATGATCGTTGTAGGCGTCGGTGCCGTAGGTTTTCTCGTGCCGGTCCCAGGGCGAAAGGTAGAGCCCGACCTTCATCTTCTGCGCGCGGCAGGCGGCGACGAACTCGCCCACGACATCGCCCCGGCCGTTCTTCCACGGCGACCCTTTTACGCTGTGGTCGGTGAACTTCGAGGGCCACAGGCAGAAGCCGTCGTGGTGTTTGGCGGTCATGATCATCAGCTTGAACCCGCCGGCCTTGGCGGCGCCGACCCACTGGCCGCAGTCGAGGTTCGTGGGATTGAAAATCGTCTCCGGTTCCGTGCCTTCGCCCCATTCGCGGTCCGTGAACGTGTTGACGCCGAAATGGCAGAACATGGTCAGCTCGAGTTTCTGCCAGGCGAGCTGTTGGGGCATGGGCAAAGGCGCGGCGCTGACGGCCATCGACAGCGCCAGCAGGGCGATGAACGTTTTCACGCGCTCCTTTGTTTCGCGGTTTCGCGAGACGAGAGCCTGGGTGGTCATGGGCGAATCGTCCGATTTGACCCAGTGCCCCGTCAAGCGGTGATTCCGATGGTCCGCGCCCCACCGTCCGTCATTCGTCATTCGGACTTCGTCCTTCGCACCTCGCCTGGGTGGCTGCCCACCGCCTGGGCATCCTGAAGGGATGCGAGACTCCAGCCCAGGGCTGAGCGCCCCGCGCGATGCCCTGGGTAACCGATTCCAACCGTTCATCCCCGCCCTGAAAGCGGCGGCAGAACGTCCCGCGCCTCTGCCGGCAACCTTATGGCCGGAATGAACGCCGCGATTTCCGTGGCCACGTCTCAATTCGATCTCCCGCTGGGGCAAGCGCCTGTCTGCGTGCGACGCACAGGCAGGTCCTCGCGAGCCGTTCACACCGTGGGGTTCAGCGGGCTCGTCAGCGCCCATCCACTCTTTGAGTGGCCTACTCGTGCAAGAAACCAGGACTATGCCGGGTGAAGATGTGCTCAATCGACGCCAGGGTAAGCTCCTGTATAACAACGTCTTCCAAGGTGGTTTCTTAGAAGAGCCCCACCAGTTACGGCACTGCCCGACCGCGGAGCACCGAAACCCCACCGCAGCCCGGCGGTCCGCGACCCACCGCCTGGGCATCCTGGAGGGATGCGAGACTCCAGCCCAGGGCTGAGCGCCCCGCGCGATGCCCTGGGTAACCGGCCCAACCATTCATCCCCGCCCTGAAAGCGGCGGCAGAGAACGTCACGCCGTTGCCGACGCCCGCCCAAGTCAGCTTGCCATGCCACACTCCTTCCCATAGTATGCCGTCCACACCATGAGCGACCCAGACTTCACCCACGCCGTCTTCCTGAGCCGCAGCCCGAAGGACAAGGCGGTGGTGCGGGTCTCCTCCCTCTCCGCCTCGAACGGGAAGAAGCAGGTCGGAAGATTGATCCACCTCATCCGAGGGGAGAAAGTGCTGTTGGACGCAGACCTGGCGGTGCTTTCCGGCGTCACCACCGGGGCTCCGAATCGCGCTGTCAAACGAGATCCCGACCGCTTTCCGCCCGATTTCATGTTCCAACTCACTGCGGATGAGGCGGTTGGATTAAGGTTCCAATTTGGAACCTTAAAGCGCGGCCAGCATTTCAAGTATCTGCCGCAGGCCTTCACTCAGGAGGGCGTTGCCATGTTGTCGAGCGTGTTGCGCAGTCCGCGCGCCGTTCAGGTCAACATTGCCATCATGCCCGCCTTCTCCCTCTCCGCCTCAGACGGGGAGAGGATGGGGTGTCAAAACGGTCATTTCGCGGTGCGACCCGTAGCGGCGTCTCGGCAGAGCGCCGCATTCTCGGCCGGTTGGCAGACGCGGGAGCAGAAAGACGGCGGCGCTCTATCGAGCCGCCGCTACGCCGCGAAAATCGGGGCAGGACTGGAGGACGCCCAATCCACATTTCAGCCTTCAGCGTTCATCCTTCGACCATTGCTCCGCGTTTCCCCGGCGCAATTCCTTTACTTCAACTGGCTCCCAGAAGACCGCGAACAGGAACATCCGAAGCCGCCCGGTCGCCAAAGAAGCCACAATCGTAATCGGCTGGGCCGGAAAGTCGCAGGGGGGCCAGTTTGGGCAGGATTTTCAGTTGTTGGCGTTCTGACGCAGAGGTAAAGTGCTCCTGTGAGTGCGCTGGACAAGATCGATTTTGGATTGGGTGCGGCTCAACAGGAGCAGCAGCTCAAGAACTATTTTTACCGCTCTAGCTCCTTTGCGCTGGCCTGCTCTGACAAGACGTACCTGATCCTCGGTGCAAAGGGTGCGGGGAAGAGTGCGATCTTCCGGATGTTCCGAGAGCTTGAATCGGAAATCAACATTCTGTCCAAGCCGAACCTCTGGATCAGCGACGAACCTCAGCCTCGCGATCACTGGGCTACGCTGAGGGAGCACGGGATGACCTCACGGGTCACATTGTGGCGGTTCTACCTGGCGAGTCTAATTGCGAAACGCTGCCTCGAGGAAGCCAGCTTGCCCGAGGACTTGCAGAAGAACTACAAGCGGTTCCTTGTCCGCTGGAGGGTATACAGGGAAATACCGACGGTTTGGCAGGCAATGCGCGCGCTGAAGTTCAACGTTGGCCTCGGCGATTACCTCAAGACCGAATTTCCGCTGACAACTCCGTTGGCTGTGACCGAGATCGACTACGTGATCTACTCGGCAAACGATTGGCTACAGACTATCGGCGCGGACATTTGGGTGTGTTTGGACAGTCTCGACGAAGTTTCAGTCAATGGGAATGGACACGACGAAGTGGAGGATTTGCTCAGCAACCTGATGCGGGCCGTCGCCGAGTTGGTTCGTTTGAGGCACATCAGCTTCAAACTGTTCTTCCGAAGCGACATCTACCATTCGCTCACATACGTCAACAAGGATCATTTCAGCGCGCTAAAACTGGAGTTGCAGTGGTCGCGGGAAGATCTTGCCATCTTGTTGGCTCACCGACTTTTGCCTCTTCATCCATCGCACACTGGGCCAGTGACCTTCCCGGTCAGTATAGAGTGGGTCAATGAGGTGTTTGACTGGCAGAGGAGACAGAGGCTGAATAGTTTTTATGAACTTTACGAACTGCTTAAAGACGGGAACGGCGATGTGTTACCGCGCGACTTGATAAATTTCTGCATCAGCGCACAAAGGACACAGCAGAATTATGACCTGCAGGCCATAAACCCTCCTTCGGACGGCAAGCTCATTTCTGGTCAGGCTATTCATGAGGCCATTCGGCAGACTGCCGCAAACAAGGTCACCGACTTTCTGCACGTCTTCGAGAATTTCAAGCGCACGTACGCCGAGTTAAAAGGCAGCCCATCACGCTGTTTCAGCCGATCAGAATTGAGTAAGGCGTTGGGAAAGGAGGACCGGCTTGATGCAGGACTTGTCATCGCCGATTTGGTTAGAGTCGGAGCCGTCGCTATCAAGGACAAGAAGTCGGTCAACCAATCAGACCGCTTTGAAATCCCATATTTGTATGCTTTAGCTTTGGAAATAGGAGAAGATCATGAGTGAAGAACAATCCGAAATCGCGTCACAGGAAACTGCAAAAATACGGGTTCCCAGATTGACTGCCGAGCGCTCATTGCCTCAGGCGAACGCTGAAGTGCTGGTGAAGATCATCAAAGGATATGCGGTCGCTTCCAATGGAGGCGAAACTCAGGTAAACTACAAAGATGTCGCCAGTGCGGCAAACATTCCTCCGACAAGAGTCAGCGCCAACAATCGATTCCTTGAGGATTCGGAGATTCTAACCTCTCCGAAATACGGCTACTATTTGCCAACCGAAGGAGCGGTCCGGTTCGCGCGCGAGTCCGCATGGGACGAGGCCGGCGCTAAGGCACACCTGCGTAAAATCGTCAGCCGGTGCTGGTATGGCCAAGTAGCCATCCAGAACATGACGCTTCGTCCTAGCCTGAACAGATCTGAATTCAAGAAGTCGTTGGCAATCAAGTGTGGTGCAAGCGAGGGGGATTCCAGTGCGCTCGATTTTCTCATCGATTTTGTGGTTTATACCGGACTCGTGGAGGAGGCTGAGAACGGTGCACTGACACGGGGCAACCTCGACGAAGTTCAGGAGGAAACACCGTCGGTAGCTCCCACTGTTGCGTCGCCGACGTCCCCGGGCGTAATTGCGGACAAGGGGCCGATGAGAGTTGAAGCCCCAAAGAGCGGCGAAGTCTCGCTGGTGATTCACTTTCACGTTAGCAGCTTTGAAGAATTAACCCCAGAGCATGCTTCGCGTCTGAAGCAGTGGATCGAGTCATTCAAAGGGATGCCGGGTTCACTTGAAGTCAAGATCGCCGCTGGAGAATCGCAGGACAAAGCAGATTAAGAAGCAAGTTCGTCTGTTCGCCTTCTGGCCAGTGAGCAGTTCGGAACGCGGCTCCAGTCCGGCGAATTCAAGCGGTTCGCCGACCAGGAACTGCGGGCGGTGCTGACGCTGCTGGCCGGGGCGGCATGATCCAGCGCCAGGACTTTGGCGGCTTCATCTTGCTGCGGCGGGAGCTGCTCAGTGGCTACGCCGCCGCCGTGGTTCGGAGGGTGCGGAAGCATCTGCAGGAGTTGGGTTGCATCCGCGAGGACGAATTGCTGGCCGGAGATTTGGATTACCAGGATTTCAAACGGCTGCCACGCGAGGACGAGGCGGTGGTGTTGCGCACGCTGCTGGAGACCTTCATCAGCCCGACCGGACGAAGGACCATAGCCCAGCGTTTCAACGCTGGGGTTCCAGGTGACGGGGGAACGAGTCCCGCCAGGGACGGAAGAGATGATCGCCGAGTTGCTCAATGATCTCTTTCGCCCCGATGGGGCTTGGATGGACTTGTGCACCGTTGTCCCAGCGATGAATCGCTGGGCTATTCTCGATCGTCCCTGGCGGGACTGGACCTCTGGAAGTCGGCGGCGGATTTCAAGACGCAGACCGGAACGAAATTGGGATTCACGCTGACGCGGCAGGGGGAGCGCGCGCGCCTCGCGTGCCGTTTTCCGCGCCCTCGCGGAAGACATCGGGCGCAGCGAACTTCCCCGACGTTTCTGTGAAATACCGCGCGCCAAAGCGCTGGACGCGAGGGCGCGTCCAGCCACACCCGGGGCGGGTGTGCTCCCCATTCCTGTTTGGGAGGTCTATTTTGAACCGGACGTGGACGGAAACTCCCGGGTGCTGTTCTTGTGTTACGTGCATGATCACCTCATGCAGCACGCGCAAAACGTGGCGCGGCTGAGGCGCCATTTCTGTGGGGAAAGGAAGTGCGATGCCTTCGGGCAGGCTTTTGGTGACTAGGCGAAGATCGCCAGGGCGCTGGCTCCCGGCGGCAAGGGGAAAGTGTTCCGCCCTGATTGCGGCAAACCGATCCTCCTGCGTGATGTGATCGAGGAGAACCAGGACCGCCAAATACGCGAAACACGCGAAACGGAAACAGTCTGTGCCGGAAGCTCAGTCATCGAACGACTGAAGTGCTCGCGGAGTTCGGCCCTTTCTGCTTTAGCGTCTTTGGCGTTTTTCGCGGTTTAAACTGCCGGGTTTGAGATGAGTTTCGACTCGCCGGCGGTGGCGGGAGCGGGTGTTGCGGCAGGGTCAGTCAAAGGGGTAGATGGGTATCTTGGCCCTATCCGTGTGCATCCGCGTTTATCCGTGGTTGAACTTCTGCCGCCCCGGTAGGGCTTTGATGGGTTGGTGAACCGGTCACCCACCGTTGAAACGGTGGGCTACACCTCGGTCGTCCCTCCGGGACTTGGGGCATTGGTGACCCAAGAATCCGAGGGCGAAGTCCATTTGATGGAAGCGCGCGACTGGCTGATGCGCGCCAGCGACAACGGGAGGAAGCCCATGGAGCAAATCGTCTTCAAGGGCGAGCAGTTCGACGTAATGGGCGTCCGGCGGCGGCGGGAGCGAGTGTTGCGGCAGGGTTAGTCAAAGGGGTGGATGGGCGGCCCGGCGCCATCCGTGTGCATCCGCGTTTATCCGTGGTTGAGCTTCTGCCGCCCCGGTGGGGCTTGACGGGTGGGTGAACCGGTCACCCACCGTTGAAACGGTGGGCTACACATCGGTCGTCCCTCCGGGACTTGGGCGCATGGGTGACCCGAGAATCCGAGGGCGAAATCCATTTGATGGAAGCGCGCGACTGGCTGATGCGCGCCAGCGACAACGGGAGGAAACCGGTGAAGGAAATAGTATTCGCGGGCGAGAGGTTCGACGTAATGGGCGTCCGGCGGCGGCGGGAGCGAGTGTTGCGGCAGGGTTAGTCAAAGGGGTGGACGGGCGGCCCGGCGCCATCCGTGTGCATCCGCGTTTATCCGTGGTTGAACTTCTGCCGCCCTTTCAGGGCTTGGGAATGTTGATGGGACGGTGAACCCAGGGCGTCGCTCGCGCACGGCCACCGACCGCTCTGCCCTGGGCTACCGCATTTCGCCCCGATGGGGCTAGGTTGGTGAGCTTGCCAGGGGCGCTTTGCGTGGACATTGCCGGTTGCGACGGCGCTTCAGCGGGTTTGGACGCCAGAATCCCGGTTTTCGACCTCGCAATCGCGATTTCAGCTTTGAGCTGTCCCGTCAACTTGCGCCGGTGGTCGGCGGCGAGGCCGGTCGGTCCGCGAAACTCCGGCTATTGGACCCAGCCGCGCACGCGATAAACCCACCACCCAATCTGTTCATGGACGTAGTTGGCCAGCGCGTCCATTCCGGCGGTGCTCGGGTAGAATTGAAAGCCGCCGCCCATCTCCAGATTGGCCAAGGCGCGAAAGTCCCCGGCCACACACGTCACCGGCATTCCCAGCTTGCGAAACACGCCTTCGCCGCGGCGCATGTGGGCCGCCGAAGTCACCAGAATGACCCGTTTCCAGCCGCGCTCCTTGAACAAGGCCGCCGTGTGCTCGCCCTCGTCGCGTGTGTTTTTGCAGACGCCCAAACGCAGGATGGTGGCGTGGTTGGTGAATCCCCAGGCGCCCAGCCAGCGTTCCACCAGTTCGCCCTCGCTCGGCGCCGCGGCACCCCCGGGCGCCCCGCCGCCCAGCACCAACACCGGCGCCTTGCCCAACCGGATCAGTTCGGCCGCCGTCGTCACCCGGTTCGCCGAATCCTCCAGATCGAATCCGAACACGTCGTTGCGTGAAGGCCGCAACACGCCGCCCAGCATGACCACCGCGTCCGCCGGCGGAACCTGCGCCGGGTTGACACCGGCATAGGGGCGTTCCAGCGAGGCCTGCAGGCGAACCCCGAGGGAACCGCCGGCCAGCGACAGCAACCCGGCGAACAGCGCCGCCATGAACGCGCATCGCCAATGCCGTCGCCGGAGCGACCCGAGCACCAACAACAACGCCAGGAGCCAGATCAATGCCAGCGGCTCGGTCCACGAACTCAGGAGTCGCGCCATATCGTTCTGGCCCCAGCCTAGCGGGTGCCGGCGCGCCCCGCACGAACGAATTGTGTTGCGCCGCCTTCTCCACTATCGTCGGCCCGTGCCGATTTATGAGTTTCATTGCCCGGGTTGCGGGAAGGACAGCGAGATGCTGGTGCGGTCGTCGCGCTGGCAGGGCACGGCCTGCCCGCATTGCGGCTCCACCAAGCTGCGCAAGAAGCTCTCGGTGTTTGCGGCCAGCTCGGGAGCGGATGACGCGCCCTGCGGCGTGGGCGAGGCGTGCGGGATGGACCGTTCCGCCTGCGGCGGCTGCTGTGCCGGCGGCGGCCACCGTCACTGAACGGCGGAGCGATTCGTCGCACCGTCGAGGACTGCCCCGACGCTGATGGATTCGAGCTGGTCCACCGCCCAGTCCGGCCGGTGACGCTCGAGCTCGGCCAGGCTGGCGCCGCCCGTGGCCACCGCCAGCACCCGGGCGCCGATGGCCCGGCCGCAGGCGATGTCGAACGGGGTGTCGCCCACCACCAGGATCTCGCCCCCGCACAACGGCGTCCCCAGCAGCCGGCTGCCACGCTGGTGGGCTATGACCGCGAGCTGGTTGCGGTCCTCATGGTCATCGCCGAAGGCGCCGGTGACAAAGGCGTCCCAGAGACCGAAGTGGCGCAGCTTGATCTCGGCGCCGAGCCGGAGGTTGCCGGTTTGCAGACCGATCAACGGAGGCGGATCCAGCCGTGCCAGCGTCGCCAGCCAGGCCGGCACCCCGGGGCAGACCCGGCCCGGGTGCTCGTCGAGATAGTGGTCGAGGAGAAAAACGTAGCGCTCGAAAAACTGCTGGAAATGGGCCGGGGTCGGGGCGAGGCCATGCCGGCCGAAAAACTCGCGAACCAGCGAGGTGTCCGTCCGTCCGGCGAAGTTCATGCCGCGGGTGCCGTCGCGAACCCCGAAGGCCAGTTCGCCCGCCCGGGCGAAGGCGAACACCCCGGCGCCGCCGGTGCGGACCAGCGTGCCATCAATGTCGAACAGGACCAGTTTGACCACGCGGCCAGGTTAGCGGGAACGGAGCCGGCCGGGAAGTCTGCGTTGCCTCAAAACACGCTGGGCACGCCTTCCTCGAGGATGCGCAGGTGCTGCATCAGTCCGTGACGCACGGCCAGGTCCTCGAGCCAGCGCGGCGGCTCGTCCATGTCCTCGAACGACAGCCGGAAGGTGCCGTAGTGCATCGGGACCAGCCAGCGGGCGCGGATGTCGCGGAACACCTTGATCGCCTCCTCGGGTCCCATGTGGACGTTGCGAAACGAGGCGGGATGGTAGGCGCCGATGGGCAGGAGCGCGATTTCGGGCGGACAGCGGCGACCGATCTCCTTGAACCCGTCGAAGTAGGCGCTGTCGCCGGCGTGGTACACCCGCCGGCCCTGGTGTTCGACGATAAACCCGCCGTAGCCGCGATGCCGGTCGCCCAGCACCCGGGCGCCCCAGTGCTTGGCCGGCACCAGCGTGATCTTCAGGTCGCCGCGCGTGAACGTCTCCCACCATTCCAGTTCGATGATCCGGTCGAACCCCTGTCCCTGCGCGAGGTCGCCCACCCCCCAGGGCACGATGGCGATGCGCGGACGCGGCAGCCGGCGCAGCGTCGGCTTGTGGAAATGATCGAAGTGGGCGTGGGTGAGCAGCACGAATTCGGCGTGCGGCAGATCGCGGATTTTGAACCCGGCGCGCCGCTGACGTTTGAGCAGGAACAGCCAGTTGGCAAAGTTGGGATCAATCAGCAGGTTCAGCGCCGGGAACTGCAGCAGGAACGAGGCGTGGCCGATCCACGTCAGGCTCACCTGGCCGTGGCAGAGCGACGGGAACACCGGTTGTTTGTGCTGCCCCCGCCGCCGCGTCAGCAACGCCTTCCAGACCATCTCGCGGAAAAAGGTCCGCGGATTGAAGGCGTTCGTGGGCGTGAGCTCACGAAACGACCGCGGCAACCGACGCCGCGGGCGCCGCGCGGACTTCGATGCGGTCAGACCCGGTTCCACACATTGGCTTGGACAAGCCACGACAGGGATAGTCCCGCCGTGGGCAAAAGACAATCCTCGAAGCGAAGTGCGAATGACGAAGTGCGAATGATGAACGGTGCGGGTCCGCCGGCGCTTCCGCTCCGGGGGCCGCCCCGCGTCCGTCGCCGGAAACCAAGTCGAAAATAATCTATTGACACAAACTGGTTTGTGATGCAAACTAGTGTGCATGAAAAATGAACTTCAAGATTACATGGCGCGGCCGAAGCGGTACGACAACATTGACGGGACCGGCGGAATGTTCATGGGATTGATGATCCTGGGCTTTGCCCTGCTGGGTTACCTGCAGACCATCCTACCCGAGGATTCGTTCTGGAGCACCAACGGCTTCGCCAGCCTGCTGTTCATGTACCTGGTCATCTTCCCGGTGTTGGCGCTGGGCTACTGGGGCAGCAAAGCCATCAAGAAGCACCTGACCTGGCCGCGCACCGGTTATGTCGCCTACGGCGCGGGCGGGACGGAGGCCCAAGTAAAAAGAAACCGTTGGGCCACGATGGGCGCCCTTGCCGTTCTTTCGGCGGTCATGGCGGCTGGTCTGGTCGGCCTGGTCGTGCTCGCGCGGAGGCATCACGCGGTGAGCGCGGTGAGCGCGGCGAGCGTCGCGCGCGTGGGTTACCTGGCCTTCTGGGTGCCGCTCTACGCGTTCTGGGTCTGGCGCATGGGCGGGGAAAACCGGTGGAAATGGGTGGGTCTGCTCTTCCTGGCGCTGGGGCTGCTCGTGATCGGCCTCCTCGGTCCCGACGACGTTATCGCACTGGTGCGGCCGGTGATGTTGTTCGTCGGCCTCGTGTGGTTCGGATCGGGCGCGATCACTTTGTGTTTGTACATTCGGCACACCCAACCGCCCGCCCCGGAAGCCGAATGAACGAGCAACTGCGAGCCATTTCCGAGCTGGACCGGGTCATTCATGAACCCGGGCGGCTGATGATCGTGGCCCTGCTCGGGGCGGTGAAGGAATGCGATTTCCTTTACCTGCTGCACGAAACCGAGATGAACAAGGGCAACCTGTCCAGCCATCTCGCCCGCCTAGAGGAAGCCGGCTACGTCGGGATTGAGAAGACCTATCGCGGCAAGGTGCCCATGACCCTGTTGCGACTGACGCGCGCGGGCCGCGCGGCCTTTGACCAGTATCGCCAGGGGCTGAAGGCCGCGTTTTAGCCGCTGGCGTATGACGTCGCCCCGCACCGGCGGGGATTTTGCTTGGCGTGGGCGGCTTGGTCCGGCTTCATCCCGACGTTGTGAGCAAGCTGGAAGAGCAACTCGAAACGTTCCTGCGAAAGTCACCGACGCTGGGCCGTGATGTGTTCATCGCGCGCGGGGCGGTGGTGCTGGGGGACGTGACGCTGGGCGACGAAGCGAGCGTCTGGTTCAACGCCGTCCTCCGCGGCGACATCAACCGGATCGTCGTCGGCCATCACTCGAACATCCAGGACAGCGCGGTGCTGCACCTGGCGGACGAATTGCCCTGCCTCGTGGGCAACTACGTGACCATCGGCCATGCGGCCCTGATCCACGCCTGCACGGTCGGCGATGAGGTCCTCGTCGGCATGGGGGCAACAGTGCTGGACGGCGCCGTGGTGGGGGAGCAATCCATCATCGGCGCCAACGCGCTGGTGACGCAACGCATGCAGATTCCGCCCGGCTCGCTGGTCATGGGTGCGCCGGCGAAGGTCGTGCGCCGGCTCAAACCGGAGGAGCGGACAAAGCTGAAATACTGGGCCGAGAAGTACGTGGCCAACGCCGCCTTCTACCGGAAACACGGCATTGGCGTGGGCGCCGTGGTGGCCTGAGCCGCGGCGTTCACAGCGCGAAGCGCGGCGCCTCCTCTGGCCTCGCCCCGCCCGGGATCGGCGACGCGGGGGCAGCGTGGCCCAGCCAAGCGGCCAGGCGCGCCGGACAGGGCAGCGTGACGGTGCTGCCTGCCACCGCCAGCAGGTCGAGTTCGCGCAGTTTGGCCACCGTGCGGGAGAAGGTTTCACCGACGGTGCCCAGCTCAGCCGCGAGCACGCGTTTGGTGGTGGGCAACTGGATGCTGACCGGCCGGTGGCTGGCGGGATCCGGACATTGCTGAAGGAGCCATTCCGCCACCCGGGTTTTCACGTCTTTCAACGTCAGATCGTCGAGCAGGCCGATCAACATGTGCACATGCCGGTCCATGCCCCGCAACAGGCACAGCGCCAGCTCGGGCCGGCGCTGCACCATGGTCAGGAACTCCGCCTTCTGCACCAGCAACACCTGGCTGTCCTCCGTCGCGCTCGCCGCCGCCGGATAACCGGCGTCGGCCATCAGGGACTCCTCGCCGAACGACTCGACCGGTCGGAAGATGTGGATGACCTGCTCCCGGCCGAGCGGGTTGACCCGGTGCAGTTTGATCGCCCCGCGCTGCACGAGGTAGAAGCCATGCACGGGTGATCCCTCGTGGAAGAGGTAGTCACCCTTGGGCACCGTCCTCGGCACGGTGATCGCCGCAATGCGGTCACGGTCCGCCGGGTCAACCCCGGCGAACAGGTGGCAGCGTCGCAGGCTCTGCGCCACGGCGGAACGCGACGACTCGGGCATCATGCTGGACATGGGCAACGGCCGAGGCTAGCGCGCGCCGCGGGCGGTGTCGCTCGCATTTCTTGATTTTCTGCGGTGGGGGGGCGCGGCGCAGCGCGTTCACGCGTTCTTGATGCAAATCAAGGCCGGGCTCCAGGTCGCGTCCATGCTGGGGGCAAATGAACTTGGGCATGAAAACAACCATTCTCGCCTCGCTGCTGGGGCTCGTCGTCGCCGGCGCCTCCGCCGACACCGTCTGGCTTTCGTCCCTCGACCTGGCGAAGATGCGCCAAGGCTGGGGATCGCCGCAGAAGGACCGTTCCATCCGCGAGCAACCCCTGGCCATCGGCGGCCGGCGGTTCGACCACGGCGTCGGCACCCACGCTACAAGCTCGCTGTGGGTGGACCTCGCCGGCGGGAGCGCCCGGTTCCTCGCCGCGGTGGGCGTGGACGACGCGGCGGGCGACGCGCGGGCCTCGATCACGTTCAAGGTGGTGGGCGACGGTCGCACGCTTTGGGAATCCGGCGTGATGCGGCTGGGGCAGCCGGCGAAAACGGTGGACGTGGACCTGCGCGGGGTGCGGACGCTGCTCCTGCTGGTCGGCGATGCCGGCGATGGCACCGGCTGGGACCATGCCGACTGGGCGGACGCGCGTTTCGAGGTCGCGGGCACTGCCCCACGGGCCACCAACCCGCCGCGCGAACCCGCGGTCGTACTCACGCCGAGGCCCGGTCCGGCGCCGCGCATCAACGGCGCGATGATCTTTGGCGTGCGTCCCGGCTCGCCGTTCCTGTTCAGCATCGCCGCCACCGGCGAGCGACCGATGAAATTCAGCGCCGTCGGGTTGCCGAGGGGATTGAAGCTCGATCCGGCGACGGGCCAGATCACCGGCGCGCTGCGCGAACGCGGCACCTATGCGGTCACGCTCAAGGCGACCAACCGCCACGGCACCGCCAGACGGAAGTTCCGGATCGTCTGCGGCGACACCCTGGCCCTGACGCCGCACCTGGGCTGGAACAGTTGGTATGTGTGGGAGAACCATGTCACCGACTCGATCATGCGGGCGGCGGCGGACGCGATGGTAAGCACCGGCATGAAGGACCACGGCTACCAATACGTGAACATTGACGATTGCTGGGCCGTGAAACCGGGTTCGCCCGATGCGATGCTGGGCGGTGAACCGCGCGACGCGCAGGGGCGCGTGAACGCGAACCGCCGTTTCCCGGACATGAAGGCGCTGACGGACTACATCCACGCGAAGGGCCTCAAGGCGGGCATCTACACCTCGCCCGGTCCGCTGACCTGCGGCGGCCATGTGGGGACGTATCAGCACGAGGCGGCCGACGTGCGGCGGTTCGTCGAGTGGGGCTTCGACTTTCTGAAATACGACTGGTGCTCCTACGGCGACATTGCGAAGAACCCCGATCGCGCCGCGCTGCAAAAACCCTATCGCCTCGTCGGCGATTTGCTCAAACAGCAACCGCGCGACCTGGTGCTCAACCTCTGCCAGTACGGCATGGGCAACGTGTGGGAATGGGGTGCCAGCGTCGGCGGCCACAGTTGGCGCACCGCCGGCGACCTCGGCGGATCCTTCGAGGGTATTCCCGCCGCGCTCTTCCGCGATGGCTTCGACGTGTACGCCGCCAACCAGCTCCACCGGTTTGGCGGGCCGGGCCATTGGAATGACCCGGATTATCTCCTCCTCGGCTACTTGAGCAACTGGCAGGGCAGCACCGCGCCGACGCCCCTGACCCCGAACGAGCAGTACTCCCACGTCTCGCTCTGGTGCCTCGTGGCCGCGCCGCTCATCTTCAGCGGCGACATTACGCGCCTGGACGAATTCACGCTGAGCCTGCTGACGAACGACGAAGTGATTGACGTGGACCAGGACCCGCTGGGCCGGCCGGGACGGCGGGTCGCCAAGAGTGGCGACACCGAGGTTTGGCTGCGCGAACTCGAGGACGGTTCGCGCGCCGTCGGCTTGTTCAACCGGGGCGAGATGGAGGCCAGGGTCACCGCGCGGTGGACCGATCTGGGCGTCAAGGGCCCGCAGCTTGTCCGCGATCTCTGGCGGCAGCAGGACCTCGGGAAATTCGCCGGCGAATACGCGGCGAGCGTGCCGCGGCACGGCGTCGTGTTCGTGCGCCTGCGGCCGGCCCGGTAGGCTTCCGCCTGGCCGCGGCAACCCGGCTCATTCCCGTGGCCGGCGCACGGCGACCTGCTGCGGCGCCTGGTTTTTGGCGATGCTGTGCGCGGGCAGGTGACCGCGCCAGTTCGTGCAGGGATAGACGAGCGCTCCGCGGCCGAGGATGCTGCCGGGGTTGAGCACCGCGTTGCATCCCACCTGCGCGTCGTCGCCAATCAACGCGCCGAACTTGCGCAGGCCCGTGTCGAAGGGCCGGCCATCCACCTCGACGGTCACGTTGCCGGGCACGATTTTGAGATTCGACAAGATCACCCCGGCGCCGAGGTGGGCCCGGTGGCCCAGGATCGAGTCGCCGACGTAGTTGAAGTGGGGCACCTGGCAGTCGTTGAACAGGAGCACATGCTTCAATTCGCAGGCGTTGCCGATGAGGCAGCCGTCGCCGACGATCACTTGGTCGCGAATGTAGGCGTTGTGGCGGATGGTGCAGTTGCAACCAATGATCGCGGGTCCTTTGATCATCGCGCCGTCCTCGACCACCGTGCCTTGGCCGATGAAGACGTCCGGGCCGATGAAGGCGACGCCGTCACAGCGGTTGTGCAAGGCGGGTCGAAGCGTCGCGGCCACGTAGGCTTCCAGCTTTTTCAGGGCATCCCAGGCCTGCTCGCACCCCTCAAACAGCGCCGCGTGTTCGGTCTGCGTCAGGTCAAACAAATCAGCCGGTTTGAACATGTGGCGAGGGTAGAAAGGCGGCGTGGTCCCGCAACCTAAAACTGGGGCGTCAGGCCCCGTGGGAGAAGATGCCGGCCAGGATGGTTTCCTTGGTTTTCCAGAGCAGGGTCATGGTCAAGGCCAGTGGCAGCAGGACCAGCAGCACCAGGCCGGCCAGCAACGCAAGGTCCACCAGCGTGGAGGCGCCCGGCGACAGCCTCGGCGACCAGCCGAGACGGACGGCCACGGCCGCCAGGGCGGCGAGCGCGGGGATTGCCGTCAACGCGCCAAGGTTGACGGTGGTGAACAGGCGGGTGTCCAGGCGCAGAGTTTCGTCCGGCAGCATGGCCGCCAGGCGCTGCATCACGCGATTGAGCTGGAACAAAAGCAGCAACGCCGCCACCGCCAGCACCGCCACCGCGACCTGGAAGTGCAGATGATGCGGCATCCGGTGAAACCAGTGGAGGAAAGGCGCCAGCCCGACGGCGATGACGGCCAGCACCTGGGCGCGGTCCAGCGCCTGCCGCCACACGCGCTCCTGTTTCTGGAAATGGCCCAACTGCAGCAGGCCATAAAGCACCAGGCCGTTGGCCAGAACCGGCGGCACGAAACCCAAAACGGCAAACCACCCCGTGGCCGCGGTCTGGACGTTGACCACCAACGCCAGCGGCAATCCCCAGAAAAGCGCCGACAGACCCCGCGCCACCCGGCCGAGCGAGTGCAGCAACTCGATCGGGGCGGGAGCGACGGACCTGGGCGGAACGGCCGGCATCAAGGATTGCCCGGCGGGGGCCACGCCCCCCGACCGTCGTGTGCTCAGGATTTCCCTGCTCATGAATCCGTGGGGGTTCGCCCGGTCCCGTTCGTCCGTCTCACTGAATGCGCAGGTAGGTGTACTCCCGCAACCCGCGCTCGTATTCGTCCAGCAGACGCATCGCCTCCGAGGGTTTGAGGGTGTCCGATTTGATGGCGGCATCCATTTGGGCCTTCATTTGCCGCTTCAATTCGTTTTCGTCGTACTGGACCGAGGCCAGCGCCTGGACCACGGTCGTGCCCTCGATGATGTCCTCGATGTAATAGCCGCTCGGCTCGTCGGCATCGAGGAACACATGGACCTCGTTGACGCGGCCGAAGAGGTTGTGCAGGTCGCCCATGATGTCCTGGTAGGCGCCCATGAGGAAGAAGCCAAGGTAGTAGGGCTCCGGGTAGCCGTTGCCGTTGGCAATCAGCGGATGGAGGGGCAGGGTGTCGCGCACGTCCCGCAAGTCAATGAACTTGTTCACCTGGCCGTCCGAATCGCAGGTGATGTCCGCCAGCGTCGCCTCGCGGGTCGGCCGCTCCGTGAGCCGGCTGATGGGCATGATCGGGAACAACTGGTCCAGCGCCCAGTGGTCGAGCAGCGACTGGAAGACCGAGAAGTTGCAGAGGTACTGGTCCGCCAGCGTGTCCTCGAGTTTTTGAATTTCCTCGGGGACGAACGGCTGGGCCTTGTAACTGCGCACCACCTCGCCGCTGATCTCCCAGTAGAGTTTCTCGATCTTGGCCTTCTCGGGCAGGTTGAGCAGGCCGAGGGTAAACATGTGGTGGGCGATCTCCTTCCGTTCGAGCGCGTCGTGGTAGGCTTCGATCTTGTTCAACCGGCTCAAGTTGGCCCGGATGTCGGCCAGTTCCTTGACCAGCGGATGCTCGTTGGCCTCGCAGGCCACCGACAGGTTGGGGTTCGTGCGGGCGATGGCCCCGAAGACCTCGACGATCAAGACGCTGTGGTAGGCGACGATGGCGCGCCCGCTTTCGCTGACGATGTCCGGATGCGGCACGCCCTCCGCGTTGCACACGTCGCCGATGTAATAGACGATGTCGTTGGTGTACTCCTGCAGCGTGTAGTTCGTCGAACTGTCGAATGCCGACCGGCTGCCGTCGTAGTCCACCCCGAGCCCGCCGCCGACATCGAGATAGGTGATGGGGAAGCCCATTTTCACGAGCTTCGCGTAATAGCGGCTGGCCTCCTGCACGGCCTTCTTGATGAGGAGGATGTCCGGCACCTGCGAGCCGATGTGGAAATGAATCAACTTGAAGCAGTGGGCCAGGTTCTCCGCCCGCAACAATTCCACGGCCTCGAGCACCTCGGCCGTGTTCAAACCGAATTTCGCGTTTTCGCCGGCGCTTTCCGACCACTTGCCGCCCCCCTTGCTCATCAGCCGGACGCGGATCCCGATCAACGGTTCGACCCGCACCTGCCGGGACACGGCGATGATCTGCCGCAGTTCCTCGAGTTTTTCGACGACCAGGATCACCGTCTTGCCGAGCTTGAGGCCCGTGAGCGCCATCCGGATGAACGACGCGTCCTTGTAACCGTTGCAGATGATGAGGCTGCCCACCTGGCTTTGCAGCGCCAGGCCGGCGGACAGCTCGGGCTTGCTGCCCACCTCGAGGCCGAAGTTGAACGGCCGCCCGGCATCGAGGATCTCCTCCACCACCTCGCGCAACTGGTTGACCTTGATCGGAAACACGCCCCGGTAGCTGCCGCGATAATTGTACTCGGCAATGGCGTTGCGAAAGGCCTGGTTGATCGCTTCGACCCGGTGGCGCACGATGTCCTGGAACCGGATCAGCAGGGGAAAGCGCAAGCCGCGGCCCTTGGCCTCCTCGATCACGTCGGTCAGGTCCACCACCGCACCGCTCTCTTGCAGCGGCTTGGCCACGACATGTCCCTCCTCGTTGATGTCGAAGTATCCCACCCCCCAGCGGTGCACGTTGTAGAGGTTCCGCGCGGCCGCGATATCCCAGGGGCGGGTGTCGTCGGAAAGGTTGCTCATCTTGCTAACGTTCGTCGCACTATAGGAAGGCCGGCCGGGATTTCAACCAGCGGCATGAAAATTCTTCAATCGGCCCGCCGGTGGTTTCACGTCCGGCCCGAAGCGCCTCAACCGCCGGCAATCCCCCGCGGCCAGCCGCGGTTTTTATTTCCTGCTCGCCCTGGTGAAGCGGGCCTGTTACCGTGGCACCATGCCAAAGGCCTCGCTCGCTGCCGTGGTCCACGAATGCAACCGTCTGCTCCGCCCCACCCGGTTCACCGACTGGGACGGGGCCGTCAACGGCCTGCAGGTCGAGAACCACGGGGTGGTGAAGCGCCTCGCCGCCGCCGTGGACGCCACTCTCGCCACGGTGCGGCTCGCGATCGAAGCCCACGCTGATTTCCTGGTGGTCCATCACGGCCTCTTCTGGACGCCCAGCCACCCGTGGACCGGCCACCGCTATGCCGTGCTGCGGCTGCTCCTCGAAAACAACCTCGCGGTGTACAGCGCTCACCTGCCGCTCGATGCCCATCCGCGGATCGGCAACAACGCCGGGCTTGCCGCCGCCCTCGGGCTGACGCGGCTCCGGCCCTTCTTCCAATGCAAGGGCCAGCCCATCGGGCTGCGTGCCACGGCGCGTCTCCCGCGCGACGAACTGGCCCGCCGGCTGCGCCGGGCCGTGACCGGGGAGGTGAAGCTCCTGCCCGGCGGGCCCGCCGTCTGCCAGCGGATTGGCATTGTGACCGGCGGCGCCGGCGGCGAGCTCGCCGAGGCGGCGGCGGAAGGCGTTGACACCTTCATCACCGGCGAGGGCCCCCACTGGTCCTACGCCCTCGCCGAGGAACTCGGCATGAACGTGTTTTATGCCGGCCATTACGCGACCGAAGTCTTCGGCGTGCGGGCGCTGGCGGCCCATCTGGCCGCGCGCTTCCGGCTGCCGTGGGTCTTCCTGGATCACCCGACCGGTTTGTGAGCCGCCTCCGCGTCCGGCGCGGCGGTCGCATCGGAGGCGGGGCCGGCCTGGCTTGCCGCCGCCGCCAGCAGCCGCGGCGTGCGTTCCCGCAGCGGCAGCCAGAGCCGGAAGGTCGTTCCCTCGCCCGGGCGGCTTTCCACATCAATGTGCCCGCCGTGCTCGCGCAGGATCCGGTAAACGATCATCAGCCCGAGCCCCGTGCCCGTCTTCTTGGTCGTGAAAAACGGCTCGAACAGCCGCTTCAACTGGTCGCGCGGAATGCCCACCCCGGTGTCGGCAATGCTGACCCACACCGAGTCGCCCAGCCGGCCCGTCTCCAGCGTGAGCACGCCGCCGCGGGTCATCGCCTGCATCGAGTTCTTCACCAGGTTCACCAGCGCCTGCTTGATCTGCCCGGGGTCGAAAGGCGCTTCCGGCAACGGCCGCGCCAGCTTGTCCTCCACCAGCAGGCCGCGGTTCTCCAGTTCCGGCCGGAGCAGGTCGAGAGTTTGGTGAACCGCCTCGTTGAGCGAGCTGGGTTCGATTCGCGGGGGCGTGGGCCGCAACGCCTGCAGGAACTGCGTGATGATGTAGTCCAGCCGCGTGATCTCCCCCCGCGCCACGCCGAGGTATTTCTCCAGCCGGCCCGCGACCTCGTTGACTTCCCCGGAGGCCGCGTGGCCGGCGGCACCGCTCTCGCTCTGGCCGGACCGCCGCGGCGTGCGGGCGACACCCGCTTCCCGCAGCCGGCGCACCTCCCGCTCCATCAACTGGAGGTGGATGTGCAGGGCGTTGAGCGGGTTGCCCAGCTCGTGGGCGACGCTCGCCGCCAGCAGGGTCAGCGCCTGCAACCGCTCGCTCTCGATCGCCTCCGCGGTCTTCTGCCGCGCCTCGGTCGCGTCGTGCATGATCAACGCCACCCCGTCGTTCCGACCGGGGTCGCCGCCGAGCGGCGCGGCGAACACATGCAGGCAACGCGGTCGCGGATAATCCACCTCGAACTCGTAGCGTACTGCGGTCTTGCCGTCGGCGCGGGCCAGCGACTGGATCTTCGCCCAGTCAAGCTCGGGCAGGAATCGGGTGACCGGCTGGCCCTCGGCGCTCTCCGGTTGCAGCCCCAGGAGACGCGTCACGGCCTGGTTCAGATAGGCAACCCGGCCCTGCGCGTTGACCACCAGCACGCCATCTTCGATCGTGTTGAACAGGGTTTCGAGAAAATCGCGCTCGCGGGCCAGACGCTGCACGACCTTCTGCAGTCCATCGGCGTCCAGCCGGCCGATGCGGCCAAGCACCTTGTCGAGAAAACTGGATTTGCCGGCGGCCATGCAGGAAAAAGGGCGGTCCGTCAACGGCCCCGTTGGCGCCGTTGCGCAAGGATGGCGGTGAATGAAGCCATGTCGTGTCGTTTCCCGGCGCGGAATCGGGCGCCGGACGTGGCGTATTCTAAAGCTTCCCGTGCGTGAGGCAAGACCGGGAAAACCGACGTGCCGATCCGCACAGGCAGGCCCAGCGGTCCACGACCCACCATTCGTCCCTCGCCATTCGCCATTCGCAATTCTCTGGTGGGGCGTCCCGGCGAGCCGAGACACGAATTCCAGGAATCCTCACAAATTCGACACTCGACACTCGACACTCGCAATTCTCCGCCGGGGCGTCTCGGCGAGCCGCAATCGGGTTGATGGGTGATGGTTGAGAGTTGAGAGTTGAGCGGCCGGAGGAGGGTTGCGGCAAGCCTCGCACCTCGACCGCCGGACCTCGTAATTCGCCGCTGCTCTGCGTGGTGGCCGGCCGACCGCTGGGCGGCTGGGGGATGTCGTGGCCTGTCTGTGCCTGTCTGCGGCCGCACAGGCAGATGCCGATCCGCACAGGCAGGCCCAGCGGTCCACGACCCACCATCGGAGACCGCGAATTCGCCACTCGAAGATCGCAACTCGCAATTCTCTGGTGGGGTCCCCTCGAGCCAACTCGTCAGCGCCCCGCCAAATCGGGACACGGCCAGGCCTGGCCCGGGAGATGGCTGCGGGATCGCAGCGAAACAAAAAAAGGGCACGCCTTTGCGAGATGACGTGCCCGCGAAGTCGAGGGAGCGCGGGTCAACTGGCGGCCGCGTAATGCCGGGCCACTTCGGCCCAGTTCACCACGTTCCACCAGGCCTTCAGGTAATCCGGCCGCCGGTTTTGATACTTCAAGTAATAGGCGTGTTCCCAGACATCCACGCCCAGGATCGGCTTGCCTTCGACCCCGGCAATCGCCTTGCCCATGAGCGGGTTGTCCTGGTTCGGGGTCGAAACCACCTCGATCTTGCCCTGGTTCACCACGAGCCAGGCCCAGCCGCTGCCGAAGCGGGTCGCGCCCGCCGTTTCGAACTTCTCCTTAAAGGCGTCGAAGCTGCCGAACGCGGACGCGAGGTCGGCGGCCAGTTTGCCCGTCGGCGCGCCGCCGGCCTGGGGCGCCATGATCTTCCAGAAGAAGCTGTGATTCCAATGTCCCCCGCCGTTGTTGCGAACCGCGGTGCGGATCGCATCCGGCACGCCGGCCAGGTCGGCGATGAGGGCGTCCATGGACTTGCCCTCGAGCGGCGCGTTGCCGGCGATGGCTTTGTTGAGGTTCGTCACGTAGGCATTGTGATGCTTGCCGTGGTGAATCTCCATGGTCAGCGCGTCAATGTACGGTTCCAGCGCGTCCTTCGCGTAGGGCAACTGCGGTAGTTCGTGAGGCATAATTTAGATGTATTCTGTTTTGGAATGATGAAGTTTCATCAAACTTGGTTGCGTAACCTAGCACAGACCTCCCCCCGCGCAAGTGAACGACCCGCCGGGCAAGGTCCGAATTCGCCTGGCCCGGTGGGGACGAGCGTCCCCGCGAGCCGGCGGGCAAGTTGAGAGGGTGGTGAGTTGAGAGTTGAGCGGGCGGAGCAGGGTCGCGGAAAAGCTCGTGCCCCGACCTCGCGAACTCTCTCCACTTCGTCACTCGCGCCTCGAAACTCGCCATTCCCCGGTGGGGCGTCCCCGCGAACCGCGATCATCCGGTTGGGCCTTGGCCGAAGCCGCGACCTATTCGTATTCGACGCGAACCCGATAGAACCGGGCCGGACTGCTGGTGGTATCGTCGGTGAACGTGACCACGTCGCCCGTGCCGGCCAGCGTCAGCGCCACCGTCCAACTCGCGTCCGCGAGGGAGTTCTTGTATTCGAGCACGTAGGTTGCACCCACGACCGTCGGCACGGTGAAACTCAGCGTCTGGCCTACGATGGTTGGATTGCTGATGACGATATTCGCCTGGGTCACCGTCAGCGTCCCGTTTTGATAGCCGATGGTGTAGTTGGCCGGATTGAAGGTCCCGCCGCTGGCCCCGCTGGGCACGATGCTGTAAGGCGAACCCGCCACCGTCGCCGTTGGCCCGGCGCCGCTGCTGGTCAAGGTCACCGTCCCCACCGTCTCTCCGTTCTGCAATCCGGCGGCCGTGAACTCGGTGCCAGCGAAAGTCACCGTCTGTCCGTAGGTCTTGCTCCGGTTGGTGGCCGTGATGGTCAATGCCGCCGGCGTCACCGTCAGTGTCCCGTTTTGGTAGGTGAACGTGTAGTTGGCCGGATTGAAGGTCCCACCAGTCGCCGCGCTGGGAACAATACTGTAGGGCGAGCCGCTCACCCCTGCCGCCGCGACCGCGCTACTGCTGGTCAAGGTCACCGACCCCACCGTCTCTCCGCTCTGCAATCCGGAGGTCGTGAACTCGGTGCCGGCGAAAGTCACCGTCTGTCCGTAGGTCTTGCTCCGGTTGCTGGCCGTGATGGTCAATGCCGCCGGTGTCACCGTCAGTGTCCCGTTTTGGTAGGTGAGCGTGTAGTTGGCCGGGTTGAACGTCCCGCCACTCGCCGCGCTGGGAACAATACTGTAGGGCGAGCCGCTCACCCCTGCCGCCGTGACCGCGCCACTGCTGGTCAAGGTCACCGTCCCCACCGTTTCGGAGTTCTGCAAACCGGCGGCCGTGAACTCGGTCCCGGCGAAAGTCACCGTCTGTCCGTAGGTCTTGCTCCGGTTGTTGGCCGCGATTGTCAGCGCGGCCGGCGTCACCGTCAACGCTCCGTTTGTCGCCGTGAAGCTGTAATTGGCCGCAGCCAGCGTCGCTACTCCACAGGTGATCGGGTAGGGACTGCCAGCGACCGAACTAATCGCCGTCGCCGTCGTGGACAGCGTAGGAGCCCCTGTCACGCCCGCAGTGGTGGCATTCTCCCCGTTCTGGTAACCGGTGATCGTGTAGGTCAGCGCCGGATTGGCCGCTCCGTAACCTCGCGACTTCGAGTCCGCCGTCACCGTCAAAACCGCCGTCGTCACCGTCAACGCTCCGTTTTGATAACTGATCGTGTAGTTGGCCGGGTTGAACGTCCCGCCGCTGGCCGCGCTGGGCACGATGCTGTAAGGCGAACCCGCCACCGTCACCGTTGGCCCGGCGCCGCTGCTGGTCAAGGTCACCGACCCCACCGTCTCTCCGCTCTGCAATCCGGAGGTCGTGAACTCGGTGCCGGCGAAAGTCACCGTCTGTCCGTAGGTCTTGCTCCGGCTGCTGGCCATGATGGTCAGCGCCGCCCGCGTCACCGTCAGTGTCCCGTTTTGGTAGGTGAGCGTGTAGTTGGCCGGATTGAAGGTCCCGCCGCTAGCCGCGCTGGGCACGATGCTGTAAGGCGAACCCGCCACCGTCGCCGTTGGCCCAGCGCCGCTGCTGGTCAAGGTCACCGTCCCCACCGTTTCGGAGTTCTGCAAACCGGCGGTCGTGAACTCTGTCCCGGCGAAAGTCACCGTCTGTCCGTAGGTCTTGCTCCGGTTGTTGGCTGTGATCGTGAGCGAGGCCGCCCCCACCGTCATCGCTCCCAGCTGATAGCTGATCGTGTAATTGGCTGGGTTGAACGTCCCGCCAGTCGCCGCGCTGGGCACGATGCTGTAAGGCGAACCCGCCACCGTCGCCGTTGGCCCGGCGCCGCTGCTGGTCAAGGTCACCGTCCCCACCGTCTCGGAGTTCTGCAAGCCGGCGGTCGTGAACTCGGTCCCGGCGAAAGTCACCGATTGGCCGTAGGTCTTGCTCCGTCCATTGGCCGTGAGCGTCAGTGCCGCAGGGCTGACCGCTAGCGCCGCGCTCTGGTAGTTGATGGCGTAATTGCCCAGGCCAGTGCCGGTCGCACTGCTGGGGACAATGCTATATGGCGAACCGGCTGCGGTGGCTGCTGCCGCCGCGCCTGCACTGGTAAGCGCCACGTTCGTCACAGTGTCACTGCCCAACAGGCCGTTGGTTGTGAATTCCGTTCCGACGAAGGTCACAGATTGTCCGTAGGTTTTGCTCCGGTCATTGGCTCGGATCGTGAGGGCCGACGGCGCCACCGTCAGTGTCCCGTCCACGAAACTCGCGAAGGTGTAATTGGCCGCGGTGAGCGTCCCCAGCGTTGGCACAATCGGATACGGGCCGATCGGACTCATGGCCGTGGCAGCCGTATTCAGACTGGCCGATCCACTCACCACCGCCACCGTGTCGCCGTTGACAAACCCGGTGATCGTCGCGCTGAAGGGCAGGTTGGCGTTGCCGTAAGTCCGGCTGACGTTGCCGGCCGTCACCGTCAGCGGGGCCTTCAACACGTTTATACTCACCAACGCCGTCGCTGGCAGATAGTGCGTGGTATCCGTCGGCGTAAACGTCACAAAAAGAGTTTGGGCATTCCCTGCGCCCAGCATTGTTAGAGCAGCAGGAGAATAGGCAAATGTTCCGGGAACACTGGTTCCAGAGACAGTTGCCGTCGCGTTCAATTGCACAGAACTCAATGGTGTCCCGTACGTGATGTCGGCTGGCGTCGGCCAGGTGATCGAAGGTGACACGCGCACCGTCAAGACCGCGGGCGGCGTGCTCGTCACAGCACCGGCAGCATTGGTCACGACGACCACATAACTCCCCGTGTCCGCTGCCTGCACGTTGGAAATGGCCAACTGCGCTGAGGCCGCCCCGCTAATCCGTCCGCCGTCGGATAACACGACCTCATCCTTCTGCCACTGATAGCTCAGCGGTGCGGTGCCGGCGGCGGTCACAGTCAGGGTCACGTTCCCACCGGTCGGCACTGTCTGATTGGTGGGGGATTGCGTGATGGCGGGTGGCACAACGACCGTCAGGCCGGCGGGCGCGCTCACGACCGCCCCGGCGGCATTGCTGACCACGACGTTGTAACTCCCTTCGTCGCTGGGCTGGATGCTGGAGATCCAGAGGCAGGCTGAAGTTGCGCCGCTGACTCGGCCGCCGTCCGCCAAGGGAATGTCATTGCACCGCCAGCGATAGCCGAGCGGCGGCTGGCCGGCAGCTACCACGCGAAAAGAGACTGTGGCACCCTGGTTGGTGGTCACTGGGCCTGGCTGGCTGGTGATTTCTGGCGGCACGGTGACGGTGAGTCGCGCGGGAGGGGTGCTGACCACGGCACCGACGGGATTCTCCACCACCACAGTGTACAGGCCTTGATCCTGAGGTTGGATATCGAGGATGGTGAGCGAGGGGGAGGTGGCTCCGCTGATCCAGGTGCCGTCGCTTAAGGCGCTGCCATTGAATCGCCAGTGGTAAGTCAGGGGCGGATCCCCGGCGGCCGTCACGGTGAAAGTGGCACTGCTACCCAGCGGCGCCATCCAGCTCTGGGGTTGCGTCGCGATCGTCGGGGCCCCCACGCCTTCCGGCCCGAGTTTGACCACCCAGAAGTCGTTCTTGCCGTAATTGGGGCTGGTCTTGTTGCCCGAAACACCAGAATAGGACGTGCCGCCCAATATGTACCCGCCATCGCTCGTCTGCTGAAGACTGTATAGCCCATCCGCATCACTGCCGCCAAATGACTTATCCCACTGTTTGTTCCCGTTGGCATCCAGCTTCACCACCCAAAAGTTATCCCATCCGTAATTGGGGCTGGTTTTGTTGCCCGAAACGCCCGACATGGAATCGCCGCCTAAGATGTACCCACCGTCGCTTGTTTGGCTGAGGCTGTAAAGCCCATCAGTACTGAAGCCTCCGAACGACCTATCCCATTGCTTGTTCCCGCTGGGATCTAGTTTTACAACCCAGAAGTCAGCCCATCCGTAATTGGGGCTGGTCTTGTTGCCCGAAACGCCTGACCAGGATTCACCGCCCAAGATGAACCCGCCGTCGCTTGTTTGGCTGAGGCCGTAGAGGTCATCCTCATCGGTGCCTCCGAACGACCGGTCCCATTGTTTGTTTCCGTTGGCATCCAGCTTCACCACCCAAAAGTCAGAGTTGCCGTAGTAGGGGCTGGTCTTGTTGCGCCAAACGCCTGACTCGGATTCACCGCCCAAGATGTACCCGTCGTCGCTTGTTTGGCTGAGGCTGTAAAGCACAGCGTCACGCTCGCCTCCGAACGACCGGTCCCATTGCTTGTTCCCGCTGGGATCCAGTTTTACCACCCAAAAGTCAGAGTTGCCGTAGTAGGGGCTGGTCTTGTTGCCCGAAACGCCTGACGAGGATGTACCGCCCAAGATGTACCCACCATCGCTTGTTTGGCTGAGGCTGCGAAGATCATCGTCATCGAAGCCCCCGAATGACCGGTCCCATTGTTCGTTTCCGTTGGCATCCAGCTTCACCACCCAAAAGTCATCGTTGCCGTAATTAGGGCTGGTCTTATTGCCCGAAACGCCTGACAAGGATGTACCGCCCAAGATGTACCCACCATCGCTTGTTTGGCTGAGGCTGTAAAGCTCATCAGTACTGGAACCTCCGAACGACCGGTCCCATTGTTTGTTCCCGTTGGCATCCAGCTTCACCACCCAAAAGTCATCCCATCCGTAATTGGGGCTGGTCTTGTTGCCCGAAACGCCTGACCGGGATGAACCGCCCAAGATGTACCCGCCGTCGCTCGTCTGCTGGAGGCTGTTAAGCTCATCATAATCAGAGCCCCCGAACGATGCTTGCCATTGGATGGCAGGCCCAGCATCCGAAAGAACGGTGAGCGTTGCCGGGCTGCTGGTCACGCTCCCGCCAACACCGGTGACGACGACGGCGTAGTTGGCAGCCTGATCCAGTTGCACGTTTGTAAGCGTGAGCGTCGAACCAGTCGCTCCGGGCAATTCGCCGCCGTCCATCTGCCACTGGTAGCTGAGCGGTGGCGTCCCGCTGGCTGTCACCTGGAAGGTCGCCGTGCTCCCGACGCCAACGGTGAGACTCTGTGGCTGGGTTGTGATGACGGGCAACGCCGGCGGCGCGATGCCGAAGACGGCCCCATGCTCTGTCCAGTTGAATCCGCCGGCGGCGACGGTGTCGAGGTTGTACCAGGCATTGCCGGCGCCGGACCATCCGAGGTTCAGGTGGATTTCATTCCCGTTTTGGTAGCCGTCGCAGACGCAAGAGTGCCCATGCGTAAGTCCGGTTTCCCACATGGCGTAGAAGATGGGGAGATCGGCATCGATGTCAGCGACAACCTTGTTGTACCATTGCGCGCTGGGATAGCCTGACTTCCACTCGAGATCCCCGGCCGTGTAACCGAAGAAAGCACGCAGTGCGTTGGGCGCGGCGGACGGGTCGGCAGAAGTGCCGCCGGCCTCGAAGTCGGACTCGAAGCCGACGGCGCAATGGTAAACCAACTGTCCGACGGCGCTGATTTCGGCGCCCCAACTGTCGGGCGTCACCAAGTCCGGCATGTCCGCCCAGTCGTAGGCACCCATTCCGGCATCACTCATGGAGTGCGTGCCGACGCAGGCACCCCAGATATCCTGGTACGTGTGGTTGGCAGCCAAGCAGGTGGGCAGCGTGTGGTAGCGAAGGATCTGGGCCAGGGCGATGGCAGCGCAACCAGCGGGCGCGCGACCGCCCGGCCCTCCAACGGCCGCAGGGCAGTAGTAGTTGTCGGGGTCGCCTTGATCCCAGAGCGTCGTCAGCAAGTACACGCCGGGGCCAGAACTCGGCGGGGACGGATCGGACGGAAGAGGGTCGCCAGTGGTACCGAGCAGCACGGACCATTGTTTGGGAAATCGTGGGTCTGCCGCCCGTTGCTGGCGTCTCAACGCCTCCAAGGCCGCCAGTTCCTCGGCGAGCTCCAGCTTGATGACTTTCAGGAAGGCGGGCGGCAGGTTCCTGAAGGAGCCGTTTTCGCTGTGGAGCTTGACAGGAGGGGCTTGGTCATCCGCGCGCAAAAGAACAAAGCCGGACGGGGCCAGGGCCGCCACGTACCCGAGCGCCGTGCCGTCTTCCCGCAAAGGGACGGTCTCCCGGACTGACTTCGCCGAGCGACGAGTCTGTGCTTGAGTCTGGGCGAGTGCCGGGCCGGCTGACGCATACCGGGCCAGGATGAAGGTTTCGGCTGCCTTGCGCGCCTGCTGCTCAGTCACGGGTGCGGCGAATACCGTCGCCACAAACAGTAGTAGAAGCAGCGAAGTGCCAGCACAGGCAGGGATTCTCGTCCGCTTCGCTGCAAACTCCCCAGCCGGGCGGGTAAGAATGTCCGTGCCCCCGAAGAATCCTCCCGCTGCGCAAGGCCTTGGGCCGAGAGCAGCACACGGCGCGCGCAGCAGCCGGTCGCCTTCTCTTCTGTGTTCGCTGCGTTCGCTCGCGGCCGGACGCGCTCCGGCAGTCAGGTTGCTGAACATCTTGGTTTTCATGGAGGTCTTTAGTTGTGTCCCCATATTTGGGCCGAGCCGCAGCTCAGCCCTACCGGAACAGCGTAAGTCATTGCAGAACAAATCACTGTGATATCCACCCAAGGCTTCGTGATGAGCGTTTGGAATTCCGTCATGGCAGCCGGCGGGCAGGTCAAGGCACTGGCCTGACAACGCCAGCGAGGGCACTGACGCAAGACAAGGCGATGCGGACGGGAAGTAAGCGGTCCTTCTCTGGATTCGGGCACGCGGTTCCGCATTCCATGAGAATGAAGCTGTGTTTGATCGGAATAAGCCTTTCCGTCAAGACTGATTTTAGCAAGGATGGATGAACAAATCGCTGATGATGAGTATAAGTTATGTGACACGTTTCGGAACGGGGAAAGCGGAAAGCGGGAGACGAGGCGCTACCGATTGCGGATTGTGGATTTCGGATTGGCAGACACCTCACCCCGGCCCTCTCCCCGGGGCGGAGAGGGAGTGTGGAATGATGATGGCGGAGTCTGTCGCGGCCCGGCGGTCCACGAGCTACCACGTGAGGTCACGAAGGGAGTTCGCCGCGAGGGCGCAGCGAACAGCCGGCGAGCCGCCCGCGCTCCTCACCCCCGCAACAGTTGCGGGCCGGGGAGGGCCTTGTGACCGGGGTCAACTTCCAGTGGCGAAGGAAAAGTACGCATCGTCATATCAAGATTCGTTGATTTATTGCTTGCAAACCACGTGTCCCGCCGGTAGTTTGCCGCTTTCGGTGCCCGCCGCGGCACCGCGCGTTATGCCAGACCAGACTGCTGTTTCACGTTCGGACGCCCTTGGGCGGTTGCTCCGCGAGCGCATCGTCATCCTCGACGGCGCCATGGGCACCGTCATCCAGGAACACCGCCTCGATGAGGCTGCCTTCCGCGGCGACCGCTTCCGCGCCTGGCCGCGCGAACTCAAGGGCAACCACGACCTGCTCAGCCTCACCCGGCCGCGGATCATCGAGGACATCCACCGCCAGTATCTCGAAGCCGGCGCCGACATCATCGAAACCAACACCTTCAACGCCCAGGCGCTCTCCCTGGCCGACTACGGGCTGCAAGGACTGGTGCGCGAACTCAACCTGGCCGCCGCCGCCTGTGCCCGCCGCGCCGCCGCCGACGTCATGGCCCGCACGCCCGGCCGCATTTGCTGGGTCGCGGGCGCCCTCGGGCCGACCAGCAAGACCGCGTCGCTATCGCCCGAGGTCAACAACCCCGCCTTCCGGGCGGTCACGTTCGACGATCTCGTGCGCGCCTATGACGAACAAGCCCGGGCCCTGCTCGACGGCGGCGTGGACCTGCTGCTGATCGAAACCGTGTTCGATTCGCTCAACTCCAAGGCCGCCCTCTTCGCCCTCGATCAACTCTTCGCGGAGACCGGTCGTCGCGTGCCGGTGATGCTGTCCTTCACCATCACGGACAAGAGCGGGCGCACCCTGTCGGGCCAGACGGTGGAGGCGTACTGGCACTCGGTGCGGAACCACCAGCTTTTGAGCATTGGCATCAACTGCGCCCTCGGCCCGCGCGAAATGCGCGAGTTCATTGCCGATCTCGCGGAGACGGCGGACCTCTTCGTCAGCGCCTACCCGAACGCCGGCCTGCCCAATCCGATGTTGCCCACCGGGTTCCCCGAGACGCCGGAATCGTTCGCCCCGCAATTGCGCGAATGGGCGGAACTGGGCTGGCTGAACATCGTCGGTGGCTGCTGCGGCACCACGCCGGACCACATCCGGCGGCTCGCCGAGGCCGTTCGCGGCCTGCCGCCGCGCGTGCCGCCCGCAGGCGACCACCTGCTGCACCTCAGCGGTCTCGAGGCGGTCACCATCCGGCCGGACACGAACTTCGTGAACATCGGCGAGCGCACCAACGTCACCGGCTCGCCCAAGTTCGCCAAGCTCATCCTCGCCGGCCAGTTCGAGGAGGCCGTCGCCGTCGCCCGCCAGCAGGTCGAAAGCGGCGCCCAAATCCTCGACGTCAACATGGACGAGGGGATGCTGGACGGCGTGGCGGCGATGACCCATTTCGTGAACCTCATTGCCGCCGAACCCGAGATCGCGCGAGTGCCCGTGATGATTGATTCGTCGAAATGGGAGGTCATCGAAGCGGGTTTGAAATGCCTCCAAGGCAAGGGCGTCGTGAACTCGATCTCCCTCAAGGAAGGCGAGGCCAAATTCCTGCAGCAGGCGCGCCTGGTCCGTCGTTACGGCGCCGCGGTCGTGGTGATGGCCTTCGACGAGCGCGGCCAGGCGGACACGTTCGAGCGCAAGACGGAGGTCTGCCGTCGCTGCTACGAACTGCTCACCCGGCAACTCGGGTTCCCGCCGGAGGACATCATTTTCGATCCGAACGTGCTGACCGTCGGCACCGGCATCGAACAGCACGCGAACTACGCCCTGGATTTCATCCGCGCCACGCGCTGGATCAAGGAGAACCTGCCGCACGCGAAGGTGAGCGGCGGCATCTCGAACGTCTCCTTCAGCTTCCGCGGCAACAACCGCGTGCGCGAGGCGATGCACAGCGCGTTCCTCTTCCACGCGATCAAAGCCGGGCTGGACATGGGCATCGTCAACGCCGGGATGTTGGCGGTTTACGAGCAAATCCCGCCCGACCTGCTGGAGCACGTCGAGGACGTCCTGCTCAATCGCCGCCCCGACGCCACCGAACGGCTGGTCGCCTTGGGCGAGGCCTTGAAGCGGCAGGCCACCGGCGCGGCCGACGAAACGCGGACCGAAGCCGCCTGGCGCCAGGGTTCCGTCGAGGAACGCCTCCGCCACGCCCTGGTCAAGGGCATCGTTGATTTCATTGACGCCGACACCGCGGAGGCGCACCACCAATACGGCTCACCGCTGGCGGTCATTGAAGGCCCGCTAATGGCCGGCATGAACGTCGTCGGCGACCTTTTCGGCGCCGGCAAGATGTTCCTGCCGCAGGTCGTCAAATCGGCGCGGGTGATGAAGAAGGCGGTCGCCTACCTGACGCCGTTCATGGAGGCGGAGAAGGCCGCCATCCGCGCCGCCGGGGGCGTGGTCGAAAACCAGGGCCGCGTGCTGCTGGCCACCGTCAAGGGCGACGTCCACGACATCGGCAAGAACATCGTGGGCGTCGTGCTCGGCTGCAACAACTACGAGGTGATTGACCTCGGCGTCATGGTGCCGTGCGAAAAAATCCTCCAGACGGCCCGCGAGCAACACGTGGACATCATCGGCCTCAGCGGCCTGATCACTCCGTCGCTCGACGAAATGGTCCATGTCGCCCGCGAGATGGAGCGCGAAGGGTTCACGACGCCGCTGCTCATCGGCGGGGCGACGACCAGCAAGGCCCACACCGCCGTGAAGATCGCGCCGGCCTGCCGGCATCCGGTCATCCACGTTCTGGATGCCAGTCGTGCCGTGCCCGCCGTGAGCAACCTGCTCAGCGCGGCGAACAAGGCCGGTTTCGTCGAGCAGGTCCGCGCCGAGTACGGCCGGCTCCGGACGCAACATGCCGCGCCGGTCGCGCCGTTGCTGTCGCTGGAGGAGGCCCGGGCCCGCGTGCCGAAGCTCCAGTTCGACGACCTCGCGCAGCCGGAGTTCCTCGGCGTGCGGGTCCTGGATTCGGATGCGAGCACGCCCGCACTCCCCGTCAGCCTGACGGACCTCGTGCCGTTCATTGACTGGTCGCCGTTCTTCCACACCTGGGAGTTGCGCGGCCGGTATCCCGCCATTCTCGACCACCCGGAACGCGGCGAGGAGGCGCGCAAGCTGTTCGCCGACGCCCAGCGGTTGCTCGAGGAGATCGTCACCCAGCGACTGCTCCGGCCGCGCGGCGTCTATGCCTTCTTCGCCGCCCGCCGGGCTGGCGACGATGTCGAGGTACTGGCTGGTCCCGCCGGTGCGCCGCCGTTGGCCACTTTCCATTTTCTCCGTCAGCAGATGGTCAAGAACGACGGTGCGCCCAACTGGTGCCTGGCCGATTTCATCGCGCCGAAAGCCATCACTTCACCCCCCGCACCTCGCACCTCGGACTTCCTTGGCGCCTTTGCCGTCACCGCGGGGCATGGCCTGGCGGAACTCGTCGCGCGATTCAAGGCGGACCACGACGATTACAACGCCATCATGGCCGAGGCGCTGGCGGATCGCCTCGCGGAGGCGTTTGCGGAATGCCTGCACCAGCGTGTCCGCCGGGAATGGGGCTACGGGAAGGCCGAGCAACTGAGGGTCGAAGACCTCATCGCCGAAGAATACCGCGGCATCCGGCCCGCGGCGGGCTACCCGGCCTGCCCCGACCACACCGAGAAGGCCACGCTGTGGCGGCTGCTGGACGTCGAGAAAAACACCGGGATGAAGCTGACGGAGAATTTCGCCATGTGGCCGGGCAGCAGCGTGAGCGGCCTTTATTTCGCGCATCCGGAGTCGAAGTACTTTGCCGTCGGCAAGCTCGGACGCGACCAGGTGGCGGACTACGCGCGACGCAAGGGCATCACGTTCGCGGAGGCGGAGCGCTGGCTTGGTCCTTATCTGAATTACTGAGGCGGGCAAATCACACGGACCGGCAGGCTTGCCCGGCTGAGGTCACCGAAACTGAAACGCGGCCGGCTTACTGCAGCCGCACTCGCGCGGCGGCGTCCCATTGGGACATGTCCGACAGGATCACCTGGTCCCCGACCTCCAGCCCGGCCACGATTTCGATGGCGGTCACTGAACTGCGCCCCAGTTTGACCGGCACGCGGACCGCTTCCCTGCCGTTGTTAACGAGCTTGAACAGGCTGGCCTCGCTCTCGGCCTGGCCGTTTACAGGCCGGCCGACGTGCCGCACATTTTCCAGTCGTTCCAGGGTGATGGTGCCGTCCACGCTCAGATCCGGCCGGGCGCCTTTCGGCAGCGGCGCATCGAGGGCGATGTCCACTGTGACCGTGCCATTTTCCACGGCGGGATCAATACGGACCACATGGCCCGGAATGACGCCGTTGCGCGTGTCAATCTCGGCCTTCTGATCGAGTTGAACGTCCTTGGCCTGCGTTTCCGCGATCTTGACGGCGGCCTTCAGCCTGGTCGGGTTGGCCACCCGCGCGACGAGGGCGCCCACGGCGAGTTGCTGGCCGATCTGGAGCGGGTTGGTCGGGTCGCCGAGCCGTTGCAGCACGCCGTCCACGCCGGCGCGGATTTTCAGCGCCTCAACCTGGCGGCGCTTCAAATCGCCTTGCGCGCGCAGTTGCGCCACCTTGGCCTCCTGCACGGCGATTTGGGCCTTGGCGGCGTCGCCGCTGATTTGCAGGCGTTCCTGTTCGATGGCCAGGAGTTTGGCCAGATCCTCGGCCTTGTTCTGCGATTGTTTCAGCGTGAGCGCCGCGACCAGACCGCTTTGGGCCAGGGCTTCATTTGCCCCAAAATCCTGTTTTGCGTCTCGGTAATTGGCCATGGCGCCGGCCACGGTGGCTTCCTGGGTCAGCCGCTGCGATGCCATTTGGACGCGCGTGTTGGCCAGGTCGGCCTCCGCGCCCTTGAGCTGCCACTCGGCGTCGAACGCGGCTTGATCCACGTCCGGGTTGCTCAACTCCACCAGCACGGTGTCGGCTTCCACCCGCGCTCCGGGCAGCACCTTAATCCGCTCGACGCGGCCGGCGTTGATCGTCGGAATCCAGCGGATGTCTTCCGGCACGAGCACGCCATTGCCCCGCACCTGGCGGAGCATCTCGCCGCGTTCCACCGTGCCCAGGTAAAGCGAGGCCTTCTCGACACCCGGCGCGGCCGGCCGCAGCCGCGACAAACCGAACGTGATCAGTGCCAGCGTGATGCCGCCCGCGGCGAGAATGAGCCAGCGCCGAACCCGGCGTCGCCGGCGCAAGGTGGGTGAAACAGCCACGTCCATGGTCATTCCTTTAGGTAGCAGTCGGCGTGAGCCTCAGTCTGCCCAGTCCGAAATCCGAGGGTCGAAGTCCGAAACCAATCCGAATTCCGAAACGCGAAACCGTTTCGGGCGCCGGACTTTCTTCAACATTCGACATTCGACATTCGACATTCGTCATTCTCATGCCGCCTCCCCCTCCACAATCTGCCCGTCGAACAAGTGAATGGTCTTCTGCGCATCCCGCGAGTAGCGCGGATCGTGCGTCACCAGACAAATGGTCGCCCCTTCGGCGTGCAACTCCCGCAACAACGCCATCACCGCGTCGCCGTTCTTCGAGTCGAGATTCCCCGTCGGTTCGTCGGCGAGCAGAATCGAAGGCCGGCCACCAAGTGCGCGCGCCACGGCCACGCGCTGTTGCTGGCCGCCGGAAAGCTGGGCCGGATAATGTTTCGCCCGTTGTGTCATGCCAACTTTCGCCAGCGCCTCGTCCACCCGTTCCCGGCGCTCGGCCTTCGTCAAGCCACGGTAGGTCAGCGGCAATTCGACGTTCTCCCATACCGTCAAATCACCGATGAGATTGAAGCTCTGGAAAATGAACCCGATCTCGCGGTTGCGCACGCGCGCCCGCTGGGCGTGGCCGAGGTGCTCGACCGGCTCGCCCCGCAGGCGGTAGGTGCCGCTGGTGGGGGAATCGAGCAGGCCGATGATGGCGAGCAGCGTGGACTTGCCGCAGCCCGACGGCCCGGAAATGGACACGTAATCGCCGTGACAGATTTCGAGTCGGACGCCGGACAGGGCGTGCGTCTCGACTTCGTCGGTGAGGAACACCTTCTCGAGGTTGTCGAGTTGGATCAATGGAATGGTAGTTTGCATAGATTTAGGGTTCGTTACATTGTTGAAAACCGTTGAACCGTTGAACCGGCCTGGCCGACGTGAGGTTCGGCGGGTTGCTTTCGCTGTTTGACAATTCAACAATGTAACGATTGAACGATTGAACGATGTAGAGGTTCATTTTCATTCGTACCTCAGCGCCACCAAGGGATCAACCTTTGCGGCTCGCCGGGCGGGGAGCCAGGCGGCGATGACTGCCACCATGAGCAGCAGGACAACGGCGCCACCAAGCGTGACTGGATCGGAAGGCGCCACGCCGTAGAGATTGCTGCGGATGAGACGTGTCAGCGCGAGGGTTAACGGCAAGCCAATCACCAAACCGATGCCGGCGAGCGTCAAGGCTTCGCGCAGGATCGGTCCGGCGATTTGCCGGCGCGTCGCACCGAGCGCCAGGCGGATGCCGATCTCGCCGGTGCGCCGGGCGACGTGGTAGGCCATCAGCCCATAGAGGCCAATGCACGAAAGCAGCACGGCCAGCGCGGCCAGCGAACCGCACAGCGTGACGAACATGCGTTCCCGCTGGATGCGTCTGTTCCGTACCCCCACCCCGGTACTGCAGCGGTTCAATGGGATATTGGGATCCACCGCGGCCACTGCCTGGCGCGCGGCCGGGGCCAAAGCCAGTGGCGGCACGGCCGTGCGCAAGTAGAAGACAGCACCAAACTGAAGCGGATGCTGTCGGAATGAGAAGAACGCCGTCGGCTGCGGCTCAGTCTTGAGGCCCTCGTAACGGGCATCCCGGCACACGCCGACGATCTGCCAATCGGTGCGACTACCCGTCTCCGTGATCGTGAAATCGATGGGGTTTCTGTCGGGGAAGTACTTGCGAACAAACGCCTCGTTCACCACGACCACCTTGGCCGCCCCGTCGCCGTCGCTCGGTCGCAGATCACGTCCCAACGCCAACGGAATGCCCATCGTTCCGAAGAATCCTTCACTCACGATGGATAGGTTCACCTGTTCAGAGGCACGCCCCGGCATGGCGAAGCCAAAGTGCTCCCAACCGCCGCTCAGCAGCACCGTGTCGAAGAGAGCCACCGACCGCACACCCGGGATCGTGGCCAGCGACTGGAGGACGCGGTCAAAGAACGCAGGGGGACGTGGTTCCTTGCCCGCGTCCTCGGGGCTAAGTGGGAGCTGCAACAGGTTTTCCATAACGAAGCCGGGATTGATGTGCATGAGGTTGACCAGCGTCCGGACGTAAAGTCCCGCGCCGGCAACCAGGAGCAGCGACAGGGCGATTTGCGCCGCGACGAGCAATCGGCCGGCACGAAGGGGGGGCGCTCCGAGCGTGGCCCGGTCCTTGAGCCCGGCCCGCGGATCCACGCGCGCGGCCTGCAGCGCTGGCAACAAGCCGGAAAGCGCTGCGGTGAGCAGAGCCACGGCCACGCTGAAACCCAGCACTCTGAGATCGAAAGCGATGTCGTAATGCAGTCCCTCCGGTGAGCCGGCCAGCAGCCGGGAGATGGCCGTCTTGCCCCAAAGCGCGACCACCAGGCCCAGTCCACCGCCCAGAAGCGCGACCAGCACACTCTCCGTCAGCGATTGGCGAATGAGCCGCCAGCGACCGGCGCCAAGGGCGGCGCGCACCGCAAACTCGTGTTGGCGAACGGCGCCACGCGCGAGCGACAAGCCGGCGAGATTGGCGCACGCCACGAGCAGGACCAGACCAACCATCCCGAGGAGCAGCATCAGCGGACCCCGATAGCCTGCTGGGTCCTTCTCTGGACCGGCGCGGCCATCAGTCAGCAAGACCTTGGCTTGTTTCATCAAGCCTTCCGTCTCGCGCACGAAGGCGACGTTCAAAGCGGCTTGCAATTGACCATCGCTCACCCCCGGCTTCAAACGCGCCATCAGGTCCACAATCCAGGGATTGGGCGAAGCGTGTGGGTCGTCCGGCGCGAGTTGCCGCTGGAACGACATGGGTACGTAGAACTCCACTTCGCTGTCCGAAATCACCCCGGAAAACCCACGGGGCAGCACGCCGACGACTGTGAAGGTGAAACCGCTGAGCGTGACCGGTCGGCCGAGCACGCCGGGATCGAGATCAAACTGCCGCTCCCACCACCGATAAGAGATGACGACGGACGGCGCAGCTCCAGCCCGTTCATCCTCAGCGCCCAGCCGCCGGCCGATCAGCGGAGGCACACCGAGTCCGGAGAAAAAGTTGTCCGAAACCATCATGCCCAAGGCCCTGGCTGCCTCGTGCCGCGCCCGGGCGGTGAGGACGATCTCGGAATAGCCGAAAACATCAGCCTGGGCGGCGCATTGTTCGCGGAGAGCGCGAGCCAACGGAACGGAAACGGAATAGCCGGCATAGTGGGCGGGCATGTCGCCGTCACCCCTCCCGCTGTAGGCGATGTTGAGATCGGCACCGGACCATCCGATGATGCGCAGTTCGTGCGGACTGGGCACGGGCAGCGAACGGAGCAAGATGGCGTTCGCGAGCGAGAAGATCGCCGTGCCGGCGCCGATACCTAGCGCCAGAGTGAACACCACCACGGCGGTGAAACCAGGATTCTTCCGCAGCATCCGCAGGCCGAACCGGCCATCTTGGAGAGTCGCTTCACCCAAACTCACTCCGCGAGTGTCCCGGCACGTCTCGCGGATGCCCGGTACGTTGCCGAAGCGTTTGCGGGCCGCCCGCGCCGCGTCCTCCGGCGCCATGCCGGCGGCGAGGTTCTCCGCCGTGCGCTGCTCCCAATGGAAGCGCAGTTCCTCGTCAATCTCCTGCTTCACCGCCGGCCGCCGCCACAGCGAGCGGATCCTCAACCAGATTGTTCGTGGCGTCTTCACCGTTCAACGATTCAACAATTTAATGATGTAACGATGCAAAAGTTCATGCTCATTCGTATCTCAGCGCCACCATGGGATCCACCTTCGCCGCGCGCCGGGCCGGGAGGAACGCAGCCAGCAAGGCCACCAGCACCAGCACCACCACGGCCACCGCCAGGGTGAGGGGATCGTGCGGCGCCACACCGTAGAGGTAAAATTGGATCACTCGCACAGCGCCCAGTGCGGCCACCACGCCCAGCAGGGCCCCGGTCCCGCCCAGCAGCGCGGCCTCGCGCAGAACCCATCGCGCGGCATCGGCCGGCCGCGCGCCCAGCGCCATGCGGATGCCGATCTCGCCGGTCCGCCGCGCCACGTTATAGGTCATCAGCCCATAGAGGCCCAGGCACGCGATCACCACCGCCAGCAGGGCCAGGCCACCGCCCAGCGAAGCGAACAGCCGCTCATGCGCCACCTGGCGACCAGCCAGTTCCCGTTGCGTGGTCAAGCCCGTGACGACCAAGTTGCGGTCGAGGTCGGTCACCACTCGACGCACCGCGGCTCCCAGCGCCGACGGCGGCAATGCGGTGCGGATGGCAAACCAAGCCTCGGGCGCCGGCCGCTGGCGGTACGACAAGTAGGCGATGGGCGTCATCTCCGCGCGGAAATCGTAGAGCCGCGCGTTGCCGCACACGCCGATGATTTGATGCTCTTCCTGGCCGAGCTTGAACGTTTCCCCCAGCGGAGACTGGCCCGGGAACATTTTGTCGGCGAAGGCCTGGTTGACGACGGCGACGCGTCCGGCGGCAGGCGCGTCGGCGCTGCTGAACCCACGCCCCAGCAATAAGGGGATCCGCATGGTCGCCAGGAACGTATCGCTCACGATCATGCCGCTGGTACCGAGCGGTTTGCCCTCGCGTCCGGGGATTCGGATCCCGTATCCCGTCCCGAATCCGGCGCCCACGTGACTTTGGTCCGAAAACGCCACGGACTGCACGCCGGGCAGCGCAGCCATCGCTTCGCCGACGCGCTCGTAGAACACCGCCAGTTGCGACTCCGGATGACCGCCTTGCGCAGCGTTGAGTCGGGCCACCAACAGACGGTCCGCGTCGAAGCCCAATTGAATGTGACTCAGGTTCACCAAAGTTCGAACCATCAATCCCGCCCCGGCCAGCAACACCACCGAGATGGCGACCTGGGCGATCACGAGCAGCTTGCCCAGGCGCAAACGCGGCGCGCCGAGAATGCGGGGATTCTGCAGCCCGGCGGCCGGCCGGGCCCGGGAAGCAAAGAACGCCGGGATCGCCCCAACCAGCAGCACCGTGGCTGCCGTGGCCATGAGCGTGAAGCCCAGCACTCGCGAATCCATGCGAAAATCGAAATGATCGTAATCCGCGAAGGCCGGCAGCAGGGTGACCAAGAGCGCCTTGCCCCACCAGGCCAGGAGCAGACCAAGGCCGGCGCTGGCCAGCGCCAGCAGCAGGCACTCGGCGAGCACCTGCCGCGCGAGGCGCCCGCGGCCTGCGCCCAAGGCCGCGCGCACCGCCAGTTCATGTTGCCGGGCGGCATGGCGGGCCAGCAACAGACCCGCCACATTGGCGCAAGCGATCAGCAGCACCAGCGCAACGATCCGCCTCAGAGTCTCCAGCGGGCTGCCGATTTCCATTCGCTTGATCCATGGCCCCCGGGCTCCGGGATGCAGCAGAAGACTGGGCGGGGCGGCCTTCGGCTCGGAGCGGTCCAGTTGGTGGCGACGGAACACGGTTTCGAGCGCCACGCGGACCGGGCCCTCCTGAGTGCCGGGGCTAAGTCGCAACATGATCTGTAACCAATAGTCATCGGGCGACGCCAACCGAAAATCGGGGCGGAACAACGGTTGAAACGCCAGGGGGATGTAGAAATCGGCAGTGTCGCCGGGCAGCGGTCCGGCAAAGTCGCGCGGCAACACGCCAACGATGGTAAAACCCGTCCGGTTCAGCGCCAGCGTGTGCCCGACGATCCCAGGATCCGAGCCGCAGTGTCGTTCCCACCACCGATGGGTGATCACGACCACCGGCGGTGCGCCGGAGTGATCGTCTTCCGGCAGGATGGCGCGTCCCATCCACACGCTGGCGCCATAACCGGTGAAGAAACTATCGGAAACGAGAATCCCCGCCGCCCGGGAAGCCTCGCCGCGAGCGACCGCCGTCACAGGGTCGGTCGGAGCGAAAGCGAAGAGGTCGTAGCCACCGCGGGCCTGCTCGCGGAGCGCGAGATACGACGGGTAGGAGAACCCGCCGAAGTAGGCCCGGTCCATGAACACCGTCTCATCACCAGCGGCACTGAACGCCTTCGGCCAGGGACCGCTCCAGTTGAGTACCCGTAACTGACCGGGGTCATGCACGGGCAACGCGCGCAAGAGCACGGCATTGACCAAACTGAACACGGCGGTGTTGGCGCCAATGCCCAGCCCCAGGGCCAGGACAGCCACCGTGGTGAAGCCGGGATTCTTCCGCAGCATCCGCGCGCCGAAGCGGATGTCCTGCCACGTCGTTTCGCCGAAGCTGGCGCCGCGGACAGCGCGCCATTCCTCACGAATGCCCGGCGCGTTGCCGAAACACCTGCACGCCTCCCGTGCCGCGTCTTCTGGCGTCATGCCGGCGGCGGTGTTCTCGGCCGTGCGCTGCTCCCGGTGAAAGCGCAGCGCTTCGTCAATTCCCCGTTTCACCTCGCGCCGCTGCCACAGCGAGCCGATTCTCAACCAGATTGTTCGTAGCGTCTTCACGGTTCAACGATTCAACGATGTAACGATTTCACGATTTAACATTCGTCCGATTAGAGAAAGCCGACGGCGGTTCGTTTTATTACAAAAATGCTGTGCTCTGTACCGCGGGCTCATCCGAGGCCCTCAGGTCCGCCAGTCGTCGGCCATCCTGGGCCGGCCCGCGCCTGCAACGGCAACTTGGGTCGGAGGAAGGACCTCCAACGGCCGAACGAGTCACCCGCTCCCGACGCTCGGAAACGGACACGTAATCGCCGTGGCCGATTTCGAGTTGGACGCCAGACAAGGTGTGCGTCTCGCCCTTCGTCGGTGAGGAACACCTTCTCGAGGTTGTCCAGTTGAATGAGCGGAATGGTTGTTGGCATGGATTTGGGGTTCGTTACATTGTTAAACCGTTGAATCGTTGAAGCGGCTTGGCCGCGGCGATGGCCAGCGCGTTGCTTTCGCTGTTTGACAATTCAACAAGGTAACGATTGAACGATTTTACGATGCAGCGGTTCATGTTCATTCATACCTCAGCGCCACCATGGGATCTACCTTTGCGGCCCGCCGGGCCGGGAGCCAACAGGCCACGAGGATCGCGACCGACACCGCACCGGCTGCAACCACAAAAGACATCAAGTCAAGTGGGCTGACGCCGAACACAAGGTGCCTCAGCAGAAATGCACCACAGAATGCTGCGGGCAGCCCCAGCATCATGCCCGCCAACGCAAGCCGGAACCCACGTCTCAAGATGAGCCTGACAACATTAGCGCGTCGCGCGCCGACGGCCAGCCGGACGCCGATCTCGTGGGTCCTCTGTTTAACCAGATAAGACATAAGCCCATAAACCCCCAGCACGGTGAGACCAAGCGCGACGGCCCCAATCTCAGCGAGAAGGTTCATCACGTTGCGCTGGGGAGTCAAAGGATCTTGCATTCTCTCGCGCATCGTGCGGACCTGTCCCTCTCGCAGCCGAGGATTGACCCTCATCAACTCCGCACGAATCGAGTTCATCAGGGACTCCGGATGACCTCGTGTTCGCACGAGGAACGTTGGGTGAAGCGAGAAATAGGCGGGCTCCAGCGAAAGAAACGCGGTCGCCCTTGGCGTCTTGCGCATGTCCTCAAGCTGCGCATCGCCGACAATGCCGATGACTTCGTATTTGGTATAGCGGAACTCGATCACTTTGCCCAGTACTCTTTGATCGGGCCAAAAAGTGCGGACAAAGCATTGGTTCACCAACGCCACATGGCGACCGGAAGTGAAATCCGCATCCGCAACCTCGCGGCCTTCGAGCATCGGGATTCCCAGGGCATGAAAGCATCCGGGACCCACTTCGATACGCCCGAAGTGCACGTCGGTTCCTTCGTGGCCATCCAAGCTGTCGGTCACGAGGCCTCCTCGCTCTCCTCCAAGCGGCGCTCCGTCTATCAATCCGACTTCCTCGACTCCCGGCAAAAGGGACAATCGCCTCCGCAACGTTTCGCACGCCACGGGCGCCGTATTGGTGGTATAACCGGCTTGCTCCAAATCGCCCTGGGCGACAATCAACGGCCCAGGTCGAAAACCGACGTCACGGTTAAGCTCCTCGCGGATCCCGCGCAAACAAAGCAAGACGCTGGACACCAGTACCAGAGATCCTGCCACCTGCGCGACGACCAGGATATTTCTGAACGAGCACCACCGCTCTCGATGGCCAGCACCTGCACTGGAATCTTTGAGGGCGACGAACGGATCGAAGCGCATGGCCAGTAATGCCGGCGGCAGACTGAAGCCGATCCCGATCAGCAGCGTGATTCCCAATGCGAATGCGATCACGCGCACATCGGGATGGAAGTTCAGGGGAGGGTCGGAGAAGACGACGACGGCGGACATTAGGGCTGGAGCCACCTTGCCACACCAGTCCATCAGGAGCAACGCGGCCAAGCTGCCCAAGATGGCGAGCAGCATGCCTTCGAGCGCAAGTTCTCGGACAAGCCGGCCGCGTGTGGCGCCAAGCGCGACGCGAGTCGCCAATTCGCGGCGGCGATCAAGCCCGCGTGCCAGCAGCAGGTTGGCAAGGTTCGCCGCCGCGATGAGCATTACCAGGATGGTGCCAAATCCGGCCAGACTGGTTACCTGGATCAGGGACTTGCGGGATTCGTACGCGGTATCGCGGTTAACGCTACCGTAGCCCGCACGGAACAGGGCGACACGCGTGAAATCGGCATTATTCCTCGCATCCAGCGGGGTCCGACTGCTTGTGTATGTCGCCGGATGCAGGGTTTTCGTGACTTCTTGCACGATGGGGGCCAGTGAATCCGCCGCAGCCGAGGGGCTGACTCCGTCTCGAAGTCGCCCATACACGTTTAATGACGGGGATTGAAAGAACAAGTCCTTCGCACTGTAGGTCATCCATAAGTCCGGGGCACGAGAACCCATTCCGACCAAGCCCTGCGGGGCCACACCAATGACTTCGAAAACGTGGTCGTCCAGCTTCAGAGGCTTTCCGATAACGTCCGGAATCCCTTCAAAATGTTCCTGCCAAAGGCGATAGCTGATCACGGTCACGAGATCAGAGCCGGGCTTGTCTTCTTCCGGCAAGAAGCCGCGGCCTATGCAGGGGCGGGTGCCAACAAAATCAAAGTAGTTCGCCGACACCATGTTCACGATGATTGCTTCCGACCCTTCCGAAGTCTGGAGTCTTGCGGTGAGTCTATTGAGGCTGGTCAGGTCCTTGAAGACGGTCTGGTATTCGCGGACGGCGTCGTAGTAGGGCCAGGGAAAGTTGAAATTCTTTGGCTCGCCGATAGCATTGGCCGGAACGATGGCCCACAGTTCCTGCGGCCGCAGTACGTGTCGCGGACGCAGAAAGTGGTCGTCAAGCAAGGTGAACAAGGCCAGGTTCGCCCCGATGCCCAGCGCCAGCGTCAGGACTGCCACGGCCGTGAAGCCGGGGTTCTTGAGCAGCATCCGCAGGCCGAAGCGAATGTCCTGCAAAGTCGTCTCACCAAAATTCGCACCGCGAACCTCGCGGCATTCCTCGCGGACACTCTGCAGGTTCCCGAACCGTTTGCGTGCCTCCCGCGCCGCCGCTTCCGGCGTCATGCCCGCGGCAATGTTCTCCGCCGTGCGCTGCTCCAGGTGAAAGCGCAGTTCCTCGTCAATCTCCCGCTTCACCGCCGGCCGCCGCCACAGCGCGCGGAGCTTCGACCAGATTGTTCGTGGCGTTTTCATGGTTCAACGATTCAACAAGGTAACGATTTAACGATGTAACGGTTCATTTTCATTCGTAACGCAGCGCCGTCATCGGGCTCACATTCGCCGCGCGGCGCGCCGGCAGGTAACAGGCCAAAATGGTGAGACCGATCAACACGGCCGCTGCCGTCAGCGCCACGATCCAACCCGACACCGGCACGCTCAACAGCGTCACTGGGTCGCGCATGGGCGATCGTGCAGGGATGATGGCGACCAGGATGCGCAACACCGCAAAAGCGCCACCTATCCCGAGCAAGGCGCCGAGCAACCCCAACCTGAGTCCCTGTCGCATGACCAACCAGAGCACATCCGACTTCTGAGCGCCGAGCGCCATGCGGATGCCAATTTCGCCGGTCCGCCGCGCCATCGAATAAGAGGTGACCCCGTAAGTGCCCACGGCGGCGAGTAGGAGACCCAACACGCCAAAAGCCCCCAGCAGCCCCGCCACACGGTAAGTCCCGCGCATCATCGAATCGATGGTGGTGCGCACGGTGCTCACGGAATACAGCGGCAGATCGGGATCCAGTTCGGCCAGGGCCCGCCGCAGCGCGACCTCCACTGATTCCGGCGCGCCCGCGATCCGCAAAACAATCGTCCCTCCCAACGCGATGTCGTCCTGTGCCCATGGACGATAAACCTGGAATGGCGTCTCCGGGTTGCCCCCATCCGCCGGAAAACGCACGTCGCTCACGACCCCCACAATTTCCCTCCACTCCGGGGCGCTTGGATCGCCGAGACTGATCCGTTTCCCGAGCGGGCTTTGACCGGGCCAATACGCGCGGGCCAGGCTCTCGTTGATGATCACGACGAGAGGCCGGTCCAGCTTGTCGTCCGGGGTGAACCGGCGGCCCTCGTGAAGCGCTATCCTGAGCGTCTGGAAATAAGCGGCCCCGACGGTGGGACAGGAAGCAAGCGGCATGTCGCGCAGCGCGGGTGGAGGCTGGTCACCGATGCGTAGCGGCGCGCCATTCCAAAACCGGAGAATGGGAATATCGGTCGTGAACGAGGCCGACTGAACCCCGGGCAAGGCGGTCGCTCGGTCCTCGATTTGTTGGAAAAGGGCAAGACGCCGTTCGCTGGAAGAGTACTTCGCCCTCGATACAGAAATCTGCGCGGTCACCAATCCATCCGGATCCCAGCCAGGATTGAGCCGGACAAATCGCTGCAGGGTGCGGACCGCGGCGCCCGCTCCGGTAAGGAGCATGAGCACCAGAGCGACTTCGCCGATGATCAGGACATGTTGGAGCCGTTGTTGCCCGGGGGCGCTCGTCGCGCCGCGGACGCTGTCCTTAAGTTTCTGGTTGAGGTCGGCGCGGACGGTCAGCCACGCGGGGCCCGCGCCGAAGATGATCGTCGTCACCACACAACTTGCCAGCGCGAAGAAGACCACGTGAAAGTCGAGGGCGGTCCTCAGGCCGGCCTCCAGGCTCGTCGTGAACAGCGCATCGCACCACCAGGCGAACAACAGGCCCAGCCCGCCGCCGAACAAGGAAATCAGGAGACTCTCGGTCAGCAATTGACGCATCAGCCGCTGGCGCGCGGCGCCCAGGGCGGCGCGCACCGCCAGTTCCCGCGAGCGCCGGGTCGTGCGCGCGAGTTGAAGGTTGGCCAGGTTGGCGCAGGCAATCAGCAGGACAAAGCTCGTCAGGCTGAATACAAACCCCAGAGCCAGTGCTTCACCCTCCGACCGGAGCGATTGTGCCAGCGCCAGCACTCGCAAACCGCTGCCGCCGTCGTACTGCGGGTAATCCCGCGCCAGACGCCCGAACATCGCGGTCATATCCGCCCGTGCCTCCGCGAGCGAAACGCCGGGTTTGAGGCGGCCGATGGTGTTGAGAAAGCGGTTCCCTCGATCGCCCCGCTCCTCGGCGGTCATAACGAACGGCCGCCACACCTCGGGATCGCCCCACAACATCGGAAAATCAAACCTGGCGGACATGACCCCGATCACCGTGACGGGCTCGTCGTCGAACCGGAACGTCCGGCCGATCACATTCGTGTCACCCGCAAAGTGACGCCTCCAGAACCCGTGGCTGAGAACCGTCACCTGGTTCCGGCCAGGTTCCATGTCTTCGCCGGAGAAAATACGGCCGAGCTCAGGTTGAATGCCAAGCATCGGGAAAAGGTCGGCTGTGACTCGGACAGCGGTGAAGCGCTCCGGCGTCTGGCCCGTCACGCCAAAGTTAAAGCCTTCCCACATGTAGGCCGCGAGCGAGCTGAAGACATGGTTCTGTTCGTGGTAATCGAGGAAGTCGGCGCGGGAATGAGGCCAAGTTTGTGATCGTGGGGAAGTGCGGTAAACGCGGACCAGCCGGCCCGGGTTCGGGTACGGCAACGGATGGAACAAGAGCGGTTTGAGCAGGCTGAACATGGCGGCGTTGGCGCCGATACCCAGCCCGACGGTCAGCGCTGCCACGGTGGCAAACCCGGGATTCTTCCGCAGCATCCGCAGGCCAAAGCGAATGTCCTGCCACGTCGCCTCCCCAAAACTTGCGCCACGTGTTTCCCGGCATTCCTCGCGGATGCTCTGCACGTTGCCGAAGCGCTTCCGCGCCTCGCGCGCCGCGGCCTCCGGCGCCATCCCGCCGGCGATGTTCTCTGTAGTGCGCTGCTCCAGGTGGAAGCGCAGTTCCTCGTCAATCTCCCGCTTCACCGCCGACCGCTGCCACAGGGTGCGAAGCTTGATCCAGATTGTTCGAAATGGGGTCATGGTTCGCTACAAAGTAGGGCAGGCTTCCAGCCTGCCCGCGGCGCGACTTGTCGCGCCGAAGTCTGTGTAGTCAAATGAAAAATCCGCACCGGCAAGCCGGCGCATGGGCAGGCTGGAAGCCTGCCTTACTCTGGTCCCGCATTGTCCCGATGGCTTTACTCTCGTGATCGAACGTTCCAACGATTCAACGTTGCAACGATTTAACAATCCAACGATGTCACGTTTGGTTTTCATTCGTATCTCAGCGCCACCATCGGATCGACTTTCGCGGCGCGACGCGCAGGCAGCCAACTGGCCAGCACGGCCACTCCCGTCAGCGCCACCGCGACGCCGAGAAAAGTCAACGGATCGGTCGCTTTGATTGAATAGAGCAAGCTCGACAAATAGCGCGTTAGGGCAAACGCCCCGACGAGCCCGATCGCGACGCCCAGCAGCGTCAGCCGCAGCCCGCCGTGGATGATAAGACCCAGCACATCGCTTCTTTGCGCGCCCAAGGCCATCCGCACGCCGATCTCGCGCCGGCGTTGCGTCACCGCATACGACATCACGCCGTAGATGCCCACGACGGCGAGCAGCAGCGCGACCGCCGCAAAGCTGCCCAATAAGGCCGTGTTCAGTCGCCGCGAGGTCGTGGTGTTCGCCAGCCGTTGCTCCATCGTCATCACGTTGTGGAGCGCCTGGTTCGGTTCCACCTCCGCCACCACTCCCCGCACGGCAGAGATCAGACCGGCCGGCTCGCCGGTGACGCGGATGACGAAGCTCATCGCATCTCCCATATCTTCCAGCGCCGGGCTATACACCTCCGGCATGACGTCTCCCGCCAATCCGCTCTGCCGCACATCGCTGACGACCCCCACGACCGTCTGCCAGCGCGCCTCCGCAGGACCCGCCATCAGGCGGATTCGTTTGCCTACCGCGCTTTGCCCGGGGAAGAAATGTTTCACGAACGCCTCGTTGACGATTACCGATCCCGCCGGGGGGCGCGCATCATGCAAAGTGAACGCCCGTCCGTTCCTCACCGGAATACCCATCGCGTTGAAGTAATCGAGAGTGACCGTCGGCCTCGAAACCGGTCTCACCTCGCCCGGCTTCACCTTGCTGAAGTCGATCGGTGGCCGGCCCTCGATTTCCACCGCGGTTATGCGCTCAAAATCAGTGAGCGGCAGGGAATCCGTGGCGGCCGCGGCCTGCACACCGGGGAGCGCCTTCAACCGCTCGACGATTTGCTCGACGAAGTTGACTTTCTGAGGCGAGGATTTCCCCCCCGTCAGAGTTACTTGGAACGTCAACACGCCATCGGTCCGGAAGCCGGGATTGACGTCGAGCAAGCGCGAAAAGCTCTTGATCAACAACCCGGCGCCGATGAGCAGCACCAGCGCCAGCGCCACTTCCGACACGACCAGAGAATGCCGGAGCCACTTGCGATGCCCGCCGGTGTCGCCGCGACCCTCCTCTTTGAGCGCGGCGTTGACGTCTGTGCGCCATGCTTGAACCGCCGGCGCGAGTCCGAACGCCAATCCGGTGATCGCCGACACGCCGAGCGTGAACGCCAGCACCCAGGCATCGATGCCAATCCCGTGCATCGCCGGCAAGCTCGCGCCGCTCCATTGCCCAAGCGCCCGGACGCCCCAGAACGCCACCAACAAACCCAAACCGCCACCGGCCAGGGAAAGCAGCACGCTTTCCGTGAGCAACTGGCGGGCAACCCGCAGCCGTCCGGCCCCGAGCGCGGCGCGGACGGCCATCTCCCGTTGCCGCGCGGCCGCGCGCGCGAGCAGGAGGTTGGCGACGTTCGCGCAGGCGATGAGCAGGAGAAACGCGACCGCGCCCAGCAACACGAGCAACGCTCCCTTCACATCGCCGACGACCTGCTCGTGCAAACCGACCAGGGTCAAAGCATCGCCGCCGCGCGGCCGGGGGCCCGGAGTAGCCGTCGGTCCTCCTGGCTGAATGCGCTGTGCAATTGTTTGCAACTCGGTTTGCGCCTGCTCAAGCGTCACGCCGGGTTTCAATCGAGCAATGGCTTTCAGAAGCATCATGCCTTCACCATGGATCACGAAGGTTCCCCCCGTTTCACCAAGCGCCAGCGGAGTCCAAAGTTGAAACGGTTCGGGATATTGAAAGCGCGCAGGAAGAATGCCCACGACGGTGTAACTTTGTTCGTTCAACGTGATCGTCCGGCCCAGCACGTCCGCGTCGCCGCCAAATCGGCTCTGCCAGAGGCCGTGTCCGAGAATGGCCGCCTTTGGGCCGTTGGGCGTGTCCTCTTCCCGGGTGAAGTTGCGTCCCAACGCCGGCTGGACGCCGAGCAGTGGAAAAAAATCGGCCGTCACTGCGCCGGACACGATTCGTTCCGCCGGTCCGGCCCCTGTGAGAGTCATGTCGCCGCCACTGTAGGCGGCGATGCGCGCCAGCGACTGGCTCTGGGCTTTGACTTCAACGAACGTGGCGCTGCCAATTAGGGTGCTGGCCTTGCCCGACCAGTCTGCGCGCAACTGCACCAGTTGGTCGGGTTCGGGATAGGGCAGCGGCCTGAGCAGGACGGCATTGACCACGCTGAAGATGGCGGTGTTGGCCCCAATCCCCAATGCCAGCGTCAGCACGGCAATGGTGGTGAATCCCGGATTTTTCCGCAGCATCCGCAGGCCAAAGCGAATGTCCTGCCACGTCGCCTCCCCAAAACTTGCGCCGCGTGTTTCCCGGCATTCCTCGCGGATGCTCTGCAGGTTACCGAAGCGCTTCCGCGCCTCGCGCGCCGCGTCGTCCGGCGACAGGCCGGCGGCGAGGTTCTCCGCCGTGCGCTGCTCCAGGTGGAAGCGCAGTTCCTCGTCAATTGCCCGCTTCACCACCGGCCGACGCCACAGCGAGCGGATCCTCAACCAGGTTGTTCGTAGCGTCTTCACCATTCAACGATTCAACAGTGTAACGATGTAACGGTTCATGCTCATTCGTATCGGAGCGCCGCCATCGGAGCGACGCGGGCCGCGCGGCGGGCCGGGCCGAGGCAGGCCAGGAGCGCCACCGCGGTCAGCAACAGAGCCACGAGGGCAAAGGTCAAAGGATCGGTTGCCTTGACCCCATAAAGCAGGCTGGTCGCGTACCGCGTCAGCGCCACGGCCCCGACGGTTCCGAGAACCACTCCGGCCAGGACCAGCATCATTCCCCTTTTGAGCACCAGCTTGAGCACGTGGCTTCGGTCAGCGCCCAAGGCCATGCGAATCCCGATCTCGTGGGTGCGCCGGGAAACCGCATAGGCCATTACCCCATGAACCCCCACCGCCGTCAGGATCAGGGCCAGGGCGGCGAAGGTGGTCACCAGGCTCGCATAGAAGCGGGGGCGGGCGACCGACTCGGACAGGATTTGCTCCAGCGTGCGCACGGATTGGATGGGCAGATCCTTGTCCACCGCCCAGATCTGGCTGCGCAACAGCGCCGCTGACTTCAGCGGATCGCCGGTCGTCTTCACCACAATGGTCATCCAGGCGTTGGGGAACTGCGCCATCGGCCGGAAGAACTCCGGCAAGTGTTGGGTTTCCTCGCCCACCTGCCGCGCATCTTTGACGATGCCCACCACGGTGAACCACGACCAGGGCGAGTTGGCCATCTTGAAGCGTTTGCCAAGGGCCTCCTCTCCCGGCCAGAAACGCCGTGCCATCGCTTCGTTGACCATCGCCACCTCCGGCCCGCCCTCGCGATCCTGCGCGGAAAACCAGCGGCCCTTGAGCAGCGGGATGCCCATCGTCGGGAAGTAATTCTGACTGACCGCCACCGGGCTCGCCCACGTTTTGTCGCCCGGCTTGGGCGCCGGCTGGCCTTCCACCTCGAGGGGCACGACCGAGCGGTTGGCGCCAATGGGCAGCTCCCTGATCGCGCCGACCGACCGCACGGCCGGCAAGGTTGCGATGCGGTTCAGCACATCGTCGAAGAAAGCGACCTGCTGCGCCGGGTTGGGATAGCGGCCGTCGGGAAGCTGGATGCCCAGCGCCAGCACCTGGTCGGGGTTGAAGCCAAGCGGCACGTGGCGCAGATGCACCAGGCTCTGCAACAGCAACCCCGCTCCGGCGAGCAACACGGTGGCCAGAGCGATCTCCGTGACCACCAGCAGTCCTTGCAGACGCGACTGCCGGCCAGAACCGGAGGAGCGCTGGCTGCTCTCCGCCAGGGCAAGATTCAGGTTCGGCCTGGAGAGCTGGAGCGCCGGGGCCAGCCCGAAGATCACGCCCGTGGCCACCGAGACGGCCAGCGTAAAGCCGAAGACGGGACCGTTCATGCGGAGCTCACTGACGCGGGGCAAATCCGCGGGAACGATCGCCACCATGAGCTTGAAGCAGCACAACATCAAGAGGCCCCCGACCAGGCCACCCAGCAGCGCTAACAGCAAACTCTCCACCAGCAACTGGCGCACCACGCGCGCCCGGCTGGCGCCCAGGGCGGACCGGATCGTGATTTCCTTTTCGCGGACGAGGGAACGGGACAAGAGGAGATTGGCCGCGTTGGCACACGCAATCAGCAGCACCAACGCCACGGCCGCCTGTAAAACCAGCAGCGCCAACCGGCCGTTCCTGACCGTGTGTTCGTGCAGACTCGTAAGGTTGATCTTCCAGCCCTGGTTGCTGTCCGGATACGCAGTGGCGAGGCGGCTGGCGAGCATGGTCATTTCCACTTGCGCCTGCGCCAGCCCCACCCCCGGCTTGAGACGCCCCAGCACTTGGGCCATCCAGCGGTTCCCACGATCTTTCGCGTCCTCCGTATCCATCGCCATGGGCACCCAGAACTCCGCCTTGTCATTGCCTCGCTGGGGAAAGTCAAAGCCGGGCGGCATGATCCCAACCACGGTGTAGCTGTCCGGTGCGTGAAAAATGTCGGTTAATACGATAGCTTTGCCTATTAGGTTCGTATCCGCCCCAAACCGTCTCTGCCAGAGTGAATGTCCGATCAATACCATGCGGTCCGCCCCAGTCGTTTCCGCGGCGCTGGAAAACGGACGGCCCCAGAGGGGGCGGATTCCCAGCACGTGGAAAAGGTCAGCGGTGACCCGCGCGCCGCTGAGCCGCAGGGGTTCGCCGTTGCCCGTCAGATCGAACCCCTCCCACCGGTAGGCGGCCAGGCTTTCAAACACCCGAGTCTGCTGCTTGAGATCCAGAAAATCCGGGGCGGACAACAGGGTCTTCTGCGGGGCGCCGGCGGACGAAAGTGTGCCGTCCACCACGACCAACCGGTCGCCGCGCGGGTAGGGCAGCGGCCGCAACAGCACCGTGTTGAGGATACTGAACATGGCCGTATTGACGCCAATACCCAGCGCCACCGTGAACACGACCACCGCGGTAAAACCGGGGTTCTTCCGCAGCATCCGCAGCCCGAAACGAATGTCCTGCCACGTCGCCTCGCCGAAACTCGCACCCCGGACCTCGCGGCACTCCTCACGGATGCTCTGGACGTTGCCGAAATGGCGTCGTGCCTCCCGTGCCGCTTCCTCGGGCGCCATGCCGGCGGCAAGGTTCTCCGCCGTGCGCTGCTCGAGGTGAAAGCGCAGTTCCTCGTCAATCTCCCGCTTCACCGCCGGCCGATGCCACAGCGAGCGGAACTTCATCCAGATTGTCCGCAGCTTTTTCACCATTCAACGATTCAACGATTCAACGGTTCAACGGTTTCATTCGCATCTCAGCGCCACCATCGGATCCACTTTCGCGGCGCGGCGGGCGGGCAGCCAGCAGGCAAGAAATGCCACGGACCCCAGCAATAGCGCGGCGGCAAGAAAAGTCACGGGATCGGTGCTGCTGACACCGAAGAGGTAGGCGCGCAGGACCCGCCCAGCCGCGAGCGCGACGGTTATTCCGATCACGCCGCCCACTGCCACGAGCACCAGGCCTTGACCCAGGATCAGCCGCATTATGTCGGCGATCTGTGCGCCCATCGCCATTCGGATGCCGATCTCGCGCGTGCGCCGCGCCACGCTGTAGGCCAACACACCATACAGGCCGATGGTGGCCAGCAACACACCCACGCCGGCAGAGACGCTCAGATAAAGCATCACCGTCCGGTGACCCGCCATCGCGGTCCGCAGCACCGCTCCCAGGTTGATGAATCTCGGCATCCGCAGGTCTGCACCGGCATCTTTGAGCGCCTGACCAATCGGCTTGTAGAGGGTGACGGGATTGGCGGTGGCCCGAACGACCAGGAACATCGGCGCAGTGTCAACCCCGGGCTCCTTTGCCAGCGCGCGATAGAATGTCGGCTGCGGCGCCACGTAGTCGCTATAATCACGCGTGTCACCCACCACGCCGACGACTTCACAGGCGAGTTCCGCGTCCCGTTCCTGCTGCCAAAAGCGTTTCCCCACCGCCACTTCACCGGGCCAGAGCTGTCGGGCGGCCGTTTCATTGACCACGACGCGGCCAACGCCTTCTCCCGCGTCGCTGCGATCCAGCCAACGTCCCTGCTTCAACGGCACGCGCAAGACGCGGAGCGGGTCGGCCTGTTCGACGCCAATCCAACACTTCCTCAACCGGACGCGCAGGGAGCCTGGAGTGGTCGAGACATCCATTTCGTGACCCTCGGAGGCCACGCCGGCGGCGACCACGCCCGGAATTGCCGTGATGCGTTGGTGCGCATCGGCAAGAAAGGCGAAGGCCGCGTCGGCGAGTTTGTTCAGGGCCGGATCGGGACTGAAATTACGCTGTAAGAGACCCAGGATGTGCGGGTAAACGCGCACGATGTTCTGTGCGTCCACCGGATTTATCCGCAGCAGGCCGATCACGCTGCGCACCATCAAACCAGCGCCCGCCAACAGCACGAGGGCCAGCGCGACCTGGCCAACGATCAACCCCCGGCTGAACCCCCCCCGCCGTTGATCGCGCGTGCTGGTGGCAGCGCCCAGCTTCAGCACTTCGCTCAAGTTGGAGCGCCGGCCTCGCCATGCCGTCGCGAGGCCGAAGAACAAGCCGGTGGCGAGTGTCACCCCGGAGGCGATGCCCAAGACGCCGACGTTGAGGGAGATGGGTTTGACGCGCGGCAAGTCCGCTGGGATGACCTTCTGCAGGAGATCGAGTCCAACCGCGGCGACGGTGAGCCCCGTCGCACCGCCGAGAACCGCGAGCAGCAAACTCTCAGTCAACAACTGGCGGAACACGCGGGCACGGCCGGCGCCCAACGCGGCGCGCACCGCCAATTCCTGCTGGCGCGTCTCCGTGCGCGCCAGTTGGAGATTCGCGACGTTGGCGGCGGCGATGAACAGCACGAACACGATGGCGCCCAGCAACAGACCCAGCGTGCGGCGCACTTCCGGCTTGCAGAACATTCCGCGCAGATCCTGCGCGCGCATTTCGAATTCGGCGGCGATGGGAGATTCAGCGGCCTGACGGCGCGAGAGCACGTCGAGGTAAGCCTGCACCTCTGTTCGCTGGACAGCGGCTCGCATTTCCGCAATGACCGGCGTGTTCGGCAAGATTTCGTCCGTGCCAGGAGCAGGACCCTGGACGGGCCGCCAATATTCGTCGCGGCCGGTCGGAAAGGCAAAGTGCGGCGGCATGACGCCCACCACGGTCATGGGTCGTTCACGGAAGGGAACCGTGCGACCAACGATGGCTGGATCACCGCCGAACTGGCGTTGCCATAGCCGGTGACTGATCACCAGCACATCGTCCTTGCCCGGTTGGCCCTCATCAGCGGTGAACGTGCGTCCCAGCAACGGCCGCACGTTCCACAAGCTGAAAAATTCCGAGGTCACCCACACCCCTTGCACCGGCTGGGGAAACTCCTCACCGTGCAAAGTCAAAGCCTCGTCGTTATACGCGGAGATACGGGCGAACAGATTCGTTTGCTGGCGCGCGTCGCACAGCGCCAGTGGATTGATGCCGGGATACCAGCCCCGTTCCTTATGCACGACTCCGAGTTGCACGAACCGATCCGTATGCCGTACCGGCATCGGATCGAACACGGCGGTCTTGACGACACTGACCATGGCGGTTGTTGACCCGATGCCTAGCGCGAGCATCAACACCGCCACCGCCGTAAAACCGGGATTTTTCCGCAGCATCCGCAGGCCAAAGCGAACATCCTGCCACGTTGCCTCGCCGAAACTTGCACCCCGGACCTCGCGGCATTCTTCGCGCAGGTTTTGCAGATTGCCGAAACGGCGTCGTGCCTCCCGTGCCGCGGCCTCCGGCGACATGCCGGCGGCGAGGTTTTCCGCCGTGCGCTGCTCCAAGTGAAAGCGCAGTTCCTCGTCAATCTCCCGCTTCGCCGCCGGCCGCTCCCACAGCGAGCGAAGTCTTGACCAGATTGTTAGCAGAGTTTTCACGGTTCATGCAGCGCGTTTCATGATTCATTTTCACTCGCTTCTCAGCGCCACCATGGGATTTACCCTGGCCGCGCGGCGGGCGGGCAGCCAGCAGGCCACCAGCGCGACGCCCGTCAGCATCACCAGGATCACCACGAAAGTGAGTGGGTCACTGGGGCTGACGCCGAAGAGCAGGCTGCGCATGAGGCGGGTCAGGGCAAGCGCGCCGACCAGCCCAATCAGGCCGCCCAACAGGACCAGGCGCATGCCTTGCGTCACAATGAGTCGGAGCACGTCGGCCGGGCGGGCGCCCAGGGCCATGCGGATGCCGATTTCACGCGTGTGTTGGGTGACCGAGTAAGCCACCACACCATAGAGCCCGACCGCCGCCAACACCACCGCCAGTGCCGCAAACGCAAGGAGCAGCAGGGTGTTGAACTCGGTGCGGGAGGTGGAATTGGCGATGCGCTGCTCCATGGTCATGAGGTCATACACCGGCGCCTCGGCGCTCACGGCGGCCACGGCCATGCGCACGGCGGCAACCACGGCGAGCGGATCGCCGGCGGTTCGCAGGTTCACATAATAGCCCGGGTAGCCGGATTGCCGATAGGAGAGGTACACGTTGGCGCCCATCTCCGCCGCCATCGTGTCGTACTTCACGTCGCCGATCACCCCCACCACCTCCACCGCGGAGAACCCAGGCCCCAAAGCGGGGCTCAGGTCGGTCTGCTGGCCCACCGGGTCCCGCCCGGACCAATACCGGCGGGCGGCCGTTTCGTTGATCACCGCCACGAGCGGGGTGTCGGGGCGATCCTGGTCCGTGAACCAGCGGCCGCGCGACAGCGGAACGCGCAGCGTATGGAGGAACTCCTGGCTCGCCAGATGGACGCCGATGAATGCCTCCACCCGGCCGCCCTCGTTGGCGGCGGGTGGCACCACCATGAAGCTGCGATCATACGTGCCGGACAACGGCGCGGCGTTGGCCAGACAGGCGGATTCGACTCCGGGGATTGCGCCGACGCGTTCGAGGATTTGCGGGAAGAAGAGTTGCTTCGCGGAATCGGATGACCCGCCGGGTTGATCCAGTCGAAACGTGAGCAAATGCTTCGGGTCGAAACCCGTCCGCGTCGTCGTCAGCCGCGCGAGACTTTGCACCATCAGACCCGCGCCCGCCAACAGCATCAGCGCCAGGGCCGTTTCCGCAACCACGAGCAGATTGCGCGCCCCGCGCAGCCCCAGGCCTTGATGCCCCCCGGCCGACCGGTCGGTCGAACGATGCAGGGCCGGACTCAACGAATGGCGGGCGGCCTGCCAGGCGGGAAACAGTCCAAAGATCACGCCGCACCCCAGCGCCACGCAGAAGTTGAAAGCCAGGGCGGGTGCGCTGAGTTGGATCGTTCCGAAATCCGGCAACCGCGCGTAATCCGACTGGAGACCGAAATTGTCGGCCGGTTGGAAGGCGGCCATCGCGTCAATCGCCCAGCGGGCGAACAGCAAGGCGACGGCCCCGGAAACGGCCGCCAGCACGAGGCTTTCCGCCAGCAATTGCCGGATGAGCTGTCCTCGCGTCGCGCCCAAGGCCAGCCGGATCGCGATCTCGCGTTCCCGCGACGCCGCCCGCGCCAGCAGCAGATTGGCGACATTCACACAAGCGATCAGCAGCACGAAACCCACGGCGGCGGCCAGCACCCACAGGGATCGCCGGATGAACGGATCGGTCGAGGCCTCGCGGAACGGCACGAGGTGGATGCCATACGCCTCCTTTTCGGACGACACCGGCAGGACGGACTCAAGCTGCCGTTCCAACGAGTCAAGACTCGCCCGGGCGGCGGCCAGACTCGTCGCGGGCTGCAGCCGCGCCAGCACGCGGTGCCACATGGTGAAGGGCCGCTCAAGCCGGCTCGGGTCTCCTTCCAACGTGGGCGTCATCGTGATCGGCACCCACATCTCGGTGGCGCCCGACTGCCCTTTGAAGCCTGCCCGCAGCACGCCCACAACGGTCAAGGGCGTCTGGTTCGCGCGCAACGTCCGCCCGATCACGCCCGGGTCGCCGCCGAAGCGGCGCTGCCAGTAGCCCTCACTAATCACCACGACCGGTTGACTGGCGCCCTTCAGGTCCTCTTCGGGAAGGAAAACCCGGCCCAGGACGGCCCGCACTCCCAGCAACGGCAAGTAGCTGGCCGAAGCGAGCTCGGCCTCCACCCGTTCCGAACGGTCCATCCCCGTCACGGTCAGCGTCCGGCTGTCGCAGGCCGCAATCTGGGCAAAGATGCGGTTATGATCGCGCAGCAACTCGAAGCGCGGGTAAGCCCACGTCGGCACGATCTCCGCGGGTTTGCCGGGCGCCGAGATCGTGGACTGCACCTGCACCAACCGGCCGGGGTCAGGGTAAGGAAGGGGTTCAAGCAGGACGGCGTAAATGACGCTAAACAACGCGCTGTTCACGCCGACACCCAAGGCCAGCGTGAGCACCGCCGCGACGGTGAATCCCGGATTCTTCCGCAGCATCCGCAGGCCGAAGCGAACGTCCTGCAACGTCGGCTCGCCCAAACTTGCACCGCGCACCTCGCGGCATTCCTCGCGGATGCTCTGCACGTTGCCGAAACGCTTGCGCGCCTCGCGCGCCGCTACCTCAGGCGACATGCCAGCGGCGAGGTTCTCCGCCGTGCGCTGCTCCAGGTGGAAGCGCAGTTCTTCGTCAATCTCCCGCTTCACCGCCGGCCGCTGCCACAGCGAGCGGAACTTCAACCAGATTGTCCGCAGCATTTTCATCATTCAACGATTCAACGATTCAACGGTTTAACGGTTTCATTCGTATCTCAGCGCCACCATCGGATCCACCTTCGCGGCCCGGCGGGCGGGCAGCCAGCAGCCGAACAGGGCGATGGCCGTAAGCAAAGCGGACACCCCCGCGAAGGTGGCGGGATCGAAGGCGCTGACACCCCAGAGCAAGCTCGAAATGAGCCGGGTCAACCCAAGGGCGGCGAACACCCCGATGCCAACGCCCGCCAGGGTGAGTTTCAGTCCCTCGCCGATGACCAGCCAGAGGATGTCGCCCCCCTGCGCCCCGAGCGCCATGCGGACACCGATCTCGTGCGTTCGTTGGGCGACGGAGAATGACAGGACGCCGTAGATTCCAATGACGGACAGCCCCAGCGCCAGTGCGCCGAGCGTGCCAATGAGCAACATGTTCAACCGCCGTGGCCGGAGTTCGTCGGCCAACCGCTGTTCCAGTGTCATCAGGCTGTAAACCGGCTGGTCCCGGTCCACGCCCAGAATGGCGCTCCGGACCGCCCCGGCCAGCTTGGTCGGGGCGCCACGGGTACGCACGGCCAGACTCATCACGCCGGCGCACGCCTGGAGGTAGCAGCGGTAAAACTGGGGTTGAGGCGAACTTTCAAGAGCGCGACGCTCGTCGCCAACGACCCCGATGATGGTCATGGCGTCTTTGCCCTCGCCCAAGCGTTTCCCGAGCGGGTCGGCGTCGGGAAAGTAACGCCGGACAAAAGTCTCGTTCACCAGCGCGACGCTGGGTTTGCCGGCCTGGTCGGCGTCGGTGAACACCCGGCCGCTCTTCAGGGGAATCCCCATCGTCCGGAAGTAATCCCCGTTGACAGTGCCGCATTGGAGGAACCGATATTCGCCGGGCGCGGGCGGAGGTTGCCCTTCGATTTCCAAGCCGGCGAACGTGTTCCCGAACGGCGTCAATGGGAGCATGGAATTCGCTCCCACGGCCGCCACGCCGGGCAGGGGGCGGAGGCGCTCGATCACCTGCTGAAAATAGGCGGCCCGTGAACGGTCGTCCGGATACTTCGGTTCGCTCAGCACGATCGTCATGCTGAGGATGTGATCCGGCCGGAATCCGGGGTCCACGCCGTGGAGCCTGAGAAAACTCTGGCCCAGCAATCCGGCGCCGACCAGCAACACCAGGGCCAGTCCCACCTGCGCCACCACCAGCAGCCGGCTCAGCCGGTGTTGTCGCCTCCCGGTTGTTCCCGTCGCCCGCCCGTCTTCGTTCAGCGCGTCGTTCAACGCGATGCGTGAGCTTTCCCAGGCGGGCGCCAAGCCGAAGAGCAGACCGGTGAACGTTGCCAGCAAGAGAGTGAAGGCCAACACTCGCGCATCCATCGGCAGAACGGGCAGATCGGAGATAAACATGCGCAACAGGTCCTTGCCCCAGAACGCGAGCACCAACCCTAGTGCGGCGCCCAACCCGGCCAGTAACGCGCTTTCCGTCATCAGTTGGCGAACAATCCGCCGCCGCCCGGCGCCGAGGGCCAGCCGGACGGCGATTTCCTTCCGCCGTTGGGTCGCCCGCGCCAGCAGGAGGTTGGCGACGTTCGCGCAGGCGATCAAAAGAATGAAACCGACCGCGCCCAGATAGACGAGCAGGCTGAGCCGGCTTCCGCCCACGACGTGCTCGTGCAGGCCGACCAACACCACCTGCCCCTTCTCCTTGGGATTGCGGGCACTTTGGTAAATGGCGTCCAGCGCCCCCCGGGCTTGAGCGAGGCTGACACCCGGTTTGAGCCGGCCGATGACCTGCGGCATGGCGAATTTTCCCTGGCTAAGGGCGAGCGGGATCAGCATGTCGTAATGTGCAGCGAGGTGGAAATCTGGCGCCAGCACGCCCACTACGGTGTAGGGCTTGGCGTCCAGCGTGATTGTCCGGCCCAGGACATTGGTATCACTGCCGAAACGCCGCTGCCAAAGCCCGTGGCTGAGAATGGCCACCGCCGGCCCGCCGGTCCGGTCCTCCTCCGGCAAAAAGCCACGGCCCAGAGCTGGTGGCGTTCCCAAGACCGACAGGAACGATGCCGAGACCTTCCCGCAATTGACGCGTTCAGCCTCGTTGCCGCCCGTCAGATTCGCCCCCTGCCACTCGTAAGCTGCGATTTGAGATAAGACCCGGTTCTCCCCCTGCCACGCCAGGACTTCCGGGACGCCGAGCATGTCCGTTACCCCCGGTTTGGTTGCCCAGGAAGGTTGTGCGTTCTTCAACACTTGCACGAGTTGTTCGGGAGCCGGATAGGGCAACGGCTGGAGCAACACCGCATTGACGGCACTGAAAATGGCCGTGTTGAGGCCGATGCCCAGACCGAGCGTGAGGACGATCGCCGCCGTGAATCCCGGGCGCTTGACCAGCATCCGCAGGCCGAAACAAATATCCTGAAGCAGCGTGTCACCGAAACTTGCGCCCCGCGCCTCCCGGCATTCCTCGCGGACGCTTTGCAGATTGCCGAAGCGCTTGCGCGCCTCCCGCGCCGCGGCCTCCGGCGTCATGCCGGCGGCGAGGTTCTCCGCCGTGCGCTGCTCAATGTGGAAGCGCAGTTCTTCGTCAATCTCCCGCTTCACCGCCCGGTGTTGTCCGAGCGAGCGAAGGTGAAACCAAGTCTTATGAAACCAATTCATCGAAGGTTCCTCGCAGTTGAAGATTGCGGCTTGGCAATCGGGGGTTGACGGTCTAATTTGTACTTGTGAAGGCCATCGAAGTCGTGGAAGAGAATGGCGTGCTGAAGCTGCCGGTGGGTGTTTCGTTGCCTGCGCGCGCGCGCTTGGCCGTGCTCGTGCTTGAGCCGGAGGAACCCAGCGGTACCCAGATCGTCAGTCTGGCTGAAGCCAGCGGCGCCTTCGATTTCCTCAAAGCTGAGCCAGAGATTTACAGCGACCACGACATCCTCCCGGGGCGGACAAATCCGCGCTTCGGAAAATAGTTGCTGCATGTTCCAATCAGGAGAGATTGTCCACGCGGCGTTTCCTTTCACAGATTTGACCAGCGCCAAGCGACGGCCCTGTCTCGTGCTGGCGCGATGTGATTCGCCGGACGATTTTCTGGTCGCGTTCATCACTTCCGCAGTTGGCTGGCCGGCCTCGCCCCGCACGGTCGCCGTCAACCCGAGCCATTCGGAGTGGCGGAAGACCGGCCTCAAGAGGCCGTCCTTGATCCGCGTGGACAAGCTCACCACGCTGCACGTGTCGGTTATCAGCGGCGCGATCGGCGTTTTGCCGGAAGATCTCATGAAGTCAGTTCGAGAGAAACTCCGCGAGTTGCTCTGCCCGAGCGATGCGCCGGGACGTTGACACGCCGACCTTGGTGTGGCGGGAGTGCCGCTGCCGGAGCGTCTTGGGACAACCCGTGCGCGGCGATGTTCTCCGCCGTGCGCTGCTCCAGGTGGAAGCGCAGTTCTTCGTCAATCTCCCGCTTCACCGCCGGCCGCTGCCGCAGCGAGCGGAGCCGTTGCCTGAATGTTTTCACGTTGTTAAGTTTTCAAGTTTTCAAGTTTTCAGGTTTTCAAGTTTTCACGTCGTCGCGACTCACTACTCACACAGTTCGAGGAGTCGTTGGCCCACCGCGGCCCGGCGCCGCGCAACGGAACTTTCCGCCGAAGCGAGTTTCTTCAGGTTGTTCCGCCAGTACCAAGCCGCATACCGCATTTCGCTCTTGGCAAGCTCAGGTCCGATTTCCGTCAGCGCCAGGCAGGTGTAATGGAACGGGAACCGGCGCCATTTTCCGGCGCCACTGCGGCTGTTCTTCAGTTCCTTCAGGCCCAAGCGCAGCCGTTCCTCGGCGCGCGGCAGCAGGTTGATGGCGAGGTTGCGCCAATAGGCCGCCGAACAGGTGCCGCAGCAATAGGTGCCCGTGTCATAACCGCGCCGTTCCGCCTCCGCCAGCCGGGCCGCCATTCCCCGCACCGCGCGGTTCAGCGAATCTTGCACCTGCCCGTCAGTCACGTGCAGCCGGGTCAGAATCCGGCAACCTTCCTCGCCGAGAATGTGCGCGATCCTGGCCCGCGAGCGGATGGCCTCACCGGTAAAGAGATGAATTCCGAGGGTATCCTTTTCCGTCGGCGCGAACATGCCGGCATAAGAGCCCGGCAATCCCTGGCGGGCGGCGATCCAGCGGGCGGCGACGACGCGCTGGGACTCGGGAATGGGATGCTCGAAGAACAGCGATTCCGAAATGGAATCCAGCGTCGAGCCAAGGCTGTTCCGATCCAGGCAGTTCATGGCTCACTTCTCCATCCATCCGTCCTTCAACCGGATGATCCGCCGGCCGTAAGCGGCCCAGGCTTCGTTGTGCGTCACCTGCACGATGGTGGTGCCTTCCTGGTTCAGTTTCTTGAATAACTCCATGATTTCGCGGCCTTGGTCGGTGTGCAGGTTGCCGGTCGGTTCATCGGCCAGCAGCAGGGCGGGCTTGGCGATGATCGCGCGGGCAACGGCCACGAGCTGTTGCTGACCGCCGGAAAGCTGGCTGGGATACAAATCCTTCTTCGCCACGATGCCAAAGCGGTCCAGCAGGTCGGCCACAAGTCCCTGGCGCTCGGATTTCGGGATGTTGCGATAGGAGAGGGGAATGTCGAGGTTCTCGGCCACGGTGAGGTCCTCCAGCAGGTGGAACTGTTGGAATACGAAACCGATGAACTTTTTGTTGAGCGCCGACCGGTCTTTCGGTTTCAACCCGTGCACCGGATGATCGCGGAAGAAAAACTCGCCCTCCCAGGTGGCGTCGTACATCCCGAGAATCCCCAGCAGCGTGGATTTGCCGGCGCCGGACGGCCCCATGACGGAGAGGAACTCCCCCTCGGCGATGTCGAGGTTGATCTGGCGCAGGACGTAGGTGAAGCCCGCTTTGGTTTGGTAGCATTTTTCCAGATTGTGGAGTTGGAGCAGGGCCGGGGCTGGACTTCCTGGCCGGGGCTCCTCAATCCGATGGTTTGCGATCTGGGTTGTTTTCATTGCCGTGAGGGTTGTGTGAACGACCAGTGGGTTTGCACGATGCGCCAACCGGCCGGGGTCCGCCGATAAACCTCCGTGCAGTTCCACCGGTCGGTCCCGCCGGCGCTCTCACCTACGAAGTTGTAGGTCAACACCGCGGCGTCTCCGCTGAATTGCACCTTCGGATTGACCAGCTCATAGCGGGTGATATGGATTTTGCCGCGCATGGATTCATAAAGCCGCGTCAACGCGTCCAGGCCGTCCAGCCGCCGTTCGAGCGTTGGGTCGAAATAGACCACGTCCGGGCTGGAGATCTCGAGAAAGCCCGAAGGGTCCCCCTTCGTCCACCGGTCCAGCGCCGCCCGTTCCAGGGCGATGACCGCGCCCGCCTCATCCGATTCGGTCGCGGAATTCCGTCCCCAAGACCGGTCCGCCCGCCGGTGAAGGATCACCGGGTTGCCATCGGGATCGCGCACCTCCAGGGCGCAACAGACTTTGAAGTCCTGCGGTTCGCCGGTGGTACGAATGCCTTTTTGCTTCAACTCGTCGTAGGCCGCCTGGATGTCCTCCACGGCCAGGGCGATCCGGCCACCGGCGATCTCGGCCGGGAGTTTGACGCCGCCGTGCAACGAGAGCGTCACCTGGCCGCAGTTGAACTCCGCCCACTGCCATTCTTCGCTGTAAACCTCCTGCGGCAGGCCGAGCGTGTCGCGGTAAAAACGCGCCGCGGCGGCCAAGTCGGAAACTTGGTACATTACAAAATCAGTGCCACGTATCCGCATGTTTCCTCCTCACCGGTTCACGCCGCCTGCAGAACGAGCGTGATGGCGCGGCAGACCCGTTCCCACAAGGCGGTTTCCTCCGTCAATTGTTGGCGGCCGGCGCGGGTGAGCGCGTAAAATTTCGCGCGCCGGTTGTTCTCCGACTTGCCCCATTCCGCCGCGATCCAGCCTTTTTCCTCGATGCGGTAGAGGGCGGGGTAAAGCGAGCCCTCCTCCACCACGAGCACGTCGTCCGAGCGTTGCTGGATGCGCTGGGCGATGGCGTAGCCGTGCAGCGGCCCGGCGGCGAGGGTCTTTAAGATCAGCAGGTCCAGGGTCCCCTGGAGCAATTCGGTTTTGTTCATGGCAGTGTTTCTTGCCTAGACTGTCTAGGGAGGACAATTGCGCCGCTTGCCTAGATTGTCAAGGGAAGAAACAACCGCCCGGCCGGCCCGCGATCCGGGCCCGGGCTACTCCGAGATTTCCTCGGTCAGCCCGGGGCCGCGGCGGACTTCGCGGCTGAACCGCGCCTCCGGAAGCAGCATCAGGCTCGCGACCACGATGAGGCCGGTGCTGACCCAGCCAAGCGCGGCCAGCGACACGCCGGCGCTCAGCTGGAACGCCAGCAGCGGCGCCAGCACCCCGCGCACACCGGTGAAAAACGTGTGGACGCTCATGTAATCGGCGACGTGCTGCGGCGCTGAAAGCTTGGTGACCCACAAGCCCCAGGCCACGTCGCCGCCGGCGTTGGACACGCCGAAGATCAGGGCGCCCGCCATCAGGCCGGGGAACGAATTGCTGGTGAAGAACGTCACGATGCCCGCGGCGAAGCCGAGGTTGAGGATCACGCGCAGGAGGAAGAAATTCATCCGGTCGAACAGCCGGCCCCAGACCTGGCTCATCAGCAGGCGCGCGAGGTTGGGCACCACGCTGGCCAGCAGGGCGATTTCACTGACCGGCAGGGCCAGACCGTGCCGCGGGTTGGCCAGATATTCCACGCGCATCGGCAGCATCATCAGGTTCGCGAAGCCCATGAGCATCCAACAAATCAGCGTGTGCCGGAACAGGCGGTCGTCGCGCACGAAGCGCATGGCCCGAAACGGATTGGCGCCGCCGTCGTAGGTCAGGGGCCGCGAGGGGTAACGATGGAGGCACCACGCGGCGAACGCGAACGCCGCGGCGAAAGCCAGCAGCAGCCACCGGAAATGCGCCAGGTCCTGCGACAGCCATTGGCCGGCCAGGTAGCTGAACACCACCACCGTGGCGATGCGGACCATCACGGCGTGGGAGAAGAGTTTGCCGCGCCGGTCCTCGGGGTAGTTCTCCTGGTAGATCTGGGTCAACAGCGGGATCACCGCCGAGGCCGAGGCCATCGTCACCATGCTCCCCAGCACGTAGAGCGGCAGCCACGGCACCGCGGCCATGAGGAGGAAAACGGCGGCGCCAACGATGGCGAAGCGCGCCGCCGCCCGGGCGGCGGGCCACTGGCGGCGGGCCACCAGCGACACCACCAGGGGCGTCAGCAACAGCCCGGCGCTCCCGCCGCCGGCCACCAGCGCCTTGGCGGTTCCGCCCGCGTGAAACCAGCGCACGGCGATGAGCAGCAGGAACGTCGCCCCGGCGGATTCGAGCACCCCGTTGGCGACGGCGCGCTGCAACTCCAGCCGGTAGGTGCGTTGCGTGCGATCGGCGGATGCCACGCCGCCGAATCTAGCGACGCCGCCGGTGCGCCGGCAAAGAGTATCTGGCGCAAACCCTGGTCGCCTCGCGGGAAAATGGCACCGTTGGATCGGTTCAATCGCTGAGGCGTTGCCGCTTCGCCCGATGCCACCCTGGGTTTGCGTTCTCCGGGAATAGCGATCGTCCGCAGGGATCTCGTCCGTGTGCGCGGCCCGCTGCGGACCTTGCGGAATGGCGTCAATCCACCCGGTTGGCCACGAAAGCCGCCTGGGTCGGCTTCGAGCCGGTCAGCCGGACGCACCAGGGCGACAGGGCCTGCCAGGCCCGGTGGCCCAGCAGCGTGGACGGAACGCCCAGTGCCAGACTCAGCACCTGGGCCGCCTTATGGCGCCAGCCGGTATCGTAAGCGAACAGCGGCTGCGACCAGTAGGTCCACGGATCACTTTCCATGTAGCAGCGCGGTCGCAGTCCGGCCTGCTCCAGCCACCCCTGGATCTTCGCGCGATCGCAAATCTGGACGTGATGCGGATTGGCTCGACGCTCATTCAGCGGGACCAATCCGACAAAAACGCCTTCCGGTTTGAGGCAACGCCGAATGCGGGACAGGAAGGCCGCGGGGTCGGGCAGGTGTTCCAGGACGTGGCTGCACAGAAAGACGTCGTATTGCTCCTGCAGGAGCGGGTGCCGCTCCCACTGTTCGATCTGGATGGCTTCGAGGCGGACACTGGGAAATCCGCGCTGCTGCAGGTTTCGTTGCACGTCCGCGACATTGACCGGATCCAGTTCCACGCCAACAAGGCGCGCACTGGCGGGGCAATGGCGGAAGAAGGTGCCGGCGCCAAACCCATAGTCGAAAACCGCTTTGCCCGCCAGGCTCACGCCGGCCCTGTCCAGAACCTGCAGCGTCAACAACACCTTGGCCATGCGCATGTAGGCCAGGTGGCGGAAGGCGCTCTGCCGCCCGCGATAGACACGCTCGAACACTTCCTGGCTGGCCATATTGGTTTCGGGGCGCATCGTGGTTGCCGGCCGTGGCGATTGCAAGGAGGAAGCAGGATCGGGATTGATTTCGCGCGCGCGGGCGCCGGGGGGCGAGGTGCGGATCGTTTCCTCTCCGCCCGGCACGCGGCGGGGCGCTCACGCCCGACCCGATCCAGGCAGGTTACCCTCGTTTGAGCGGTTGGAGCGCATCTGGGCAATGGCGCCCTCGGTGGTGGCCGGTCATCTGGGATGAAAGGCGCATTCGACGGCCAAAACGGCTTGGCGCACTGGCCGACGTCGGCATTCCCGTCGCGAGCGTCATCACGCACTCGTCCCGAGCGGACAAGAAAACGCAAACCTGGCCACACGCCGGCTGCCTCCGGAATGAGAAGACGTTGCGAACCTCCGAACACGTTGCTGGCAAGAGGGCCTAATGAGCGCGAGCCGGTGTGAGATCAGGCCCGGGATAACCCAAGCCTCTTGAGCACGAGTTTGCCCAGTCGAATGCCTGGTTGTTCGATCCACCGAAACATGAGGCGAGCGAGCAGAAACACAAGAATCCAGCTCAGGCAGCAGAGTCCTAAGACCACGATCGGCGGGAAAAAAACATGCGGAAGGAGTTTCAGGGGAATCTTACCGACTCGGATCAACGGCTGGTGCAGAAGGTAAATGCTGTAGCTGTAAACTCCGGCCTGGTTGAGATGTTTAAGCCACCTCGGACATTCCGTTGACGCGACATCGTTTTGCAGCGTTCGGCCGATGACAAATATCGTCGCGAGAGAAAAGAGAGGAAAGGCGAAGGCACTTAATGGCTTTATCCAGTCGCACACAACGACCGCTACCAGGGCAAACGCCACTGAATTTCTGGGAAAGGCAGGGATGCGCTTCTTTTCCCAAGCATCAGCCAAGGCAGCGCCGATGGACCAGCTAAACCAATAGAACAGAGGCGAGTTCACCAGGCATTCCGGCAGGATGGCGGTCAACCCTGTGACATCCAGCCCATGGAGCAGACGGAGCCCGCCTTCGACGACGCCCAGCAGGATCAGCGTCGCCGTCCAACCCAGGCGCGCCACGAGCCACAACAGAACAGGATAGATCAGATAGAGCTGAACCTCGACCGCCAGGCTCCAGAAGGCACTGTTGATGCCGAAGAAGGTGGCGGGGTCCAGGTTGTGAACCATGAAGAGGTGGCTGAAGAACTGCCAAGTGTCGTCTGGCTTGGTGAATGTCAGCCGGATCCCGGGAAAGGCCAGCGCAAACAGGAGAAGCGCCGCCAAGTAGGGGGGGTAGATCCGGAACGTTCTTCGCACAAAAAACACCATCATCGGATGGCCCCCAGCCCGGCTGCGCGCAAAACTCAGGTGGATGCAGAATCCTGAAACCGCAAAAAAAACGGCGACCCCACCCCAGCCCAAGGTCAGCGGATAGAGTAGTGCAAAGACGCCGGCTCCCCGGGGATCCTGGACCAGCCCAGCCCACGGGAGATGAAACTGATGAAAAGCCGAACCCAGGCAGTGGTACAAGAACACCGCGAGAACAGCGAATCCCCGGATCGAGTCCAAGAAACTGACGTGCTGTTCGGTTGCGCGCATTCTGGGTTGGTTGCTCCGGCGGAACAACGCCATCGACACAAAGACGGCACGGCACGCTGAACAACCAAGCTGGCGTTGACAAGCAAAAACCGGCAGCTATTCTCCCAAAGGCTTGACTGGGCGGGGGGTGTCCAGCGGTCGTGCGCATGGCTGAAGGCCAGGTGTCCGAGAGGGACGTCTGATGCGCCGAATCCGTCGGTCCCTGCTCTGCCACGAAAGAGCATCGCGGTGGCGATGGTCGCAGAAATGGGATCGAAATGGCAGTCGCGTCGGCGGATCTCCGGCGGGGAAATGGGCCTGCGCGGGTGGTGAAGATGAGTATTTAAAGCACAGCATGTCAACATTAGCAATTGATAGCCGGCTGAAACTGCAGCTTCTTCTGTGGTATGGTGTACTGGCCGTGGCGGTGCTGTTGCTCGGCATTTTCCTCGCGTCCGACCTGCATTTCATCGCCATGATGGTGGCGGGCGTCCTCGGCCTTGCCACCCTGCCATACCATGCGCAAATAGCGGCCCGGGTGGCGATCGTCACCTTCGGCTCCGCCCTGGTGGTGCCGTTTCTGTTTGGCTTCATGAACGCCTGGGAGGTGGCGGGGTTTCTGGGGTGGTCCGGGGCCGTCGTCACGATCATGCTCCGGCACCAGAGCGCTTCGTTTGGCGAGACCTTGCGGCGAAACAAGTGCGTTTACCTCGGCGTGGTCGGGTTCTCGCTCGTGATGTTCATCTTGATGCGTGCCCACCATGTCGGTTTCCATTCCTTGGGCGGCACGAGCGGTGCGAGGCAGTATGTGGCCAACATCATTTGCGCCATCTTTCCGGTGCTGTTTGCCTTGACTGACATGAACGAGAAGACCGTCTTCCGGTTGATCGTGCTGCAATATGCCTTGATGTTCACGTTCCTGGTGCCGGACCTGGCGGTGGCAACCGGCAAGTTTCAATGGGTGTTTTATATGCTGACCCCGCCAGTGGATTCGTTCAATTTCGAACAAAACTTCCAGAACTTTGGCTTCCGCCGGCTCCAATCCTTCCAGTCACTCGGCCTGGGGATCGTCGGGGTACTGCTCTTGTACAACCCGTTACGCCGGTTTCTTACCGGTCGTGGCATCTGGCTGCTGCCGGCCCTGGCCATCGGGTTGGGCGTGGGTTTATTGAGCGGCCACCGGTCGTTCTTTATCAGCTTGGTCATCATGTTCGCGATCATGGCCTGGGCCCAACGCTTTTTCACAATGCGGCACCAGTTGCTGGTCGGTTGTGTTCTGGTGCCGTTGCTGGCCTTTGTCTATATTTTCGCGGATGCGTTGCCGGACGCCGGCCAGCGCGCGGTCAGTTTTCTGCCGGGGATCCAGGTTAACGCCAAGGCGGAGTTGGACGCCAACGGAACCTACATGATGCGCAAGGAAATGGCTACGATTGGGATAAAAATGATCCCGCACAATCTCTGGATTGGCCGCGGGTTTCCCATCTGGAATGCCGCTTTCAACTCGGCGGAGCATCCGGATTTGCGCACGATCAACTTGTTCGTGGAGCAAGGCGCGTTCGCGAGCGGGCTGATTGGCTTGATGGTTGACACCGGTCTTCCTGGCTGCCTTTGCATGTTACTGGTGATTTTGGGGGGTTCCATCGCCTCGTGGCGCATTTTCCGGGAAACGCGGCGTCACGGCTACGAAGATCGGTTTGCCCTGGCCTGCTGTCTCTCGGCCGCCAGTTGGCTCAGCACCTTGTTCGGTTTTGTCTTCATCCAGGGCAACGCCTGCGCGGCGATGCTGACGCTCGGGCTTCCGTGCGGGCTGGTGATTCTGTGCGAACGGATGCTGCGCCAGCGGGCCCAACCGGGGGCGGACGAGGTGCCGGTGGCGCAGGGGGTGGGCGGATCATGATATGAGAGTCCTGCACCTGCTGGGCGCAACCGAGGATATTGGTGGCATTCTCTCTGTCATTCGCAATCTGCAGACCGCCACGGCGGACCTGGGGGTGGAGCACGTCGTCTGGGTGAACCAGGCCTACCGTGAGGTCCGCCGGCCAGCGCTGACTTATCGTTTCAGCTGCCACCTGCTGGGGGAATCGGCCAACCATTTCCAGTTGTTGTGGCGTTCCGTCCGCGCCATCGGCGAACTCAAGGCCCAACTCGCCGTCGAGCCGTTCGATGTGCTGCAGGCCCATTCGCGTGGCGCGCTCTTCCTCACCGCCGGGGTGGCGGTGCTCTGGCATCGGCCCATCCTCTATACCAACCACGCCTATGCCCGCCGGTTGGGACCCTACCGCTGGGCGGCCCGCCGCCGCCACATGCGGACATCGTTGCTGACGCCCAACATGGCGCGCCATTACGGTCTGTCTCCCGAGGCGGATCGGGTGGCCATCATCTCCGAATGTTGCGCCGACGGTTTCTTTTCCGCGCCGCTGGTCTCCCGGCGCGAACGCAAGGCCGGCGCCCCGCTTCGCCTGGTGGGCCTCGGGAACATCTACCACACAAAAAAATGGCACCTGCTGGTGGAGGCCATCGCCCAACTGGACGAAGCGGAGCGCCGGCAAATCGAGTTTCACCACTGGGGGCCGGTCCCGGAGGCGCCCGGGTGCGCGGCTTACGACCGCCAATTGCGCGGGTTGATCCAGTCCGGTGGTGTGACCGGATGTTGCCGCCTCCACGGCGCCACGTTGTCCGCGGAGGAAACCTTGCGCGAAGCCGACTGGTTTGTCCTGCCGTCCACGAATGAGCCGTGTTCGGTCGCCTTGATCGAAGCGTTGGCACTGGGCGTCCCCGCCTTGGTTTCGGCCAGCGGCGGCAACGTGGACATCGTCCAGTCCGGGCGCACTGGCCGGTTGTTTGCGCCGGACGACGTGACAAGCCTTCGCGACACGCTTCGGCTTGTCCTCCGCGACGAAAAACCCATGGCGACGCCCGCCGAGATTCGCGAAAGCGTCCGCGCGCGCAGCGCGAAGGCCGTGGCGGACCAATACTGCCGGCTTTACGAAGAACTCAGCCCGCCCACCCGGGCCGTTTGACCCTGCCATCGAAGCGATGATCCCCGGGCGTTCGGCCGCCAACTAGATGTCCCCCGGGCAGTGACATTGAGACTTCAAGTTCGGGCCGCGGCCTCGTGACCGGCCGGATGGGAAAGGCTTGAATCATCCGGGATCAGCCACCGCCGAGTTGAAGGCCGTCCGGCATCTGCGCCGCGGCCCGCAACCATTTGACCGTCTCCTGAATGCCGTCGCGGAGCGGGATTTCCGGCCGGCCCAGCACCTGGTAGGTTTCCTCCATCGGCACCACATAATCGGTGGTCATGCTGCGGTAACGGCGGGTGGTAAGGTAGAACTGCCTGCCGCGGATGCGGGTGATGGCGTCACCCAGCCATCCGGCGCCGTGCAGCAGCAGGCGCGGCACCTTGCGCGCCGGCCGGCCGGTGAGCGCCCGGGAGAACCCGTTGACCCATTCGTAAATGTCCGCGGGCGGATCGCCAAGATAAAGGACCCTTCCATTCACCTGGGTCGCGGGAAGTTCGAGGATCCGGTTCATCTGGCGCACCACATTGCCAACATAAGCATAACACCGGATCACCGGTTTGCCGCCCGGATGGGCGTAGAAGCCGCGGGCGATGACCCGCCAGGCCTCGCGCCGATAACGCATATGCCACGGCCCCCAGACATTGGTCGGCCGGACGATGGTCCAGCAACAGGCCAGGTTCGCCTGCCGGGCAAGCTGCTCGGTGATGACCTTGCTTTGGCCATAAACCGTCACGGGATGATAGTCATCGTCCCGCTTCGGCAGATAGCCTGGCCCGCAAACAAACTGGCTGGAAGTGATGATCACCCGCGAAATCGAGGGGGTCGCCTTCACCGCCTCCAGGACATTCCGGGTGCCGGTGGTGTTCACCGCGTAACTTTCCTCCACGGTCGTATCCTCCCGACAGTCCGTCCGCGCGGCGAGATGGATCACCTGGTCGGGAGCAAAGCCGGCAAACCCACGCCGCAGGGCGGCGGCGTCCATGATGTCGCCCGCCCGCCAGAACGCGTGCTGCCCCGGGTCGAGCGGAGGATCGAGCGACAGGTTGAGAACCTGGGCGCCCCGTTCGGCCAGGAACTGGATCAAATTGGCGCCAATGAAACCCGACCCACCCGTGACCAATACTTTCATATCATGGAGGCTGCCAGTTTGAAGGCCTCGTTCATCCGCGCTTCAAAGATCTCCTTGGAGAACTCTTCGAGGTAGCGTTCCCGGCCCCGGCCGCCCAACTCTTCCCGGAGCGCCGGATGATCGCAAAGCAGCGCCAGCTTCGCCGCGGTTTCGGCCGGGTTCTCCGTTTCAACCAGGAAGCCGTTGTCGCCGTCGTTGACCAGGGCGGGAATCCCGCGCCAGCGGGTCGCGACGATCGGAAGCCGGAACATCATCGCCTCCACGAGCACCAGGCCGAATGACTCGGCTTCGAAAAAGCTGGGAAAGCAGAAAAGGTCCGCCTGCTCGTAGGCGCGCCATTTGTCGGCGCCCACCAGCACGCCGGGAAACGCCACCGCCTCGGTGAGTCCGTTCGTCCGGACAAAACCCTGCACCTCGCTGGCAAAATCCGGACTCTCATACTTGCCGACCACGACGAGACGGAATGGTTTTCCCAGGTCGCGCAGCCGCCGGCACGCGTCCAGCAGAACCATGACCCCCTTGGTTCGTTTCAAGACCCCGACGAACAGGATGACCGGCGGGTGGCCGCCGCTCGCCCGCGGCGTCAGATGCTGGCCATGATCCTCCAGACCCAGGGGCAGGACCACGTTCCGGGTGGCGTTCATAAAGCTCCCATCATCGGGGGCGGATGCAGCCGAGCGGATCGCCAGTTCCGGTCGCCGGTACGCCAGCCAGAAGGCCCCTTGCAGCAGCCGGTTCAGTTTCGGGTAGAGTTCGGAAACGCCGCTGGCATGGAAGTGGAAAATCGTTGCCTTGAACCACGGCCGGCTGAGCGTCAGGAAGACCACGTCCCTGAGAAATGGAACCAGATTGGGTCCGGCCGGCGGATAGTAAAGGATCGGTGGCCGATAACGAAGCCAGGCCCGGAACGACCGCCCCAGCAGGGCCGCCAGCTCGAGGAGTTTTCCGAAACGGAAGCGGCCGATTTCATCCATCTCCCGCGAAAATCCCATGCGAACGTGGATGAGCTCGAAGCCGGGGTACTTCCCCTCGAGAAGCTTCTGAATCATCACCGCCTGCCCACCAAAGGGGGGGGGAGTCTGACCCACAACCAGAATGCGCACGGCTTCAGCCACAGACACCCCTCTTCATACCCGGTTTACGAGCAACACCGCCACAAGCCTGCGCATAAGATTCAACACTGCAGAAGCACGTGGGCTGGTCCATGCCTTGCCACTGGCAACCACTGGCGACCAGATTAGCAGGTGGCGGCAACGACTCCAGCGCTTTTTGGGCGACACATCCCGCAGGCAATGTCAACGGGGCGGAAACCGCCGTTCCTGGCACGATCGCTCCTGGCTTCAGCGATCCGGTCGCCGGCACTTGAACAGCGTGGGGCGGCGGTCGTGGTGATTCGCCGCGCGGGAAAAGCCGTTGTTGTCGGTCACCAGCCAGAAAAAGTCCCGGTCCACGGCGAGCCCTTCCATAAAGCCGACCGGCACGATCGTGTGGTAGGTCACGGCGGGAGCCTCCTCCATCGCCCGGTAATCGTATTGCGCCAGCACACGGTGACTGGCCGGGTCCACTTTTAACACCACCCGGTCGCGCCGGCACAGCACGTAGAGCGCACCTTCAAACCAGCACAGATCCGAGTATTGAATGTCCCGATGATGGCTGCCCGCCGGCCGCGCCACGAAGTGGTCCGTGACCTTCAACGTGCCCAGGTCCACGGCGATGAGCCGGCCCCACTTGCGTTCATTGGCGACGAAGAGCGTCCCGTCGTGAATCGTGATGCCCTCGAACGACGCGTTGTTGTCCGTCGGATCGAAAAACCGCCGGACCGGCGACCAGTCAATGTCCAGTCGTTCAACCGTACCCGCGGCCGGATCGCAGCGGAGAATCCAGCGATTCGCCTCCTCGCAGAGGTAAAGCCGGCCCTGCTCGTCGCGGGCAATGCCCTCGCAATCATAGCGGCCGGTTTTCGCCGCGGCGAAGGGAGCCAGTTGCGCCCGGGTGAAACAGTTGGGCAGCGGCAGCAAGTCGGCGGCGTTGGTGTCCGGGCGAAACTCGATTCGGTAAAGGGTCGGGCCGCGATCGTTGACCGTGAGCAGGCCGCCATCCGGCAATTGCAGCAGGCCGGAGGCGTCGAATCGTTCGCCGTTCGGCAGGTTCAGCAGCCAGATTGCTTCGGCCTGGAGGGTGAACCGCGGCCACTTCGCGCGATGCCCTGCGGTCGTCGCCGCCGCCGGCGTTGCCGGCGCCACCGGCTGCGGGGCGCAACCCGCCAGCCACAGGCCGGCGGCGATCAGGCCGGTGATCTGGAACGCAAGGCGGCGCGACATACGGGCCTTGTATCAGAACCGGCAGCGGAGACAAGCCCGTCACGGGCGGCCGCGACGCGGGTCCAACCTCCCCTTCCGTATCGGCTTTTCGACGACGGCTGCCGGTAATCCGCCGGTGCCGCGCCGGAACAACTCACACCACCTGGAGTTCACTGCGCCGCCGCCAGAGGTCGCGCGGCTTGAAGATGCCCGCCGGTGTGATGATGCCGGTGATGAGTTCCGCCGGCGTCACGTCGAAACCCGGATTCCGGGCCCCGCTGGTGGGGTTGGCGACGCGGACATAAACGCACTTGCCGGCCTTTGCCCCTCGTCCTTTGTCCCTCGCCTCTCGTCCCTCGTCCTTCGTCCCGGCGATGGCTCCCCACGCGCCCAGCACTTCATCGGGGCTGCGTTCCTCGATCGGAATATCCGCGCCGGAACGCAGGTTCCAGTCAATGGTCGAAAGCGGAATGGCCACGTAAAACGGGATTCCGTGCCGGTGCGCGAGCACCGCCTTGGTGTAGGTGCCGATCTTGTTGGCCACCTCCCCGGTGCGCCCGAGGACCCGGTCGCTGCCGACGATCACCAGGTCAATCTCACCCCGCTGCATCAGATGGCCGGCGGCGTTGTCGGCGATCACCTGGTGCGAAACGCCTTGCTGGGCGAGTTCCCAGGCGGTGAGGCTGGCGCCCTGGCAGCGCGGCCGGGTTTCGTCGCAGAGGACGTGAAACTTCCGTCCCTGCGCCTGCGCGGCGTAGATCGGGGCGGTGGCGGTGCCGACATCCACGCACGCCAGCCAGCCGGCGTTGCAGTGCGTGAGAACGGACATGCCGTTGCGGATGAGCCGGGCCCCGTGCCGGCCGATTGCCTGGCATTGCTCCACGCTTTCGTCCGCAAACCGCCCGGCGGCTTCCAGGGCCAGCGATTGTTTCTGCTCGACGCTGCTGCCCGCGCTCATCGCCGCGCGGACGCGGGCCATGGCGTTCACCGGGTCCACCGCAGTTGGACGCGCCTCCGCCAGAGTCCGCTGAACGGCGTCCATGTGTCGCTCGAACCGCGTGAAGTCGCACCCGCGAAAGGCCCGCGCGCCCTGGGCCAGACCATAGGCCGCCGTGGCCGCGATGGCTGGCGCGCCGCGAACGATCATGTCCCGTATGGCCTGTGCGGTTTCGCGAAAATCGCGGGTGGCGACAATCTTGAACTGGTGCGGCAGCAGGCGTTGTTCAATCAGGCGGATCCGGTTTGTCCCCTGGTCCAGCCACACGGTGCGATAGGGGCGGGAACGGCCGGCGACGGTGACTTGCATGAGCGTGGGGGGCGCGGGCGGCGCCGCCTCAGCCGCTCTTGACGCCGAGCGCGCGGATGCGGGCCCGCAGTTTCCGATAAAGAGAATGTTCCCGAAACCCGGCGAGGTCCGGGTCCTTTGCCAGCCACCGGAACTCACGATAGCCCTTGTCCAAGGCCTGATTCAGTTCGTGGAACGCGGCTTCATGGTGGTCCGTCAGCGCATGGCTGCAGGCCAGGTTGTAATGGGCCAGCGGATCGTCCGGCCGGAGCTGGGCGAGCCGCTCATCCACCGCCAGACCCTCCTCGAACCTGCCGCGCTTCGTGTAATCGTCGCCCAGAATTTGCAAGGCCTCGACATAGCCCGGATCGCGCCGGGTCAACCCCGCGAGGAAGCCGATTTCAATGTCCAGGTCGCGCTTCTGCTCGCGACTGAGACTGGGTCTTCTGCTCACTGCCATAAACTGGCCGTAATGATGACCCCGGGCCGGTCCAAGTCAAGGGGCCGCAATGCCCCGTCGCCGCCATGAAAAACTCGCCGGCGGTCGCACGCCGTCTTACCCTCGAGGCCCGTGAACTGTTTTGTCACCGGCGGCTCCGGCTTCATCGGGGCAAATCTGATCCGCGAACTCGTCCAGCGCGGACACCGGGTCAAGGCCCTGATGCGGCCGGGCGCGGACCGGCGCGGCCTGGCGGACATCGAGTTTGAACCCGTGGCCGGCGATTTGTCGGATCGCGCCACGCTGCTCGCTGCGCTGCGCGGCTGCGACTGGTGTTTCCATGTCGCTGCCAGCTACCACCTCTGGCTCCGCGACTACCGGCCCATGTTCGCTGCGAACGTGGACGGCACGCGCAACGTCCTCCAAGCCGCCGTCGAAGCCGGCTGCCGCCGCATCGTCCATACCAGCACCGTCGGCACTCTGCGACCACCGCGTGGCGAGGCCGGGCAACTCGTCCCCGCCGACGAAACCGCTCTGGCGGAGCTGGCGGAAATGACCAATGAATACAAACGCTCGAAGTGGCTCGCCGAGCAGATCGCCCGGGAGTTGGCCGCCGCCGGAGCGCCCATCGTTATCGTCCATCCCACCGCGCCGGTCGGCCCGCACGACGTGAAGCCCACGCCCACCGGCCAGGTGATCGTGGATTTTCTGAACCGCAAGATGCCCGCCTACCTGGACACCGGGTTGAACTGGGTCCATGTCCGCGATGTCGCTGTCGGTCACCTGCTCGCCGCCGAAAAGGGCCGGCCCGGCGAGCGCTACATCCTCGGCCATGCCGAAGGCAACTGGACGATGAAGGCCATGCTTGAGGTGCTGGGCGAACTAACCGGTCTGCCGGCGCCACGCTTCCGGATTCCGTACGCGATCGCCCTCGCCGCCGCCCAGGTCAACGAGGCGATGGCGCAGCTCACCGGAACCCCCCCGCGCGCGCCCGTCGCCGGCGTGCGCATGGCCCGCTACACGATGTTTTTCAATCCGGCCAGGGCCATCCGCGAACTTGGCCTGCCGCAGACCCCGCCCCGCCAGGCGCTGGCCGACGCCATCGAATGGTTCCGCGCCAATGGCTACGTGAAGCCGGCGCGGTGATTGCCGCCGGTTGGTGGCTCAGTTCGCCCCGCCGACGTGGCGGCGGATGAGACCAAAAAACGTGTACGGGTCCACCACCTCGACCGCGGCCTGCGGATGCTGTTCGCGCAATTGCCGGGAAACCTCGGCATACCAGCCGGGCGATTTCAGGATGCTGCGTGCCCACAGGAAGGCGGTTTGTCCGCGCGCCTTCGCGACGCGGTCCGCGATGACGTTCGCGGCCTGCTCCGCCGAATCGGGCAAATCCATTTCCGGACACGTCGGCACGCCGGCATGCAGCGCGGGACCTTTCTCGAAATGCGTCCCAAGACCGTCCGGGCTGAAGGTGCGATAGGCGGCGAACTCGGTTTCCGTCGAGGCGCCGCTCGCGCCGTCGAGCATGAATCCCGTGATCGTCATGTCCCACCGGGCGAAGTCGCGCCGGCAATGTTCGCTCCACACGCGCAGCCCGCTCGGCAGTGCTGAATCCGGCCGGATCGTCAGCCCGCGCGGATTCAGATAGCCCGCCCCCGAGTCACCGGCGATGAAGAAATCGTTCGTGGTGGCGTGGCGATACGCGTAGGCCAGCGCCTGCGGAGCGCGGTCGGAGAGATTCGGATCGAACGCCCAGCCCAGCTGCACCGCGCCGCGCGCCGGGTCGCGAAAGAACGCCGGCACCGCTTTGTAGAGCCACGAAGGCGCGTCGTAGTCGCCCACGTAATGGCCGACGAAGAGCCTCTTCGCGACGCGGCCGTCGGCGGCGACCAACCCGCGCGCCTGCCACTGCGCGGGCGTAGGTTTCGGATTCGGCTGCGGATAGCGCTGCTTGAGCGGGTAATGCTGGAAGAACGAGGCGTTGGCCATCGCGCCGGGGCCGGCGGCGTCCGCCTCCTTGTAGGCGTTGAATTGCGAGATCAAGCGCGTGAACTCCCATTCGGTCGGCACACCTTCGTGTTTTCCCGCGCCGCCGGTCGTGGTGTATTTAAAGGGCCACGGCGGGAAGCCGCCGATCTTGGTGATGCCGCCGCCGGCGCGATCGTAGAGCGCGCGAAGCACCTCCAGCAGACCGCGCTTGTCCGTTCCCGTTGCTTGCGCGGGATCGTCCACCGGCGGCTCATCGCCCCACGGTGCGAGGTCGAAGAAGAACGCGCGCCGGGCGATGAACCAGTCGTGGTTCGCGAGCGTGTGCATGTCCGGCGCGGCGTTGCGCGGGCGCCGGAGCCAGAAGGCGTCGAGGTAATACGCCGCCACGCCGGGGGCGCAGCGGCCGGTCTTCAACCAGCGCGCGGCCGCCCAGCGGTAGGCGTCCACCTTGGCGCTGCCGCTGGAAGCGAGGGTCGAGTCTGGGACCGTGCCGCGGCCGGTGAATTTTGGCGTGCCGTCCGGACGCACCAGCCAGAGCTTGACCGGCAGGCCGAGCCGGCGCGTGAGCAGCGTGAACAGCGAGTTGGTCGCGGGATCGAATCGCACGGGCAACAACCGCTCCACGCCGGCCGCCGTGGACGCCAGGTTCGACGTGGCCGGCACCTCCGGGTCATAGACCACCACACCGTCGAACGCATCGCGCAACGTCGTCACCGCCGCGGTCACGTCGGCCAGCGGACGCACCGCAACGTCCTTGAGCCAGCCGTCCTCGCCGCGGAACCAGTTGAACCAAAACTGGTCGGTGTCGGTGCCGAATTCGGCGCAATAGAACAGGTAGAAGCGCGGCGTCTCGCGGTTGGCCAGTCCTTGCAGCGCCGACAGAACATGCAGCGTGTCCCAAACGCGGGCGGCGTTGGCCGGCTGGCCGAGGTCGAGCTTTTGCAGCGGCCGGGCATCGAAGGTGAAGACGACCTTTCGAACCGGCGCGGCCACGCCGACGAAGGCGGCGAGCAGCAGCGCGGCCAAGAGGAATGTTCTCATCCGGTGGGAGTCGTGTTCAGTGCGAGCCGGCCTTGACCTGGACACGTTTGGCGAAGCCTTCGACGCGCACGATCCGCCGCTGGTGCAGGCCGCGAGCGATCAACTCGTGATCGTCGCGCGCCTCGACCTGGAAGGTCACGGCCGGGCCGTCCGCGCGCACGACATGCGCCGTGCAGGCGACCTTGAGCCCGACGGGCGTGGGCGCGAGGTGCTGGATTTCGATCTCGGTGCCGAGCGAAACCTCGCCGGGTTCGAGCACCGGATCGAGCGCTGCGATCGCGGCGTGTTCGAGGAACCAGATCAGCGACGGCGTGCTGAGCACCGGCGGCAGGCCGGGTCGGTTGAAGTCAATGGTGTGCTGCGGTTCGACGGTGAAGCCGGCTTCGCCCGTGGCGCCGACCTTGACGGGAGCTTTCATGGCGCGAGTTTGCTTCCGGCGGCCAGTCCGCGCAACCGTCTTGCGATGCGGACGTGGGAATTTCCGGCCAGTTCGTGTAGTTTGCTTCGCCACCGAGATACGCCAGGGCTGGGTCAATCCACAGGAGGTCGGGCCGGTGAGCTTCCAACCGTGGTCGGACGGTGTGTTCAAAGAACCCCCTGCGAGGGTTTGTGTGTCCCCGGCGGCAGACCGTGATGTTCGCGAACGCCGGGTGCGTCTGCTCCTCCTGCAGTTCGAGGCCTCTCACCACGCCATTGCCCATTTCGGCCAGGTCGCCGTCATCGTTCCCGGTCCCATTGGAACGGGCTTTTCGAACTGCCAGTCGCCGCGTGAGCAACAATTCGCCATACAGAGGGTTTATTGGAGTGCCTTGGCCAGGGCGCGGCGGGCCGGTTCGAAGGAGGGGGCAAGGCGCAGGGTCTCCCGCAACTCGGGGATGGCCTTGTCTCGGTTGCCTTCGGAGAGATACGCGGTCGCCAGGTTGAAGCGAGCTTGCCAGTTGTTGGGGTCGTATCGGACCGCCTTCTGAAAGCACTCCACTGCCTCAGCCTGTCGGCCCTGTTGCCTTCGGATGACGCCCAGACAGTTGTGAGCCAATGCGAACTCAGGTGTGAGCTTGATGGCGGTGGCGAGGTGTTCCTCCGCCTCCGTCATCCGCCTCGAACCGAGGAGCAGTGTGCCCAGGTTGTAGTGAACCTCGGCGTAGTCGGACGCCAACCGCAAGGCTTCACGGTAATGGAATTCGGCGTTGGTGATGTTGCCAACCTGCTGATACGCAGCGCCGAGGTTGAAATGCAGGGCCTCGGGCAAAGCATGCTTGTGCTCCACTGACTCAGCTTGCCGGTCAGCCAGGTTCGTCAACCATCCCACGCCCGCCTCCAAATGAACGATCGCATTCGAATAATCGCCCAGGCTCCGGAGGGCAGAACCCAGGTCGAGTTGCGCGGAAGGGTCGCGCGGCGCCAAACGCGCCGTGGCCTGCATGTGTTCGACCGCTTCCTTGGGATTCCTGGTGGGATAAAGCAGATGGCTCAAGTGGCGGTGCGCCGAGAGGTTGTCCGGATTCAAGGACAACGCCATTCGGTACTTTTCGATGGCTCGGCCGGCTTCGCCCGCCCGGTCAAACTCGTTGCCCGCCCGAACATAAGAGTAGTCATCCAGAAACTGCTCGCGGATCTTGACGATCCCATCGGCCGGCAGGGCGACAAACTCCGGGATGTTGGCCGCTCGACCAGGCCCCACCATGTAATCGAGCCACACCGGCGGGCTGGCCTCCCCCTTCTCGTTGATGCGCGTCAGATAGAGCTGCGTGTAATCCGAATGGGCTTTCGACGAAAAGACGAGCCACCGGCCGTCGGGCGACCAGCTATGCCACGAATTCATGCGCCCCAGATTGCATCCCAGCCGCCGGGCCTCGCCGCCCTCGGCCGGGATGATGAACAGCTCACTGTCCGGTTGGAGCAACATATAGCTTTTCGCCTGGCAAAACACAATCCACCGCCCATCGGGCGAGTACTTCGGAAAGTAGTTGCTGCGGCCGTTCAGCGAAGCGCCACGCAAGGGCTCCGCCTTGCCTCCCTTGCCCCCGTTAAACGGCACACGGTACAGATCGTAACGGTAGCCCTTGGTCTGCCTGAGAAACTCCTCGCCGTCCTGGCCCTCCAACAGAACCCGGCCCTGGCCCCGGGCCCCTTTCACCTCGACCGCCCGGTTGCGCGCGAAGACGACCCACTGCCCATCCGGACTCCAGTTCGGATTGCTCTGAACCAAGGCGGGATCGTCCGCACCCGGCAACGAAAAGAACCGGCTCGCTTCTCGATCATACACGCCGACGATCCCCATGAACGGAAAAAAGAGCTGCGAGAACGCCAAATCCGGCATGGCCATGAAGATCGACAGGTCCTTCACCGTGCTGACCACGTAACGCCCGTCCGGTGAGATTTGCGACAACAGACCGAGGGTGAGCTGGCCATCTTCCCGGCGATAATCGTTCCAGGTAATGATCTCACTGGTCGACAACTTCATCTCCGCCGCGGTCCGAGTGATGACGTAGGCACCCTTGTCGTTGGCGTAATCGACGTCCATCGCCAGATATTCCCCGTTCCGGCTGAAGGAATGGCAGTTGCCGCATACCGGCAGATTCTGCAGCACCACCGGTGGAGCTGTGCCTTGAGCGATGGCGCCGAAACGCCACCGGATGCGGGATGGGTCTTTGACGGCATCTTTGAAGGGCAGGTTGACCTCCCGGTAAAACAAAGGAGTCTCAACCGGATCGCTGGACACCGTGAAACGAATGACACCCCGCGCCCGGATCTGACGCGGGTGGCCCTTCTCGTACCCGGCCACGATGAGCTCGATGAGCCCGCCGCGCGCGCCCTGTTTTATCCCTCGCCATTCCGTCTCGCTCGGACGCCACCGGGGCTGAATGCCCTCGTGGAGCCACTGCTGCGAACCGGCCTTGAAGGTCGCCACCCAGGTGTCAAGGCCGGGCACACTGGTCTTCCATAACAAGACGGGCGCCGGCATGTTCCAAGGCATGACTGCCCCTTGAATGGGATGTTCTATTTCCAAGGCGGCGGTCGAGCCCTTGCTTTGCAAAAGCGACCACAAATCCGAAGGGGACACTCGAAACCAAAACAACGTCGCTCCGCCGAGAAGGAGCAGCGCGACCGCGACCCACAACCGCCACTTTCCGCCGCTCGAGGAAATCGGGTGTTTCTTGCCGGCAGAAGGTGGTCCTTTTGACCCCCGCAGGGGCTCTTCGGGCTGACGAGGAGGAGGTTTCCTGCTGCGCTTGTTCCTCATTTCTGGCTTGGTCTGGTTGCCGGTGATGCCCAAGCGAACAATCGGCATCGTATCACCCACACCGCCGCACACAACACCGAAAATCAGCGCGTCACGCAGGCACGCAGGCGGTTATCAAGCTGAAAACCACGGCTGAACCCGTGTAACTCATCGGATCATCCGGACATGGCCATCAACATCAGCCGCCACCTCGCGCGCGCCCGACGGCAGATCGGCGGTCGTGACGCGGCCGCCCGGCCAGCGCACCCATACCCGCGTCGGCGGCGTCGGCGTGGCCAGCACCGGTACCACGCTGTCCTGCGACCAGTAGCCCGACCCCGCGTGGATTTCCCGCGCCGGCCCAAGACGATCCTGGAACTTGAGCCGCACCACGGCGCCAATTCCCTGGGGATTCCCGGCTGGGCCTTCCAGCCGCACGCGCAGACCGGGACGGCCGCGCATGTTGTGAAAGAGCCGGGTTGCCGCGCCGTTCTGCGTGACCGCCAGGTCCACGCGGCCATCGCCGTCGAAATCCGCAATCGCAGCGCCGCGTTGTTCGCCGTAGATCGTGATGCCGCTCTCCTGCCCCGGTACGGCGCGGAAACCGCCCCGGCCATCGCCCTGCAACCACAAGCCGCGCCCGGCATCGCAGCGGGGAAGCTTGTCCTGCGTCGCGAAAAAATTCTGGCTGAGGAACACGTCCTCGTGGCCGTCGCCGTCATAATCGGCCACGCACGCCGCGAACGCCGGGGCGAACTGCGCCTCCCGCGGCAGCGGGACCGCGAGGAAGTAATTCGTCCGGTTCAGGAACAGCATGGAAGCCAGGGTGACGACTTCGAGCCGCTGCGCCTTGACCAGGGCCGGACCGAGCAGGTCGGCCACCGTAGCCTGGCCGTAGGCGGCATAGGTCGGAAACCGCTCCCGCAAGAATGGCAGCGCCGCCGCCACGGCATCGAGGTCGCGCTCGGGCACGTCGCGACCGCTGACCGGGTCGCGGATGGCCTCGATGAGGTTGATCGTGCCGCTCTCGTCGAAATCCCCGAAGTAAATCGAATAAGGTGACTCCGGGCTCGCGTGTTGAACGGTGTTGAGCCCCCAGTTGGTCACGAGAAGGTCCTGGTTGCCGTCACCGTCGAAATCGCCGGTGGTCACCCCGTTCCACCAGCCCGTCAGTTGGTCGAGCGTGCTGAATTGAGCGTAGCCGGAGGATTGTTCGTCCCAGTGGATTGGGGCTTTCCACTCGGTCAGCCGGCCGCGCTCGTTGCGGAAAATGCGGACGGGTCCCCATTCGCACGCCAGCACCAGGTCCGGCCAGCCGTCGCCGTCCAAATCGCTCCAAACCGCGCCGCTGACCATACCGACCTGGGCGAGGCGGGCGGTGCTTTCGCGGTCCAGCATCCAGCCGTCCTTGTCCGCCCGCCACAACTGCGATGGCGCGGCTTGGGGATAACGACCGGGAACACACCGGCCACCCACAAACAGGTCGGGCCGGCCATCGCCGTCGTAATCCGCCATCGCCAGCGGTCCGACGCTCGACGCCGTGGCCGGAATGGCGTCCCGGGCAGCGCTTTGCCCGGCGGTCAACTGCTGAACCGCCGCGCCCGTCGCTTGGCCATCCTCATAGTTGGCGCAGCCGATCAGCAAGCCACGAACCCCGGCGGAGTCGCTCCAGCCGAGCACCGTGGTCTGATCGCGCCCCGCCGCCAGCTTCCACGGCGCCTGTTCCAGCCGTTGGAAGTGGCCCTGGCCGTCGTTGCGCAGCACCGCCAGTTCACCGCCCGCGCCACTGGCGACCACCAGGTCGTCCCAACCGTCGCCGTCCACATCGAACCAACCCACGCCGGGGCCAAGCTGGCTCAGACGGCGCGGCAACAGCGGCTGGCGCGCGAAGTCGTCAAACGAATTCTCGTGGTGGGAATGCGGCAACCGCTCGCTGACATCCTTGAAAAACGGCGGTGGCGACGACGTTGCCGATGCGGGCTGGCCCGGGACGGCCGGCGGCGCGGCCGCAACCGCATTCGTCGGCTCTTCGATCTCGTAGAGGCAGTTTGGCCGGGCGTCGGTCACCTCACTGCGACGTCCGCTGCGCCAGGCCACCTCGATCCGCAACCGATTGGTCACGCTTCCCGCCGCGAAGACACGCATGGCCTGGTCGCAGGACAGGTACCGGCCACCACACATCATTTCCTGGCTCTGCGGGACGGGTCCGCCGGTGACGGTAATCCGGGCCCCGATGCCGGCGGTGTTCGGCGGTTGCCCCTTCAAACGCACCGCCACGCGCGGCGCGTTGCTCTCATTCCGGTAAACCCCGAGCGCGCCGTTGAGGTTGTTGACGACGAGATCCAGGTCGCCATCGTTATCCAGGTCCGCGAGGGCCATGCCCGACGAGACGCCAACCTGGTCGAAGCCCCACGCCGCGCTGGCGTCCGTGAACGTCAGGTCGCCGCGATTACGGAAGGCAAGTTTTGCCTGCCGGAGCGGCGGCAGCATGAGCAGCTTTTGCGGAATGCGTTCCCGCGGATAGGGTCCTTGGGCGGCGATCCGCGCCTGCGCGTCGCTGTCCTGGGTGTCGAACATGTTGCCCGTCCCGGCGAGCACGTCCTCGAATCCGTCCAGATCCACGTCGAGGAAGAGGACCGACCAGTTCCATTCGCAATTGTCGAGGCCAGCATAGGCGGCGACCTCCGCGTAGGTGCCGTCCCCGCGGTTCCACTGCAGGACGGTGCGGTCCAGTTGGGGACGGTCGTCGAAGACCCCGATGCCGGTCGCATACGGGGTCATGGCCGCGATTTGCATAAGCCGCCGCCCGTGCTGGCGACTCATCATGTCCGACACGAGAATGTCGTCGCGGCCATCGCGGTCCACGTCGGCAAAATCCGCGGCCATGGAAAACGTCGCCGTATGGCGCATCGCCAGGCGTGGCAGCGCGCGGAAATGGCCGTGCCCGTCGTTGAGCCAGATGCGGTCGGGGGATTGGAAATCGTTGCAGACATAAAGATCCGGCAGCCCGTCGCCGTTCAGGTCGCGGAAGGCGCAGCTCAGGCCCCAGTCCAATGGCGGGGCCTTCAACGCCCGGCCGTCCTCGTCCAGGAACGCGCCGCCGGTCCACGACACGGCGCGGAAATGGCCGTGGCCGACGTTGCGATAGAGAAAATGGGGCTCGCCATTTTCGAGCACGCGCCCCTCGGCCGTCATTTCGAGATGGCCGCGGTCCTCCGGCATGATCATGCGGCGACCGTCCGCGTTGAGGAGGGCGAAGCCGGTCGTGCGCACCGTGGTGGTCCGGTAGTTCGCCACGTAAAGGTCAAGCGCGCCGTCACCGTCAATGTCGCCCAAGGCGCAGGTCATGGCGGCGAATTGCCCGACCAAGCCCGAATTCGCCATCTCGGTGAAATGACCGTGGCCGTCGTTGAGGAAGAGCCGGGTGCCGGTGCCAATCCCATTGATCAGCAGGTCCAGGTGGCCGTCGCCGTTCACGTCCACGAAGGCCGCCCCAGTGGTGTCGTGACTGGGAAAATCAAGCCCCGCCTCGGCCGTGATGTTCGTAAACCGCCAGCCGCCCAGGTTGCGAAACAGCGCTACGTGCCCCTCGAGCGAGCACACGAAAATGTCACACCGCCCGTCGCCATCCACATCGCCGAGAGCGACGCCCGAACCGTTCAAGCGAATCTGGTTTTGGGCGACATTCGCCTCGCTCAGCGTGTTGGTGAACGCGAGACCGGTCTGTTCGGGCGGCAGCAGCGTGAAACCGGCATGGCCGGTGGCCGGAACGGCGAGCGGGATGCACCGGTAACCGATTTCCGCCGCCACGCCCGTCCAGCCAAGGGCAAGTGCCAGCCAGGTCCCCCGGGCGCAAAGCAATCCGAACCGTGAGCGTAAGTAATTCATCGGATTAACCGCATCTGGCCGTCAACCTTGGCCTCCACCTCGCGCGCGCCCGACGGCAAATCGGCGGTCGTGACGTGGCCGCCCGGCCAGCGCACCCACACCCGGGTCGGCGGCGTCGGCGTGGCCAGCACCGGCACCACGCTGTCCTGCGACCAGTAACCCGACCCCGCATGGATTTCCCGCGCGGGTCCATGAACCTCGCTGAACTCAAGCCGCACCACCGCGCCAATGCCATGCGGGTTCCCTTCCGGCCCCGCCAGCCGCACGCGCAAACCGGGCCGGCCGGTGACGTTGTGGAACAATTTCGTCGCGGCGCGATTCTGCGTGACCACCAGGTCCACGCGGCCGTCGCCGTCGAAATCGGCGACCGCGGCGCCGCGCTGCTCGCCATAGACCTTCACGCCGCTTTCCTGCCCCGGCACGGCGCGGAAGCCGCCCCGGCCATCGCCCTGCAACCACAACCCGCGGCCGGCGTCGTAGCGGGAGGTTTCACTGTCCACGCCGAAGAAATTCTGGCTGAGAAACACGTCCTCGCGGCCGTCGCCATCGTAGTCGGCCACACAGACGGCGAACGCCGGCGCAAGCTGCGCTTCGAGTGGCAGGATGCGCGCCTCAAAGCGTCCGCCGCGATTCAAGAACGCGGTGGATTCCAGCCAGTTTGCCTCGATGAACCGCATCCGGCTGCCGCGATCCCCGAGCGCCGCATCCATGCCCGCCTCGGCCCAGGCCTGGTGCGTGGGAAATCGGCCGAGCAGGAAAGGCATGGCCTTCGCCACGCTGTCGAGCATTCGGTCCGGCACATACTGGTTCATCGCCGGCTCGAAATGCGACTCCAGCACGGGCCACGAGCCATCGCCGTCGGGATCGCCATAGTAGAGGCGCAAGGGCTTTTCCCGGTGGCTTTCGTATTTGGTGTTGCCGCCCCAATTCGCGGCGATGATGTCCAGCCGGCCGTCGCCGGCCAGATCGCCGGTGGTCACGCCGTTCCACCAGCCGATTTTGTCCGCCAGGCCCAATTCGGCGGTGACCTCGCGCAATTGGCCCCGGTCGTTGTGAAACACCCGGATCGGCCCCCATTCGCACGCCAGCACGAGTTCCGGCCAGCCGTTGCCGTCGAGGTCGCTCCAGACCGCGCCGCTGACCAAACCAACCTCCGCCAAACGCATCGTGTTCGTCGTATCCAGCACCAGCTTCCCGCCCTGCTGGCGATACAACCGCGACGCGGCCGCCGCCGGATATTGTCCCGGCTTGACCCGGCCGCCGACGAACAAGTCCAGCGCGCCGTCTCCGTCGTAATCCGCCACGGCCACCGGTCCGACACTCGAATCCCACGCGGGCACGACTTCGGCGACCTCGGGGTGTCCCGCCTGATACAAGTTCACGGCGCTGCCGTTGGTCAGACCGTCCTCGTAATTCGCGCCGCCGACCAGGACCGCGGCCGCGCCCCAGCCGACGATGGCGGTTTGATCGCGGGCGACGACGTTGGTCCAGGGCGCCTGCTTCTCCAACTGGAAGCCGCCCTGCCGGTCATTGCGAAACCACGCGAGCGTCCCCCCGTTGCCGGCGCCAATGATCAGGTCGTCCCAACCATCGCCGTCCACATCCCACCAGCAAACACCCGGTCCCAACTGACTAAGCCGTTTGGGCAGCAGCGGCTGGCGGGCGAAATCGTCGAACAACTCGTCGTGGTGAACATGGGGCACGCGTCCGCTGACATCTTCGAACACCGGTGCGGGCGGACGAACTTGAACAGGCTCCGCGACGCTCGCGCCCGTTTCGGCGATTTCATAGAGGCAATTGGGCAGGGCGTTCGTGACGACGCTGCGTTTGCCGCTGCGCCAGGCGACCTCGATTCGCAGTTGGTTGGTGAGCGCGCCCGCCGCAAAACACCGCATCGCATCGTCGCAGGACAGATACCGGCCGCCGCAGACGATTTCCTGGCTTTGCGCCACCGGGCCGCCGGTCACCGTGATGCGCGCACCAATGCCGCGCGTGTTCGGCGGGAGTCCGTTCAGCCGGACGGCGAGCCGCGGCGCCGAGGTTTCGTTGCGGTAAATGCCGGCGGCTTCGTTCAACCGGTTCACGACCACGTCCAGGTCACCGTCGTTATCCAGGTCCGCCAGGCAGGCGCCTTGCGAGATCGCCTTGGTGTCAAACCCCCAGGCCTGGCTGGTTTCCTGGAAGCGCAGGTTGCCAAGATTGCGGAACGCGAGACAGCCGGTGGCCAGCGGCGGGAAGAGGCGGCGCAATTGCAGTTCCTCCACGCTCAGCAACTTCTTGCCGGCTTTGAGCTGGTTGATGCGGTCCTGCACGTCGGCGTTCATGTTGTCGCGGGCAAAACCGTTGGGAACCAGCAAATCCTCGAAACCATCCAGGTCCACATCGAGGAAGATCGGGCCCCAGGACCATTCCGTGGCGTCGAGTCCGGCATATTGCGCGACCTCGGCGTAGGTGCCGTCGCCGCGATTCAGGAAGAGCGTGTTCCGCGGGTATTGCGGGCGGCCTTCGATCTCGCCGCCGGAGCCGGTTTCGGCGTGCATGAGATTGCGCTGGGTCAACCGCCGGCCGTGGTCGCGGCTCAACATCTCGACCACGAGAAAATCGTCCAAACCGTCGCGGTTCAAATCGGCCACGTCCACGGCCATCGCCGAGTAGCTGCTCTGCCGCAGGGCCAGGCGCGGCGCCGCCCGGAAATGGCCGCGACCGTCGTTCAGCCAAAACCGATCCGGGCTCCGGAAATCGTTGCAGACATACAGGTCAGGCCAGCCATCGCCGTTGAAATCGCGGAACAGGACCGACAGTCCCCAGTCGCGCGGTGGTTCAGCCAGCGGCCGGCCTTCCTCGTCGAGAAAGGTCCCGTCGGTCCACGAGATCGGCGTGAACTTGCCGCCGCCCGCGTTCCGCAGGAAAACGTCGGGCTCGCCCAGTTCCTCGGAGGCAAACCGACCGCGACCGCCGGCGCCCATCTCGATGGTGAACCGAAACCGATTCGTCCACTCGGGGTCGGTCACGGGTTGGCCATTGACGGTGACGACGGTTGGTTGGCCGTTGAGAGTCCGGACGCTGAACCGGGTGCCGGGCGCATCCATCACCGACGAAACCCGGTAGTTGGCGATGTAGAGGTCGAGCCGGCCCTGGCCCGCGACGTCCGCCAGCGCGAGCGACGTGCCGCCCCGCCCGAGGTTCAGCGTTTGCCCGCTCCGCGTAAAATGCCCCTTGCCGTCATTGAGGAAAACCCGGGTGCCACCGCCGATCGAATTGACGATCAGGTCCAGGTCGCCGTCGCCGTCAATGTCCGCCAGCACCGCGCCGGTGGCGTCAAGGTCCGGGCAGGCCACACCGGCGCGTTCGGTGATGTCCTCGAAACGCCAGTTGCCCAGGTTGCGGAACAACCGGCTGCCGCCACCAAGCCCGCAGAAGAACAGGTCGCACCAGCCGTCGCCATCCACGTCACCCGCGGCCACGCCGGAACCGTTGGGCAGAATTTGGTTGGTCAGATGGCGCGACAGCGGCAGCACATTGGTGAAGGTGAGGCCCGTCTGCGCGGGCGCAAGAACGGAGAAACCAGTGCGGCCCGGGGCCGGCACGTCGAGATGGCGAAAGCGGTATCCCGGCCCATCCTGCCAGGGCTCGCCATGCGCCAGCGACACCAGCAGGAGGCCCAGCAGGCCGAGCCAGCCGCTCAGCCGTATCGGCAGCGCCAAAGGCCGCCTGCGCAGCGCAGCACATTCGATCATTCAACGGGTCATCAAACCGAACCAACCGCGAAGCTCCGAGCCATGATCGGGGCTTCGGCAGCGTTCTGACAGGTTTTCCAGGCGATCACAAGCCACGATTCGCCCGGGTAATGTCCTCATTTGGCTGTTGGTGGGCGCGATGGGACGAAGACGCTCCAACGGCGAGGACGCCGTCGGGTGCGCCCGAGACGGGCGCGCTCCCCTTCTCCAACTGGAGCCGATCGTCGCCGTCGTTCCCGGCGGTCCACGACCCACGGCTCGTTTTGTGACGGGAAGCGGGGGAGTGCGGGTGTCTCGCCCGCCGTCCGCCGCGTCCGCGCGGCGAACCTCTTGGTCCGCGGATGACCATGGGAATTCACCCATCGTGGGCACGACGGGACGAAGAGCTTCCGACGGCGAGGACGCCGTCGGGTGCGCCCGAGACGGGCGCGCTCCC